>CAVPAM010000038.1:0-301500 GCA_963701445.1 uncultured Alphaproteobacteria bacterium
CCGCGACCATGAACGGAACCTCGGCGCGGCAGTTTGAATGACGGCTGCAGAACGGAACTCGTCTGACGGCGCCGCTATGTCCCTTCTGGCGGCCCTCGCTACTTGACGATCAGGTTGTTGCGCACCTGCTTGACCCCCTTCACGCCGGCGGCAACCGTGCCGGCGCGGTTCTTGGCCGCCTGCGAGTTGACGAAGCCGCTCAACTGGACGACGCCCTTGTAGGCTTCGACATCGATCTGAAAGATGCTCAGGTCCTTGTCGCCGACAATCTCGCCACGCACCTTGTTGCTGATGACCGAGTCGTCGATGTACTCGCCGGTGCTTTCGCTTGTCCGCGACGAGGTACAGGCCGTGATGGAACCGGCGAGCAAGCCGCCGAGCGTCAGGGCCGTGACGAGAGTGAGGGTGGCGAAGCGACGTGCTTTGTTCATGGCTATCTGTCTCCAAATCGGCAGGAAAACCGGCCGCTCTCCTGATCCGCGTTGTGTGGCGCAGCCGGCTCCGGGTTCCAATCGACCCGTCGCCGGCGATTCCGGCGCTGATAGGGTTCTCTGGCGGTTAAGGAACGACCGTGGAGCTGATCGAGCATCACGGGACGCCGCCGCCCAGACCGTTTTGTTTACTTCTTGTCGATCGCCTCCCGAACAGTGTCCTTCATGCCGCCGACGGCGCTTTGAATTTCGCCCTCGGTCTTCTCGGCCTTTCCTTCCGCTTCCGTCTTCTTGTCGCCCACAAGCTTGCCGGCGGTTTCCTTGATGCTACCGGAAAATTGCTTGAACGATCCTTTGATCCGATCCTTGTCCATGACGCAGGTCTCCTTTGGTTAAGTCAGACGTGGTTAACGGCCGATCTGGATATTCGTCAGCGATCCAAGCACGCCGAACGCACTCAGCAGCCAGAGCACGACCGCGATCACCACCACGACGTTCATGATGGATTTGATTTTGCCGTCCATCGGTATGTAGGTGTTGGCGGCCCATAGCAGCACGCCAACCACGATCAAGACGACGACGACAGAGATTAGAGACATGTAATTCTCCTATTCGGCTCTTCGGATGGGAACGGTCTCGCCGAGTCCCGCAAGCCGAATGAATGCGGTTATCGGATCAGGCGAGATGAGCCCTTGTCCCGCGCGGCCCGACCAGAAACCAGGCGATCAAACCAATGACCGGCAAGATCAGGATCAACAGGACCCAGAGCAGCTTCGTGCCGGTCGTCGCGCCGCTCCCGATCACGTTGATGATCCCCCAGAGATCGAGGACCAGAACAATCAACCCGATCACTCCATATCCAATAGTCATCTCGAGTGCCTCCGCACCTCAACACCGTGTTGGTTGTTTCGTCGCATAAGCGAACTCGGGCAGCGCCTTGACCGCGTCCTCCGTATCGCCCGACAACACCTCTTCGTTGCCGGCGACCGAAGACGCTCCTGTCACGACCGTGCCCTCTCATCTGTCGCGGAAGGATCAAACCCGCTCGCCAAGTCGCTGGCCCCGGGGCGCAATCCTTCCCAAGAAAACTGAACAGACCGAGCCTATGCTTGTGGCACGAGGGGCGCGCTAACCCAGATCAGTATGTCAGGAATGTTTTTGCCGCTGGTCGTGACCGCGAGCATGGTCTTCAGGCGAGCAGAGTGCCGATCATCGCGTCCCCGTCCTCCACCGCGCGGACGCGGCGCGCCCTCAGCGGTTCCCTTCGCCTCCGGCACCACCTTCGTTTACCCAGATTTCGATCTCGGCGTCCTTAATGCCGCCGACGGCCTTCCCGAGACGCACGAAAGTCGACGAAGAGCGCGTTCGGTTGGCGATGAAGGGGGCGAAGACCAGGGGATGAGGCTCCCGATGTGGCGCTGGTAGACACTATACATTCGGCCAAGAGACGGGTGCAGCACCCGGGTTCAGTCCGAGGCGCCGCCACAGGAGGCCTGCGATCGCTATATTGCCGCTCGGACAGCGTGCGTGGTCGAGGCGCATCCGTGGAGGACTTGGCCCATAGTCCCTCCTGCAAGTGACGGCGGAACGATAGACCATCACAATCCGGGGCTAAAAATCTAGGTGCCGCTCGACGCCTGCGCCAGATGACGGAAACCGACGAGCTTGCCTCGGTCCTCGTCCCACAACGCCAGCCGGGCACTCTTGAAGCTTTCGATCAGGCTGATCCGCGATGCGGCATGGAGGTCCGGGATACTATCCAGGCATTCCTGCAGCCGGTAGTTCGGGATCTTGCTGCATAGGTGATGGATGTGGTGGAGGCCGATGTTGCCGGTGAACCACTGCAGGACCTTCGGCAGATCATAGTAGGAGCTGCCCTTGATCGCCGCGTCATGAAAGCTCCAGCGCTCGTCGGTCTGCCAGTAGGCGCCATCGAACTGGTGCTGAATGTAGAACAGCCATGTGCCGAAGGTGGCGGCGAGCATCATGGTCGTACCGTGGACCAGCAGGAACGGTCCGAAGCCGACGGAGGCCGCAGCGGCGGCGGCGGCGGCGGCGATCAGGATGTCGGTGGCGACGATGCTGCGCCACGCCTCGCGCCACGTCAGCGGAAGGCCGAACGGCACACGGTGCTTGAGAAAGAAAAAGTAGTAGGCGCCGACACTGAACAGGATGGCCGGATTGCGATACAGACGGTAGGCGAATCGCCCCCGGGCGGGAAGCGCGAGATACTCCTTCACCGTCAGGGTATCGATGTCCCCGACCCGCGACGTTCCGTCCCGATACTTCTCGGCCTTTCCTTTCGCCGCCGCATCGTTGTCGCCGGAAAGCGTGCCGACTGCGTTCTTAATGCCGCCAGAGAATTGCTTGATCGCTCGCCTGGCACGACCTTTGCCCACCACCTAGCCTCCCATCATTAAATAAAACATGCAAGCGAAGAAGCCGCGAAGGCGGTTCGAGGCTCGCGAGGAGGCCAGAGAATTGCTTGATCGCTCGCCTGGCACGACCTTTGCCCACCACCTAGCCTCCCATCATTAAATAAAACATGCAAGCGCACGAGAACCCCGCGAAGCGCACGTTCGGTTGGCTCCGCGGAAATTCCGCCGCGCTGACGAGCGACTGGTCACGTTCTCGGACCCCTCGGCAGGACCAAGTTGTCGATTTGTTCATCGCTGAGATCGGCCAACTGATCGACCTTCGACGCCCATTCTTTCGGCGTTTGCCACCGATGATAGAGAAGGACCAAGCTTATTTCGTCCAAATCCGCCATTCGTTTCCCGTCCTCATCTGGCGCTCAATCTGGACATGATGATATTTGCCTGTCCTAATGATCGCGCCCACTGGCCAAGTCCGTGGCCCAAGGTTCATGGTTCCTTCAAGACTTGGCGGGGTAACCCTATCCCCTCGGGGTGGTTCATGGACTAACCCAGATCAGCATTTCAGGAACAATTTTCCCCTGGTCGCGACCGCGGGCATGGTCTTCAGGCGTTATTTCGCAGGTCGGCCGTGATTGAGGTAGCCGCTGTCGTACCCCGCCAGTTCCTTGAGACCTTCCAGGTCGTGAATGATTACCTGATGGGCCTTGACCGTGATCAGGCCGCGCTCACGCAGCTGGCGAAGAATACGATTGACATGAATGGCGCTGAGGCCGAGAGCGTCGGCCAGGACGTACTGGTTGAGCGGGCAGGCGAAGCCGGTGGGTGAGAGCGAACCGATCATTTCCAGCCGTTGCCCCAGCTCGAGGAAAAGATGGGCAAGCCGTTCGATGGCGCTGCGGCGTCCGATGTTCACCAGGTGCTCGACCACCATTGCCTCGTCGCGTGACGTCGCCCATAGAATGGCGGCGGCGAGCCGCGGGAACTCCTGGAAGATGTCGATCAACCTCTGTTTTGGGACCTCGCTGATGACGGCATCGGTCAAGCTCGCGAAGGAATGATCGGACGTCCGCAACAGAATGCTGCGCAGTCCCATGAAATCGCCCGGCAGCGGAAAGCCGATGATCTGACGGTTGCCGCTGGGCACCAATTTGTAGCAGTTGGCCCATCCCTCCTGCAGGATCCACGCGCGATGATCCGTTTGCCCCTCGTAGACGATTTCCGTCAGTGCCGCGACGGTGCGGCGGCGGGATTGGAGGTCGGCAAGGCACGCCAATTCGTCCGTCGACAACTCGATGAAGGTGTTGAGCTTTTTCGCCAGAGGGGTCTCGACCTGCGACATTCGAACAACCTTTAGGTCCCGGACGGACCCCGCGGCGGACTCCAACGCGGTTGCCGTGGCGTTCGCTTGCGGGCGATGGGAAGAGGCCAGCGCAAGGGCAAATCCGTTCATACGCCCAAGCGAACGCCAATTCTCCCTCGACTATCACACATTAGCGTTTGCCGTGGAATACCGGTGTACCCTTCGCCGTTCAGTCGTTTTGGAGCGCGGCTGAGCATTCCGCATGATTACGGCTCCGCAAGGAACGCTCATGAAAAAGAACTCAAATGCTGCCGGCCTCGCGGCCCTTTCTATTTGCGAGTCGTTGCTGTTGTCGCTGACGGACCTCAAGATCATCGAACGCGGAGAGGTGGTGTCGATCCTCAAGGATGCCGCCGCCGCGCACCGTGGCGCCATCGCCGAGTCGAAAACCCCGCAGGCGCACCAAGCGGCCGTCGACGTGATCGACCGCATCATCAAAGGCAAGAACTCGGTGCGGCACGCCTGATTGCGGCGCCTGCCTCCTCGCCATGGAGCCTCGCCCGCGGCGGCGTCGATTACGAAACCGTGCCAGATCGGCTGCTGGTACGGGAGCCGCTCCCGAGGTGAAACAGCACCCCGACGTTGTAGAGCACGCCAGCGGCCACCATCAGCACGAGTCCAAGGGGCGACATCGACGCCGACAGCGGTTCGACGGCGGGGCCGGTTGGAAACCGGGAGGCCGAGCCGATCGCCGAGAAGCAGGCGCGACGAGGCGCGCGTCATGCCTATGCTCGCCGAACGGTTGCTTCGGACAAAAATAAAGGCGGCCACTCACCTGAGAGTGACCGCCTTTTGAGGGAGGGTCGATTGCCGCTTAGCTGCTTGCGTTACGCGTCGCCTCAACCGGCTTTCGTCTTGGGCGCCGATGGCGGGGTGGTCTTCGACGCCGCTTGCTTCACCTCGTCCAGCGACGCGGAAACCCGGTGGCCGATGGCGTCCATGGTGGCATTTTGCCCCTTGGTGACCATCTCGGCCAATTCGCGCATATTCGCCAAGGCCCTCTCGAAGCCCACCTTCGCGACTTCGGCTTGCTTCGCCAGGAGATCTCGCGGGGAGCTGACCGTGCCCAGTGTCGCCATCGACTTCGCGGTCTCGCTCATTGTCTCCTGAAGGATTTCGGCCTGTCGCTTTCCCACGGCGTTCATGCTGTCCATGGCCGTGCGGCTCGCGGCGGCCAAGGCCTCGATGTTTTTGCGCTGGCCCGCCATGACCGCTTCGGCGTCGATACCGGATACAGAGAGCGCCTTGAGCTTGCCCGCCAGATCAGCCGTAATCTGCGACGGGTCTAGAAAGTTTGCCTGTAATGTCGACATAATAATACTCCATGATTCCAGACTACAAATTATTTGCTGTCGGGAAATTATTGGGAAAAAAATTTAGCGTGTTTCGCTATGCATACTATCATGTGGGGGCGGCTTTATTATTTTCAATGTCTCTTTACGCTAAATTCGTCGTGTGCGGAGAAATATTTTGCCGTGCGCGGGAAATGATTTCGGTTTTATTTTCGGTTGGAAGAAAGCCGTACTCGCCGCCGCGCGTCCTCGTGGTCCCGCCCACGGCATCGTCGAATTCGCGGTAGGCCGGCCGAGCGGCGTCGGATGCAAAATCGATGGGGTCGTGAATCACTCGGACGGCCGCGTCCATCAACCGAGGCTGCCCGGGAGCGCCACTTCGCCCATGACCATCGCGTAGTGGCAGGCGGCGGCGGCGATCACGAAGGCGTGCCAGATCGGCTGCTGGTAGGGAAGCCGCTCCCAGAGGTGAAACAGCACGCCGACGCTGTAGAGCACGCCACCCATCACCAGCAGCGCGAGCCCGAGAGGCGACATGGACGCCGACAGCGGTTCGAACGCAACGACGATGGTCCAGCCGAGGAACAGGTAGAGCCCCACCGAGAGGCGGGGGAAGCGGTGCACCCAGATCAGCTTCAGCATGACGCCGGCGAGGGCCACCGACCAGACATAGAGAAGCAACCACTGGCTCCAGGCGCCATCCATTTTCATGGCGACAAGGGGGGTATAGGTACCGGCGATCATCACGAAGATGGCGGCATGGTCGATCCGGCGGAGCAGGTCCTTGTGCCTGGCCGCTCCGCCGCCGTTGTAGAGCGCGGACGCGATCAGCATCGCCAACAGCCCGACGCCATAGACGATCACGCTGAGGGTCAGCGCCGGATTCCCCTGCGGCGCCGCGACGGCCACCAGCGCGACGACGCCGGCAAGGCCCGCGGCCACTCCGAGCCGCATGGACCCACGCATCGGCAATCCGCTCGCCCCGGCCGAGCGGTCGCGGTTCCACTCCGCGGCCGCGCGATGGCGGTGCCGTGGTCGCGCTCACGGCCGTCCGCCGGCGATGTCAGCGCGCTCCGGCGGGCGTCCCGGCCCTCGCGCCATGACGTTGGGCCGCGCCGTTTCCGCCGCCTCGCCGGCCGTCAGAAGGCGCGGAAGGTCAGCGTGGTCAGCGAGCGTTGGATGCCCTCCACGTCGAGGATGCGGTCGTTGACGAACTTGCCGATGTCGGTGTCTTCGGGGATGTAGACCTTCATGATCAGATCGTAGTCGCCGCTGGTGGAATACATTTCCGACACGATCTCCCGCTGATAGAGCTCGTCGGCGACCTGGTAGGTTTTCCCCGGATGACAGAGAAGCTGAACGAAAATGAGCGTCATGGCGTCGTCCTTGTGTGCGCGGGTCCGGAGGGAACGCGATCCCGAATGCGCTCGGGGCCGAGTTTCAAATATGCGCTCGGGGGCGAGTTCTGAATATGCGCTCGGGGGCGACCGCCCCGCAACGACAAAACCGTTGCCGGCCGAATGCATGATAGGCCAGCGGACGGTCACGGTATAAGACGGTCGGCCATGCGGTCGCGGAACGCGGCGGGGGTCAGGATGGGCACGGGGAAGGTGTCCGCCAGGGCCAACAGGTCGGCGTCGCCGGTGACCAGGGCGTCGGCCCTGGCGGCGAGGGCCAGCGCCAGGAACGGGCGGTCGAAGGGGTCGCGGCAGGGGGGAACCTCGGTGGGGTCGGGCACGGTGACGGTTTCGCACCACGGCAAATAGTCGCCGAGCAGGTCCTCGCGCTCGCCTTCGGTCAGCTTGAATTTCGGATACGACAGGACCCGGAGCAGTTCGGTGGCGGTGTCGCGGCTGGCCAACGGGCGGAAGGCTGGGGGGCGGGTGTCGTCCGACCGCCAGGCATGGCGCAGCCATGCCAGGGAGCCGGCCGGAAACAGCAGGGCCGACAGCAGTACGTTGGTGTCGAGCACCACGCGCGCTGGTGTATCACGCACGAGACGTGCCGGGGTCATCCTTCCTTGCGGTTGCCGCCGCGCGCGCCATCGCGCGCCCAGGAGACGGCGTCGGCCACGTCGTCCTCGGTGATGCCCAGGTCGGCCAGCTTGGCGCGCACGGCATCGGAACGGTTGACCCGAACCGGCGTCAGCACGATGCGGCCCCGCTCCTCGGACACGTCGAAATATTCCGTCCCCTCGCAGAACGACAGCACCGCCTTGGGCAGGGTCAACTGGTTCTTCGACGTCAGTTTGGCCAGCATAGCCGGTCCCTCCGGTAAGTAAGGAAGTAAGAATACAATGATATAGGATTGTGGCGATTTCAAGGGATTTCCGGTCGAGGCCGGCCGGACGAATGACGGGAAGCGGCGGGTCAGCCGGGGGTGGCGTTGTTCGGGGTGCTGTTCGGGGCGGCGGCGGCGGTGCGCAGAAGGGCGTAGTCGTCGCGGCGGAAGTCCTCGATCAGTTCGTCGATGTCCTCCTGGCCGACCCCGGCCGTGCTCAGGACCGATTCGCCCAGTTGGAGATTGCCCTCGACGATGGTGCAGACGGCCTTGGCGACGCCCCGGGCGCGCATGGCGTCGCGGGTCGCCAGGTCGGGGGTGGCCATGTGGATCGGAAGGTACGGATAGAAGGCGCGGAGTTCCTCCACCAGCCGCCCGGCCGCGCCCATGTCCTCCAGCGTCACCGCCACCGCCGTGGCCCTGGCGAAGGCGGCCGCGCCCTGCATTTCGGGATCGGTGACATCGCCGAAATGGACGTTGTGTCCCCGGCGCTTGGCCTCGGCGATGCCCTCGAGGTCCAGGTCGAAGGCGATGTAGGGCGTGTCGGTGCTCTCCAGCATCATGCACAGCAGCCGGCCCGTCCGGTTGTAGCCGGCGACCACCACGTGGTCTTGCATCTCCTCGCTCAACTCCTTGAGCGGGCCCTCGATCCGCGTCCCGCCGGCGAGGCGGTCGGCGAGGGCATGGCCGAGCTTGACCAGCAGCGGGGTCAGCGCCATGGAGATGGAGATGACCACGAGGACGGTGGCGAACTGGTGGTCGGCGAGGAGGCCGCCCGCGTGCGCCATGGCGAACACCACGAAGCCGAACTCGCCGCATTGCGAGAGCAGGAAGGCGGCGCGCAGGGCGGCGGCCCGGCCGAGCCCGAACGCGAGGGCGAGCGGCACCATGACCGCGACCTTGACGGCGACCACGAAGGCGACGATCGCCACCAGGATGGGGCCCAGGTCGAGCACCACCGCGAAATCGATGGACATGCCCACCGCGACGAAGAACAGGCCCATGAGGACGCGCTTCAGCGGCGCGACGCTGACCTCCACCTGGTGGCGGAAGTCGGAGGCCGCCAGCATCATGCCGAGCAGGAACCCGCCCATGGCCATGGACAGGCCGGCGACGTCCATGACCAGGGCCGCCCCGAGGACGGCCAGCAGCACGATCACGCCGAGCGCCGCCGTCGACTGGGCCCGCGCCGCCCACGTGAGCACCAGCGGCAGCACATACCGGCCGACGACGGCAACGCCGGCCACCGCGCCGGCGCCGGCCGCGCCCATCTCCCACAACGGCCCGTCCGGCTTCGGCGCGGCCACCGCCGACAGCAGCGGCACCGCGATCAGCAGCGGCACGGCGGCCAGGTCCTGCATGAGCAGGACCGCGAACGCCCCCTTGCCGTGGTCGCTCGCCACTTCGCCCTTTTCCTCGAGGGTCTGCATGACGATCGCGGTGGAGGAGAGCGCCAGGCCCAATCCGACGACGATGGCCGCGTGCGGGGAGATGTCGGCCAGCGCCAGCAGGGCGCCGGCGAGGATGGCGCCCGTCACGAGGATCTGCAGGGAGCCGAGCCCGAGAAGCAGGCGGCGCATGGACCACAGCTTGCTCGGGCGCATCTCCAGGCCGATGGTGAACATGAACAGCACCACGCCCATCTCGGCGACGGCGAGAAGCTCGTCCACGTGGGTGGTCAGGACGACCCCGGGCGAGTGCGGGCCGAGCGCGACGCCGGCGGCGAGCAGGCCGAGGATCGAGCCCAGCTTGAGCCAGCGGGAGATGGACACGAAGACGATGCTGACGCCGAGGACGAGGATCAGGGCCCCTAGCAGTTCATCGAGGTTCATGCGCTCGCTTTCCTAGTCCGGAGCCGGGGCCTACAGCAACTCGTCCTGCGCCTTGAGCAGGTGGACGACGGTGGCCGACGTGACGACGCCGACCACGTCGTCCGCCTTGCGCGCCCGGGCGTCCCGCGACACCACCAGGATATCCGCCTCGGCCTCGGCCATGGCGCGCATGCCGGCGAGCAGCTTCTCGCGCTCGTCGACGATGATGTAGTGGAGCGCCAACGCCCCTCCTCCCTGTTCGGCCTGACTTTGAGGTTGCTTGCTGACGCCGGCGACAAGGCCGCCGGACTCCAGGACGGCGACGGAACCGCCGGGCGGGTGGCCGCCGGCGAGGGGCGCGACGGCGAAGTCGGTCTCCATGACGTCGCGCACGGTCTTGCTGGTCAGCACGGCCGCCTGCAACCCCTCGGGCACGGTGTGGCCCCGGTTCATCAGCTTCATGGTATAGACGCTCTCGACCATGATCATCTTGCGCGTGGCGTAGGCGGTGGAGACCGTGATCACCAGCGGCAGGACCACCGAGTAATCCCGGGTCATCTCCGAAATCATGATGATGCCGGTGAGCACGGCGCCGGTGGTGCCGCCGATCATCGCCGCCATCCCGGCGATGGCGAAGGTGGGAACGTGGGCCTCCATGCCCGGAAAGGCGGCGTTGCACAGATAGGCGAAGGCGGCGCCGCCGGTGGCGCCGACGAACAGCGCCGGCGAGAACACCCCGCCCGACGCGCCCGACCCCAGCGACAGGAAGGTGGCCAGCAGCTTCAACGCCATGAGCAGGAGCAGGAACCAGGGATCCTTGAGCGCCGCCGTCAGGATATCCATGATGGTGGCGTAGCCGACGCCCTGCACGTAGTACTGCCCGGCGTAACGGAACAGCAGATACATCATCACGCCGGTCAGGAGCATGCCCAGCATGTGGCGGGTGTAGTAGTTGCCGGGGATGGCGTCGAACACGTCCTCCATCCAGTAGATGCCGCGGATGAACGCCACCGAGGCAAGCCCCATCAGCGCGCCGAGGGCGAAGAACGCCAGCAGTTCCAGCGAGGGTTCCAGGTAGAACTCGGGCGTCTCCAGGGAGGGGACATAGAAGGACGGGTGAAGGCCGAGCAGCATCCGGCTGACATAGGTGGCGACGGCCACCGTCGCGGCGACCACGAGCAGGTTGCGGGCGGTGGTGGAGACCAGCAGCAGCTCGATGGCGAAGACCACGCCGCCGAGCGGCGCGTTGAAGGTGGCGGCGATACCGGCGCCGGCGCCGGCGGCGATGAGGGTGACGCGGTCCTGGGTTCGCATGGCGATGATCTGGCCGAGCGTCGAGCCGAACGCCGAGCCGATCTGGACGATGGGTCCCTCGCGGCCGACGGAGGCGCCGCTGCCGATGGAAATGGCCGAGGCCAGGGATTTGACGATGGCGACCCGGGGCCGTATGCGCCCCTCGTTGTAGTAGATCGCGTCCATCACCTCGGGAACGCCGTGGCCCTTGGCCTCGGGTGCGAAGTTCTTGACCAGCCAGGCGACCAGAACGGCGCCGGCCACCGGCACGAAGATCACCGCCCATCCCCACGGGCTCTCGGGCGTATGCACGTTGGCGTCGTAGGCGAACACCGGCTCGCCGAGGAACAGCACATTGTGGACGAACCCGATGAGCATGCGGAAACCCCAGGCCCCGACCCCGGCGATGACGCCGGTGGCGAACGCCAGCACCATCATGAGGGCGAGACTCCGTTCCGGCACCGCGCCGCTCGCCGTCCGCGCCCGCTGTTCCTCCGCGACACCCACAGTCGTCTCCCGCGCCAACCTCGTTGCTCCGAGCAATTAAGGTGACCGGCGCGTTCAAGGAAAGGTTTTTTTGTGTCCCGGCCCCCGGGACACCGCGCCGCGTGGGCTTGACTTTCCGATAAATTAGGTCTATTAACCTATTATGTGAAAGTAAGACTATACTGGGAGCCCGATGACATGAACGATCTGGAAATTACCATAAACGGCACGCCGGACACCCTGATCGATACGCTCAAGTATCTGGATGGAAACGCGGATTATTCGAAATTCACCGGCCTGAGCGATACGCCGTCCGACTACGCCGGAAACGGAGGCAAGCTCCTCGCGGTCAACGCGGCGGAGGACGGGACGGAATTCGTCGACGCGCCGGCGGGCGGCGGTTCGGTCGAGAGCGTTTTCGGCCGGACCGGGACGGTCGTCGCCAAGGCCGGCGACTATACCGCCGACGATGTGACGGAGACCGTTCTCGGCAAAATCATGACCGCGTCCGAACGCGCCAAACTGGCGGGTATCGAAGAGGGGGCCACGGGTGACCAGACCGGCTCCGAGATCGTCTCCCTGATCGATACCGAACTCGGCGGGACCGCATGGCAAGGCGGTGGCGCGATGACCGGCGCCGATATCGTCGCCGCGATCAACGCCGAGCTCGGAAACACCGACTGGCAACGGGCCGGCGGCGGCGCGGGATCGACCATCGGGCCGGTCGAGTACATCGAGTTCGTTCCCGTATCCGAGCCCGAGGCTCCGGCGGCCGGGTGCCGACTTTACTATGACGAGAGCGTGTCTCAAAAAGTGAGCGCCCTGGAAATCATGTACGACAACGGCGCTTCGCGGAAGGTCGTCACGACGACGGCGATCAAATGACCTGCGGCATGATCGCGGGCCGGGCCGCCTACTCGATGCGTTCGAACATCATCAACAGGGTCCGCTGAATGGCGCTGAAGTTGTCGTCGGATATCAGGTAGATCAGCGTTTCGCCGTTGGGACCGCGCCGCGCGTCGATCCCTTCCATGTTGTCGAAGTTCCGCGATCCCTCGAGCCGCGCCAGTTCCTCCGCCTCGATCTCGGCCCCCGGTCGCAGCGCGCTCGCCGCCGCCACGCGCACCCGGATGCTGAGCAGCGGAAAGCGCCGTTCCACGAACACCACGTCGCCGTTGGCGAGCGTCGCCGCGCCGGTGGGCTTGTAGCCCTGGTCGCCGAGATACGTCACCCGCGACCAGCCGCCGGGGCCGCCGATCCAGCCGACGAACCGCCCCGGCTCCTCGTCGTACTCCGTCACCACCAAAAACCGTCCGTCCGCGAGCCGGGTGAGGGCTTCCATCCCGCTGTTGGGTGGCGCCTTTTCGATGCCGGCCGGCGGCGGCAGGACGGCCGGCTTCCCGCCGGCGGCCGGATAGATCCGCAGCTTGGGATCGCGCTCGAACGCAACCACGGCGCCGCCCTCCGGGGTCGGGGACAGGGCCTCTGCGTCCCCGCGCTCGCCCTTGAAGGGCCGGCCGTCGGTCTCGCGGATCGGCTCGATGACCACGTCGGCGACGCCAGAGAGATTGCCGTCCGCGTCGTAGGCGAGCGCGCCGCGCGCCCAGGTGCCGCCGTCGGAGACCGCCGTGAACGTCGCGCCGTCGGGCGAAACCATCAAGCCGGAATAGCCGCCGAAGCGCTTGTCGGGAGACGTCAGTTGGAGGCCGCCGCGATAGCGCAAGTGGCCGGCCACGTTCGCGTCCCATTTGGCCGCGTCCAGGGGCACGGAGACGGCACGGACCTCGATGGGCGACGCGGCCGCGGCCTGGCCGGCCGGCGCGAGGGCGAACAACGACAACAGAACGGCGGCGATCAAGCGCATTCGGACGTGTCCTCGGTCCAGCATGGGGCTTCGATACCCCCGACAAATAGAGCTTTCGCGAGCCTGGTCCACACATTATCGGCTTTACAACTGTTTTCGATAAGGTAACGGTGGCTAAATGAACCCCAGCGATTGAACCACCGAGAGAGAGGATTGTGCCGATGCCGTTCGTGCCGAGCCGCCGCCAGGTCGTCAAGGGAATGGCCGCCGCATTGCCGCTGGCCGCCGTGCTTGCCGACCCCGTCCTGGCGCGCGCCGCCGCGCGGTCCCTGCAAGCCGTGTCCATGGGCACCGCGGGCGGCCAAAAGGTCAGCGCCGCGCTCGCCATGCCCGCGCGCACGCCGGCGCCCACGGTCATGCTGATCCACGAATGGTGGGGCCTCAACGACCAGATCATGGCGGTGGCCGCTGATCTCGGCCGTCAGGGGTACATGGCGCTGGCCATCGATCTCTATGAAGGCCGGATGACCGCCGATCCGGACGAGGCACCCCGGCTGCTCGAGACGGTCGATCCGGCGAAGGCCACCGATACGGTGATGGCATGGATCGGAGCCCTGAAGAATCGCCCCGAGGCGAACGGAAAGGTGGGCACGGTCGGCTGGGGTTTCGGCGGCGGCTGGGCCCTGAACGCGTCCATCGCCTCGCCCGTGGACGCCACCGTGGTCTACTACGGCAAGGTCGACAGGCCGGCCCAGCAACTGGCCCGGCTCAAGGGACCGGTCCTCGGCCATTTCGCGAAGCGGGATAAGTGGATCGATCGCGGCATGGTCTCCGCGTTCGAACAGGCCATGGACGAGGCCGGCAAGCGGTACACCGTCCATTGGTACGACGCCGACCATGGCTTCGCCAACCCCACCGCCAAGCAGTACGACAGGGCGGACGCGCAACTGGCCTGGACACGGACCAAGGAGTTCTTTCGCGAGAACCTGAGCGCGGGGTGACGGGAACGATCGGCGATCGGCGGTATTGATCGTCGATCTTATCGCGGTTGACCGGCGCGCCGTCCGGTCGCCGACGGGGGCGCGGACCACTGAATGTTTCCGCCGTCCTCCGAAAACAGCGCTTCGAGGTTCTTCATCACCGTCCCGCCCAGTTCCTCCGCGTCGATCAGGGTAACCGCGCGGCGATAGTAGCGGGTGACGTCGTGGCCGATGCCGATGGCCGTCAGTTCCACGGGCGACTGGTTCTCGATCCAGTCGATCACCTGGCGAAGATGACGTTCGAGGTAGTTGCCCGGATTGGCCGACAGGGTCGCGTCGTCCACCGGCGCGCCGTCGGAAATGACCATGAGGATGCGGCGCTGCTCGGACCGCGCCATCAGGCGCGCATGCGCCCAGAGCAACGCCTCTCCGTCGATGTTTTCCTTGAGAAGACCCTCCCGTAGCATCAGTCCGAGATTGCGCCGCGCCCGCCGCCACGGTTGTTCGGCCCCCTTGTAGACGATATGGCGCAGGTCGTTGAGGCGGCCGGGGCTCTTGGCCCGTCCTTCCGTGACCCAGCGTTCCCGGCACAGACCGCCCTTCCAGGCCCGGGTCGTGAAGCCGAGAATCTCCACCTTGACGCCGCACCGCTCCAACGTTCGCGCGAGAATATCGGCGCTCATGGCCGCGACCGATATGGGCCGGCCGCGCATGGAGCCGGAGTTGTCGATCAGGAGGCTGACCACCGTATCGCGGAAATCGGTCTCCTTCTCGCGCTTGAAACTGAGCGGATGGAGCGGATCGACCACCACCCTGGACAGCCGGCCCGCGTCCAGCAGTCCCTCTTCCAGGTCGAATTCCCACGCCCGCGTCTGCTTGGCGAGCAGCCGCCGCTGCAGCCGGTTGGCGAGACGCGAAACGAGGCTTTCCATATTGGCGAGCTGCTGGTCGAGAAGGGACCGCAGCCGGGCAAGTTCCTCGGGATCGCACAGGGTCTGGGCTTCGACCACCTCGTCGTATTCCGTGGTGAACGCCCGGTAACCCGGCCCTTCCAGGTCGGGCTGCTCGTTGCCCCGGTTGCGCCGGGAACTCGGGCCGGCGGGGCTCATTCCGCCCTCCCCGGCCATGAGCTCGTCGCTCGCGGCTTCTTCCAGGTGTTCGCCTAATTCCTCGCCGTCGGCTTCGCCGAGCGACGCGGTGGTGCTGTCGGACGCGCCTTCCGCGCCTTCCGACTGGGAGTCGTCGGCGTTCGGCTCCTGCTCCCCGCTTTCGCTCTCGTCGTTCCTCTCGTCGTCGTTGAGGGACGGGTCGTTGTCGTCGATGAGACCGAGGGACCGGATCATCTGCGACAGCGCGTCGGCGAAGGAAGACTGGTCGTCCAGGTTTTCGGACAGCCGGGAGAGCTGCGGGCCGCAATGTTCGTTGAAATGGGCCCGCCAGGCCTCGGCCAGCCCGGTGGCCGAGGCGGGCGCCCGGGTTCCCGTCAGCCGTTCGCGGATCAACAGGCTCATGGCCTCGGCCATGAGCGACGGGTCGTGGACCGGCGCCGACGCGTAACCCCGGGCGTTGCAGGTATGATCGAGAAGGGCCCCGAGGTTGCGGGCGACCCCGTGAAAGCGCCTCATTCCGAGTGTCTGCACCCGCACCTGTTCCACCGTGTCGAACAGCGCCCGCGCCTCGATGCCCGCCGGCCGCCGCCGCCGATGCATCATGGCGTCGTGATACCGCAGGTTCAGCGCCGCGGCGTCGGCCACGCCGCGCAGGCGCGAGACATCGTCGCGGTTCGCGTGAACGCCCGGCGACGGAAGACGCACCTTGTTGCCGGCGTCGTCGACCTTGCCCTCGTTTCCGGAAAAGCTCACGCCCACTTCGTCGCGGCCGCTCATCGCCCGCACCGTGGCCGCGGTCACCCGTTTCAACTGTGCCGTGCGGTCGTCGCGCTGTTTCAAGGCCGGCTAACTCAGGACGGTGTTTATGGCGCTCTCGGGGAGATCCTCGGCGAAGCAGCGCTGGTAGTACTCCGCCACGGTCGGCCGCTCGAGTTCGTCGCACTTGTTGAGGAAGGTGAGCCGGAACGCGACACCGATGCTGTTGAAGATCCGCGCGTTCTCCGCCCAGGTGATGACGGTCCGGGGCGACATGACGGTCGAGATGTCGCCGTTCATGAAGCCGGCGCGTGTCAGGTCCGCCAACTCCACCATCGCCGCGACCTTCTGCCTGCCCTCGGGATTGGCGTACGAGGGAACCTTGGCCAGCACGATTTCCTGTTCCGCCGCGCTCGGCAAGTAGTTGAGGGTGGCAACGATATTCCAGCGGTCCATCTGGCCCTGGTTGATCTGCTGGGTGCCGTGGTAGAGCCCGGTGGTATCGCCGAGCCCCACCGTGTTCGTGGTGGCGAACAGGCGGAAGTACGGATGCGGGCGCATGACCCTGTTCTGGTCGAGCAGCGTCAGCTTGCCCTCCACTTCGAGAATCCTCTGGATCACGAACATCACGTCGGGACGGCCGGCGTCATACTCGTCGAACACCAGCGCCGTCGGGCGTTGCAGCGCCCATGGCAGGATCCCCTCGCGGAATTCGGTCACCTGCGCGCCGTCACGCAGAACGATCGCGTCGCGGCCCACCAGATCGATGCGGCTGATGTGGCTGTCCAGGTTGACCCGGACGCACGGCCAGTTGAGCCGCGCGGCCACCTGTTCGATATGGGTGGACTTGCCCGTCCCGTGATATCCCTGGACCATCAGCCGGCGGTTGTGGGCGAACCCCGCCAAGATCGCGAGCGTGGTGTCGTGGTCGAACCGGTAGGCCTCGTCCACGTCGGGAACGTGATCGTCGGCGAGGCTGAACGCCGGCACATCGAAATCGGTATCGATTCCGAAGGTCTGCCGCACCGACACGGTGATGTCGGGGGCGTTCAGCATGCACCCCGGGGAGGGAGCATCGGTCGGGTTGCGTGGTATCATCATCGACTCACTTGGTGGCCAAGATCATCTGGCGGGCGCCAAAATCACCTGGCGGTGGCAAATATCATCGGGTCAGGGGCGCCATCGGTTTTTTGCCCCTGCACATGACATAGGGACCTCGCGTCCCGCGATCCATCCCTTTGCGGCCTGATCCTATCAGATCTTAAGGCTGTTCAGGATCGTTTGATAGGCCTCGTTGATTTCCTTGAATTTTTCCTCGGCGGCCTTGTCGCCTCCATTGGCGTCGGGATGATGACGCTTGACCAGTTCCTTGTATCGCGCCTTGAGGATGGCCACGGTGACGGGAGGCATGAGGTCGAGGACGGCGAGCGCGCGCCCTTCCGGTGTTTCGGGCCGGTTCGGCACCCGCGGCTCGCCATCGCCGAACAGTCCGAAATCGTCGCGGAACCGCTCGGTCTTGAAGGAAAAGGGCGGGGGCGGCGATCCAAACGGCCACGATGGCCGCTCCCAAACCGTGTCCTTGCGGACATCCGCTTCCACTTCCTCGTCGGTCATCCCCGAATAGTAGTTCCAGGTCCGGTTGTACTCACGGATATGGTCCATGCAATACCACCAGTATTCACGAAGTTCGCTGCGGGACCGGGGTGCCCGGAACTCGCCCTGCTGCTCGCAACCGGGCCAGTCGCAGGCGCGGACCGCCTGGTCCGGCGTGCGTTCCTGGCGCCGGTTCTTCCGGCCGGAATTGATCCAATAAAATCGCGTCATGCCCGATACTATGGTGGGTCCGAATGAGGGACGCAAGTTCGTGGTCCGTCGCCCGCGATCAACGCAGGGCCCGGCCCCGGACGCTGAGCAGGGCCACCGCTCCCGTGATCAGCAACAGGCCGCCGACCCGGGTTAACGGACAGCGGCTCGCCGAGCACCAGCGCAGAGGACGCGACCCCGATTACCGGCACGCCCAGCGACGCGAGGGCGGTGGTGATCGCCGGCAGGCTTCGCGCCACCGTCACGTAGGCCCAGAAACAGAAACCGGACGCCACGGGCCCGTTGTAGGCCATCACCATCAGGAGTTCGTTCGACCACCGGATGTCCGAAACAGGCTCCGTCGCGATCGCGCCCACCGCCAGCGCGGCGCCGCCGATCAGCATCTGCCAGGGCATCAACTGCAGCGGGGTCATGCGCCAATGATGCCCGCGGACGTGGACGATGCACACGGCCCACGACAGGGCGGCGGCGAGCAGCATGACGTTTCCGGCCACGGTTCGTCCGTCCGTGAAGTCGAACTCCTGGGGGGTAAACAGGACCCCGATCCCCGCCAATCCCAGCAGCAGCGCGAGGCCCTCCCCGCGGCTCGGGCGCTCGCCGAGGGTAAACCTGGCAATGGGCGTCACCCAGAGCGGCGTGGTGTAGGCCAGGATCGCCGCGCGACCCGCGTCCACGTTCCCGAGACCCATGTTGACCAGCGCGAGAAACAGGGCGATCTGCAGCATCGACACCGACAACACCACCGGCAGATCGGCGCGGCCTGGAAGACGGATACGGTCGACGGCGGCCAGCAGGCCGAACAGGCAGGCCGACCCGACGAGGACGCGGGCCGCCGCGAACCACAATGGCGGAATGTATTCCAGCCCCACCTTCATGACCGGCCAGTTGGCGCCCCACAGTACGATGACGGCGGCGAGCAGAATCGCGGCCTGGCGCGGAGATGCCGGAGTCGACATTACCGTTTCATCGAGGAATGGACTTGATCATTGGGCCGGAGCATACCAAAACACGGATGACGGCACCCGATGGAAAATGGATAGGGACGGGATGGGAACCTCAGACGCCATTCACAGCAAGCTGACCGCGTCACTGGCGCCGGCCCGGCTGACGGTCGTGGACGAGTCTCACCAGCACGTGGGCCACGCGGGACACCGGCCGGGAGGCGAGAGCCATTTCCGCGTGGAGATCGTGTCGGCGGCCTTCGAGGGCAAGAGCCGCGTCGACCGGCAGCGCATGGTCTACGCCGTCCTCGCCGACGAATTCTCGGCCGGCCTCCATGCCCTGGCGCTGAAAACCGTCACGCCCGGGGAAGACGTGGCCTCGGCCCACTGACCCTCATTCGTCGCCGGTGTAGTGATCCGGCCACTCGCGCTTGACCACGGGGCCGTCGCTGGCGAACGCGTGGCAACTGTCGACCAGCGGCGGTTTGCCCGTCCTTGGCGACGGGCTCTGACGCCGGGACCGCGCGGGCCCCACCGTCTGGAGCACCGTGGTGGTCACCGGACCGAGCAACAGATCCGTCAGGTGCGTGCATCCGCTGGCGCCCTTCATCCGTTCGAGCACCGACCGCCGCCAACCGGGACCGACGCGCAGTCCCTCGAGCCGGTCGAACACTCCGTTCATTCCTGGACACACCGTGAACGGCGAGGCCTCGGTCCAGGCTTCCGCCCACCTCACAACGAGGTCGTCGTCGACCGTCAGCCGAACATGCATGCGATGGATGGGCTCTCCGCTGTTGATTCCGTCCCTGTCGTGGTTGTCGAAGGAGTAGGTCTTGGTATCCTCGAGTGTCGCCTCCACGTCCCACAGCCCGTCCTTCCGCCGGTAGCCCCGGCAGCGGATGTCGCGCGCGTGGATCTGGTCCCTAGGTTCGGGCCTGGTCAACGCCATGGCGGCCTCATCCCCCGTCCCGGTTGTCAAACACGTCCGCCTGGGCCTTCTCGAAGCCCTTGTTCATCTCGCGGCTCACGACCCGGCAGAGATCGAGAACGGAAACGATGCCCGCGGTCTTGCCGCCATCGACCACGGGGATGTGTGTCAGGCCGCGGATCCGCATGAGTTCCAGGGCGTCCGCCGCCGTGTCGTCCGGACGGAGCGTGTCGGGACACGCGGTCATGACCTGGGCCACGGAGGTCTCGTTCGGGTCGAGCCCGGCGGCGACCAGCCGCCGCGCGATGTCGCCTTCCGTCAGGATGCCCGCCAGATTGTCCGCGTCGTCGTGGACGGCCAGTCCTCCGGTTTCGCGCGCGGCCATCTCCAGGGCGGCGCGATAGACGTTGTCGGAGGCGGAGATCGCCCCGTGCTCGCCGGGCTGGATCACGTCCGGTACGATCCTGAGTTTTCTCATGGCGTTTCGGCCGCCGGCCGTCCCATCGGGGCGGATCGTGGCCCGTTCGCTCCTATGTCTTGCGCGCTTCGTCCTTGGTTTCGCGCGGCGGCGTGATGCGGATGGCGGTGATCTGGTTACGCAGGCGGCGCAGGATCTCGAACCGGAATCCGTGGAAATTGAAGGCCTGGCCGACTTCCGGAATGCGGCGCGCTTCGTGCAGGACAAGCCCCGCGACCGTGGCGGCCTCCTCGTCCGGAAGGCCCCATTCGAAGCGGCGGTTGAGATCGCGGATGGTGACGGTGCCCTGGACCACGTAGCTTCCGTCGGGCTGGCGGATCACCCCGGGAACGTCGATGTCGTGCTCGTCGGCGATGTCTCCGACGATTTCCTCCAGTATGTCCTCCAGGGTCACGATCCCCATCAGGCTGCCGTACTCGTCCACCACCAGGGCGAAATGCTCCCGGCGGCGACGAAAGGCCTGGAGCTGATCCAGGAGGGACGTGGATTCCGGCACGAACCAGGGATCGGCCGCCAGCGCCACGGCGTCGAGGCCGTCCGGTTTTCCGTCCAGGGCACTCACCGCCCGCAGCAGGGCCTTGGCGTGGAGGACGCCGACGATGTTGTCGGGCTCGCCACGCCACAGCGGAATGCGGGTGAAGGGGCTGGCCACCACCTGGGCGACAATCGCGTCCGGCGGCTCGTCGGCGTCGAGCATGGTCACGTTCTTGCGATGGGTCATGATTTCGCCGACCTCGACCTCGGTGAGATCGAGGATGCTCCGCAACATGGCGCGTTCGTGCTTGACCTCGGTGCCTTCCCCCCGGTGCAGCTCGATCGCGCCGCGCAATTCCTCCGAACTCGGACCGAGTCCTTCCTCGAAATTCGGATCGGCGCCGAACAGCCGGAGCGTGATCTGAACGACCATCTGGATCGTGTGCGTGACGGGCGAGAACACCACGACCAGGACGTTGACGG
The DNA here is from genome assembly GCA_963701445.1 of uncultured Alphaproteobacteria bacterium. GTDB lineage: Bacteria > Pseudomonadota > Alphaproteobacteria > Rhodospirillales > Defluviicoccaceae > CAKZLS01. The sequence continues at coordinate 21,109 of CAVPAM010000038.1, forward strand.
CGGGGGCGATCCACAGCGCCACCTTGTTGGCGTTTCGAAAGGCGTAGGTCTTTGGCAGGATCTCCGAGAAGATCAGGACCAGAAAGGTCATTCCCAAAGTCGCGTAAACCACGCCGGCTTCCCCGAACAGCGTGATCAGCGCGCTGGTGGCGAGCGCCGAGGCGCAGATGTTGACGAGGTTGTTGCCGAGAAGAATGGCCCCGATCAACCGGTCGGTTTTCGCCCGCAGGCGGTTGACGACCGCGGCCTTGCGATTTCCCGTCTGCTCCAACTGATGCATCAGCGGCCGCGACGCGGCGGTGAGCGCCGTTTCCGATCCGGAGAAGAAGGCGGACAGGACAAGCAGAACGAAGATGGCGCTCAGCACGATCAACAACGGCGTCATGCTAGCGGTTTCCATATGCGGTCCATGGCCGAAACATTATGCCGAGACCGCGTCGGACAGAAGCCGGTGCACGTCTGGCGCGTCGACGTCCCGGCTGATGAAGGATTTGCCGATGCCGCGCGCCAGGACGAAGGTCATCCGGCCGTCCCGGACCTTCTTGTCGCGGCCCATGTGCTCCATCAGCACGTCGGCGGACCAGATCAAGCCGGGCACCCTCGGCAGACCGGTGGGCAGGCCGACGGCGGCGAGGTGCCGGCGCAGCCTGAGGGCGTCCTCGGGGGGGCACAGGCCGAGCCGGGCCGAAAGATCGAACGCCATGACCATGCCGATGGCCACGGCCTCGCCATGAAGCAGCGCGTCGCCGAAGCCGGTTTCCGCCTCGAGCGCGTGTCCGAAGGTGTGCCCCAGATTGAGCAGCGCCCGTTGGCCGGCTTCGCGTTCGTCGGCGGCGACGATCGCCGCCTTGGCCTTGCAACTGGTCACGACCGCGTGCGTCTGCGCCGAATGATCGCCGCCGCAGACCCGGGCGCCGTTGTCTTCCAGCCACGCGAAGAAGCCGGGATCGTCGATCAGGCCGTACTTGACCACCTCGGCGTAACCGGCGCGAACCTGCCGGGGATCCAGCGTGTCGAGGGTTCGCACGTCGGCGAGGACGAGACGCGGCTGGTGGAACAGCCCCACCAGGTTTTTTCCCTGGCGGGTGTTGATCCCGGTCTTGCCGCCGACCGAACTGTCCACCTGCGCGAGAAGGGTCGTCGGGACCTGGACGTAGTCGAGCCCCCGGAGCAGTATGCCGGCGGCGAACCCGGTGATGTCGCCGATCACGCCGCCGCCCAGCGCCACCAAGCTGGTCGCGCGCTCCACGGACCGGTCCAGGAGCGCGTCGGCGAGGTCCCGCAAATGGTCGAAGCTCTTGGTCTGCTCTCCCGCCGGCAGGATCACGTGGTCGCACCGGATCCCCTCCCCGGCGAGGCTGTCCTCGAATTCCGCGAGATAAAGGGGCGCGACGTTGGTGTCGGTGATCACGACGACGCGGGGCCGCGCCAGCACGGGCCGGAGGTAGCGGCCGGCGTCCGCCAGGAGGCCCTCGCCAACCCGGATGTCGTATGACCGCTCCCCCAGGTCGACCTGGATGAGGTCGCCGGGCGCCAGCGTCTTGTCGTCGATCCCGTTCATCCGTTTTCCGCCGCCGAGGTTGGCGCCGGCGCGCCCATGGCATCAAGCCGGTCCACGATCGTCAGAACCACGTCGTCTACCGGTGCCTCGCCGGTATCGATGATCATGTGCGCGCCCGCGTACACCGGATAGCGCTCTTCCATGAGGTTTTTCAAGATCTCCGTCGGATCCCGATCCTTCAGCAGCGGGCGCCCGGACGCGGCCGATGGTGCGGTCGACCAGGGTTTCCAGGTCCGCCCGCAGCCAGATGGAAAGTCCGTGTTCGAGAATTCCGTCACGGGTTTCGGCGTTCATGAACGCTCCGCCGCCGGTCGCCAGCACCCGAGGCCCGCCCGCCAGCAGGCGCGCGATGACCCGCCGCTCCACGTCGCGAAAGGCCGGCTCCCCGTAGGTTTCGAAGATTTCCTGAATCGAGCAGCCGGCGGCCGCGACGATTTCGTCGTCGGCGTCGACGAACGTCACAGCCGAGCCGCTTCGCCAGCCGGCGGCCGACGGTGGTCTTGCCGGCCCCCATCAGGCCGACGAGAACGATGGGTTTATCGAGGGTGCTGATCGGAATAAGAGGTCACCATTCGCGTCGCGACCCCACCGCTGGATCGAAGGGTCGTTGAAAGCTCAAGCCCACGCCGCTAAGTTGTCGCCGAATTATAGTACGGATCAACCATAGCATACAGTTGTTCGCCTGTCGTCATGGCACGGCGGCCGAGGGTCGGGAGACCGGGCGGCCAGCGCCCGCGCGACGCGGTAAGCGAACAGGTGGTGTTTTATTCTCGACGGCGCCAGGTGGGCACATGAAAATACTCTTCCGGCTTCTGCTGATCGTTCTGGTGCTGCTGATCGTCGGCAGCGCCGTGCTTCTCGCGACCTCGGATTTTCCGGCGCCGGTCACGCACGTCGAGAAGGTCATCCCCAATGACCGGTTCGACAAGTAGGCGGTCGCCTTAGCGCGGCGCGCTTGGCGGCGATCCGTTCATGGCCAAACCCGGCAGGCCCCGAAAACAGACCCAGGCCCTGTCCCGCCGGATGGAGGCGTTTTTCGAAATGCTCGCCGCCGAGCGGGGGGCCGCGCGGAACACCCTGGAATCGTACCGGCGCGACCTCCTGGATTTCGCCGCCCATGTTCGCGCCCGCGGCCGCGAACCGGAGGACGCCGACGCCGACATGGTGCGGGGATACCTCAAGACGCTGGTGGGCCTCGGCCTGTCGCCGCGCACCAGCGCGCGCCGGCTGTCGGCCCTGCGCCAGTTCTTCCGCTTCCTGTTCCTCGAGGGCGCCCGCGCGGACGATCCCTGCACCGCCATCGACCCGCCCCGGCAGGGACGATCCTTGCCCAAGTATCTTGGCGAGGACGAGGTGGAGCGCCTTCTCGACGCCGCGCGGCGGCAATCCGGTCCCGAGGGCCTTCGCATGAACGCCCTCATGGAGGTGCTCTACGCGACGGGCATCCGGGTCTCGGAACTGGTGTCACTGCCGGTTTCGGCGCTGTCGAGGGACGATGGCATGCTGATCGTGCGCGGCAAGGGCGACAAGGAACGCATGGTCCCGCTCACCGAGCCCGCCCTGGCGGCGCTGGCCGCCTACGCGCCGGTGCGCGAGGTTTTCCTGCCAAGGCGGCGGGCCATGGGGAAGGGTGCCGTTTCGCCCTGGCTGTTCCCGTCGCGATCGGCGGAGGGCCACCTGACACGAACCCGCTTCGCCCAGAAACTCAAGGAACTGGCGGTGGAAGCGGGACTTGAGCCGAGACGGGTGTCGCCTCACGTGCTGCGGCACTCGTTCGCCAGTCACCTGCTGGCCCATGGCGCCGACCTGCGCAGCCTGCAGCAGATGCTCGGCCACGCCGACATCGGCACCACCCAGATCTACACCCATGTGCTCGACCAGCGATTGAAGGACCTGGTCACGAGGCACCATCCGCTGGCCCGTTCCCGAGCAAAGGCCGGCTTCGAGATCAAATGATTGACTCTAAGCATGGAGCGTTTGTCCGCGGATCGTTATAACGGTTGGCAGACAGACGATCCCGCCGCAACCGATGACAGATACCAAGAGGATGCCGTGAGCTTCACAATTGTCCAACCGTGCCGAGCGCGCGTGAACCGTTCCCAACTGGCCGTTCCCGGCTCCAGTCTCCGTTTTCTCGAAAAGGCGACGACGGCGCCGGCCGACGTGATCCTGTTCGACCTGGAGGACGCGGTGGCGCCCGACGAGAAGGCCCAGGCGCGCAAAAACGTGATCGCGGCGATCAACGACATGGATTGGGGAGACCGGACGCTCTCGGTCCGGATCAACGGTCTCGACACGCCGTACATGTACCGCGATGTCATCGAGGTGGCCGAGGGCGCGGGCGAGCGGCTCGACCTGATGATGATCCCGAAGGTGGGGACGGCGGCGGATGTCTACACCGTGGACGTCCTGCTCACGCAGATCGAGGCGGCGAAGGGCCGGACCAAGAGGATCGGAATCGAGATGCTCGTCGAGTCCGCGCTCGGCATGCAGAACATCCACGAGATCGCCCGCGCCAGCCCGCGCAACGAATCGCTGCACCTAGGGTCGGGCGATTACGCCGCGTCCACGGGGATGCGAACCATGACCATCGGCGGCCCCCACCCCGGATATCACGTTCTGACCGACGCCGACGAGGCCGGAGAACGGCACGAGCACTGGAACGACATGTGGCACTACGCGCTGTCGCGCATGGTGGTGGCGGCGCGCGCCAACGGCCTGCGGCCCATCGACGGCCCGTACGCTAACTTCAAGGACGAAGCGGGGTTCCGCGCGGCGGCGGGCCGCGTGGCGGTTCTCGGGTGCGAGGGCAAGTGGGCCATTCATCCGAGCCAACTCGATCTCGCCAACGAGATCTTCAGCCCATCGGAACAGGAGGTCGCCAAGGCGAAGCGGATCCTGGACGCCATGGCCGAGGCGCAGAAGGCGGGTACCGGCGCGGTCACGCTGGACGGCCGGATGATCGACATCGCGTCGCTCCGCCAGGCCGAAACCCTCGTGCGGAAGGCGGACGCCATTGCCGCGCGCAAGGGCGCGTAAGGGTCGACCGCCATGAGCACATTTCTCGATTTCGAAAAACCCATCGCCGCGATGGAAGGGAAGATCGCCGAGCTCCGGCACCTGAGCAGCGGCAGCGACATCAACATCGCCGACGAAGTGGGACGGCTTCAGTCCAAGCTCGAGGCGACCTTGCGCCAAACCTACAGCAAGCTCTCGCCGTGGCAGAAGACGCAGGTTGCCCGCCATGCCGACCGTCCCCACGCCCTCGACTACATCCGCCGCCTCGTCGCTGACTTTACGCCGCTGGCGGGCGATCGGTCGTTCGCCGAGGACGCCGCCATGGTGGGCGGTCTCGGCCGGTTCCGGGGCTATTCCGTCGTGGTGATCGGGCTGGAAAAGGGATCGGACACCCACGGCCGCGTGCATCACAATTTCGGCATGGCCCGCCCCGAGGGATACCGCAAGGCGCGGCGCCTGATGGACATGGCGGAGCGTTTCGGGTTGCCGGTGATCACCCTCGTGGACACCCCGGGGGCCTATCCCGGCATCGACGCGGAGGCGCGCGGCCAGGCGGAGGCCATCGCCCGGTCCATCGAAGCCTGTCTTGGCCTGCGGGTCCCGTTGATCAGCGTCATCATCGGCGAGGGTGGCTCCGGCGGCGCCATCGCGCTGGCCTCCGGCAACCGTGTCCTGATGCTGGAGCACTCCATCTATTCGGTGATCTCGCCGGAGGGGTGCGCCTCCATCCTGTGGCGGGACGGAGAGCAGGCGCAGGCGGCCGCCCAGGCGCTGAAGCTGACGGCCCAGGACCTGATCGGGATGGGCATCATCGACGAGGTCATCGCCGAGCCCCTGGGCGGAGCCCACCGCAATCCCGAAGAGGCCATCGAGGCCGTGGGCGCGGCGATCGAGAAAATGCTGATGGAGCTTGTCGACCTGGACGGCGAGACCCTGCGGCGGCAGCGCCGGGAGAAATTTCTGCGCATGGGGAACGGTTCCACGGACTGACGCGACAATGCTACCTCGTCAGTCCACGCTTTCCTGATCGTAGACGCCCCAGAACTCGTTCCGGCGCAGCCAGCCCCGGAAGCCCTCGATCTCGACCCGACACCAAGTACTGCCCTGGGGACACTCCATCAGGCGTCCGATCACACCCGGCTCGATGTTGGCCACGTAGCGGGCATTGGGACCCGGTTCGGCTCTCAGCGAGCGAATGTCGCCACTGACGACCATGGCCCGGCGGCTGCTCAACATGCTGGTGTGAATCCAGCCCTCGGTCCCGCGCCAATCGCGCACCCTGCGCCACGTGTAGTATTCCGCCACCACCTCCATCGGCATGCCGGCCCGTTGATAGACCCACTCGATGGGGTATTGCTCGCCGGGGCCGAGCCTCATGTTGACCTCGCCGGCGCGCAGGCTGACGAAACGGGGCAGGGGCTGGCCGCTGCCTTCCAGAGCCGCCGCCACGGAGGCGGCTCCAAGCGCGAGAATCATTGCCAGAAGGGTAACGCGGAGTACGGCCAAGGTCATGAGTGGATCGGAATTCCCCATCGCTCGCGAAAGCGGTGGCGGATTATAGCCGCGCGCGGATGGCCGTGGTCAAGCATTGCACCCGATGCCGGACATGACACGCCGGGTCCGCCGATTCGCCCATACCGTTAGCGCGGGGCGGGAATCCGATGTGCAACGCTGAACCGATAGCCTTTGTTACAAGGAATCCGCGCCATATGGTCGAACGCCGCCGAGGAAATCGTTCGAGTCCGGTCTCGATTCCGGCGGCCGATTGTTCACCGCGAGGCGGCCGGTCCAGCCGGTCAAGGCGGCCGGCCCACCGGTTCCGACGGTCACCAAACGAATCGATTCGGGAGGCAATTCGGTCGAATCTGGCTGTCTCCGAACATCCGAGCGCCTTGTTGGTCGTGCCGATGAGGCAATCGGCGAAATCCGCCCGTCCTTGACGGTATTTGCCGAGGGCCGCCCAGGTCTCGGCGGCGTTCTCGGCGACGAATTCCTCGGTGCGCAGGATCTTTTCGATCACTCCGGACGATGAAGTGGATGAGAATATTGGTATCGAGGCCCTTCATCCCGCCGGGCGACGCACCTGGCGCGTAACGGCCCGGCCCACCACTTCGTCCAGCTCTTCCAGGGTAAGCGCTTTCGCGGCGGGAGGCAGGCAACCCTTGAGGTCACTGAGCGGCAGCTTGGCCGGAACCATGAGCGCCGTCCCGTTGTCCTGAACCAGGAATTCCACCCGGTCGCCCGGCTCAAGATGAAGCTTGTTCCGGACGTCCTTGGGAATGGTTGTCTGTCCCGTGGCCGTGATGGTTGCCGTGGACACGTTCGAATCCTTACGTTTTCGAAGTTTCCTTACATTACACCCTTTTTTTTCTGAACTCACGTCGTGCGTTGGGACCCGCTCAAACGAACAGCATGGCGCCATCGCTGGACGCGTCGTTGAGGAAGGTGACGACGCCGCCCTCCATCATGGGCACGTCGTCGCGAAGCGAGGCCCGTTCCAGGCCCATGGCGCGGAGACCCATCTCGCAGACCATGAATTGCACGCCCATTTCGACGCACGCCATGAGCAGTTCCTCGAAGGTGGCCACGCCGGACGCGGCGTAGCCATCGTCGACGTCGCCTCCTTCTCCGGCACCGGCGCCGGCGCTCGCGTCGCGAGGCAAGTGCCGCCACGCCGCGGCGCCGTCCGCGCCCGGCTTGAGCAGCGCCCGGCAGCCCTCCATGGTGAAGAACAGGGTGGTGGGCCGGCCGATGGCCGCCGCCGACGCGGCCAGCACCAGCGCGTAGTGCACCTTCTCGAACGATCCGGAAAAGACGATTACCGAGAGTTTGTCGGGGCCGGGCATGATGTGTCCTCGGGTTCCCTGGACTCGTGAATGGAAAGATCGGTGATGGTGGGCCGGCGGCCGCACAGCGGGCAGTCCGGGTCGGCCGGCACCTTGATCTTGCGGAACGTGGTGGTGAGCGCGTCGCAGATCAGCAGCGACCCCGACATGCTCTCGCCGATGCCGAGGACTTCCTTGATCACTTCGGTCGCCTGCAGCGATCCCACCATTCCGCAGAAGGCTCCGAGCACGCCGGCCTCGGCGCACGTGGGGATCTGGCCCGGCGGCGGCGGTTCGCGGAACAGGCAGCGATAGCACGGGCCGTGATCGCCGGTGTCGGCTCGTGTCTCGAACGCCTTGAAGGTGGCGAGTTGGCCGTCGAAACGGAGGATCGCCGCCGAAACCAGCGGTTTCCGCGCGAAGTGGCAGGCGTCGTTGACCAGGAACCGGGTGGGGAAGTTGTCGGAGCCGTCGGCCACCACGTCGTATCGCGATATGATCTCGATGGCGTTGGCGACGGTAATACGCTCGTTGTAGGTGACCACTTGGATCTCGGGGTTGATGGCGGTCAGGGTCCGGCGGGCACTCTCCACCTTGGCCACGCCGATGCGGTCGGTGGTGTGAACCACCTGACGCTGCAGATTGCTGAGATCGACAAGGTCGTCGTCGACGACGCCGATGGTGCCGATTCCGGCCGCGGCGAGATAGAGCAGGAGCGGCGAGCCGAGACCGCCGGCGCCGATCACCAGCACGCGGCTGTCCAGGAGTTTGGCCTGACCCCGTCCGCCGATATCGTTCAGAAGAATGTGCCGCGCGTACCTTTGGATCTGAAGTTCCGTGAAGTCCACGGACCGCGCGTCGCCCTCCTTTTGCGGCGACCGATCAGTCAACACCGATGCCTTCGAACAGGGCCGTCGACAGATAGCGTTCCGCGAAGGACGGCAGGATCACCACGATGGTCTTGCCGTTCATGTCGGGACGTCGCCCGACTTCGATCGCCGCGGCCAAGGCACCGCCCGATGAAATGCCCACGGGAACACCCTCCAGCCGCGCCACCTCGCGGGCCATGTCGAAGGCGGTTTCATTGCCGATCTTGATCACCTCGTCGATGGCGTCGATATCGAGAACCGCCGGCACGAAACCGGCGCCGATGCCCTGGATCTTGTGCGGTCCCGGGATGCCGCCGGACAGGACCGGGCTGTCCTCGGGCTCCACGGCGACCATCCTCAATCCGGGCTTTCGCGCCTTCAGGCTTTCGGAGATGCCCGTCAGCGTGCCACCGGTGCCAACCCCGCTGACCACCACGTCGACCTTGCCGTCGGTGTCGCGCCAGATCTCCTCGGCGGTGGTGCGTCGATGGATTTCCGGATTGGCCGGATTGCTGAACTGCTGCAGCATGATCGCCCCCGGCGTCTTCGAGACCATCTCCTCGGCGCGCGCCACGGCGCCCGGCATGCCCTTCGCGGCCGGCGTCAATTCGATCTGGGCGCCGAGCAGCGCCAGCATCTTCCGGCGTTCCACCGACATGCTCTCGGGCATGGTCAGGATGAGCTTGTAGCCCCGGGCCGCGCAAACGAACGCCAGCGCGATCCCGGTGTTTCCGGAGGTCGGTTCCACCAGCGTGGCGCCGGGTTTGACGCGGCCATCCTCCTCGGCGGCATTGACCATGGCAAAGCCGATCCGGTCCTTGACCGAGGCGAGCGGATTGAAGAACTCGCACTTTCCGAGAAGGTCGGCCTTGCACCCCGACGCCTCGGCCAGTTTCCGGAGGCGGACCAGCGGCGTGTTGCCGATCGTGTCGACGATGCTGTCGTAGATGTGGCCGCGTCCGATCGGATCTTTCTGGCCCGTGGCGGTGGAGTGCTCGTTCATCTTGGAAAACCTCCTGGAAGGCATGGAAATTCGGATAATTGATGTTCAGATTTACGAACGCCGGCCGGCGCTTCGGAGGAGTCGGCCATGGGCATCAAATGGAAAAGTCGAGATTGTTGCGGCCCTCGCTCTCCACCCCCGCATCATTGGCGCGGCTGCACAGGTCGTCGACCGTGACGCCGTCCAGCCGGAGCATGACTTCGTGCTGCAGCTCGCCCCACAGCGGCCGAACCACCTTGTGTCCGAGCGGAGAGCCGGTCGGATCCTGCAGCGGATCCTCGGAGGTTTCGGACGTCCGCACCACGCGCACGATCTCGCCCACCGAAATGCGGCGGCGCTCCCGGGCCAGACGGTAGCCGCCGCGCGGCCCCCGCACGCCGACCAGTATGCCGTGGCGCACCAGGTTCTGCAGGGCCTGTTCGAGATAGCGTCGCGGGATCCCCTGACGCCGGGTGATCTCGCGGCTCTGCACGGGTTCGCTGCCGGCATGGTAGGCGATGTCCAAAACGGCCTCGATCGCGAATAGAGTCTTCCTTGACAGCCGCAACATGATTCAGTCTCTCTCGGAGTTGGTGTTGGCAGCGGCGATCCCGGTGGAGCCGAAGCCCCCGTCGGATCGCTCGCTGGCGGACAATTGATCGGTTTCGGTCCAGGTCGCGCGGTCCACGGGCGCGACCACCATCTGGGCGATCCGCATCCCGCGTTCAACGGCGAAGGGGGCTTCTCCCAGGTTCATGAGGATGACGACGATCTCGCCACGATAGTCCGCGTCGATGGTTCCCGGACTGTTCAAAACGGTGATGCCGTGTTTGGCGGCGAGGCCCGAGCGCGGCCGCACCTGGGCTTCGTGGCCTTCCGGCAACGCAATGGCGATCCCCGACGGGATCAGGCTCCGGGCGCCGGGTTGAAGGATCACGGTTTCGGATACCGCCGCCAGAAGGTCCATCCCCGCGCTCATGGCCGTGGCATAGGCCGGTAGAGGCAGATCGGCCCCGTGAGGCAATTGGCGCACCGGGACCGTAACCGCGTTCATGCTGATGCGTCCGATGCGTCCAATGCGTCGGCGATGCGCGCGGCCAGCCGTTCGGCGACCTCCCGCTTCGACAGGGACGGCCAGCTTTCGACGCCCCGATCGGAAATCAGGTGAATGGTGTTGGAGTCGCCGCCGAAGGTCCCGGTTTCCGGAGACACATCGTTGGCAAGCATCCAGTCGCAACCCTTTCTCAGCCGTTTCGCCGTCGCGTGTTCGAGGACGCTTCCCGTTTCCGCCGCGAAGCCGATGACGAGCCCGGGTCTCTGATCGTTGCGCCGGCTCAAGGTGGCCAGGATATCCGGGTTCTCCGTGAACTCCAGCGCCGGGGGGCGCTCCCCGGCCTGCTTCTTGATCTTCTGTCCGGCCGGCGCGGTCACCCGCCAGTCGCAGACGGCGGCGGCGCAGACGGCCACGTCCGCCGGCAGCGATCGTTCGCAGGCCGCGAGCATGTCCCTGGCGCTCTCCACCCGGACGACGTCGACGCCGGGCGGGTCGGGTTCGGCGCTCGGTCCCGAAACCAGCGTGGTGACGGCGCCGAGGCGGGCCAGGGCGCCAGCGATGGCGTGTCCCTGCTTGCCCGAGGAGCGGTTGGAAATATAGCGTACCGGATCGATCGGTTCGTGGGTGGGGCCGCTGGTCACCAGCGCCCGGCGTCCGCCGAGCCGCGCGTCCACGGAAAAGAAGGCATCGATCGCCGCGAGGATGTCCCCGGGCTCCGACATGCGGCCCAGTCCCCACTCGCCGCACGCCATGTCCCCCTCGGCCGGGCCGACCATGCGGACGCCGCGCTGCGTCAGGGTCCGCAGGTTGGCCCGGGTGGCCGCGTGCTCCCACATGCGGACGTTCATCGCCGGCGCCACCATGACCGGCTTGTCGGTGGCCAGGATCGCCGTGGTCGCCAGGTCGTTCGCCAAGCCCGCGGCCATCTTCGCCATGATATCCGCGGTGGCCGGGGCCACCACGACGAGGTCCGCTTCCCGCGACAGCCTGATATGCCCCATCTCGCTCTCGTCGGTGAGCGAAAACAGATCCCGGTAGACCTTGTCCTCGGACAGAGCCGACAGCGATAGCGGCGTCACGAACTGGGCTCCCGCGTCGGTCAGCACGCACCGGACACCGGCGCCGCGTTCCTTCAGCCGCCGGATCAGCTCCAGGCACTTGTAGGCGGCGACACCTCCGCCGACCACCAACAGGATCCTCTTGCCCTCGACCACATCCCACTCGTTTTTCTACGTAAAATAAGTGTTGTTACACTAGTCATATACGGAACGTGTATCAAGCGCTCATTTCACCTTTGCGGGTCTAAGTGGAAAATAACCGGAGCGGGGATCATTTCAAAACGAGAATAATCGCGAGGATCGCGGCGATCAGCCACGGAATCCAGGTCGTTGCTCCTCCGCTCCGGACATTGAGAAGCATTTCGATGGATTCGGGATGCAGCCGCAACCGTCCGTCGCTCAACGCGTTCGCGGTTTTCTCCGCCGCCGCGATCACGCCCGGAAGCTTGACCATGGTCTGCGAAATCTCCGCGAGTGTGTCTTGCAGGCGCGCCTGCGGTCCGAGGTGATCGACCATCCAGGCTTGAATGAGGGGCCTGGCCAAAACCCACATGTTCACGTCTGGGCAGAGCTTGCGGCCGCTGCCCTCGGCCACCAGCATGGTTTTCTGCAGGAGAAGGAGCTGCGGCTGGGTCTCCATGCCGAATGTCTCGGTGACCTTGAACAGGTGTCCGAGCAGGCTGGCGACGGAAATCTCGTTCTGGGGCTTGTCCATGATGGGTTCGGCGATGGAGCGGCAGGCCTGGGTGAACGTATCGATGGACCGGTTGGCGGGGACCCAGCCGGCCTCGAAATGAATTTCGGCGACGCGGCGATAGTCGCGGCTCAGGAACGCCAGAAGCATCTCGCCGAGGAAATGCCGCGTCCGGCGGTCGATCCGCCCCATGATCCCGAAATCCACCGCCGCGATGCTGCCGTCCGCGCGCACGAACAGGTTTCCGGGGTGAAGGTCGCCGTGAAAAAAGCCGTCGCGGAAAATCTGCCGGAAGAACGACTCCGCCGCCCGCGTCAGAACCACGTGGGGATCGTGGCCGGCCTCGATGATGGCTTGTCTTTCATCGATGGGAATGCCGGTGACGCGCTCGGTGGTGAGAACCCGGCGCGCGGTCCGCGACCAGTCCACGGCGGGAACCTTGAATTCGGGGTCGTCGACAAAATTTTCCGCCAGCTCCGCAGCGGCCGCGGCCTCGAACCGGAGATCCATCTCCATCTGGACCGTCTCGACGATGGTCTGCAGCGACTCCACCGGCCGAAAACGGCGCCATTCCGGAATATTGGCTTCGATCAGCTCCGCGCCCCACAGGAAAAGCTCCAGATCGCGCTCGAACGCCTCCTCGATGCCCGGTCTGAGTACCTTGACGGCGACCTCGCGGCCGTCGGTGTCGACGGCGAGGTGAACCTGCGCGATGGACGCCGCCGCGATCGGTTTGTCGTCGAAGGATTGGAACACGGCGTCTATAGGCGCTCCCAGTTCCTCCTCGATGATGGCGCGCGCCTCGGCGCCCGGAAACGGCGGCAGCCGGTCCTGAAGCTTCGACAGGTCGGCGGTCAGGTCCTCGCCGAGAAGGTCCGAACGGGTCGACAGCGCCTGACCGAGCTTGATGAAGGAGGGGCCGGCCTCGTGCAGGGCGCTCGCCAGCCGCTCTCCGGGCCGCCCCGGCGCCCGCCGGCGCGACACCAGCCGCGCGAACAGCACGATAACCGGCGCGACGCCGAAGGTTTCCAGCGGAAACAGGGCGTCATGGCGCGCCAGAATGCGGGCGATGGCCAGCATCCGCGACATGCTGCGAACGGTGCGGACCATCGCGTGCGCGCGCCGCGCCGGCCGGCTCTCCAGTCCCTTGACGTCGACCGGTATCACGTTCGCCAGGCCGAATGCAGGGCAGCGATCCCGCCCGAGAGATTGCGGTATTTGACCAGATCGAACCCCGCCGAACCGATCATCCGGGCGAACGCGGTCTGCGATGGAAAGCGGCGGATGCTCTCGGCCAAATACTGGTACGCCTCCCTGTCTCCGGCGACCCTCTGGCCCAGGACCGGCAGCACGCGGAAGGAATAGGCGTCGTAAAGGCGGTCGAGCAGAGGGATCGCGACCTCGCTGAATTCCAGGCAGAGAAAGCGCCCCCCCGGCTTCAGCACCCGCCGCGCTTCCTTGAGCGCGTCGGGAATGCGGGTGACGTTGCGGATGCAGAACGCGGTCGTGTAGGCGTCCACCGAACAGTCGGCGACGGGAAGCCGCTCGGCGTCGCCGCAGAGCCAGGTCACGTCCTCTCCGCGCCCGGCGCGCGACGCCCGGCTCCGGCCGACCTCCAGCATCTCCTGGTTGATATCCACCACGGTGACCGCGCCGCCGCCCCGCTCGAGGAACCGGAAGGCGATATCGCCGGTGCCGCCGCCGACGTCGAGAAGCCGCATGCCCGGTCTCGGGTTGAGCCAGTCGATCATCGCGCTCTTCCAGAGGCGATGGACCCCGCCGCTCATCAGGTCGTTCATGAGATCGTAGCGAAACGCCACGCTGTCGAACACGCCCTTGACGAGGCCGGCTTTCTCGCGGGTATCGACGTCGCGAAACCCGAAATGAGTGCTGTCCCCGGCTTCCCGGTCCTCGGCGTCGTGTTCGTTCGGTGTGATTTTCCGTGACATGGGACGGAAACATAGCCGAAGCAAAACGTCCGCGCTACCTTGAGGCCATGCCCGAGCTTCCAGAAGTTGAAACGGTTCGCGGAGGGCTGGCGCATGTCCTGGAAGGGCAGCGGCTGGCCGAGGTGGTCGTGCGAAGGCCGGACCTTCGATTTCCCATGCCCGACGGCCTCCAGCGGCGGGTAAAGGGCCGCCGCGTGGTTTCGGTGGGCCGCCGGGCGAAGTTCCTGTTGATCCGGCTGGAGGGGGACCTGGTGCTGATCTGCCACCTCGGCATGTCGGGACGGTTCCGGATCTGGACCGGCGATCCGCCACCGCCGCAACCCCACGATCACGTCGAGTTCCGCACCGGGGCCGGGGTCACCTTGCGCTATCATGATCCCCGCCGTTTCGGTTTCGTCGATCTGGCGGCCGCCGGGGATCTCGGCGCTCACCCCATGCTGGCCAAGCTCGGGCCCGAGCCTCTCGAGGGGGACTTCACCGGGGCCTACCTGGCGGATCAGCTCACGGGTCGCCACACGTCGGTGAAGGCCGCCATTCTCGATCAGCGCGTGGTCGCCGGCATGGGCAACATCTACGCCTGCGAGAGCCTGTTCCGCGCCGGGCTGTCGCCCAGGAGAATGGCGGCGACCGTGGTCGGCAAACGCGCCGAAAGGTTGGTGAGCGCGATCCGCGACGTGCTCGCCGACGCGATCGCGGCGGGCGGGTCTTCCCTGCGCGACCATCGCCAGCCATCCGGAGAACTCGGCTACTTTCAACACCGCTTCGCCGTCTACGGACGCGCCGGCCGGCCGTGCCCGGGGTGCGCGTGCGACCTGGCGAAGACCGGTGGCGTCCAGCGGATCGTTCAGGCCGGCCGGTCCACATTCTATTGTGCGAAACGGCAGCGCTGATGGTATAGCGAACCCCACATTTCATGAGTTCGATGGCGCGGTGTTCCGGGCGTCCATGGCCGTTCGCGGCCGCGGACGCGGGATCACGGCGAGAAACAGAAAAAAGTCTAGCGCTGGAGGAGAAAAGGCGATGGCGTATGAAAACATCCTGGTCGAGGCCCGCGGCCAGGTCGGCTTGATCACATTGAACCGGCCGAAAGCCATGAACGCGCTGAACGCGGCGCTGATGGCCGAACTGGCCCTGGCCATCGACGATCTCGACGGTGATGATGCGATCGGCGCCGTTGTCATCACGGGAAACGAGAAAGCCTTCGCGGCGGGCGCCGATATCAAGGAAATGAAGGACAAGTCCTTCATGAGCGCCTATCTCGAGGATTTTCTGACGACAAAGTGGGAACGCGTGGCGACCTGCCGCAAGCCGGTCATCGCGGCGGTGAGCGGCTTCGCCCTCGGCGGCGGCTGCGAACTGGCGATGATGTGCGACATCATCTTCGCGGCGGACAGCGCGAAGTTCGGTCAGCCCGAAATCACCATCGGCGCCATACCCGGACTTGGCGGCACGCAGCGCCTGACCCGCGCCATCGGCAAGGCGAAGGCGATGGAGCTCTGTCTCACGGGCCGGATGATGGACGCCGCGGAAGCGGAGCGGTCCGGGCTGGTGAGCCGCGTGGTCCCGGCCGCGGACCTGCTGGACGAGGCCATCAAGACGGCCGAAAAGATCGCCGGTCTGTCGCGTCCCCTGGCGATGATCACCAAGGAGGCGGTCAATCGGGCGTTCGAGACCACGCTGGCGGAAGGCCTGCATTTCGAACGGCGCATGTTCCACGCCATTTTCGCGACGGAGGACCAAAAGGAAGGCATGTCGGCCTTCGCCGACAAACGCAAGCCGACGTTCCAGAACCGGTAAATCGACGGTCGAGCGCGATTTCGGCCGCGTCGAACCGCATGGACGGTTGACGCGGCCGAATGCTATGGAATATGAGTGTGCGCTCATTTGGGAGATCGTGCCCGGCACGAGCAGTTGAGTGGAAAGATGGCTCATCATCAATCGGCAAAGAAGCGCATTCGGCAAATCAAACGGCGGACCGAGGTCAATCGCGGCCGTCTCGGTCGTCTCCGCACCTCCGTGAGGAAGGTGGAGGACGCCATAGCGTCGGGAAACAGGGAACAGGCATTGGCCGCGTTCCGCGCCGCCGAGCCGCAAATGATGCGTGGCGCCCAGAACGGAGTCGTGCATCGCAACACGGTTTCAAGAAAACTGTCGCGACTGTCGGCCCGAATCAAGGCGATGTCCGTCTGATCGCGCGAACCCTGACAATAATTCCGGATTGAAGACTGGGAGCGCCGCCAGAAGCGTGCGCTCTTCGGTTGTTCTTTTAAAACACTCGCCTCCCGCGGCGGGTGTTTTTTTGTCGCCTGTTTGTTGCGCGACGATTTTTCTACGCTCCAGAAACATAGCGACCGAGATGCATCCTCTGGTTGTTTCCGTGGATATTCGTTCGCAGTCCTGTCAAGACAATTTTTTCTTTCGTTCCCCTTTCGATCACGTTGCATGAGAACATCCCTGGCAGTAAAGTTTCGAATGCGGCGTGGTTGGCTCACTCAGATGCAAGCAAAAGTTGAAAATTTTGTGCCTCGAATGAGATGCCGCATATATTAAAAGCCGCTAATCTGAAGTGAAAAATGCGGGTTTTCCGTGGGCTTTGGGCGGAAGCGGTTTTTTTTCTAAAGTAGCGGAATTTGTTACACGGGCAATTATAATAAAAGTTGCTGACTAGACGGGAAAAGAGTGCCGTGATCTGTCAGGCGGAGGGGTGAGGTCATTCCCATTTGGGGGTTGGTTCGACGGCAGGCGTTGCGCGGATCGGTCTGCATCAGGGGAACACATGGCGATTTTTACCTTTTGTTCGTCGGCGGGATCACTACGACGCGCCAAGGGATCGGCGGTGGCGGCAGCCACTGGGTTCAGTCGGTCCCGTTAAGGAATGGCGTTCTCGTCGGTGACTCTTGTGACGCGGGGAATGTCGTCTCGTCGCGGCATGTACAAAAAACCGAGGAGAGGGCAGCGCGATGGTGACGAAGGGTGAGCCGGTTCCGTCCATTGACATGCAGTGGCAGAGGGTCAGCGGTCTGTTGCGAGCCGAGATTGGCGAGGCGGCCTATCGCAGTTGGTTGAAGCCCATCAGACTCCAGGGGGAATCCGGCGGAACCATTACCATGTCCGTCCCCACCCGATTCATGCGGGACTGGGTCGTCGCCCACTATGCCGACCGCCTGCGGACGCTGTGGGGCGGCGAGAACCCGATGGTGCGCGGGGTCGACGTGGTGATCCAGCCTCAACGCGCGCCGGCGGAAACGGTCCCCCTGTTTCGCAAGCCGAGCGCATTGAAGGACCGGAAGTATCCCGGCCTCGACGATGCTCCCATGCCCCGGGGCTTCGACGTCAACGATATCGGCGCTCCCCTCGACCCGCGGTACACCTTCGATCAGTTTGTCGTGGGCAAGCCCAACGAATTCGCCTACGCGGCGGCGCGCCGGGTGGCGGAGGCCAAGCGGGTGCCGTTCAATCCCCTGTTCCTGTACGGCGGCGTCGGCCTCGGCAAGACGCACCTCATGCACGCCATCGCCTGGCACATCCGGGAGCGCGAGCCGCGCCGCACGGTTATCTACCTGTCGGCGGAAAAGTTCATGTACCGGTTCATCCGGGCGCTGCGCGAACAGAACACGGTCGACTTCAAGGAGCAATTCCGCTCGGCGGACGTGCTGCTGATCGACGATGTTCAGTTCATAAGCGGCAAGGAATCCACCCAGGAAGAGTTCTTCCACACCTTCAACACCCTGGTCGACCAGGGGCGGCAGATCGTCCTGTCCGCCGACAAATCCCCCAGTGACCTTGACGGCATCCAGGAACGCCTGAAATCAAGGCTCAATTGCGGCTTGGTCGCCGATATCCACGCGACCACCTACGAGTTGCGGCTCGGCATTCTTCAGGCCAAGGCGGAGCGCCTGGAGACGGATATTCCCCGCAAGGTCATGGAGTTCCTCGCCCACAAGATCTCCTCCAACGTCCGCGAACTGGAGGGGGCGCTCAACCGGGTCGTGGCGCACGCGCAGCTGGTCGGCCGGCACATCACCCTGGAGACCACGCAGGAGGTCCTGCACGACCTGATTCGCGCCAACGACCGGCGGGTCACCATCGACGACATTCAGAAACAGGTGGCGTCGCATTTCAATGTTCGCGTCGCCGACATGCATTCGGCGCGGCGCGCGCGGTCGGTGGCGCGGCCCCGCCAGGTGGCCATGTATCTGGCCAAGCAGTTGACGTCGCGGTCCCTGCCCGAAATCGGCCGCAAATTCGGCGGCCGCGACCACACCACCGTGATGCACGCCGTCAGAAAAATCGATGAACTGCGCGAGATCGATCCCGCGTTCGCCGAGGACGTCGAACTGCTGCGGCGCATGCTCGAGGGGTGAGCGCCGCCACCACCGCCGCTTTACCCTCGGCGATGACGAATTCGCTGCGAATTCCAAGGGCCTCTGTTATACTGCGGCGATCTGGGCGAGGTTTCCTCGCCTTCTTCGTCAACGGGTCGAATTCGTCCCCGGTGTATCCGGCCCGCCATCGCCGGTGACCAGAAGCAATCGGAAAGACGGACAAGACCGCGGATCGCGATAACGATATGAAACTGACTATTGAACGCAGTGCTTTGCTCAAGTCGCTCGGACATGTCCAGAGTGTCGTCGAGCGGCGCAACACCATCCCCATCCTGTCCAACGTAAAGATGGAAGCCAGTGGCGACACCTTGAGCTTGAACGCCACCGACATGGACCTGAACGTCGCCGAAAGCGTCGGCGCCGCCGTGACCACCCCGGGGGTGACCACGGTACCGGCTCACACGCTGTACGAAATTGTCCGCAAGCTGCCCGAGGGCGGCCAAGTGGAGTTCGATGCCACCGGTGGCGGTGATCGCCTGACCTTGCGCTGCGGACGTTCGCGGTTCACGCTCTCGTGCCTGCCGATCGACGACTTTCCGGTCATGGGCGGCGAAGACTACCCGTTCGCCTTTCATTTGGCGGCGCGCGACCTTCGCGGTCTCATCGACCGGACCCGCTTCGCCATCTCCACCGAAGAGACCCGCTATTACCTCAACGGCATCTACCTGCACGCGGCGGAACACGAGGGCGTCGACGTTCTGCGCGCCGTGGCCACGGACGGCCACCGCCTGGCCAGCGTGGAGGTGCCGCTTCCCGACGGCGCCACGGGCATGCCGGGCGTCATCATCCCGCGCAAGACCGTCGGCGAGGTGCGCAAGCTGATCGACGACAGCGCGGACGACGTGCACGTCGCCCTGTCCGAGAACAAGATCCGATTCACCATCAATGACGCGGTCCTGACCTCCAAGCTTATCGACGGAACGTTCCCCGACTACGAGCGCGTGATCCCGGCGGGCAACACGAAGCAGCTCGACGTGGACTGCAAGCTGTTCGCCGAGGCCGTGGACCGGGTGTCGGCCATCTCGAGCGAACGGTCGAAGGCCGTCAAGCTGTCCCTGGCCAATGGCACGCTGGTGCTGTCGGCGAGCAGTCCGGAACATGGCAATGCCGCCGAGGAGTTGGAGGTCCACTACGAGGGAGAGGGGCTCGAAATCGGCTTCAATTCCCGCTATCTCCTCGATATCACCCAGCAGATCGAGGGCGACAGCGCCCGGTTCTCCCTGGCGGACGCCGCGTCCCCGACGATCCTTCAGGAGATGGGCGACGCCAGCGCCATCTATGTGCTGATGCCGATGCGCGTGTGAATGAGTCGGCCGCTGCAAGACGTACGGAGTTCCGACACGCCCCAACATTGCCTCCAAATGACCGCTGACCGCGCGCCCGCCGATCGCGCCTCCAGGGGGCGGCGCCTGTCGGTGGCCCGGCTGACCTTGACCGACTTTCGCTGCTATGAATTCCAGCGCCTGGAGACCGGGCCGGCCTCCGTCGTCCTGAGCGGCTCCAATGGCGCGGGCAAGACCAGCATTCTGGAGGCGCTGTCGTTGCTCGCGCCGGGACGCGGGCTGCGGCGGGCCCGGCTGGACGAACTTTCGCGCTGGTCAGGCGGCGTCCCGGCCGAAGCTCCGCCGGCCCGCTGGGCGGTGGCGGCGCGCCTGAGCGCGCCCGGCGAAGAGATCGACGTGGGCACGGGATGCGCGCCCGGCCCGGCGTCCGGTTCCGCCGTTGGCGCCGAGCCCGGCGGCTCCCCGTCCACGCGTGATCGGCGCCAGGTGCGGATCGACGGCCGCCCGGCGAAGAGCCAGGCCGCCCTGGCCGGCGTCCTCGGGGTGGCGTGGCTGACGCCGGAGATGGATCGCCTGTTCCTGGATGGCGCCTCGTCGCGGCGGCGGTTTCTCGACCGGCTGGTCTACGGGCTCGATCCCGCCCACGCCGGACGCGTCGCCGCCTACGAACGCGCCATGCAGCAGCGCGCCAGGCTGCTGCGGCGGGGCCGGGCCGATCCGGCCTGGCTGTCGGCCCTGGAGGACAGCATGGCCACCAACGGGGTGGCGGTGGCCGCGGCCCGGCGGGATGCGACGGCGCGGCTGACCCGCGCGAGCGCGCTCGGTTCGGGCCCGTTTCCCGCCGCGACCCTGGACTCCGCGGGATGGGTGGAGGATTGGCTGGACCGGGAACCGGCGCTGGCGGTGGAAGACAAGCTCCGCTCGGCCTTGGCCGCGGCCCGAGGCCAGGACGCGGAGACCGGCGGCGCCGCGGTCGGACCCCACAAGGGCGACCTGGCGGTGAGCCACGCCGCGTCCGGCCGCCCGGCGGCGCGGTGTTCCACCGGCGAGCAGAAGGCGCTTCTGGTGGCCATCGTTCTGGCCAGCGCCCGAACCCAGTGCGAGGACCGGGGCGTGACCCCGATCGTGCTGCTGGACGAGGTGGCCGCCCACCTGGACGCCCGTCATCGCTCGGCCCTGTTCGATGCCGTGGCGGCGCTGGACGTGCAGGCGTGGTACGCTGGGACCGACCGCGCCGTGTTCGAGCCCCTCCGGGGGCGCGCCCAGTTTTTCACCGTCGAGAGCGCGGCGGCGACAGCCTCCCCGTGGGAGGCATGAGATGACGAAATGGATGACCGAAACAGCCAGCAAGGCCAAAGCCGATGACTGACCCCACGGTTCCTGGCGAACCCGAAATCGCCCCCCAAGCGGCCACCGGCCCGGAAATTTACGACGCCGGGTCCATCAAGGTCCTGCGCGGCCTGGAGGCGGTCCGCAAACGGCCCGGGATGTACATCGGCGACACCGACGACGGCACCGGCCTGCACCACATGGTCTACGAGGCGGTGGACAACGCCATCGACGAGGCCCTGGGCGGCTACTGCGATTTCGTCACGGTGCAGCTCAACGCCGAAGGTTCCGTCACCGTCACCGACAACGGCCGCGGCATTCCCGTCGACCTCCATCACGAAGAGGGGGTGTCGGCGGCCGAGGTGATCATGACCCAGCTGCACGCCGGCGGCAAATTCGACCAGAACTCCTACAAGGTGTCCGGCGGCCTGCACGGGGTCGGCATCTCCGTGGTCAACGCCCTTTCCGATGTCCTATCGCTCAGGATCTGGCGGGACGGCAAGGAGCACCTGATCCGGTTCAAGGACGGCGAGGCCGAGGCCCCGCTGGCGGTGGTGGGCGACGCGCCGATGACCGAGAAGGGCACGCCGAAGACCGGCACGGAAATCACCTTCCTGCCGTCGGCCAACACCTTCACCATGACCGAGTTCGATTTCGCTACCCTGGAACACCGGCTGCGCGAACTGGCGTTCCTCAACTCCGGCGTCTGGCTTCGCCTTACCGACGCCCGGCCGGTCGAACCGGTGGTGGTGGACCTGCATTACGAGGGTGGCCTCAACGCCTTCGTCGCCTACCTGGACCGCTCGAAATCGGTGTTTCTCGCCGAGCCCATCGGCGTCACCGGCGAGCGCGACGGTCTCGTCGTCGAACTCTCCATGCAGTGGAACGACAGCTACCACGAGACCATGCTGTGCTTCACCAACAACATCCCGCAGAAGGACGGCGGCACCCATCTGGCCGGCTTCCGGGGGGCGCTGACCCGCACCATCAACGCCTATGCCACGGCCGCCGGCATCGCCAAGAAGGAGAAGGTCTCGATCACCGGCGACGACGCCCGCGAGGGTCTGACCTGCGTGCTGTCGGTCAAGGTTCCCGATCCCAAGTTCTCGTCGCAGACCAAGGACAAGCTGGTCTCCTCGGAGGTCCGGCCGGTGGTGGAGAGCATCGTCGGCGACCAGCTCCAGCAATGGTTCGAGGAGCATCCCGGCGACGCCAAGAAGGTCATCGGCAAGATCGTCGAGGCCGCCGCCGCCCGCGAGGCCGCCCGCAAGGCCCGCGAACTCACGCGCCGCAAGGGCGCGCTCGACATCACCTCGCTGCCCGGCAAGCTCGCCGACTGCCAGGAACGCGACCCGGCCAACAGCGAGCTGTTCCTGGTGGAGGGCGACTCCGCCGGCGGCTCGGCCAAGCAGGCCCGCAACCGCTCCAACCAGGCGATCCTGCCGCTCCGGGGCAAGATCCTCAACGTGGAGCGGGCGCGGTTCGACAAGATGCTGGGCTCGGCGGAAATCGGCACCCTGATCGCGGCGCTGGGCACCGGCATCGGCCGCGAGGACTTCGACGTGGACAAGTGCCGCTACCACAAGATCATCATCATGACGGACGCCGACGTGGACGGCAGCCACATCCGCACCTTGCTGTTGACCTTCTTCTTCCGCCAGATGGGCGCGCTGATCGAGCGGGGCTACCTCTACATCGCCCAGCCGCCGCTCTACCGGGCCAAGCGCGGCCAGTCCGAGGTCTACCTCAAGGACGACGCCGCCCTGGAGGACTATCTGTTCTCGTCGGCCATGGACGAGGGCACGGTGTTCGTCACCTACGGCGGCGAGCAGATCGCCGGCGCCGATCTCCGCGCCTTGGTGGAGGAAGCCCGCGAGGTCAAGATCCGCATCGGCCGGCTGGCCAAGCACGTGCCGGTGGCCATGCTGGAGCAGGCCTCCATCTCCGCCGCCCTCGATCCCGAAATCCTCTCGGACCGGGAGCGCGCCGAAGCCGCCGCCGCCTACATCGCCAAGCGCCTGGATGCCATCGAACCGCCGGAGAACCGGGGCTGGCGCGGCCAGCCGCTGGCGGACGGCGGCCTGGAGTTCACCCGCACGCTGCGCGGCGTCACCGAGCGCCATGTCATCGACGGTGCCCTGATCGAGAGCGCCGAGGCCCGCCGCCTCAACAAGAACGCGGCCAAACTGCAGAAGGAGTACGCCCGCCACGGCACGTTGACCATCAAGGGCAAGGAGTACCCCATCACCGGCCCGGTGTCGCTGGTGGACCTGGTGATGGAGGTGGCCCGCAAGGGGATCGGCATCCAGCGCTACAAGGGCCTCGGCGAGATGAACCCCGATCAGCTCTGGGAGACGACGCTGGACCCCAACGTTCGCACCCTTCTGCAAGTCAGGGTCAACCACATGGACGACGCCGAGGACCTGTTCTCGACCCTCATGGGCGACACGGTGGAAACCCGCCGCGAGTTCATCGAAACCAACGCCCTAAAGGTGGTGAACCTGGACATCTGATACCGTCGATCATGGCTGGCCTTGATGGTTTTGCCGCGGTGGCGGCGGTGGTGCAATCCCTGCGGGAAGCCGGTGAAAACAACAAAACAACTGTGGGTTCGTGGATCTTTAGATCCGATTTTGCTAATCTATTGACGCGAATCGGCCCATGAAAGCGACGCGCGAAGGGCGCACCACGTAGCCGTGGGGTCGATTTAACTCTCGCCCGTGACCGAACAGGTGGGCCTGTCTGAGTGACGTTTCCAACACTGGGAACGGAGACGCCAGATGGGTGCGACACGCTCAAGTCAAAGCGGTTCAAGCCGGCTCCGTCCCAACGGCTTCTCCCTCCCGAATAGCATTCAATCCAAACGCGCCGCGCGTTCCCGCGGGAATTTGAGCACGGCTCACGCCCGCGCAAGGGGACGGGCGGTATCTGTCGGTCCCGCGCGCGAGGAGATAACTCATGGTTAGCCTGCCCTGGTCTAACGACGATTTTGTTACTTGCGGAAACGGGGATGATTTTATCTCCACCGGTGACGGCGACGACACAATCTTCGCCGATATCGGCCCGTTTGACTCTATCGGTGGTGACGATACCGTTTATGCCGGCGACGATGACGACCTCGTTCGCGCCTTCGGGGGCGATAACGTCATCTATGGCGGGGATGGCGACGACACCCTGATTACGGCTGACGGCGACGATTACATCGATGCCGGCGAGGGCGACGACGAGGATGTCCAGAGCGGCAGGGGCGCCGACACCGTCTATGGAAGCGGCGGGAACGACACGCTCCGGGGCGGCGAAGGCAACGACTACGTCAATGGTGGGCCGGGGAACGACCGGGTCATCGGCAGCAGCGACGACGACACCGTGGTCGGGGGCAAGGGAAACGACATGGTGGAGGGCCGCGACGGCGATGACTCGCTGGACGGCGGCCCTGGACGCGATACGCTCGAGGGCGGGCCGGACGACGACCGGCTCGATGGCGGCGACGACAACGACATACTGGCGGGCCAACCGGGCGACGACCTGCTGGTGGCCGGACCGGGTAATGACCTGTACGACGGCGGCGTTGGTGACGATACGTTGAGCTTCGCCAGCGGGCTTGGCGGCGTTTCCGTGGATCTGGGCGCGGAGACGGCCTCCGGTCCGGAGACGGGAAGCGATACGGTCAGAAGCATCGAGCATGTGATCGGCGGCGGCGGGGACGACGTCCTGACCGGCGACGGCGGCGCCAATCGCCTCGAGGGCGGGGCCGGCGCCGACACGCTGCAAGGCGCCGCCGGTGATGACACGCTGGCGGGCGGCGACGGAGATGACAAGCTCGATGGCGGCGAGGACAACGACATACTGGCGGGCCAACCGGGCGACGACCTGCTGGTGGCTGGACCGGGTAATGACCTGTACGACGGCGGCGTTGGTGACGATACGTTGAGCTTCGCCAGCGGGCTCGGCGGCGTTTCCGTGGATCTGGGCGCGGAGACGGCCTCCGGTCCGGAGACGGGAAGCGATACGGTCAGAAGCATCGAGCATGTGATCGGCGGTGGCGGGAATGACGTCCTGACCGGCGACGGCGGCGCCAATCGCCTCGAGGGCGGGGCCGGCGCAGATACGCTGCGAGGCGCCGACGGTGACGACACGCTGGCGGGCGGCGACGGAGAAGACCAGCTCGATGGCGGCGATGGCGACGATACCCTGATCGGCGGCGGCGGCGATGACATGCTCTACGGCGATAGCGGCCCGGACTGCGTTCGTGTTCGCTTCATCAGCGAGGACGCCGGCTATCAAAGCACCTACGGTTGGTACGACACCGATACCCTTGAAGCGCGCATCCTTGTGGCCAACGTGGACACGGCCACCAACCCCGGCCTCGAGGGCTTCGTGGCCGGCCTGCCGCTGACGCCGGTTCAATCTGCTCACCTTGGCTTCTTCCTGATCCCCAACGGCTACGGCTGGAACAGCGATCCGGGCGAACCGTTTGCCGCTGGCACCGATCCCATGGCTCTCGATCTGGAGGTGTTCGGGGACGGCGGCGCGTGGAAGATCCGCGAAGCGGGCTCGGGGTACGTGTTCGAGGGTGCGGGCGCCCCGGCCTATTTCACCGAGGCGGACAAAAACCCGGACGGTCTCGACCATGCGATGGAAGAGGGTGACCTCATCGCCGACGGCGCGGTGACGTACTCGTGGGAAGACCTGCCCAATGCCGGCGCCGGGGACTTCGACGACGTGGTGTTCCAGGTGGACCCGGCGCGCGCCGTGACGGTGAGCTTTGTCGGCGAGGATGCGGGATATCGAAGCAGCTATGGGTATTACGACACCGAGACGGGAGAGGCCCATCTCCTCGTGACCAACGTGGATACGGTCACCAATCCGGACATTGAGGATCTTCACTGCCACCCTTTGCCTGACCGACGACGAAATCGACCGTCTGGGGTTTTTCATGATTCCGCATGGCCATGCCTGGAACGGCGATACCGGGGAACCGGGGCGCGGATGGCGTCCATGTGGTGGCGCCGGATCTAGAAGTGTTCGACGACGGCGGCGTCTGGAAGATTCGCGATACGGAAACCGGCTACGTGTTCAAGGGCTCGGGCGCCCCGGCGTACTTCACCGAAGCGGTCAAGAACCCGGGCGGCCTCGACCATGTCATGGAAGAGGGCGACCTGGTGGCCGACGGCATGGTTACCCACTCCTGGGAAGATCTGCCCGATCCCGAAAACGGGGACTTCGGGGACATGGTGTTCAAGGTCGCGGTGGACCCGCGCGCCAGCGGCACGGTGACGATCTCCTCATCGGCGGCGCCGGCAACGACACCCTTGCAGGCGGTCCGGGCGCGGACACCTTCCACTTCGATGGCACCGATTTCGGCGAGGACTGGATCACCGACTTCACGCTGGGCGAGGACAAGCTGGAGTTCGCCGGCGTGGGCAGCGCCGACGAGGACGATCTCTCTTACGAAGTTGACACAATCGGGGGCTCCTCGACGCCGGACATTCGCATCACCTTCGCCGGCCTTGACCCCAGTCTCGTGGACGAGCAGATCGTTGTTCTCGACGTCGGAGACGAGATCGAAGCCCTGAAGGCGGATATGCTGTTTGCGTAGGGACTGGAGCTTCGCGTTTTGTAAACACCGCGGGGGGATAATTTTCTGGAATGCCGTCGGGGCGGAATGCTCTATATTGAAGTTATGCGCAGACGGATAAAACAAACGCGGTGTCATCCGGCCTATGGTTGTGTGCTCAGATCTTAAGCGGTGTTCTCGCGGTCTTGCCTTGGTGCCGCTGTGCGCCGTTTTGCTCGCGGGGTGCGCGGGAGACCGGCGGGCGGAGCGGTGCGGCGGCGTGGATGGGCAGTGGGCCACCTGGAACGGCTTTCTCAGGACCGAGGGCAAGATGCGGGTGATCCGGCTCGCCACCGCCGACGTGCCGCCGTTCGTGACCCAGTTCAACGAAACCTACGACACCGCTTTCCGTGCCGAGCACGTCTATTTCGCCTACAAGCCCCATGACCGGACCTGGCTCATCACCTTCGTCAACGGAGCGTGCGTCCAGATGTCGGCGCGGGTGCCCGCCGGCGAGGTGGAACGGCTGATGGGTGTGTCGGAGACCTCCATTTGATGCAACCCGAGACCAAGGCCGTCATCCGCCGCCTCGCGGTCGTGGCGTTCGTCGCCGGCGCGGTCGCCGTGACGATCCTGTCGTTGCTGCCGGACAATGCCATGCCCCATACCCGCCTCTGGGACAAGGCCCAACACGTGATCGCGTACTTGTGCCTGGGGCTGGCCGGCGGGATCGCGTTTCCCGACCGGCGGTTCGTGCCCGTGCTCGGACTGGGGCTGGTCGCGCTGGGGATCGGCCTGGAGTTCGGACAGGCGATCATTCCGGGACGGTACACCAGTGCCTGGGACGCCCTTGCCAACACCCTCGGCGTGATGCTGGGACTCGCTCTCGCCCGATTTACCCTCCCGCGAACCGGATTGTCGGGCTCGTCCTGAAACAAGGCTGCAAACCTCGGCCGGAGATGAAACGGCCCCGCTGGTGGCGGGGCCGTTAGCACGTGGATTGGGGCTCGTGTTGCCCTAGAAGCTCCACGGATCTCTCGGGGCCAGAACGGGCACGTCCGTCTCATCGCGCCAAGTTCCGGCGACCACGTGCCGAGGCCGCGTGGTTCCGACGTTGGAATCCCAATTCATGAAGGAATCCGGTACGACAGCGTAAAATACGGGCTCGACAGAGTCCCTATCCATGCTATAGGTATTCATTGTCACACTCCTTTCGTTAGTCCGATCTTCGAGAGGTTAGACGAAGGCCGGGGTGGTTGCGACACCCCGGCCAATCGGGCTTCATCTGGCAATATTATTTCCCTGCGTCAAGTAACCTTATCGAGACCGGCTCTTCCGGTCCGCCGGGCCGTGTCGCGCGCCGCATCGACCCTTCGCGAATTCCATCATGTTTTTCAATTGGATGAAGCCGTTTCGGTGGCATTGCGCGGGGTGCGGGCGCCATCGATCCGACACGATTTCCCGGCTCCGAGTGTTGCCGAAAGGCCACGGGATTTTTGTGGTCTCAGGATGTCCGCATGATCTCATGGCGCGAATTATAGGCCCGTTTCGTCTCCCAAAAAGACATTCCTCGCGTGAAACCAGGGATGGATCAGCGCGGGTCGTCGAGGGAGCCCCGGACGGTTCCAGCCGCCGCCTTCGCGGCCCGCGACTCGTAGGGGATCGGTGGACCAAGCTCCTCGAAGCTGAACAGCCGGAACGCACGGTCTCCGTTGTAATCGAGAATCCGCAAGTCGTCGGTCTCGCTGAGGTCGTGCTGCACGGACGTAAAGTGAGCACCGTAGCGGGCGCGCGACAGGTCGAGGGGGATTTCGTGGGCGGTGAACTTGTCGATCCCCTTGCTTTCCAGTTTGCTCAGCAAGGCCGGTTCCGTGACCGAGTTGAAAGAGGTCAGGATGACCAGGGGCCCTCCGCCCGTAAATAGCATGATGGATTTCATCGTTCTCAACCCCCGCTCGCGGGCCCCATCGGTCCCGTGTTCGAATAATCCAACTGTACCATGCCCGCCGACCCGGGACCACGGGCCAGGGCGGACGGCGAACATCCGGGCAGAGCCACGAACGGCGGAAAAAGGCTGGTGCCACCTGTAGGACTTCGAACCTACGACCCTCGCATTACGAATGCGATGCTCTACCAACTGAGCTAAGGTGGCGTCGGGGCGCGTTGTCCTCTCTTTACCGGCGCGCTCGGCGCGCGTCAACGCTTGGCGGACCGGCCGATCCCGAAGCGGCGCCGATTGGCCTCACCGCCGTTGCCCGCCGCGTCTCACTTCGCGGCCCCCGCGGCCTGGGGCGCCGGCGACGAGAGGTTCGGGCCGTGATCGTCACCGGTGGCGCGCATCAGCCACGTCCGAGCGCGGGCGAGATCGCCGTGTTCGCCCTCCTCCAGTTCGGCCATCAGCCGGCATACGCGCGGCGGCGCATGTTCGTCGGCCAGCGGCTCCAGGCTGGTCCGCGCCTCGTCCCACTTCCGCGCTTCCAGGGCCGCCGCCGCCACGAGGATGTTGCTTTCGGCATGAACGGGGTTTTTCTTGGCAAGACGCTTGGCGGCGTCCAATTTCTGCAACGCGTCGTCGGCCTTTGCGGCAAGCAGGTAGACCTCCGCGAGTTCGGGGTCGGGACTGTGCCGCCACGCCTGTTCGACCACGCCCGTGGCCTTGCGAAGGCTTCCCTCGGCCACCAGCAGCCGGGCGTAGCGGACCGCCGCCGGGACGAAACCCTGGTCGGCCTTGAAGGCCTTCCTCGCCAGGTTCATGGCCTCGGCCCCGGTGGCCTCCAGGCTGCCGTGGTAGAGAAGGTCGGCGCGTTGCGGCGGCAGTTCGCCGGCCGGGATCAGCTTGCGCTTTACGGATTCTTCCAACGTCGCCGTGGCGGCGGTCCATTCCCCCGTCTTCTTCTGCAGCTCGTAGAGGGTTTCTGTCATCCACTCGCTCTTGGGATTGACGCGGTGACCGCGCCGCGCCAGCCGCAAGGCCTCTGTCCAGTCCTGCCGCTTCATCGCCTGGCCGAGAAGGCCGCGGACCCCGAGGAACTCGGTGGCCGGCCGGTCCAGCATGGCGGTAAAGAACTTTTCCGCCGCCTTGTCGTCGCCCTGGAGCTGCGCCGCCTGGGCGGACAGCAACATGGTCAGCGGCCGGTCCTCGATCAGCGATTCCGCGCGCCGCGCGTGGCGCAGCGCGGTTTCGCCATCGCCCGCGGCCACCGCCACGAAGCCCCGGCTCATGGCCTCGTATCCCTGACGTTGGCGCCGTTCTTTCCGCCAATCCTTGATGGATTGGGGAGAGCGGACGAAGGTACGCCAGAGCCGGTAGAGCACGATCACGACGGCGACGAACACCACCAGCTCGATGATCATCACCGCCACGGACTGGCTGATGCTGTAGCCGAGCCAGTCGAGGGTGACCGAGCCCGGATTGTTGGCAAGCCAGCCGGCCCCGAAGGCCAGGACCCCGAGAACGAGAAGGATGAGAATCCAACGGAACATGGACTCAGCCCCCCGCTGCCAGGAGCGCGATCGCCCGCTGCCGCAGGGACGCCAGGGCCTCCAGGGCGCTCAACCGCTTGCGCGCCTCCGCCAGCCACGGCGCCGCCGCCTCGGCCGGCGGTCCCTCGAGTCCCTCCAGCGCCTTTACCGCCGCCGCCACATCGCCGTTCTCCAACGCGCCCTCCGCCTTGGCGAGCGCGCCGTCGGTGCCGAGGTCGGCCATGGCGTCCGTTCCGGTCTTGCGCACGCTGACCAGGGAGGTCACGCGGGTGAGCGCCTTGTCGACCCAGTCCTCGCCGGTCCAGTCGGCATGGACCCGGCTCACGTCGCGGGCGACCTCCGGGAAGGACGCGCGCAGGTCGATCAGGCTCGGAATGCCGGTCTTGGCCTGCGATTCCAGAACACCGATGGGCTCGGCGAAGCCGGCGTCATCCTTGGCTACGGCCTTCAAGGAGTTGAGTTCGTCGGTGAACGGAACGCTGCGCGTCACCGCGTCGCTCAGGTGGCTCACGGCCAGCACCAATGCCGCCTTGGCTTCGCGCGGCGACACCTCCTGGGCGCGCGCCTCCATGTCCTTCACGCGGCTTTCCACGGCCGTGACGGCGGCGATTTCGGTCTCCAACTGCGCGACACGCTGGGATAGCGTTTCCACCGAGGCGCCGATCGCCGCGGTCGCCCTGGCCACGGCCGCGCCAGCAGCCGCGTCAGTCGCGTCAGTCACGTCGCCGGTTCCGGTCGTTTGCGACGAACCGACGGAGGTCAGGGCCTTTTCCAGGGCATCCACGCGGGCGGCCAGGGCGTTCACCTTGGCGGCGTCGGCGCCCGCTCCGGCGGCGGCTCCGCCTCCGGACGCCGCGATCGACTTGATTTGATCCGCCGTCAGAACCTCGCGGCTGGACAGTTGCGCGACCGTGTTTTCCAGGGCGGCGATCTGAGCGTCATATTTGGCCAACCGGTCCTCGATCGCCGCCTTTTCCGCTGGCGTTTGGACATCGGGAACCAATTCGGAGATCTTCGCCTCGACGGGCTTCTTCACCATGGCCGGCCAATGGGGCCACGTGTAGTACGCGGCGGCGCCGAGCGCGCCGACGATCACCAGCAGCCAGATCAGCATTCCCAGGCAACCGCGTTTCTTCTTGGGTTTGGCGGCCGGTGTCCGGGGCGGGGGGGACTTGGCGGCGGCCCCCGACGGGGGCGAGCCCGGCCCCTTGGGAGCGCCCGGACCTTGCGGGCCGGACGGAGCCTTCGGCGGCTCCTTGCCGCCGGCGGCGGCACCCGGCGTTCCGGCGGACGCCGAGGGCGCCGGGGATGACGGCGGAACCGATCCCTTCGATGGATCCCTGGGAGGCGAAGTCGGGGATGGCGATGCCGGTTTCATGGGGTCCTTGGCCGGCTCCCTGGCCGCATCCTTGGGAGGTTCCGGCGGCTTGGCGGCCGAAGCCGCCACCGGCTTGGACACGGAACCCTCTGGAGCACCCGTTTTTGGGGGTTCCTTGACGGGGTCCGCCGGTTTGTCGGCGGGTGGGGTTGCAGCCCCCGTCTCGGGCGTGCCCGTCATGGCGCTCTTGACGGCTTTCGCCTTGTCGTTCGTCTGGCCGCTTTCGTCTTTCTTCGTCGGGTCGGTCATTCCCCCATCCCTCAGTTCCGGTGCCGAACACTCTTTATACCCATACACACTAACAAGGAAAACGCCTCGCTTGGGAGGAAAAATCCTTCGATCAGCCAATTGACGCCGATTTATCCACCGATATGACGGCTTCGATCACGGCGGATTGATCGGCCCGGGCGGCGACGGCAATGCGTTTCCAGGACAGGGCGGCGGCCCGGTCCGCCACGGCCCGGCTCAGGCAGATCGCGGTCAGCCGCCGGCAATCCTCCGCGAGACCGGCCTTCCGGACCAGATCCACGAAGGTCGCGGCCGTTCGCGGCGAGTACAGGATCACGCCGAGCGGGGAGACTTGGCGCATGACGTCGGCGGCGGCGGACGGCAGGTGCTCCGCCACGCGCGCCTCGTACATCACCTCGCGGCGATAAGCGAACCCGGCCGCCCCGAGCATGCCCGAAAGATCGCCGGCGACCTTGGTGCCGGCCACGTGCACCAAAGTCCCGGCGGCGGGATCGAGACGCTCGCGAACCAGGCCGGCCAACGCCTCGACGTCGCCGGACGCCCATTCCACGGCCTCGAAACCGTTGGCCAGGGCGGTTCGGGCCGTGGCCTCGCCGACGGCGTAAACGGGCAGGTCGCGGCTCCGCTCTCGGGTCGCGAAGGCGCGGACGCCGTTGGCGCTGGTGGCGAGAAGGGCCTGAACTCCGCCGAGGTCGAGCGGCGGGCCGGGCAGGTTGCGGATGTCGAGAAGCGGCGTGACCGTCGATTCGACGCCGCGTGCTCGCAGGGCGGCCGCCAAGGGCTCGGCGTCATCCCATGGCCGGGTGATCAGCACGCGCACGGGTCAGCCGCATCCATCGAAAAAACCGGGTCCCGCGCGTCCGCGAAGCTCCATGCCCGCGTCCCATCCGAGCGCCCGGGCATCCCGTGGCGAACCCGCGCGGGACACCCGTAGAACCTCCGAGCCGTCGGGACGGGCGACGAGGCCGGCGAGCGCCAGGCTTCCGTCGGCGGCGAAGCGGGCGAGGGCGGCGATGGGAGTGCGGCACGATCCGTCCAGCGCCTCCAGCATGGCCCGCTCCACCGTGACCGCCGTGGTCGTCGCCGGGTGGTCGAGGGCCCGGAGCCGGGCATTGACCGAATTGTCGGCGGTCCGGCACGCGAGCCCGATGGCGCCCTGGGCCACCGCCGGCAGCATCTCGTCCGTCTGCATCACCGCCGCCGCGACTTGGGCCATGCCGAGGCGGTTCAGCCCGGCCATGGCCAGCAGCGTCGCGTCCACCTCGCCCGCGTCCACCTTGGCGAGGCGGGTCTGGACGTTGCCGCGCAGCGGCACCACCCGCAGATCGGGACGGCGGTGGAGAACCTGCGCCATGCGCCGCAGCGACGCGGTCCCGACCACCGATCCCGGCGCGAGGCCGTCCAAGGTGGAACCCGGACGGCCGATCCAGGCGTCGCGCGGGTCCTCGCGCGGCAGCATGCAGGCCAGCGCGATGCCCTCCGGCAGCCACGTGGGCAGGTCCTTCATGGAATGCACGGCAAGATCGATCCGGCCCGCCAGCAGCGCCTCGTCGATCTCCTTGGTGAACAGGCCCTTGCCGCCGATATCGGCGAGCGTCCGGTCGAGGAAGGTGTCGCCGGACGTCTTGATGATCACCGTTTCGATGGCACCCGCCACGCCCAATTCCGGAAAGGCATCGGAGAGCCGCCGGGCAACCTCTCCGGCCTGGGCCAGGGCCAGGGGGCTTCCGCGGGTGCCGATGCGCAAGAGGGGCGAGGCCATGGAGTTCCCTGTCCGATGAAATTGGCGTTGCGAGACCCCCGAGAGTAAGGTGCCTTTGGCGTACACTTAAGGACTTTTTCCATGATCGTGCTCGGGATCGAAACCAGTTGCGACGAAACGGCGGCCGCGGTGGTCGCCGGCGACCGGCGGATTCTGTCCGATCGCATCCTGTCGCAGTTGGACGATCACCGGCCGTTCGGCGGCGTGGTTCCGGAAATCGCCGCCCGCGCCCACCTCGAATACCTTGACGGGCTGATCGCCGAGGCCATGGACGAGGCCGGCGTGGCGTTCGAGGATCTGGACGGCGTCGCCGCCACCGGCGGGCCGGGGCTGATCGGCGGCGTCATCGTCGGGGTGATGACCGCCAAGGCCATCGCCCTGGTTCACGACGTGCCGTTCCTCGCCGTCAACCACCTGGAGGGGCACGCGCTGACCGCGCGGCTGACCGATGACGTGCCGTTCCCCTTCCTGCTTTTGCTTGTCTCGGGTGGCCATTGCCAGCTTCTGACGGTGGAGGGCGTCGGCGCGTACACGCGGCTCGGCACCACCGTCGACGACGCCCTGGGCGAGGCCTTCGACAAGGTCGCCAAGATGCTGGATCTCGGCTATCCCGGCGGACCGCTAGTGGAGCGGGCCGCCAGGGACGGCGATCCGGCCCGTTTCGCCCTGCCGCGACCCATGAAGGGGCGGCCCGGCTGCCACTTCTCCTTTTCCGGCCTGAAAACGGCGGTCAAGCATGTCATCGCCGCCCTGCCCGACGGTGGCCAGCGTCCGTCCGACGTGGCCGATGTGTGCGCGTCGTTCCAAGCGGCGGCGGCGGACGCGCTGGTGGACCGCACCCGCAACGCGATCGGCGCGTTCAGGGCCCGGTATCCCGGCGAGAACAACCTGGTCGTCGCCGGCGGCGTGGCCGCGAACGGCACGCTGCGCGCCCGTCTCGCCGAATTGGCCGAACGCGAGGGCATGCGGTTGATGGCGCCGCCGCTCGCCCTCTGCACGGACAACGGCGCGATGATCGCCTGGGCCGGCATCGAGCGCCTCCGCCTCGGTCTTACCGACCCCCTCGACTTCCGCCCGCGCCCCCGCTGGCCTCTCGACCCCGAAGCTCCTCCGGCGGCGTTCGCCGGCGTCAAGGCGTGACCGACGCCCGAGAAAATTGGATTTTTTTTCGCCGAAGGAACTCGGAGATCTCACGGCGGTGATCAGGGAGCGGCAAAACGATCTCCTGGAGGCATGGAATGGGTATTTTGGCGCCAAGCGCTGACGAACGGGTGAAGAACGTCCAGGTCGACGCCGAGACGCTGAGAGTGGATCTGAAGGACGGCCGCACGATCACGGTACCGCCGGCTTGGTACCCCCGTCTGATGTCCGCCACACCATAGCAACGTCGGCGTTGGGAAATCCGCGGCGGCGGGCTGGGCATTCACTGGCCCGACGTGGACGAAGACTTGATCACCGAGGGGCTATTGCGTGGCGCTCCCGCGCCCAGTGTCCACTCCTAGCGGAATACGTCTCCGAGCGCCCTTGCCGCCGCCCCTCTTCATCGGCATAACGGAGTGATGGAGCGGATCGGAATCATTGGCGCGGGGGCTTGGGGCACGGCCCTGGCGATCACCGCCAGGCGGGCGGGCCGCCGGGTCGTCATCCAGGCCCGCGAGTCCGCCGTGGTCGGGGCGATCAACCGCGACCACGAGAACCCCGCGTTTCTTCCGGGCGTCGGCCTCGACCCCGAAATCCGCGCGACCGCCGATCCCGCCGAGGCCGCCGACGCCGACGCGGTTCTGCTCACCGTGCCCGCTCAATACCTGCGCGGCGTGGCCGGCCAGGCCGCGGCGGGATGGAAAGCGGGCGTGCCCGCCATCGTTTGCGCCAAGGGCATCGAGGAGGCCACCTGCGCGCTGATGCACGAGGTGGTGAGCGAAGCCGTGCCGGACGCGGTGGTGGCGGTGCTGTCCGGACCCAGTTTCGCCGCCGAGGTGGCCCGCGACTTGCCAACGGCCGTAACCTTCGCCTGCGCCGACCCGGCCATGCGGGAAACGGTGCCGGCGGCGCTCGGAACTCGACGGTTCCGGATCTATTCGTCCGAGGACGTGGTCGGCGCCGAGGTGGGCGGCGCGGTCAAGAACGTGCTCGCCATCGCGTGCGGTATCGTCGAGGGCCGTGGCATGGGCGACAACGCGCGGGCGGCGCTGATCACCCGGGGCCTCGCGGAGATCGCCAGGCTGGCGGCGGCCAAGGGCGCGCGGCCCGAAACGCTGATGGGGCTGTCCGGCATGGGCGATCTCGTGCTCACCTGCAACAACATGCAGTCGCGGAATTTCTCGCTTGGAGTCCAGCTTGGCCGTGGCGAGGCGTTGGCGGATATCCTCGCGGGCCGGACGGCGGTCACCGAAGGCGTGTTTTCCGCCGCGTCGGTGACCGAACTCGCCCGTCGGCTCGGCGTCGACATGCCCATCTGCGCCGCCGTCGACGCGGTGCTCAACGCCGGCGCCGACCTGGACACGGCGATCGCCGGATTGCTGTCGCGGCCGTTCAAGGCCGAGACGTCCGATCAATGACCTGACCACAACCCTAGAGGAGTTGATCATGTACTTCATGTTTTTCTGCAGCGACAAACCGGGACACGAACAACTCCGGCTCGATACGCGCCAGGCCCATCTCGACTACCTCGGCGCCTACAAGGACAGGGCGGTGGCGGTCGGCCCCACCCTTACGGACGATGGCCAGCACATGAACGGCAGCCTTCTGGTCCTCGACCTCGCCGACCGCAAGGAAGCCGAGGATTTCGCCGCCAACGACCCGTACGCCAAGGCGGGCCTGTTCGAAAGCGTCACCATCCGGGCCTGGAAGAAGGTCATTCCCGCGGACTGAGCCTGTTGTCGACCGCCAATAATAGTCTTGAGAAATAATTGCGTTGGGTGAATGATAAATACTCTCATGATCGGGCGCGTGCGGTTTTCGCGTCCGGTGCCTGGAACACGGCGGGGTCACGTCTCGAGAAGGATGGACCAAGGGGGGTAACGATGCGGCAATCGGCACGTTTTCAGCTGGGGGCCTTGGTTCTGGCTGCCGCGCTGCTGCTTCAGGCGTGCGCCAGCGCCCAGCGGGTGAATCAGGCCTCGGACGTGGCCAGGGAGGGCGTGGAACTTACCACGGTTCTGCCGGGATTCTATGACGCCTACTATCGATCGGCCATTCGGGCGGACAGTGTCACTCTCGAGCTGGTCCGCCGGGGCGGTGGCATGCCGCCGGAGATGCTGCGCGAGCAGTTGGAGCAGTCCAACACCGATCTCCTGCAGACCGCTGCCCTTCTCCAGGGCATGAAGGAGCATGTGGCTCTCCTCCGCGAGTATTTTCAAACCATCGGCAAACTGACCGACAGGAACGTGGGCGAGGATCTCGGTTCGGCGACCAACGATCTCGTCGACGGCATGGCCGCCGTCCGCGCCGAGCTTCCCGACCGGAACGCCCTGGATATCCCGTTGGATAAAGCCGCGAAACCGGCGGGCAATTTCGTCGTCGTGGCTCTGAAGAGCCGCGCTCTGCGGGAGGAGCTCGAGGCGCACGGGGCGGCCATCGACGCGGAACTGGCGGCGCAGGAGACGGTCCTGAGGGCCCTGGCCGAGAGCATGGCCAGCAATCAGGAGGCATGGGTCACCGCGGGTCTGAAGGCGCCCCTGTTCGAGAGTTATGAAAGCAGTAAGGGGGCGCTCCCCGAGGGATGGGTGAACAGGCGCGTCGAATTTCTCACTCAGCCGGCCAAGATCGAGACGGCGATGCAGGCGGAGAAGGCCATGGCGGAGTTGCGTCTCGCGTGGCGGCAACTGGCCGGCGGAGGTCCGGAGGCCACCACCTTGATCCGTCTGCAGAATCGCATCGACGCCACTCAGCAATTGGTCGCGGCACTCGCGAGGTAGCCGCGCGGCGGCGGAAAAACGGGGAAATATCATGGCTGCGAACGTCAAGGAAGATGGCAAGGAGCTCAAGGATCTCACCATCAGGGAACTTCGGACGACGCGTAACGATATGCTTCGCCGGGAAAACTGGATGGCGGCGAGCGAAGCCGGGGTGCCGGCGTTCCGGAGTTACGTGCGGACCCTCAACGACATTCAGAGCGCGATCCGCGATCTGGAAAAAGCGCAGTTGAAGAAGGCACTTCAGGAGATGAAATCGCTGGAGAGCGATTTGCGCGCCGGGATCAAGGATTTGAAGGAGGCGCGCCAGCGAATCCAGCGGACGGAGGATTTCGTCGCCGCCACCGGCAAGGTCCTCGACCTGGTGGCGAAGGCGGTGAAGGCGGTCGTCTGAACGGCCATTCAACGGGCGGCGGAAAACACGAATGGCTTACTGGTTGGTAAAATCCGAACCGGGCACGTGGTCGTGGGACCAGCACGTGAAGGCGGGGGTCGAGGGCTGGGACGGCGTGCGCAACCATCAGGCCTGCAACAACATGAAGGCGATGAAGATCGGGGACCGGGCGTTCTTCTATCATTCGGGCGGCGAACGGGCGGTGGTCGGGATCGTGGAAGTGACCCGGGAGTATTATCCCGACCCCACCGATGCGTCCGGCCGTTTCGGGATGGTGGATTTCAAGGCGCTGGAGCCGTTGCCGAAGCCGGTATCGCTGTCCGAGATCAAGGCCGACGGCCGGCTGGACAACATCGCCCTCGTCCGCCAGTCGCGGCTGTCGGTCATGCCGCTGGACGACGACGCCTGGCGGATCATCGCCGAAATGGGTGACGCCGCGTCGTGAAGGGAACGCCGCTGGGCCGCGTCGACGACATCGCCGACGGTGGATCGGCCGGCTGGAATATCGATGCGCCCGGTGGCCGGCGGTTCTATCTCGCCGTTCGCCGGGGCCAGGACGTTCATGTCTACGTCAACTCCTGCCCGCACCTCGGCTCGCCCCTGGATTTCACGCCGGGGCGGTTTCTCAATCCGGAGAAGACCCATATCCTTTGCGCCACCCACGGAGCCCTGTTTCGTATCGAGGATGGCTACTGCGTATCGGGGCCCTGCGCCGGGAAAAGCCTCCGCGCGGCACCGTTCCACCTTCGCGATGGCGTCATCCTTCTGTCGGATTGACTCTCCCGCCGGACTCTGTGCAAATCAACCGGCCCACTTGTATCTTGCTGGATTTTCGAGATAATCGCGGCAACGTTTAATTGGTAAGCGAGCAACCGATTTATTTAGGTCATAACGGTGTGGCGCCCGCCATCTGGGCATCAACAAGAAGTCGCTAACCTAATCCTAGGGGAGGAGAAGAACGATCATGACGGAAGAGCACGTGTATCCGGTTCCCGAGGCCATCGCTAAGTCGGCCTGGTGCGACAACGACAAGTACCTGGAGATGTACAAGCGGTCCGTGGACGATCCGGAGGGTTTCTGGAGCGAACAGGGCAAGCGCATCGACTGGATGAAGCCGTACAACAAGGTTAAGAACGTCAGCTTTCAAGCGCCGGACGTTCAAATCAAGTGGTTCGAGGACGGAACGCTGAATGCGTCCGCCAACTGCCTGGATCGGCATCTGGCCACCCGCGGCGACCAGACCGCCCTGCTTTGGGAAGGCGACGACCCGAAAGACAGCAAGGCGATCACCTACAAGGAATTGCACGAGCAGGTCTGCAAGCTCGCCAACAGCATGAAATCGCTCGGGATCAAGAAGGGCGACCGGGTCACCCTCTATCTGCCGATGATCCCGGAACTCGCCATTTCCGTGCTCGCGTGCGCGCGGATCGGCGCCATCCACTCGGTGGTGTTCGGCGGCTTTTCGCCGGATTCGCTGAGCGGGCGTATTCAGGATTGCGACTCGAACCTGGTCATCACCTCGGATGAAGGCGTACGCGGCGGCAAGCCGATCCCGCTCAAGGCCAACACCGACGCGGCCCTCAAGTCCTGCCCCACGGTGAAAAATTGCATCGTGGTCAAGCGGACGGGCGGCGCCATCGAATGGACCGAGGGTCGCGACATCTGGTACGAGGATCTGATGGCGAAGGCCTCGGCCGACTGTCCGCCCGAGGAGATGAACGCCGAGGATCCCCTGTTCATCCTTTACACCTCCGGTTCCACCGGCAAGCCCAAGGGCGTCCTGCACACCACCGGCGGGTACATGGTCTATGCGTCCATGACCCACCAGTACGTGTTCGACTACAAGGATGGCGATATCTACTGGTGCACCGCCGACATCGGCTGGGTGACCGGACACAGCTACATCGTTTACGGGCCGCTCGCCAACGGCGCCATCTCGGTGATGTTCGAGGGCGTGCCCAACTATCCCAGCGCCTCGCGCTTCTGGGAAGTGGTCGACAAGCACAATGTCAATATCTTCTACACGGCACCCACGGCCATCCGCGCGCTGATGCGCGAGGGCGAGGGACCGGTGAAGAAGACCAGCCGCAAGTCGCTGCGCATTCTCGGCACGGTTGGCGAGCCGATCAATCCGGAGGCCTGGAACTGGTACCACAACGTCATCGGCGAAGGGCGCTGTCCCATCGTCGATACGTGGTGGCAGACCGAAACCGGGGGCATCCTCATCACCCCGTTGCCGGGGGCGACGGCGCTCAAGCCCGGCTCGGCGACCCGGCCGTTCTTCGGGGTTCGGCCCGAAATCGTCGATGCCGACGGCAAGTCCATGGACGGCGCGTGCTCGGGCAACCTGTGCATCGTCGACGCATGGCCGGGAATGATGCGCTCGCTGTATCGGGACCACGACCGGTTCGTGCAGGCGTACTTCTCCACCTACGCCGGTAAGTACTTCACCGGCGACGGCTGCCGCCGCGACGAGGACGGCTACTACTGGATCACCG
Source organism: uncultured Alphaproteobacteria bacterium (assembly GCA_963701445.1). GTDB lineage: Bacteria > Pseudomonadota > Alphaproteobacteria > Rhodospirillales > Defluviicoccaceae > CAKZLS01. The sequence continues at coordinate 61,351 of CAVPAM010000038.1, forward strand.
GCCGGGTCGATGACGTCATCAACGTTTCCGGTCACCGCATGGGCACCGCCGAGGTGGAAAGCGCCCTGGTGGCCCACCCCAAGGTGGCCGAGGCCGCCGTTGTCGGCTGTCCGCACGACCTCAAGGGGCAGGGCATCTACGCCTATGTGACGCTCAACGCCGGCGAGGTGCCGACGGAGGATCTACGCAAGGAACTGGTCAAGTGGGTGCGGACGGAAATCGGTCCGATCGCCTCGCCCGATTTTATCCAGTGGGCGCCGGGCCTGCCGAAAACCCGGTCCGGCAAGATCATGCGTCGGATTTTGCGCAAGATCGCCGAGAACGATTACGCCGCGCTTGGCGACACCTCCACGTTGGCCGATCCCAGCGTGGTCGACGATCTGGTGGACAACCGCCAAAACCGCTAACGCGACCGCTGACGCGTTCCGTTCGTCGGAAAGAGAGACGGGGCCCAAAAGGCCCCGTCTTTTTTGGCTTCGCGCGGCCGGGGACTATCCGGCCTTGCGGGTGGCGGCCAGCATTTCCAGGCGTTTGATCCGGCGGCGGGTGATGCCGGCATGATAGTCGGCGCCGCTTCGCTCGAAAATGGAGAGCGCCGTGCGAAACGCCGACAGGGCCTCGGTGTAGCGGAGCGGATTGTTCTCCCGATCCCCCAGCGCCCAGAGGGTGTTGCCGAGATTGATCTGGGTGAGCGCCCAGTGCACCGGCAGCCGCTCGCGAGCCCGGACTTCCAGGGCGGATTTGTAGGCGTCCACGGCGGCCTTCAGTTCCTCCGCGTTTCCGTCCCGCTCCCCCAGCGTCTGGAGGGCGTTGCCGAGATTGTTCTGGGTCATGGCCCACGCCAGCGGGAAGCGCTCCCGGGTCCGCACTTCCAGTGTCGCCCGGTAGGCCGCGACCGCCTCGCGCAGAAATTCCGTTCCTTCCTCCCGGTCGCCGAGGGTGCGGAGGGCGTTGCCGAGATTGTTCTGCGTGGCCGCCCAGTCGAGAGGGAACTGCTCGCGCGTGTACATGGAGAGCGCCGCCCGATGGGCCGTTACCGCCTGTCTCAGATGGGCCGTGCCCTCTTCGCGCTTGGCCAAGGTCCAAAGCGCGGTGCCCAGGTTGTTCTGGGTCATGGCGAAATGGAACGGAAGCTCGTCGCGGACGTAGACTTCCAGCGCCGACTTGTAGGCGTCGACCGCCTCCTCGAGATGCCGGGTTCCCTCCTCGCGGCCACCCAGGTTGGACAGCGCCGCGCCCAGGCTGTTCTGGGTTTTTGCCCAGTCGAGCGGCCGCCGCACGCGGGTCACGACCCGCAGCGCCGCGCGGTAGGCCTCTACGGCGTTCTCCAGGGGGGCCGTTCCCTCTTCACGTTCCGAGAGCATCTGCAGCGCATCGCCGAGGTTGATCTGGGTGTTGGCCCAGTCCAGCGGGTAACGGTCGCGGGTGAGCACCTCCAGCGCCGAGTGGAAGGCTTCGACCGCCTCCTCGAGCCGAACGGTGCGGCCCAGGCGGGCGCCGAGAGCGCAAAGCCCCATGCCGAGTTTGTCCTGGGTCATCGCCCACTCCATCGGCAGCCGGTCGCGCGAAAAGATTTCCAGCGCCGACCGGTAGGCGGTGACGGCGTCGTCAAGGCGCTGCGCGGCCTCGCCGTGTTCGCCAAGGGCATGACAGGCGGCGCCCAGGCTGCTCTGGGTCATGGCCCAGTGCAGCGGCAGGGCAGCGCGCGTCAGGGTTTCGAGCGCGGCGGTATGAGCCGCGACCGCCTCGTGCAGGGACGCCGTTCCTTCCTCGCGCTGCCCCAGGGTTCTCAGGGCGACACCGAGATTGTTCTGGGTCATGGCCCAGGTCACCGGCAGCCGCTCCTTGGTGATGATTTCCAGGGCGCGGCGGTAGGCCGTCACCGCCTCTCGGAGATGCTCGGTGGCCTCGCCGCGTTTGCCGAGCGACCACAGCGCCACCGCCCGGTTGTTTTCCAGCATGGCCCAGTGCACGGGCATCTGGGTCCGCGTGTAGATATCCTCGGCGCTGCTGAAAGCCGCGAGGGACTCCTCGAGATAACCGGCCTGTTGCTTCAGTTCGCCCAGCATCCGCAGCGCGTTCCCCAGGGCGTTGAAAGTCATCGCCCTCAGATTCGGCGTCTCGACGGGGTTGGTTTCCTGCAGAACCATTTTCAAGTCGGCGACGGCGCGCTCCAGCCATTCGGGATCGTCGGCGTTCTCGCCAATGGCCGCCGCCGCCGTGCCATGGGCGGCACGAATCCGCGCGAGACCGCGCGCGGTCAGGCTGCTTGGCGGATTGTCGAGAATGCCCCGGGCCACCGCCGCGGCCGGAACGAGCAGAGCCAGAACGCTCTGCGCCTGAGCCTCGGTCGCCGGGTCGATCCCGGTCAGCGCCACGCCGTAAATGACCTCTCCCAGACGGTCTTCGAAGTCGTCGGGAAGTTCGAGCACGTTGCTCACCGGCCGAAAAGCGCGAACCTCTCCGCGCGGCGTTATCGCCGCCGAGAGGAAACGGAGCCTGATGGACCTCTCGCCCTCCGGCCGTTCGCCCCAGACCAGAACGTCGGCCCCGGCGTTCCGCGTGATCGCGCGTCCGGTGCGCAGCGCCTCCGCGAGGTGTTCGACGGGATCCCCCGGACCTTCGGCGCTCAGCGTTCTGTTGCAGCGCTCCACTGTGATCTCGGGGTGCCGCTGGAGAGCGGCCACCACCCGCAGGGTCTGCGACTTCGCCGCGTCGTCGCCGGCCAGGTCCGCGACGAGAACCTTGAACGAGGTCGTTTGCCGGGGGCGCGCGCCGGCGAGCGGGGGCGGCGGGACCGCGGACGGGATCTGGGCCAGCGTGACGGCGGCGTCCGCCGAGCCGGGCGGCGTATCGTGGATCGTGGGCGACCCCAGTTCCTCGAACCGGAACAGCGCGAAAACCCGGCCGCCGTTGTAGTCGAGCACCCGCATGTCATCGGTTTCGTGAAGATCGTGCTCGACCGAGGAGAAATGGCCGCCGTACCGGGCCTTCGCCAACTCGAGGGGAATCTCGCAAGAGATGAACTTGGTGATGCCCTTGCTCTCGAGCTTCTTCAAAAGTCCGGGGTCCGTCGCCGTTTCATGCGACGTCAGGATCACCAGGGGCCCCCCCGCCGTCAGCAACATGATCGCCTTCATACGCGTTACCCCCCAAAGGGTTCTTATTGATTGTTTTCACGGGCCGCGACTCGCGACCGGCTCCTTAAGACATATAGTCGAAGGCGGTCGCCAGCGAAACTCGTTATCTTGATCTTGCCGCTCGTCACGATCCGCGCCCCGTGGGACCCGGACCGTCAAAAATCGATACAGCGGCCCTTCTTCTCCCAGTCGCCGAACCGGGTGGGCTCGGGACCCGGGGGGCCGCCCACCTCTTCCGGAGTCTCGGCCGCGTGGGCCTCTTCCTCCGGTTCCCGCTCGTTGCCGGGCGCAGGGTCCGTTTCCGGCGTGATCTCTTGGGTGGCGGTGTCTTGACCGGCATGGGCGCCGGCGTCGGTGGTCTTGGTCATGAATTTCTCATCGGTGGAGGTTGCGGCACGGCTTGGAGGATACTACTACATTAGATGGTCGTTACGATACCAGTCACCAGCAACAACAGGCAGTTCGGAAGATGAGTACGGTACGCACCGGGATCCTGCTCGCGGGACTGACGGCGTTGTTCCTCGCCATCGGGTTCATGCTCGGCGGGCAGACCGGCATGATCATCGCGTTTCTGTTCGCGCTCGGCACCAATGCGTTCGCGTATTGGAACTCCGACAAGATGGTTCTCCGCATGTACGGCGCGCGCGAGGTGGACGCCCGCTCGGCGCCTGGCTTCTATGGTATCGTCGAACAGCTTGCCCATCGCGCCGAACTCCCCATGCCGAAGGTCTATCTCATCGACAATCCGCAGCCGAACGCCTTCGCCACCGGCCGCAACCCGGAGAACGCGGCGGTCGCCGCCACCACCGGTCTGCTCGACCTGCTCGATCACGAGGAAATCGCGGGCGTGATGGCGCACGAACTGGCGCACGTCAAGAACCGCGACACCCTGATCATGACCGTGACCGCCACCATCGCCGGCGCCATCAGCATGATCGCCAACTTCGCGCTTTTCTTCGGCGGCAACCGCGACAATCCGCTCGGGTTGATCGGCACGATCCTGCTCATGATCCTGGCGCCCCTGGCCGCCATGCTGGTGCAGATGGCCATTTCGCGGACCCGGGAGTACGGCGCCGACCGCATGGGCGGACAGATCTGCGGCCAACCCATGTGGCTGGCCTCGGCCCTGAAGAAGCTGGAAGCGGGCGCCCAGCGCGTGGACAACCCGGTCGCCGAAAACAATCCCGCCACCGCCCACCTGTTCATCGTCAACCCGCTGCACATGCGGTCCATGGACAGCCTGTTTTCCACCCATCCCAAGACCGAGAACCGCGTCCGCGCGCTACGCGAACTGGCCGTGGAAACCGGTACGGCCGGGCCATGGGGTTGATATCCCGATCACGGCGTTTTCATGTCTGAGGGTCGCGGGCGGGTACCTGTTTCATGACGGAAGCGGCGGGCCGCGGCCCCCGGAAAAAGCCGAATCGGGCATGGCGAAACCCGGCGAACGTCCCCGCGGTCGGCGGCGCGGTGCTGTCTCCGCGATCCATGGCCCTCGACCTGCTGGCGGCGGTGCTTGGCCATCGCCGGCCCCTCGATGAGGCCTTCCATGGTCACAAGTCGTTGTCGCGGCTTGAACCGCGCGACCGGGCGTTCGCCCTCAATCTCGCCGCCACGACCCTCCGGCGCCTCGGCCAGCTCGACGCCCTGATCGACCATTTCCTGAGCCATCCCCTGCCGAAGGAGGCGAAGGGGGTGCGCGATCTCCTGCGGCTGGGCATCTGCCAACTGATCTTTCTGGAAACGCCGGCGCACGCCGCCGTCGACACCACCGTGACCCTGGCCCAGCGCCGCCGCCGCGAACGCTACGCGCCGCTGATCAATGCCGTGCTCCGGCGGGTGTCGTCCGACGGCCGGGCGCTTGCCGATGCCGAGGACGCGGCCCGCTTGAACACGCCGGAATGGCTGTGGCGGGCGTGGTCGGAGGGCTACGGCGAGGACACCTGCCGGCGCATCGCCGAGGCGCATCTGGAAGAGCCGCCGCTGGATGTGACGGCTCGGGACAGGGACAAGAATTCCGATCTGGCCGTGGCGCTCGACGCCAGCGTGCTTCCCACCGGCACCCTGCGGCTGCGGCATCGCGGCGCCGTCACCGGCCTTCCCGGTTTCGACGAGGGCGCGTGGTGGGTGCAGGACGCGGCGGCGGCCCTGCCGGCCCGGCTGCTGGGCGATCTGGAGGGGCGGCACGTCCTCGACCTGTGCGCCGCGCCCGGCGGAAAGACGGCCCAGCTCGCGGCGGCCGGCGCCCGTGTCACCGCCCTGGACCGCGCTCCCGAACGGCTCGGACAGCTCGAACGAAATCTCGCGCGGTTGCGGTTGCGGGCCGAAATCGTGGTGGCGGACGCCCGCGACTGGCGCCCGCCGGAGCCCGCCGACGCGGTGATCGTCGACGTGCCCTGTTCGGCCACCGGCACCATCCGCCGCCATCCCGACGTGGCCTGGCTCAAGAGCGCCGCCGACGTGGCCAGCCTGACGCCGGTTCAGGCGGGGCTGCTGGCGGCGGCGGCCGAAATGGTCAAGCCCGGCGGCCTGGTGGTCTACTGTTCGTGCTCGCTGCAGCCCGAGGAGGGACCGGGACAGATCGAGGCGTTCCTGAGCCGGTCGCCGGCATTCCGCCGGGTTCCCGTGACCCCTGAAGAAGTCGGGCGGCCTCACCGAAACGATCACCGCCGACGGCGACCTCCGAACCCTGCCCTGTCACCTCGCCGGCCAGGGCGGCATGGACGGCTTCTACGCCGCCCGCCTGCGGCGGAAATAAGCGCCCACTCCACGGAGACAGCGGATGCCCCCAATGAACATCGGTTTCCTCATCTTTCCGGAGATGACGCAACTGGATATGACCGGTCCGTATGAGGTGTTCGATAAGTTTCCGGACTCCACGGTGGATCTGATCTGGAAAGACCTTTCGCCGGTCACGGTTGGCGGTGGAATGCGGATCCTCCCGACCACCGCCTTCGACACGTGTCCCCAACTCGACATTCTGTGCATTCCCGGTGGCCTCGGCGTGAATGCGTTGCTGAACGATGCCGAAACGCTCGACTTCGTCCGCGCGCAGTCCCGCGCGGCACGGTATGTCACGTCGGTATGCACGGGCGCGCTCGTGCTGGGCGCCGCGGGATTGCTGCGGGGCCGGCGGGCGACCACCCACTGGATGTCGCATGACCTGCTCGAGGCATTCGGCGCCGTTCCGGTAAAGGAGCGCGTGGTCGTGGACGGCAATGTGATGACGGGGGGCGGTGTCACCGCGGGAATAGACTTCGCTCTTGTCCTGGCGGCCGAAATTCTGGGGGAACAAGAGGCCAAGCGAATCCAACTCGCCATCGAGTACGATCCGAAGCCGCCTTTCGACGCGGGATCGCCCGAAACCGCCGGCGCCGCCCTGGTGGAACGGGTCCGTATCGCCGCCAAGGTTCGGCAGGACGAGAGGATCGTGGAGGTCGAGAAAGCGGCGCTCGCGCTTTCCGGGCCGACTGCAAGAGCGTAGAGGTTCGGGTGACCAGGCCTTGAACGACAAGATCTTCGCGTACTGCGAGCGCGGTCTCGATCCGGGCCTCTGGGCGGAACCGGTCAACGCGCTAACCAACGCTGCCTTCGTGATCGCCGGCCTCGCCGCCCTGTACCTGATCCGCCAGCGGCCGCCGGGCGAGCGATCCATCGTTCAGATCGCGCTCGCGGTCCTGGTCGTTCTCATCGGTATCGGCAGTTTCCTGTTCCACACCCAGGCGACCGCCTGGGCGGCCATCGCCGACGTGGCGCCCATCGGGATCTTCATGCTGCTCTATTTCGCGGTCGCCATGCGCTCGCTGCTGCGCCTGCCCCTGGGCTGGGCGATGGTGTTGACCATGGCCTTCGCGGCCTGCCTGTGGGCGGCGGGACGGATCACCTGCGGCCCGGACGGCCTGGTGGAGTTCGCCGGCGGCGGCGGGCGCTGCCTCAACGGGTCGGTGGGATACCTCCCGGCCCTGGCGGCGATGCTGGCGATCGGCGGTGTGCTGGCGCTGAAACGCCATCCCGGCGCGCGATCGCTGCTGATCGCCGGCGGCATCTTCGCCGTCTCGGTCACCTTCCGCACCCTCGACCGCGAATTCTGCGCCGAAACCGCCGTCGCCGGCACCCCCCTCGGCACCCACTTCCTGTGGCACACCCTCAACGCGCTGATGCTGTTCATCCTGATGCGGGCGGTGACCTTGTACGCTCGATCGAATTTGGCTGGCCGCGCCGACTGACGTCAACGTTGCGCTTGATTGCCTGTCCCGAGAGCGATGTGTTTAATTTGTCTACAACCGCATACGCCTTGGAGACGCCCACATGGGAAACACGACTTTAACGGTTCGCGTATCGCCGGAACTCAAGGAGCGCCTGGGCAAGCTGGCCGAACGGACGCGGCGGACCAAGTCGTTTCTGGCGGGGGAAGCGATCGCCGGATACGTGGAGCGCGAGCTTGAGATCGTCGCCGGCATCGAACGCGGCCTTGCCGACATGAAAGCCGGACGCGTTGTTCCCCATGAAGAGGTCATGGCGGAGATCGACGTCATCGTCGAAGCGGCAAAGTCAAGGCGGGGGACCGCGTGAGGCGGGTTGTCTGGTCCATCGACGCCAGCACCGAGTACCGCGAAATCGTCACCTACATCGCCAGCGATGATCCGTTAGCCGCCGATAAGGTGGCCACGCGAATCCGTGACGCCGTCCACGACCTCGCGACGATGCCCACCGGCCGCCAGGGCCGCGTGTCGGGCACCCACGAAGAAGTGATTTCAGGCTTGCCCTACATCATCGCGTATGCCCTTGGCGACGAGCCGAGGGGCCACGAAACAATCACCATTCTCCGTGTCATTCACGGGGCGAGAAATTGACAGGATGAAAGCTGACCCGGGTGATTATTCGCACGGTGGATTGTCCGGGTTGCAAACGCTGGCGGCGGTCGCCGGCAACAGGGCCGCAAGATCCATTGACAAAGGCTCCGCCATCCCCCTTGAAAACCCGCCGGAACGAGGCTAGGTGATGGGCGGAGGGGCCGCGTTCGCGGCCTGTTGTGTTGGAGATGCGTGTCATGGGCTACAGGGTCGCGGTGGTGGGCGCCACCGGCAACGTCGGTCGGGAAATGCTGCAAACCTTGTCGGAACGGAAGTTCCCGGTGGACGAGGTGGTCGCGCTGGCGTCGGCGCGTTCGGTGGGCAAGGAAGTATCCTTCGGCGACGACCAGACGCTGAAAATCCAGAACCTGGCGGACTTCGACTTTACGGGGATCGACATCGTGCTGTCGTCGCCGGGCGCCAAGGTCTCGGCCGAATATAGCCCCAAGGCGGCGGCCGCGGGCGCCGTGGTCATCGACAACACCTCGCATTTCCGCATGGATCCCGACGTGCCGCTGGTGGTGCCCGAGGTGAACCCCCAGGCCATCGCCGGCTATCGCAAGAAGGGGATCATCGCCAATCCCAATTGCTCCACCATCCAGATGGTGGTGGCGCTGCAGCCGCTGCATAAGCTGGCCGGCATCAAGAGGGTGGTGGTGTCGAGCTATCAGTCGGTGTCGGGCGGCGGCAAGGAGGCCATGGACGAGCTGTTCGCGCAGACCCGCGGCATCTACGTCAACGAGCCGGCGAGCCAGCACCGGAAGAAGTTCACCAAGCAGATCGCCTTCAACGTGATCCCGCACATCGACGTGTTCATGGAAGACGGGTCCACCAAGGAAGAGTGGAAGATGGCGGTGGAGACCCGCAAGATCATGGGCGCCGACATCGACGTGACCGCCACCTGCGTCCGGGTGCCGGTGTTCGTCGGCCATTCCGAGGCGGTGAACATCGAATGCCGACGGCCCATCGGCGAGGACGCGGCGCGTGCCGCCCTGCGTGCCGCGCCCGGCGTCGTCGTCGTCGATCACCGGGAAGACGAAGGCTACGTGACCCCGGCCGAATGCGCCGGCGAGGACGCGGTCTATGTCAGCCGGATCCGGACCGATCCCACCGTCAAGCACGGCCTCAACCTGTGGGTGGTTTCCGACAACCTGCGCAAGGGCGCGGCGCTCAACACCGTGCAGATCGCCGAAACGCTGATCCGCGAGCACATGCAGCGCGCCGCCTGAGCATCGCCGCCGGTTCGCGGCGGTGCGGCGGCGGCGGGCCCCGATGCCGGGCTACAGATCCAGCGGCATGTGCGGATCGTCGGCGCGCGGCCGGTCGCGTCCCGTCGGCGGCCGCGATGGCCGCCCGTGGCGATCGTGTTTCGCGGGACCGTCGCGTCTCTCGGGGCCATCGTGGTCGAGTTGGCCCCGCCGGCGGTCCGGGCCGAAGTAGGTGTCGCACAAGGTGTACGGCCTCGGGTTTTCCATCACGGACTGGATCGCGCCGAGCAGGCCGGAACGCGAGATGGGTTTGGTCACGAACGCGTCGACCCCGGCGTCGCGGGCGGCCAGCGCCCGGCGGCACTGCTTGTGCGACGACATCAGGATCAGGCTGACGTAGGGGTCCGGACTGTCCTCCAGGTCGCGCGCGTGCTTGACGAAGGTCAGCCCGTCCACCGGCTGCATTTCCCAGTCCACCAGGACGATATCGGGGCAGAACGACCGGAACACCTCCCGGGCGTGGGCGCCGTCGGCGGCTTCGCGGATTTCGCGGGCATGACAGGACTTGAGAAGCCACTTGATCATGTTGCGCACGACGATGCTGTCGTCCACCACCATGAACGAAAATTCGTCCAGTCGCGGTGTGTCTCTCAATGGATGAATGATCATGTCCGGTGCTGCCGGCTGTTGGGTCGGAAGGCGAACCACACGCAAACTATGCGAGCACAAATTTCATTGTAACTCGTTCAGGTAGTTTTTTCTACCGCAAAGTTTGTCTTGCTCTACCGCAGTTTGCGCGCGAGGAACCGCCGGGGCGGTTCGGCGATCGCGTCCTGGGCCTCGATCAGCCGCAGCTCCCGCGCGTGGCCCGTCGCCTTGACCACGGCGAAGATCGACGACACCGCTCGCGACAGCGCGTCCGCCGCGTTTCCCGCCTGGAGATAAAAGCCCAGGAACAGCGCGGCCAGGGCGTCTCCCGCTCCCTTGGCGGCGAGTGGAAGCCGTGGCGTGGTCACCAGCCAGGCGCCGTCCCGTGTCACCGCCAGGTTGGCGATGGTGTCGGGCTCCATGTCGGGGGTGAGCAGCGACGTGACCACCACCAGGCGGGCGCCGCGCGACAGCAGCAGGCCGGCGGCCAGGAGGACCTCCTCCATGGTTCGAGCCGAGTGCTCCGCCAGGACCTCCAACTCGAAATGATTGGGCATCACCATATCCGCCGCGGCGACCGCCTCTCTGCGGAAAAACCCGGACAGGCCGGCGGAGACGTAGAGGCCGCCGTCCCGGTCGCCCATGACCGGGTCGCAGCAATACAGCGCGTCCGCGTTCAGCGCCTTGACCCTGTCCACCGCCCGCAGGACGGCCTCGCCCGACTCCTTCGATCCCATGTAGCCGGAAATGACCGCGCGGCACGTCCCGAGGACTCCCAGTTCGTCGAGGCCATCGACCAGCTCGGAAATATGGGCGGCGTCGCGGACGTGGCCGCGAAAACCGCCGTATCCCGGGTGGTTGCTGAAAATGACCGTATCCACCGGCCACACCTCGAATCCGGCGCGGCGGAGGCAGAACACGGCGGCGGCGTTGCCCACGTGGCCGAAGGCAACCGAGGACTGGAAAGACAGGATGGTCAAGGGCGAGCCGATCCGCGGTCGAGAGAAATTCCGTCAGCGTAAAATTCTATCAGCGTAACTTGCCATGAAGGGCCTTCCAATAGTACGTTTTCGCATGTGCGAAAAGCAATTCCCTTAACACGCCCGCGATCATCCGGGAGGAGGAGAAGAAAACCATGGCAGCTACCGCAAGACCGCGCCGGAGCGTGCTCTACATGCCGGGGTCGAACGCCCGGGCGCTGGAAAAAGCCAAGACCATCATGGCCGACGGCCTGATACTGGACCTCGAGGACGCCGTCGCCCCCGACGCCAAGGACCAGGCCCGCCTACAGGTCTGCAACGCCGTCAAGGACGGCGGCTACGGCATGCGCGAGATCACCATCCGGGTCAACGGCCTGTCGACCCCGTGGGGGTACGAGGATATCGCCGCCGCGTCGCGGTCCGGCGCCCATGCCATCGTCCTGCCGAAGGTGGAAAGCGCCGACGCCATCCGTCACATGGAGGCGATCATGGTCGCCAACGGCGCGCCGGACGACATGGCCATCTGGGCGATGATGGAAACGCCCACGGAGCGTGCTCTCGGCCGAGCGCATCGCCGAGGCGAGCCCGCGCATGGGCTGTCTGGTCATGGGAACATCGGATCTGGCCAAGGAGCTGGACTGCACCCACACCCGCGAACGCCTGCCGATGATCACGTCGCTGGGGATCTGCATGCTGGCGGCGCGCGCCGCCGGTCTCGACATCCTTGACGGCGTCTACCTGGATCTGGACGACGCCGACGGTTTCGAGTTCGCCTGCGAACAGGGCGCGGAGCTGGGCTTCGACGGCAAGACCCTCATCCATCCGAAGCAGGTGGCGCCGTGCAACGGCGTGTTCACGCCCCGGCCGGACTTCGTGGAGTGGTCGCGCAAGATCATCGCCGCCCATGCCGCCGCCGCCGCGCGCGGCGAGGGCGTGGCGGTCGTCGACGGCAAGCTCATCGAAAACCTGCACGTGGAGAGCGCCAAGCGGGTGGTGGCCATGGCCGACGCCATCTCGAAAATGGAGTCCGCCGCCGCGGCCTGATCGCGGCGAATCCGACCGGAAACATGGCGGCCGGCCCTGTCCCCGCGACAGGGCCGGTTCGCCGTCGCGCGCGGAGGGAACAGGTCGCGACGCCAGATTGACGGCCGACGCATCAATGATCACGATGCGATCGTGGATTTGATTTCGGATATTCGCCTTGCCCAGTTTCACCATTCGCAATCGGGATGAAGCATTGAAGAACCGGCTGAGGAGTCGCGCGGCCGAGCACGACCGGTCCATGGAGGACGAGGTGCGGGAGATCCCGCGAAACGCCCTTTCCGCTCGAAACGAACCGCCAATGAACTTGGCCGATCCGATACGAAAACGTTTTGCTCCGATTGGAGGGGTGGACCTGCCGCCGGTTCCGCGCCAGCCCGTGCGCGAACCGCCAAAGTTCGGGGAATGATCGTTCTCGAGCGAAAAGGGTAACGTCCCCAATCTGCCCCACTAAGACGGACGGTCGGTCTCCTTCAATGGATAATCAAACCGCCGCCATCGAATTCTTGCAATGGTGCTGCCGCATCACGAAAAGCCTACTGAAAACAAGTTGGTTGGTTCCTAATCCCAGTCATTCGTAATTATTGAAGCGGCGGTACTGGATCGCCGCGCTCCGCTCGCGAAGACGGTGTTGGGGCGAATTCGCGGTGGCGGCGCGTGCAATGTTGGGTTCAGCACCAATCGCGAGAACCAGGAACCAATGGGGTGAAATCCATGGGGCCAGCTGTGACCCTTCTGGTGACACCGGCCCCCTCGCTCCCGTTTCTCTCCGGCTCGTCCCGCTCAACCCGGCGCGGCGCCGGCGGTGGCCACCGCTTCTGTCGCCATCCTTTTCAGGGTCATGCGGTCCACCTTTCCGGTCGCGTTCAACGGCATCTCGTCGAGGACGGTGACCTCTTCCGGCGCCTTGTAGCCGACGCGCGCGCGGACGAACCGGATGAGGTCCCGCATGGTCGGCGGCGGCGCTTCCGCGTCCAGGGTGACGTAGGCGCGCACGTTTTCGCCGTGCAGGGGACTCTGCACGCCGACCACGCCGGCGCTGGCCACGGCATCGTGTTCGAGCAGCGCGGCTTCCACCTCCTGGGGGCAGATGTTCGAGCCGTCGTGGACGATGATCTGCTTCTGGCGGCCGTGGAACCAGAGATAGCCGTCCTCGTCGGCGCTCATCACGTCGCCGGTGTCCAGCCAGCCGTCGACGATGGTCTCGGCGGTCGCCCTCGGATTGTTCCAGTAGCCGACCATGGTGCCGGGAAAGTTGATCCACAGACGCCCGTCGGCGCCGGTCGCGACCTCGCGCCCATGCTCGTCGCGCAGCGAGGCCCGGTAGCCGGGCGCGAGCCGCCCGACGGAGCCGATCCTCGTCGCCTCCGGCGGATTGACGGTCGGAATGCCGATCTCGGTCATCCCGTAGTCCTCGCTGATCACGATGCCGGCAAGCGCGGTGAACTCCGCCTCGAGGGCCTCCGAAACCTTGTCGCCGCCGGAAAAGCACGCCTCGACCGAGGCGAAATCCGCGTGGCGGGCGCCGTGATCGCGAACCAGGGCATAGAGCGCCGACGGAAGCATCCACATCTTGGTCGGCCGTTCGTCGCGTAACAGCGGCAGGACTTCGTCGCCATCGAAGGTGCGCGCCATGACCACCCGGCCGCCGGCCGCGAGCGTCATCATCGACAAGTGGTGGCCGCCCACGTGGGAAACCGACCCACCGGGCAGCATGATGTCGTCGGACGTCAGTCCCCATCGCCCGAGGGCGCTGGCGATGATCCAGCCCAGCGTCTCGAAGCTGTGGCAGACGCCCTTCGGTTTGCCGGTGCTGCCCGACGTGAAGAAGATGATCGCCGGGTCTTCCGGCTTCGGCGGGGCGACATCGCGGCTCGGATCGCCTTCCGTCAGCGACCCGAAGCTCGGGCCGTCGCGGTCGCGCGGGTATCCGCCGCCGTCATCGTCGTCGTAGCCGATCCGGCCGAGCGGCAGCTTTCCGGCGAGCGTGCTGGCGGCCAGGTCATCGCGGCGCTCGTCGTGGGCGAGCAGGGCCTTTGCCTCGGAGACCTCGAGCGCATGGTCGATTTCCGGCGCCATGTAGCGGTAATTCAGCGGCACCGCGACGAGCCCGCACTTCATGCAGGCGAGGTAATGGACCATCAACTCCGTGCGGTTCGGCATGAGCGAGGCAATCCGGTCGCCCGGCGCGAGACCGAGGTCGAGGTAGTTGCCGGCCAGGCGGGTGGAAACGGAGTCGAGCGCCCGCCAGGTCCAGCGCCGCCGGCGCGAAACCAGCGCGTCCGCGTCCGGTTTCGTGTCGAGACCCCGCTTGAGGATCTCCGCGAGGGGGAATGGCCCGTCCAGCGGCGGGCCGGCGATTGGCATGGCGATCCTTCCTGGTGGAGCCGGTTGCGAACGCATCGCACACCCGACGATAGCAGACGGCAAGGCATTTCCAAACGCCGGTCAGGAATTAAGACGAGGGGGATTTTCCGGCCGGTTCGCGTTAACCTGACACAACCATTTCCGACGCCGGGAGGATGACGGATGGAAACGCCGAAGTCGATCATCGCCGCGATCGGCACCCTCGTTGTCGCGACGAGCGCCGTTCAGCTCGCGAACGGGTTCTTCACCACGTTCGTTTCGCTGCGAATCGTCAATGAAGGTTTCGACCCGACGCTGGCGGGGGTGGTTCTGAGCGCCTACTTCGCCGGTTTTACCATCGCCGCCGTGCGGTCCGAGCGCATCATCGCCCGCATCGGCCACATTCGCGCCTACGCGGCCTTCGCCGGCCTGGTCGCCATCGCCACCTCCGTGATGCCGCTCCGCGTGGAGCCGTATACCTGGATCGCCTTGCGCGCCGTTGTCGGCTTCGGGTGCGCCGGGCTGTTCGTCACCACCGAGAGCTGGCTGAACGCCAAGGCGCCGCCGGAGTTGCGCGGCCGTGTGTTCGCGACCTACATGGTCGGCACCTTCCTCGCCCTGGCGGCGGGGCAACTCCTGATCGGCCAGATCGACGTGGAGTCCGCCGCGCCGTTCAACGCGATCGTGGCGCTGTTCGCGCTCGGCCTCGTTCTGGTCAGCATGACGCGAACCGAACCGCCGAAGGTCGTCTCCTCCGTCTCCGCGCCTCCCTATCGCGAACTGTTGCGCGCGGCGCCCGTCGCCGTCGCCGGCTGTATCCTCAGCGGGGTGATCACCGGAACCTTCTATGCGCTGGTGCCGGCGTGGATGCAGGGCGCCGGCGTGGTGAACGAGACGATCGCGTTGTTCATGTTCGCGGCGGTTCTCGGCGGGCTGGTGTTCCAGGTTCCGGTCGGCCGTTTTTCGGATCGTTTCGACCGGCGCCGGGTAATCGCGGTCCTGGGCGTGGGGCTTGCCGTCATCGCCGTCGCCATCGTGTTTCTGCCCCGGTCATTGACGGTGGTGCTGCCGGCGGCCGCGATCCTGGGAGGGTTCATGTCGACCCTCTACCCGGTCTGCATCGCCCACGCGCACGACCGCATGCCGGCCGATCGGGTCGTGACGCTCAGCGGCGCCCTGATCCTCATCAGCGGCATCGGCTCGGTGCTGGGCCCGCTGATCGGCACGCCGGTGATGACGCGGCTGGACATCAACGGGGTCCTTTACCTCATCGCGGCGGCGGCCCTCATCCTGGCGCTCCTGGCCGCGGGAACGAGCCTCCTGAGCGCGGCCGCGCCCCGCCTGAAACGGACCTTCGATGTCCTCACGCCGCAGGCGGCGCCGCTCTCCCACGATCCGGGCGAAGCCGAGCCATCCGAGGAGCAGGCGCGTCCGCCGGGGACCACGGGAAACGAAGGCGCCGGAGAGAGAGGACGCGCGTAAAGCCAGTTTCCACGAACGGAAATCTACTGTGCACGGGGTTGTTTTGCGAAAAATGCGTCATACCCCCCCCATGTCTCCGGTTGCACAAGCGGACACGCGTGGACGCGCGCCCCCGAAACGTCGGGAGCGTCCTGGACTTGGGCGCGACGGTGAAGGGCCTGCGGAGCGTCCGGGCCGCGTTTCCTAGGCGAGTTCGGCGGTGGCGGACATGGCTGTCTTGCCGTTGGGGCCGTGGGCTTCCAGCGCGACCGCGCCGTCTTCGGCGGGCGTGCCGGTCAGGCGGAACGGCGCGAGGTCGAACAGCGGCGCCTGGCCGCGGAAGCTGAACCCCTTGGCCGGCCGGCCGGCGTTGTGGCGCACCAGCTCCATGAGCAGGATCGCGGTCAACGGTCCGTGCACCACCAGGCCCGGATAGCCCTCCTCGGCCATGGCGTAGGGACGGTCGTAGTGGATGCGGTGTGCGTTGAAGGTGAGCGCCGAAAAGCGGAACAGCAGGCGGGGGTCCGGGGTCACCGTCCGGGTCCACGCGCCGGCCGGCGGCGGCGGAAGCTCCACGACTTCCGGCGCCGGCACCGGGGCGCCCGGTTCGCGGTAGACGATATCCTGCTCCTCCTCGACGCACAGGCCGCCGCGCTGGTGGATCTTGTAGCCGACGGTCACGAACGCCAGCGTGCCGGTGCGGCCCGTCTTCTGCGACACCTTGAGAATCTCGGCGTCGCGGCGGGCCGGCTCGCCGATGACCAGTGGTTCGTGGAAGCGCATGCGCGCGCCGGCGAACATGCGGCGCGGCAGCTCGATGGGCGGCATGAACCCGCCGCGCTCCGGATGGCCGTCGGGGCCGAGCCTGGATTGCGGCGCCCTGGGCAGGAAGTAGAACCAGTGCCACACCGGCGGCAGCGGCATGCCGGGCGAAAAGACGGTGGCGTCGTCGAGGGTCGCCGCGAGTGCCTGCGCGGGAAAAAGGCCGATGTGGTCCTCGACGGTATCGGTGTTGCCGATCCACTGGGCGAAGGGGGCGTCGTCGTTTGTCATGGCGGGGCTCCTGGCCGGCTCACGCGCGAATATCGACGGGGCCGGCGACCACGCCGCTGTCGCGCAGCTTGCCGATCTGGGAATCGGTGAGGCCGAGGATTTCGGTCAGCACCTCGTCGGTGTGCTCGCCGAGGACAGGCGCCCGCGTCGGCGGCAAACGCTCGAGGTTGCTGAACTCCAGCGGCGAGCCCGGCACCAGATAGCTGCCGATGCCGGGTTGTTCGATTTCCGCGAACATGGGGTTGTCCGTGGAGCACCGGGGGTCGTTCTCGATCATCTGCAGAAACGTCTGGTACGGACCCCAGCAGACGCCGGTTCCCTCGAACGCCCGCGTCACCTCGTCCAAGGTGCGTTCCGCGAACCACGGCTGCAGCACCGCCGAAATGGCGTCGCGGGCCTTGAACCGGTCGCCTTCCTTGTTCAGGTCCACATTGAGCAGCGGGCCTATCATTTCCAGGCGTTCGGTCAGCGCGGTGGCCTTGCACAGCGCCGCCCACTGGCGCTTGGTGATGGCGACCACGTAGATGTAGCGCTCATCGACGGTTTCGAACTCGCGGCCATAGGCGCCGTACAGGTAGTTGCCGAAGGAATAGTGATCCTCCTTGTTGACCTGGGCCTCGCCGATCAGTCCGAGATTGCCGACCATGGCCATGGCCACGTCCGACAACGGCAACTTGATGAATTGGCCCTGGCCGGTGAGGCGCCGGTAGCGTTCGGCGCCGACGATGCCCATGGCGGCCGTGACACCGGTGATCGCGTCCCAGGCCGGCAACACGTGATTGACCGGATTGACCGGTTTGTGGCCGTGGGTCGGACCCGTGGCGAAGGGAATGCCGATGGCGCAATTGACGGTGTAGTCCACCGCCGAGCTGCCGTCGGGATTGCCGAACAGGTTCATCATGATCAGGTCTTCGCGGCGCTTCTTGAGAGCCTCGTAGCCGAGCCATCCCGAAGCCGGAAAGTTCGTCAGGAAGATCCCGTTGCCCTCGCCCGGCGCGGTGATCAGGTTGGTGATCAGTTCCTGCCCTTCCGGGACGCGGGTATTGACGGCGATGGACCGCTTGCCCTTGTTCAGGCCGACCCAATACAGGCTCCTGCCCTCGGCGGTCAGCGGCCAGCGGTTGGCGTCGAGGCCGCCCTGAACGGGATCGAAGCGGATGACCTCGGCGCCTTGCTGCGCGAGCGTCATGCCGCAGAGCGGCGCCGCGACGAACGCCGATCCCTCGATCACGCGGATTCCTTTGAGCAGATTGTTCAAGGCGGTCCCTCCTCCATGTTGCCTCCGCGGCATGCCCCCGCCGCCGCCGGCGCGGGTGCGCGAATGTTGATTGTACACGGCCCGATCGGGTGCCGAATCCGGCGTCCGAAGGTCTGATCGGGTTGTATCAAGAGTTGCTATATCCCGCAACTGCGAGGGGTATGTGTACAATTCACAGCTGATTTGCTCGGTGAGAATGGTTCAGGAAGTAGATCGCTGTGTAAAACCCTGCTAAATTCCCTCCCGCTGGAACCGATCGGCCGGGAGCGGTCGCCAAGAAAATCGATAACGCGCTCCCGTGACCGATCGCCGCGAACGTCCAAGCGTTGCATGAATAACGATACTGGCAGGGAGGGCACCAAATGCAGTCCGACACCGCGGACAAGGAAAAACCCCGCAAGGGACCGAAGAAGGCGGAAGCCGAGGAACCGACGGCAGCCCGGGGTTCCGTCGACGCCGACGAGAAGAAGTGGTTCGAGGAGCAGAAGCTCCCCATGGCCGGCGTTCGGGTCATCGACGTGGGCACGTTTCTGGCCGGACCGTACACGGCGTCCATGCTGGGCGAGTTCGGGGCCGAGGTGCTCAAGGTCGAGCACCCCATCGCCGGCGACCCCATGCGCCGGTTCGGCACGCAGACGAAGCGCCACGACGCCACCCTGGCCTGGTTGAGCGAGGCGCGAAACAAGAAGTCGGTCACCATTGACCTTCGCCAGGCGCCGGGCGTCGACCTGTTCATCCGCCTGATCAAGAAGGCCGACGTGCTGATCGAGAACTTCCGGCCCGGCGTCATGGAAGAGTGGGGTCTCGGCTGGGACGTTCTCAAGAAGGCCAATCCCAAGCTGGTGATGCTGCGGGTGTCCGCCTACGGACAGACCGGCCCCTATCGCCACCGCACCGGGTTCTCCCATATCGCCCATGCCATCGGCGGGCTGTCGTACCTTTGCGGCTTTCCGGGCGAAACCCCGGTGGTTCCGGGAACGGCGCCGCTCGGCGACTACATGTCGAGCCTCTACGGGGCGATCGGCGTCATGCTGGCGCTTCGCCACGCCGAGAGCACGGGGCGGGGCCAGGTCATCGACGTGGGAATCTACGAAGCGGTGTTCCGGCAGATGGACGAACTGGCCGCCGCCTATGGCCTGTTCGGCAAGATCCGCGAGCGCGAGGGCGCCGGCAGCTTCGTCGCCGTCCCGCATGGCCACTTCCGCACCAAGGACGAAAAGTGGGTGGCCATCGCCTGCACCACCGACAAGATGTTCGAACGCCTTACCGAGGTGATGGAACGCCCGGAGATGGCCTCGCATACGCTCTACGGCGAACAGCGAAAGCGCCTGAGGGCCCGCGACGAGGTCAACGCCATCGTCACCGAGTGGACCGGTTCGCTGACCCGCAAGGAACTGATGGACAAGTGCCTCGCCGGGCAGGTGCCCATCGGCAAGCTGAACAACATAGCGGACATTTTCGAGGACGAGCATTTTCAGGCGCGCGGCAACCTGGTGAGCATGGAAGAGCCCGGAATGGGCCCGGTGGTCATTCCCGGCGTGGTGCCGACCCTTTCGGAGACGCCCGGCCGGATCACCAATCTCGGCCCGCCGCTCGGCAATGCCACGTACGAAATCATGCGCGAGCTTCTCGGGCTTTCGGCCGACGAGATCGCCCGCTTCCGCAAGCAAAAGATCATCTAGCGCGGCGTATCCGCGACCAGCGCTTAAGAGGTGAACCATGACTGAAGAAACGAAACCCGGAGAAAAGAAACCCGACCTGCCGCTCACGGGCATCCGCGTGATCGATGTCGCCACCATCATCGCCGCGCCTTATTGCGCCGCCATGCTGGGCGAATTCGGCGCCGATGTGTTGAAGGTGGAGCATCCCATCGGCGGCGACGCCTGCCGGCGTTTCGGAACGCCGACAAAACGGGGAGATACCCTGACCTGGCTCAGCGAGGCCCGGAACAAGAAGTCCGTGACCATCGACCTTCATCGCCCCGAGGGCGTGGAGCTGTTCAAGGGGCTGGCGGCGCAGACCGACATCATCTGCGAGAATTTCCGGCCCGGAACCCTCGAAAAATGGGGGATCGGCTGGGAAGTCCTGCGCGAGATCAACCCGGGCCTCATCATGCTGCGGGTGTCCGGCTATGGACAGACGGGCCCGTACGCCCGCCGTCCCGGTTTCGCCCGCATCGCCCACGCGGTGGGCGGCATCGCCTATCTCTCGGGCATGCCCAAGGGCACCCCGGTCACGCCCGGCTCGACCACGCTCGGCGATTACATGTCGGGGCTCTATGGCGCCGTCGGCGTGCTGATGGCGCTGCGCTACAAGGAGAAGACCGGCAAGGGCCAGTATATCGACACGGCGTTATACGAATCCGTGTTCCGGTGCACCGAGGAACTGGCGCCGGCGTACGCCATGTACGGCACGATCCGCGAGCGCCATGGCCCGCACATCGAAAGCGCCTGCCCGTACGGCCACTTCCCCACCCGCGACGGCGGATGGGTCGCCATCGCCTGCACCACCGACAAGCTGTTCGCCCGGCTGGCCAAGGCCATGGGGCGGCCGGAGCTGGCGTCCACCTCTCTCTACGGCCTGCAGTCGGAGCGGCTCGAGAACCGGGGCGACGTCAACGAGATCGTCCGCGACTGGTGCGGTTCGCTGAGCCGGGACGAGGTCCTGGAACGCTGCAACGCGGTCGGCGCCCCGGCCGGGCCGTTGAACAATATCCGGGACATTTTCGCCAACCGGCAGTTCCACGCGCGCCGCAATATGGTGTCCATCGACGACGAGGACGTGGGCGAGACCATCATCGTGCCGAATATCGTCCCGAGACTGTCCGAGACGCCGGGCCGGATCGAACATCTCGGCCCCAGGCTGGGCGAACACACCGATGACGTGCTGAAGGACCTGCTCGGCATGAGCGATGCCCAGATCGCCGAGTTGCGCGAGAAACGGGTGATCTGAACCGCGACGGTACGTTCGGGCGGACACCGCCCGTTCGTTCCGGCGGGCAGGGGTGGACACGACAACGGCGAGAGGCGGAAGCATGACCAAGACGCTCGCGTTCGACGTCTATGGCACGCTGATCGACACCTCGGGCGTGATCGAGAAGCTCAAGGACCATGTTCCCGACCGGTCCGCCGCGTTTTCAGCGATGTGGCGGGAAAAGCAACTCGAGTATTCGTTCCGCCGCGGGTTGATGCAGAACTACCGGGACTTCTCCGTGTGCACGCGGCAGGCGCTGGACTACACCTGCCGCGTTCTCGACGTCGATCTGGCGGAAGCGGACCGCGACGGTCTGATGCAGGTTTACCGGGTCCTGCCGGCGTTTCCGGAGGTCACCGGGGCCCTGGAGACGCTGCGCGCGAGGGACGCGCGGCTGTTCGCGTTCTCAAACGGCACGGCGGACGCCGTTCGCGGCCTGCTGCGCAATGCCGGCATCGACGGTTTCTTCGACGATGTGGTCAGTACCGACGAAATCCGCAGTTTCAAGCCGAATCCCGGCGTCTACGCCCACTTCCTCCGCCGGTCGGGGGCGACCGGCGCCGAGGCATGGCTGATTTCCAGCAACCCCTTCGACGTGATCGGCGCCATCTCCGCCGGCATGCGGGCGGCCTGGGTCCGGCGATCGTCCCAGGCGGTTTTCGACCCCTGGGAGATCCAGCCCACCGTGACCATCGGCGGGCTCGCCGAGCTTCCCGACTCGCTGGGTCTCGGTTCAGCCGCCTGACGCATCGATCACCTCGCCGTGCGCGGGGTAGTCGTTGGCGATGACAAAGTCGAGCGCTTTCAGAATGTCGCCGAACGCGGGCCGGGCGAACGGCATGGTCTGGACCGCGCCGAAGGAGAGCGTTCCGTCCGGGCGGATCACGAACAGGCCGGGTTCGCTGAACAGCGCCGGTTCCTCGACGCCGATGGACGGCGTCTCCCCGAGATGCGACGGCCGCGTGGGGCGGCCTTGCGGACTCATGACGCCGGCAACGGGATCCGGCAAGGCGAGCGCCGGCACCCGTCAGGTCTTGGCGAACAGCCCCCGGGTGCGATTGGCGATGGCGACGAGCGAGAGCATGACCGGCACCTCCACCAGGACGCCGACCACGGTGGTCAGCGCCGCGCCCGAGTTCAGGCCGAACAGGCTGATGGCGACGGCGACCGCGAGTTCGAAGAAGTTGGACGTTCCGATCAAGGCGCACGGGGCCGCCACGTTGAACGGGACCCGCCATGCCCAGGCGGCGGCGTAGGCCACGATGAAGATGCCGTAGGATTGGATGACCAACGGGACGGCGATGAGCGCGATCAACAGGGGGCGGTCGAGAATGATCTGGCCCTGGAAGCCGAACAACAGCACCACCGTCGCCAGCAGCCCGAGAACCGAGAAGGGCTTTACCGCGCCGGTGAACCGGCTGACCGCCGCGTCGCCGGTTTCGCCCTTGCCGGCGTGATGGGTGAGCCACCTTCGGGTCAGCGCTCCGGCCGCCAGCGGGATCACCACGTACAGGCCGACGGACAGCAGCAACGTCTCCCACGGCACCACGATGTCGGTGACGCCGAGCAGAAGCGCGACGATGGGCGCGAAGGCGAAGATCATGATCACGTCGTTCACCGAGACCTGCACCAGCGTGTAGGTCGGATCGCCGCGGGTGAGCTGTGACCATACGAACACCATGGCGGTGCACGGCGCCGCGCCGAGCAGGATCAGCCCGGCGATGTATTGCTGGGCATCGGCCGGCGCGATCAGGTCGGCGAACAGGACCTCGAAAAACAGGACGCCGAGGGCCGCCATGGTAAACGGCTTGACCAGCCAGTTGATCACGATGGTGATGATCAGGCCCTTCGGCCGGTCGCCGATGTGGCGCAGGCTGGCGAAGTCGACGTTGACCATCATCGGGTAGACCATGGCCCAGATCAGAACGGCGACCACGAGGTTGACCGAGGCGTACTCGAGGTCCGCCAGAACCTCGAACAGCGACGGGAACACGCTCCCGAGCGCGATGCCCGCGACGATGCACAGCGCCACCCAGACGGACAGGTAGCGCTCGAAGACGCCGAGCCCCGGTTTCTCCGAGCTTGCTCTCCGCCCCGGTTCCGGCGGATACGGTCACGTCCTCGGCGCTCATGTGGTCCTTGCTCCGTTACGACGGTCTGATGGTGTTTAGCGGAAACGCCTACGGCGCGGCCGGGGTGGATGCTTCCGCCATTTTTCCGATCCCATCGAGGTTTTTCTGCAGGGTCAGCCTGTCCAGCGACGCGATCGGCAGATTGACGAAAATGCTGATGCGCTGGGTCAGCATCCGCATGCACTCGGCGAAGGCGGCGCGCTTCTCCGCTTCCGAGCCCTCGACGGCGGCGGGATCGGGGAGGCCCCAGTGCGCCGACATGGGCTGTCCCGGCCACACCGGGCAGACCTCGCTGGCGGCGTTGTCGCAGACCGTGAACACGAAATCCAGCTTCGGCGCGCCGGGTTTCGCGAACTCGTCCCAGCTCTTGGACCGCAGTCCGCCGGTGGGATAATTCTGGTGCGCGAGAAGATCCAGGGCGTAGGGATTGACCCGTCCCGTGGGTTGGCTGCCGGCGCTGAAGGCCTTGAATTCGCCCCGGCCGTATCGGTTGAGGATGCTTTCGGCCAGCACGCTGCGCGCCGAGTTGCCGGTGCAGAGAAACAGAACGTTGAATACCTTGCCGCCAGGCGGTGTGCTTGTCATGGCGAGCCTCTTCTCACTTCTCGTGCCTAACGTGTTGCATTCGCGACGGGCTCGCCGTCCTCCTTGAAGAACGGCTTCCGTTGCGGGTTGGGAAGGATATCGAGGACGGTCTCCGACGGCCGGCACAGCTTGACGCCCAGGGGTGTGACGACGATGGGCCGATTGATCAGAATCGGGTGTTCCATCATCAGGTCGATCAGCGCGTCGTCGGTGAACTTCGGATCGTCGAGGCCCAGTTCGTCGTAGGGCGTGCCCTTGCGGCGGAGCAGTTCGCGGGGCGAAATGCCCATCCGCCCGATCAGGTCGACCAGTCGCTCACGGCTCGGCGGCGTCTTCAGGTACTCGACGACCGTCGGCTCCTCGCCGGAGTTCCGGATCATCGCCAGGACGTTCCGCGACGTCCCGCACTTCGGATTGTGATAAATGGTGATCGTCACCGCATGGTCCTCCGCTTTCGTATCCGCACAATTCAGGGTGACCCTGGCAGCAGTCCTCGGTCAGAAAATCCACAAGTCTGCGTGTTCCCTCCACGTCCACCGCGTAATAGATGCGCCGTTGAACCCGCCAGGAGCGCAACAGCCCGGCCCGTTCGAGGTGAGCCAGATGATGCGACAGCGTGGAAGGAGGCACGCCGACCCGCTCCGCGACCTCGCCCGCCGGCAATCCGCTCGGACCCTCGCGCACCAGCAGCCGGAACACCGCCAATCGGTGCTCCTGTGCCAGTGCGCCCAGCGCCTCGATCGACCTTTGTCATTTCCATATTTCGACGTTAATCGAAATGAATGTTTCGATCAAGGCGCCGAAAGTGTCGGATTCAGTTTTCGCCGCCGGTGAATGGTTCGACAAAAGGATTGTGAAATCGGACGCCATTGAGGGTGCGGCCGTGCCGAAAGTCCTCGGTCACCAGCAGGCCGCAGCCGCCATCCTTCGCGCACGCCCAAAGCATGGCGTCCCAAAATGCCAGTCGATGATCCGGAGGGTGAGCATGCAATCCAGTTCCGGGCCCGCGCCACAACCGGGAGGCTACGCGATGTCGGTCGCCGGCGTCCCGATCGAGGGCGTAGACCAAGATATTGCTGTCGAAGGTGAACCGCTCACCGCTCATAGAGGTCTTCGCGGCGGAAGCCACCGCCGCCGAGAGGATAACCGCGACGCATGCGTTCGAGCGTGCGGCCCAGCGCGGCCCGCTGCTCGCCCGTCAATCCGCGTTCGTGGTCCACGGGGCGTCAGCTTGGCGACCGGCCGGCCGCGCCGGGTGATGACGAATTCGTCCCCCTGTTCGACAGCCGCCACGTAACGGGAGAAGTGCTGGTTGGCTTGGCGAAGGCTGATCCGGTCCCGCATGGGAGCCTCTTCAATCTGTTTCTCGGCTAAAAATGTAGTACATCCGACAAAAACTCGCAAGGGGGCTTTAGGTCGACGACGAGGTGAGGCCGTTGTTGCCATTCTGCGATCGAACTCGGGCGGCAACGAGTCCCGGACCGGGACACGAGCTAAGAGCCCGACTCCGGATCGTCGCGGTCCGGGTGCTGGAAGCTGACGATGTGTCTCGGCGCGCCGGTGAGGCCGCCGTCCGCCGTTTCCTCGCTGGGCAGGGCGTCGACGCGCTTTAACCAGGACAGCCGGCTCTCCACGCCATAGTGACGTTCGGGCGGCGCGCGCTCCGGGTCGTCGAGGCTGCCGATGGTGACGTCGATCCACTCGCTGTCCACGTACCGGAAGAACAGCGGGGTTCCGCAGGCCGGGCAAAATCCACGCTCCGCCGCCGAGGAACTCCTGAAAACCGCCGGCGCGCCCCGGGTCCAGGTGAAATCGGCGAGGCGGACGGGCGCGAGCGCGGCAAAGGCATTACCGACGGCTTTCTGGCACATTCGGCAGTGACAGAGGTGGACCTGCTCCGGATCCGCGTGGAGGGCGTATCGAACCGCGCCGCATTGGCAGCCGCCGGAATGGAGCGTTGGGCGTTGCAAACTCATTTGCCTCTCACACAGACCGAAAAACGCTGGCCCCGACACGAGGAAACTATACATCAGATGGGCGGACCCCGCGGCGTTTTTCCGATGTTCTCGCCGGCGATGTCCACCGCGTCCGGATAAAGACGCGGACCGCCTCGAAGCTCCGGGTAGCGCGTTTTTTGCATTCCAGGCTGATCTATCGGCGGCGCGATTGCGTAAGCTCTTCGTACCTAAGCTTTTTGGGGTAGACATGAGCATGACAGCTGTCATTAGCTACACGCCGCACAATATTTCGTGGGCGCCGTGTCCCGTGGGGACGAGGGCGTCATCGAGCAGGGCGGAGCTAAAGGTGGACAACGAGCGTCTGAGCGGTCTGATCGTATCGATAGCGAGGTCGGGAGACCGCGGTGCGTTTGCGGCCTTATTCAATCATTTCGCGCCAAGACTGAAGGCCTTCGCGGTCCGGCAGGGCGTTGGCGCCACGACGGCCGAGGAGTTGATGCAGGAAGCCATGTTGTCGGTCTGGCGCAAGGCTCACACGTACGATCCGCAGCGCGCCACGGCATCCACCTGGGTGTTCACGATCCTGCGCAACAAGCGGATCGACATGCTGCGGCGGGAGCACCGGCCGGAGGCGAACATAGACGACGTGCCGGAACAGGCATCCGAAGCGGCCGGCGCCGACGACGATTATCAGGCCCGGCAAACGCGACAGCTTTTGTTACGGGCCATGGACGAATTGCCGGCCGATCAGGTCGAGGTGCTTCAGAAAGCTTTTTTTGAGGACAAGTCCCACAGCGTGGTAGCCGAGGAATTGAATCTGCCGCTCGGGACGGTGAAATCGAGAATAAGATTGGCGTTGACGCGAATGCGCGCGGCGTTGCCGGAGAGTCAAATATGATCAATCATCATCCCCCGCTTGAATTGCTGTTCGACTACGCGACCGGCAGCTTGCCCGAGCCCGTGGCTCTGGTCGTCGCCAGTCACGCTTCGCTCTGCGCCCGATGCCGCGAAGAAGTGCGGTGCGTGGAGTCCATTGGTGGCGCGCTGCTGGACTCCGTCGAGCCCATGGCCGTTGACGATGGCGCGCTCGAGGCCGTCATGGCGCGGCTCGAGGAACCCGAGGTCGCCGCCGCGCGACCGCTTGCGGCCATCGACCCGGATACCGCCAAGGTCGCGCCGGAGCCGTTGTTGCCGTATCTCGGGCGCGGCCTCGCGCATCTGGCGTGGCGCGGCGTCGGGCGGATGTTCGACGAGGTCCCGCTGAAGATGACCGTGAAAGGATTCAAGGCGACGCTCATGCGGCTCAGGCCGGGAGCGGAGATGCCGGTCCATACCCACCGTGGCACCGAGTACACCCTTGTTCTCGCCGGCGGCTTCAAGGACAACGGCGATCAGTTCGCGCGCGGCGACTTTGCCTTCAAGGATTCTTCGGACGAGCACCGGCCCGTCGTGGATCATGACGAATCCTGCCTGTGCCTGGTGGTCCTCGATGCTCCGGTCAAGCTGACGAGCGCGATGGGGCGGCTTGTCAATCCGTTCCTGCGGGTTTGACGGGGCGGTCGATGAACTCGCCTAAAGCGTTTCAGGTGACACGTCGCAGTCTTGTTGCGGCCGGCCTTTTGGCGATTGGGGTGTGGGGGCAATCCGCCACCCCGGCGTCATCGGCCTTGGAGACATGCGAGGCCGAGACGAGGGTGACCGACCCGATCAGCCTCTATGGCAACGAGATGGAGTTCTCGGTGCTGCGCGACGGTGATCCGATCGGCGTGCACCGCGTGACGTTCAGCCGGGAGGGCGACCAACTGATCGTCGGCAGCCGCTTCGAGGCACAAGTCAAACTGCTGTTCATCACGGCCTATGAATATGTCTACGAGTCGAAATCGGTTTGGCGTGATGGCTGTCTCGTGGAACTGAGGGCGACGACCGATGACAACGGTGACAAGTCAAGTGTGTCCGCGTGGCTCGACAATGGCCGGCTGACCATTCAGGGTCCATCGGGTGTGACTCAGGCGGGTGCGGGCTTGTTCCCCACCGACCACTGGAATGCCGGTGTTCTTCAAACCAACCGAGTGCTGAATACGATTACCGGCAGCGTCTCGGCCGTGACCATCGCCGACATGGGCAAGGGTCAGGTCATCGTTAATAACGCCCCCGGAGCCGCCCGGCACTATGTCTATTCGGGAGATCTGCGCACCGAGGTCTGGTACGACGAGAACGGCCGCTGGGTGAAGATGCGTTTTCGAGCCGACGACGGCTCCAGCATCGAATACGTGTGCAGGAAATGCCGGCGAGACGGTCCATCGAACCCGGCGTGACTGGAAAGCGCGTGTGGTGCACCGGCGCGGGCAAGGGCTTGGGCCGGAGCGTTGCGTTGAAGCTGGCCGAACGTGGCCACCACGTGGCGATCAGCGCGCGCACCCGATCTGACCTGGATGCGGTGGTGGACGAGGCGGCCGACCTCCCGGGCCAAATCGTCGCTTTCCCTCTCGATGTCGCCGATGAGAGCGCGGTTTCCGGGACGGTCGAGGACATCGAAAAGAGCCTCGGTCCGCTCGATCTCGTCATCCTCAACGCGGGCACGCACATTCCGGTGGACGCGGCCTCGCTGACGGTGAAACCGTTTCGCGACCTCATGGAAACGAACTTCATGGGCACCATGCATGGCGTCGCCGCCGTGCTGCCGAGATTCATGGAGCGTCGCCGGGGGCATCTGGCCGTGGTGGCGTCCGTGGCCGGTTATCGCGGATTGCCCACTTCGGCCGCCTATGGCGCCAGCAAGGCGGCGCTGATCAACATGTGCGAGGCGTTGAAGCCGGAACTGGATCGTGCCGGCGTGACGATTTCCGTCGTCAATCCGGGTTTCGTGAAAACGCCCCTGACCGACAAGAACGATTTCACCATGCCCTTTCTCATGGAGGCCGACGCCGCGGCGGAGCAGATGGTTCGCGGCCTGGAAACGGGGCGGTTCGAAATCACTTTTCCGAAACGCTTCACCTGGGGCATGAAGCTCCTCAGGTGCCTGCCGTACAGCCTCTATTTCGCCGTTTCGCGCAGGATGGTTTCCAAGTCCTGAGGTACCGATCCGGCGGCCTCGCCCGGCGTTTTCGCCTCAACCGCGGCCTTTTCGTCCAGCCGCTGGAAAACCAGGGTCACTTCGCCGATATCCAGGCCGAACTTGGAAACGCGCGATCGGTTCATCAGGACGCCATCGGGCTGGAGAAACATCCAGTCGTCGAAATGAACCCGCCACGTATCGTTTTCCACCTTCAGGTCGAGTTCGTAGCGCCAGTGGACGGCATTTCCGTAGGCGGACGCCTCGGCGGTGCCAACCACGTCCGTTGCCCGCCCCTCGTAGGCATGATCGCCCGTCCTGGTGATGCGCCAGACCCGCCGGTCGGTCTCGCCGTCCGAGTAGGTGAAGTGTTCATCGAGCACCAGCTCCCGGCCGTCCCATGTCCCGTCGATGTCGACGACGAACTGGCGGCGCACGGTGCCGAACCGATCCTCGAACAGGCCCCAACCCCGGGTTCGCCCGGCGAAATACTCCTCGAGGACGAGGCGGGGACTCGCATCGGCGAAATCCCGCGCATCCATGGAGCCGCAGCCCGTGCCGAGGCCCATGACCACGGCCAGGGCGGCGATCAGCGGGCGGCGCGAACGGATCATGGCGCCACCGTCGGGCCGCCCTGTCGCAGGCGGCGGTCCATGGCCTTCCGGATAACGGCCTGCCGCTTGGCGGTGATGGGGTGGTTCCAGGTCACGGCGATGGCAATGGCCTTCAGGACGGTGGGAACGCCGGCATAGAGGATGGCCAGCGCGAGGATGGCGTCGTGGTCGTTGGTCCCGGCGGCGTCGAAACCCAGCAGGTCGAGGGCGGGAAACGCCAACCCGACGGCGCAGGCGAGAGCCAGTTTGGTGGCCATGCTCCACAGCGCGAAAAAGACCCCGGCCCGCCGTTTTCCGGTCCGCAGACTGTCCAGGTCGACCACGTCGGCCTGCATCGCCGGCGGCAGCGCCAGATCCGCCCCGAGGGCCATGCCCGTCACCACGCAGATGACGAAAAACGCCACCAGATCGCCCTCGCCGAGCAGCGGCACCCAGACGAACGCCAGACAGGCCAGCACCATGGCGGCGCTCCATGCGCGATGCTTTCCGATGCGGGCGCTGAGCCGCAGCCAAAGCGGTATGGCGGCGACGCCGGCGACGAAATAGGCCAGGATCAGGACCCCTTGCGCCACCTCTCCGGCGCCCAGGCCATGCTGGAGGTAGAGAAGAAACAGAACGGCCGGCAGCCCGTTCGCCAGCCCGTTGATGAACCAGGCCGAAAGCAGGCGGACAAAGGGCCTGTTGCGCAGGATCTCGCGCGACCCGGCCAGCATTCCCACGGCGCCGGCCGGCTTGTCCGGAGCACGCGCGGCCGTTTCGCGAACCCGCCAGAGCAGCAGCGTGATCGCCGGCGCGCCGATGACAATGGCGAGCCAGGCGACCGCCGCCAGCCCCTGTTGCTGATCGTAGCCCATGGCCGTCGCGATCGCCGGCATGGAGCTCGCTCCGATGATTCCGACGATCATCATGGCTTCGCGCGCCCCGGTAATGCGCGAGCGTTCGTTATAGTCGGGGGAGAGCTCGGCGCCCCAGGCCGTGTACGGCACCGCGATCAGCGTCCAGCCGAGGTAGAGAGCCATCGACCAGATCAACAGATGCGCCGTGGTCACCTCGGCCGGCGGCTGGAAGAGTTGAACGAGCGCGATGGCCGCCAGGATCCCGCCCACCAGGATCCATGGTTTCCGGCGGCCCCAGCGCGTCGGGAACCGGTCGCTGACGATCCCGACGACGGGATCGGTGATCACGTCGAGTATCCGTGCCGCCAGGAGGACGACGCCGGTGGCCGTCAGTCCGAGGCCGAGAGTCTCGGCGTAAAAGGTCGGCAGGTAAACGTACGCCGGGATGGTCGGCATCGCCAGGGCGAGTGCCGGCAACGCATAAGCCACGAGCGTTTTTCGGTCGATCGGTGCCATGGTGGTCGCGCCCGGCCTGGAATGCGGTTGGCTGTCCGGTTCCGGGCTCAGTCCCGGACGATCCGGTATTGGGCGACGTCGATGGAGCCCGTTCGAAATCCCGCCTCGCAATACGCCAGGTAGAATTCCCACATGCGCTTGAACCGGCCATCGAAGCCCAGATCCTTGATCCGAGGCCACGCATGCTGAAAACGGCGCTGCCAGATCCCGAGGGTCTCGGCATAGGATTCGGCGAATGCCACCGTCTCGGTCAGGCGCAGTCCCGCGTCGGCGATCTGCCGCGACAGGATGGACGGCGACGGCAGCATGCCTCCGGGAAAGATGTGCCGCTGAATGAAATCGGTGCCGCCGCGATACTGCTCGAAACGGCTGTCCTCGATGGTGATCACCTGCAGGCCGGCGATGCCGGACGGCTTCAGTCGATCGCGCACCGTGTCGAAGTAGGTCGACCAGTAGGCCTCGCCGACGGCTTCCAGCATCTCGATGGACGCGATGCGATCGTAGGTGCCCGTGACATCCCGGTAGTCCTGGAGGCGGACATCGACGCGATCGGAAAGTCCCGCTTCACGCAGCCGGTTCCGCGCGTAGTCCCGTTGCTCGCGGGACAGGGTAATGGCGGTGACACGGCACCCGTAATCGCGGGCGGCCATGACCGCGAAGCCTCCCCAACCGCACCCGATCTCCAGCACTTCGTGCCCGGGCTTGAGGTCGAGAAGCCTGGCCAGTTGCCTGTTCTTCGCGTCCTGGGCCGCTTCCAGCGACTGCTCCGGGGCGTTGAAGACCGCGGATGAATACGTCATTCCGGGGTCGAGCCACAGTTCGTAGAAATCGTTGCCGAGGTCGTAGTGAAAGGCGATGTTGCGCTGGCTGCCCTTCTGGGTGTTGTCGCGCAGCCGGTGACGCAGCCGATCCAGCCAGAGCATGGGACCGAGTCCCTGAACCTGCTTGCCGAGGATCGGTTCGTTGACGAGCGCGAGCTTCAGCAGGGCGGACAGGTCGGGGGTGTCCCAGTCTCCGGCGATGTACGCCTCGCCAAAGCCCGTGGTCCCGCCGAGCAGCAACCTGCGCACCGCCTCGGGGCGCCTGATGTTGAGCACGGCGCGGACGTCCAGGTGCCGGTTGCCCGAGAAAACGCGATTGGTTCCGTCGGGCAGAACCAGCGACAACTGGCCGAATTCTATGCGCTGCGCCAGGGCCATGAGGGCCCCTGTCCAAGGGTTGAGACCCGTGAGGACAGCAAGAACAGACCAGTCTGTTCGCGCGCGCGATTTCGTGTCGGACATGGCTCTGCTCCCCTTCGTTGTCTAAGCCTCGGGCGACGTCACCACCGTCACCGGTTGTACCGGTGGCGGGGGACGATCCACCAGCCGCAGTCCCTTGCGCCAAAGGCGCAGCGCTTCCCAATGTATTCCCCCCATAATCTTAACCGTCATAAGGGGATAACGCAAAAACGCGTTTGCAAGGGTCCGGTCGGTCAGCGGCACCCGGCGCGCGCCGTGCGAGGCATGGAGCAGCGGGCCGTGATCGTCGCACTGGGTGATGGAAATGGCGACATGTTCGGCGGGAGGCTTGACGTTGAAGCGATAGAAGCCCTCCACCGCGTTGAACGGCGATACGTAGAAACGCTTGTCGCACTGCTGGTGAACGACCCCCGAGCGACCGTCCTCGACGGGAATGAGATAGGTGTGCCGTTGGCCGAAGGTGTTGCTCACCTCGTACAGAACCGCCGCCAGGGCTCCGTCCGGGTCGTAGCAGAAGTAGATGCTGAGCGGGTTGAACACATACCCGAAGATCCGCGGGAAACAGAGGATTCGGATGGCTCCGCCGTCCAGGCGGATGCCGGCCTCGGCGAGGTGGTGTTCCACCCACGGCCGCGGCGGCGATCCGTCGCCGGGTCCATAGTCGCGGTCGTAAAAGGAAAACAGATTGAAACGGTTGTGCGAAAACAGCTTGAGCGATGCGTGCAGCGCCGGAAGCTCGTCGATGTCGATGAGGGTGGAGAACACGCGGTAGTCGAGCCGGTGCTCCACGGGTCTGACACGCTGGTGCATCACATGGCCGAGGTAGAGCGAGGACACGCGCCCGTTCATGCGGCTTTCTCCACGGCGGCGGCCGGCAGATGTATCCGATCCGACTGACCGTCGACCGTCCACGGACGCGGCAGCCCGCCCAGCGCCTCGGCGACGGCCAATCCGGCCTGCAAGCCATCCTCGTGGAAGCCAGCGCCGAAGTAGCTGCCGCAGAACCACGTGTTGCGCGCGCCCTGCAGGTCCCACAACCGCCGCTGCGCGGTCATCGCCGCCAGGTCGAAGGATGGATGCTCGTATTCGAACGTTCGCAGCACCTTGCCCGGATCGGGATCGCGGTTGGGGTTCAGCGTGACGAACAGCGGTTCGCGCGACACAAGGCCCTGGAGGCGGTTCATCCAGTAGGTGACGCAAACGTCGGACGCCCCGTCCTCGCCGGTATGGCTGAGATAGTTCCAGCTCGACCAGACACCGCGGCGCTTGGGCATCAGCTTCGGATCCTGGTGAAGCACGGCGGTGTTTCGCGTGTACTGAAACGCGCCCAAACGCTCCTGTTCCTCGGCGCTCGCGTCCGAGAGCATGGCGAGGGCTTGGTTGGCATGGGCGGCGATGACAACGTGGTCGTAGGTGCCGGTCTCGCCGTTTTCATCCTCGACAATCACGGAACCGCCGGAGCGCCGGATGGATCGCACGCCCGCCCCGGTCCGGATGTTTTCGGCGAACGAGCGGGTCAGGCGCTTGACGTATTCCCGGCTGCCGCCATCCACCGTGCGCCATTGTGGGCGGTCAAACACCTGCATCAGACCGTGGTTGGCGCAGAACCGGATAAACGCCGACGCCGGATGATCGCGCATGTCCCGCGCCGCCGTCGACCATATGGCGGCCGCCATGGGCAGCAGATGGTCGTAAATGAAGGCGTGCGAATACCCTTCGCCATCGAGATAGTCGCCGAGGCTGATGTCGTCTTCGGCGGACTTCGCGATCAGTCGCGGGCCATCCCGGTAGAACCGCCGGATGCCGCCCAGCATGCGCCAGAACCGCGGCCGGAAGATGTTTCTCTTCTGGGCGAACAGCCCGATGAGGTTACTGCCCGAGTACTCGAGAGCGCCGTCATCGACCGACGCCGCGAACGACATCTCACTCGGCTTCGTCGGCACTCCGAGGTGCTCGAACAGGGCCACGAGGTTCGGGTAGTTCGCTTCGTTGTAGACGATGAAGCCGGTGTCGACGGGGATCGGGCCGTTGGCGTCCTCCACCTCGACGGTGTTGGTGTGCCCGCCGATCCGGCCGTCCTTCTCGTAGACGGTGACGGTGTGGGATTTGCTCAGCAGCCAGGCGGCGGACATGCCGGCGATGCCGGTTCCGACAATGGCGATGTTCAGCGGCCGGGGAGGGACGGTGGCGTCAAATGGCATGTCGGGTGAGTCTATCCAAGAACTATAATTTGGTTTTCAACAGATTACGTCAAACGGGAACCGCCGGATCAGCGTGCCGCGACAAATACGTTCCGGTCCGGGATTATTCAAGGAATTCCGGCGCTCGCGCGTTCCGTCTTAACGCGGAACAAGGCCGTCGGAGCGTGCTCGGGTCAATCGGTCTTGAGCAGGAAGCGGTCGTCGGCCTGTTTTCGCAGGAACCTTGCGAAGTTCTTCCTGATCCCCGGTATCTTGAACAGCATCGCGAAGCTGCGCTTGCGGGTGCTCTTGATCAGGCTGGAGGGATCGAAATACGCCCGGGCGTTATCGACGGTCAGGACGAACGGCGGCCGCCCCTCGCGGGCCAGCAGATAGCTCATGATCAAGGCGCCCGTGCGGTGGTTGCCCTCGATGTAGAGTTGCGGCGCGCTCAGGACGCGGACGTAGATCCCCGCCGCGCGGTCCCAGGGCGAGTCGACCCGGTGCAGTTCGTGCCACTCCGCCAGATCGCGGAAGCCGCCCTGGTGGTCGTCGTAGAAGTGCCGCTCGTTGGCCTCGAAATGCTCCGGCGAGCAGCATTGCGCGGACCTGTCTCCACGGCACAGGACAACTTCGTTGAGTTCCAGGACATGCCGGGAATTGCCCGGCGCGAAAAGGTCGATGCCCTGTTCGATGGCGCTGTCCACGCGGCCGTACCCGGCCATCATGTTGCCAACGACTTCGTCGGTCATGGGGTCGCGATAGTCGTTCAATTGCTCGTTGATCTGGCGGAAGTCGCGCTGGACGTGGCGCAGGCACGCCTCGATCGCGGGCAGGTTCAGCCGGAAATGGACCATAAGGTCTCCGCGCGGCAAGTCTTCCGGAAATCGATTGCCACTTCCGACCCTTCCCGTCTTCCGGTCACGTCGCCCGCCTGCAATATCCCCTGGCCGGCCATGGGTCAAATCCCATGGCACCGCGAGCCCCCGGCGTCGTAACGCCGCCGCCCCGAATTATTGGATACGCTCGACCGCCCGCGTTCCGAGCGAAGACGACCTCCCGGGGGAGGGGAATGAATCCGAGGTCATCGCTGAAGGACTGACCTTCCGTCAATCCCCAGGTCACGAAATCCTTGACCGCCGTCCGTTTCTTCTCGTCCGGGTACTGGCCGTACAGCAGCAGCCAGCTGTAGGTGACGATCGGGTAGGAGTCCGCGCCCTTCGGGTCGGGAATGAACAATCGGAGGTTTTCCGGCATCTCGTTTATGGTGTCGGCCAGCGCCGCCTGGCCCGTCGTCCGGTTCGGCTTGACGAACTTGCCCGCCTTGTTTTCCAGGGTCGCCATGGGAAGATCGAGACGCTTGGCGAATTCGTAACCCATGTAGCCGATGGAACCCTCGCTGATCTTCACCCGCTGGGCCACTCCTTCGTTGCCCTGCGCCAGCATGGTTGCTCCGGGCCAGTCCACCAGCTTCCCGGTTCCCGGCCCCTGGTCGCGAAACACCTCGCTGACCTCGCTCAAATGATTGGTGAAGGCGAAGGTGGTGCCGCTGCTGTCACGCCTGGCGACGATCGAGATGGTCCGGTTCGGCAGGTTCAGTTCGGGGTTGGCGGCCTGGATCCTGGGATCGTTCCATTTCTTGATCCCTCCGGCGAAGATATCGGCGTAGACGTCGCGCGGCAGATACAACTCGCCGGTGATCCCGGGCAGATTGTAGGCCAGGACCACCATGCCGGCGGTCGCCGGAACCAGGTACGCGCCGCGGTCCACCCCGGCCATCTGCTCGTCCGTCATGGCCGCGTCGCTGGCGCCGAAATCCACGGAGCCGGTGATGAACTTGTTGATGCCGGCGCCGCTGCCGACCGGCGAATAGGTCACCCAGATTTCGGGGTTGGCTTCCTGGAAGGCGTCGACCCACTTTTTGTACAGATATTCGGGAAAGGTCGCGCCGGCGCCGCGCACCCAAATCCGGCCCGCCGGCGCGGGCTCGACGCGGGTCTCTTCCTTGGGGGGCGCCTGCTCCTCGCCGCAGGAACTCAGTGCCACCGCGAGCAGCAACGGTAGGGCGAAACCGCCAATGATGGATCGTCTGGTGCGTTTGGTGGTCATGACGCTCGGTTCCGGTCGCGGATTAGCTGAAGTCGCCTCGGATGTACTCGCGGGTCAATTCCGCCCGGGGGTCTTCGAAAACCTGTTTGGTATCGCCCATCTCGACGAGATATCCCGTTCGCCCCCCTTGCGAGATATCGACAGAGAAAAACGCGGTGGTATCGGCGACCCGCGTCGCCTGCTGCATGTTATGGGTCACCAGGGCGATGGTGTAGTTCTTCTTGAGCTCATGCATCAGTTCCTCGACCTGCCGGGTGGCGATCGGGTCGAGCGCCGAGCAGGGCTCGTCCATCAGAAGCACGGTCGGCTCGGTCGCGATGGCGCGCGCGATGCACAGGCGCTGCTGCTGGCCGCCCGACAACGACAAGCCGCTCTGCTTGAGCTTGTCCTTGACTTCCTTCCATATGGCGGCGCGCTGAAGCGCTTTCTCCACGCGTTCCTCCATGTCGCCCTTGAAGCGGTTGAGCCTGAGGCCGAAGGCGACATTGTCGAAGATGCTCATGGAAAAGGGGTTCGGCTGCTGGAACACCATGCCGATGTAGCGGCGAACGATCACCGGATCGATCTGCTTGGCGTAGATGTCCTTTCCCATGAAATGAACGTGACCCTCGAAACGGAACACGGGGATCATGTCGTTCATCCGGTTGAGGCAACGGAGCACCGTGCTCTTGCCGCACCCGGACGGCCCGATGAAACCCGTGACCTTGTTCTTCTCGATCGGCACGTTGCTGTCCCGGACAGCCAGGAAGTTGCCGTAGAAAACCTTTTCGAGGTTGCAGTCGATCGCCCGGTCCGACAACGGGACGTCCGGGGTGATCGCCGCTTTTTGTGTCTCTGCCGCCATCGCGTTCATGATTGTATTCCCGCTTTTCTCTATACCTTGCGTTTGCCGACCAGGCGGCTGAGGATGTTGAAGATCAACACGATCAGAACCAGGACCAGGGACGCCGCCCAGGCCAGTTCGATCTGGTTCTCGAAGGGCATGCCCGAAAAGTTGTAGATCAGGATCGACAGGGACGCCGTCGGTTCGGTCAGGCTGCTCATGTGGTAGTTGCTGAACAGCGCGGTAAACAGGAGCGGCGCGGACTCGCCGGCGGCTCCGGCGACGGCCAGCATCACCCCGGTCAGGATGCCGGGCAGGCCCGTGGGCAGCACCACCTTCCAGATGACCTGAGCCCGCGTGCATCCCATGCCGTATGCCGCGTCCTTCATCCGTTGCGGCACCATTTTCATGGCTTCCTCGGCGGTCAGGACCACGGTGGGCAGCATCAGCACCGACAGCGCGACACCGCCGGCGATGGCCGAGTACGTCCCCATGAGCAGAACCACCGCGCCGTAGGCGAACACGCCGGCCAGGATCGAGGGAAAGCCGGTGAGCACCTTGGCCAGGAACCGCGATGTGGTGGCGAGCTTGCTGTTGGGGTCCAGTTCGCCAAGGTAGACGGCCGCGAGAATGCCGACGGGTATGCTGATCAGCGCGGCGATCCCCACCATCACCAGCGTTCCGACGATGGCGTTGCCGAAGCCGCCGCCCGTTTCGAACCCGGCGGGCGGCAATTCGGTGAATATCTCCAGGCCGAACCGCGATCCGCCCTCCACGAACAGCATGTAGAGGACCGAGAACAGCGGCACGGCGGCGATGATCGACACCACCCACGCGCCGCCGGTGAGCAGCCCGCTGCGCATGGCCCGGCCCTGGAACAGATTGCGGTTCAGGTTCGGGGCTTCCGGCGCGCCGGGGAGGTTTATGGACTGTTCCGGATCGGCCATGGCCTATGCCTTCTGCTTTCTCGTCGCCACCGTGATGATCCCGATGCCGGCGATGTTGACCACGAGGGTAATGGCGAGGAGCGCCAAGGCGGCGTACATGAGCGCCTGGACTTCGATTTGCCCCGCCTCGGGGAAGTTGGACGCGAGCAATGACGCCAAGGTGTTGGCCGGCGCGAACAGCGACAGGCTGATCTGGTTGGAGTTGCCGATCAGCATCGCCAGGGCCATGGTTTCGCCGAGCGCGCGGCCGAAACCGAGAACCAGGGCCCCG
Source organism: uncultured Alphaproteobacteria bacterium (assembly GCA_963701445.1). Lineage (GTDB taxonomy): Bacteria > Pseudomonadota > Alphaproteobacteria > Rhodospirillales > Defluviicoccaceae > CAKZLS01. The sequence goes on from CAVPAM010000038.1 coordinate 99,576, forward strand.
AAGATACCGCGCGAGGCCGTCGGCACCAGGACCCTGAGAATGGCCTCCCAGCGGGTGGTGCCCATGCCATAGGCCGCCTCCTTCACCTTGAAGGGAACGAGGTTGAGGGAATCCTGGGAGATGGCCGCCACCGTCGGCAGTATCATGATCGAGAGGACCAGCACGGCCGGCATCATCCCCGGTCCGCTGAGCGATGTTCCGAAAAAGGGGATCCAGCCGAGGGTCTCGTGGAGCCAGTTGGCCAAGCGGACGGATGGCCGGAATGACCACGTAGATGCCCCAGAGGCCGTAAACGACGCTGGGGATGGCGGCCAGCATTTCGACGATGGTGCGGAAGACCGCCGCGATGCGAACCGGCAGAAATCCCTGGGTCAGGAAAATGGCGACCGTGACGCCGAAAAACCCACCGATCAGGAGGGCCAGGAGGGAGCTGTACAGCGTGCCCCAGATCTCCGGGAGGATACCGAACTGTTCACGGCTTACGTCCCAGGTGGAGGAAACCAGAAACCCGAGCCCGTATTCGCGGATGGCCGGCATCGCCTGGCCGCCGATCTCGTACAGAATATAGATCACCAGCAGAATGATGATCCCCGCCCCGGCGACGGCGGCCAATCGAAAGCCCCGGTCCCCCAGGTAGTCGCTCCGCGACGGCGGGCCCGAGATGGAGTCCACGGAAACCGCCTGGGCAAAAACATTATTCGCCATGAATTCCAAGCCTCAATGGTTCACGGGCGTTCCGGAACCGGGTCGGGGAGCCGAGACGGACACGCGGAACCCTCCGCGATCCGGCATGCCCCGACCTGGTCCGGGGCCCCGCGATTACTGGATGAACTGCGAGGCCTCGCGCACCTTCGCGACCACATTTTCCGGCAGGGGAATGTAGCCCATGCTGTCGGCGATCTTCTGACCGTCGGTGAGGCAGTACTCCACCAGCTTCCGCAGCGCCTCGGCGACCTTCGGGTCCTGCTCCCTGTAGAACAGCATCCAGGTGAACGTCGCGATGGGATAGGCGGCCTCGCCGGCCGGATCGGTGACCCAGACCCGCAGATCGGGCACGCCCGGCTGTCCGGGCAGGTCGGCTTGCGGGAACTCGGCGCTGGCAAGCGCGGCGCTGCCCGCCTCGGCGCTCGCGCCGACGAACTTGCCGGATTTGTTCTCCAGCAACGCCGATTTGGCCTTGGTCAGTTTGGCGTAACCGTATTCGATGTAGCCGATGGCGCCCGGCGTCTGTTTGACGGTGGCGGTGATGCCGTCGTTCTTGGGCGCCTTCACCAGTTTGTCGGTGGACGGCCATTGCACGGTCGTGCCGACGCCGGGACCGCTCTTGAAGCCCTCGTTGATGGCGCTCAGGTGCTGCGTGAATACGTAGGTCGTCCCGCTGCTGTCCGAGCGGACGACAACCGTGATCGGCTGGTCGGGGAGGGTGACGTCCGGATTGGCCTTGGCGATCCGCTCGTCGTTCCAGCGCGTGATCTTGCCCAGGAAAATGTCCGGATAGACATCGCGCGGCAGCTTCAGGGTGTCGACGTCCTTGAGGTTGTAGGCGAGAACGATCTCGCCCGCGGTCATCGGCAGCAGGACGACGCCCTTCTTCGACCTTCGCGATGTCCTCGTCGGTCATGGCCGCGTCGCTGGCCGCGAATTGGACGGTATTGTTGATGAAGTCCTGAATGCCCGCGCCGCTGCCCTTCGCCTGGAAGTCGACCGTAATCCCGTCGTTCTGTTTACTGAACGACTTGAACCACGCCGAATAGATCGGAAACGGAAAGCTCGCCCCGGAACCGATAATACGGACATCGCTCGCGCGCGCCGTGGCGGAAACCGCCATGGCGGCGGCGACCGCGAGCACGGCGGCCAGTCTCGTCAAGCACCGGATTTTCATTCCTCTTTACTCCCCTTGCACCGGTTTGTTTCGGTATGGGCGGGAGATTTAACCGAGAGTGTTCGGAAACGGTAATGACCGATTCGTTGCGGATTTATGATGTTTTTGTGTTGGGCGCTTGATTTCCCGCCGCCGGGGCACAATCGCTTCCAGAACGACAAATCCAATCCCGCCGTACCAGCGTAACAATACGCGGTTACAAAGGCCGAGTGCCGCCACGGGCTGGGGACTGCCGCCGAGATCGATCCCCGCTTCGCGCCGCGGCGCTGCCACGCTGGTGACGATGAGGGGTACTAGGAAATGACCGTGACGAGCCCGACCACCGACCCGCGACCTTCCGTACAGGACGGCGTTGGACGCTATCTTCGCAGTATCCGCCTCTACCCGCTGCTCACTCCCGAGGACGAGCGGCGGCTGGCCACGGAACTCGCCGAGAAGGGAAGCGTCGAGGCCAGGGACCAGTTGATCACCAGTCATCTTCGGCTGGTGGCGAAGATCGCGGCCGGATATCGCGGTTACGGCCTGCCGATCGGCGAACTGATATCGGCCGGCAACGTCGGCTTGATGCAGGCGGTCGACAAATTCGACGTTTCAAAGGGGTTCAGGCTCGCCACCTACGCCATGTGGTGGATCCGCGCGTCCATGCAGGAGTACATCCTGCAGTCGTGGTCCATTGTCCGCATGGGGTCTACCTCGCAGCAGAAGAAGCTGTTTTTCAACCTTCGCCGGTTGAAGGGCCAGCTCCAGGCGTTTGAGGACGGCGAACTCAGCGCGCGCAACGTCAAGACCATCGCCGAGCGGCTGAACGTGCCCGATGGCGACGTGATCAAGATGAACCGGCGCATGGCGGGCCCCGACTACTCGCTGAACGCGCCGGTGCGCGACGAGGGCGAGGGGCAGAGGCAGGATTGGCTGGTGGACGACGCGGACAACCAGGAGACGACCCTGGCCGAACTGGACGAGCGGTCGTACCGGCGCGAGCTTCTTGGCCAGGCCATGAGCACGCTGAGCGAGCGGGAACGAGACATCGTGGTCGAACGGCGTTTGGCCGAAAAGCCGTTGACGCTGGAACAACTGGGGTTCCGCTATGGCATCTCGCGCGAGCGGGTCCGCCAGATCGAGGGCATCGCCGTTGATAAACTGACCAAGTCGGTGGACAAGGCGGCAAAGTCGGCCGAGGCCAATATCCGGTTCGCCCGCCCGGCCGATCACATCGCCGATGCCCTCACGGCGGCCTGAGCCTTCACTATTCCAACGCCAGGGACGGCGGCGGCCCGCGAAAGGCACCGCCGTCCCGATATACCACCGCAAGGAGTTTTAAGCTTTGAACGCCCATGTGAAACATGTCCTGAGATCCGACGACAGTCCCCTTTCCGTACCACAGCCGACGCGCGACGAGGCCGAGCAGGCCGTACGAACCTTGATCCGGTGGGCCGGTGACGATCCGGCGCGCGAAGGCCTGGTGGGTACGCCCGACCGCGTCGTCCGGGCCTATGAGGAGTTCTTCTCCGGTTACGGCGACGACCCGAGCGAGATGCTGCGGCGGACCTTCGAGGAAACCGACGGCTACGATGAGATGGTGGTGCTCCGCGACATCGCCTTCGAAAGCCACTGCGAACATCACATGGTGCCGATCATTGGCAAGGCGCATGTGGGCTACTTGCCGAGCAACAAGGTCGTCGGCATCTCGAAACTGGCCCGGGTCGTCGAGACCTTCGCAAAGCGTCTGCAGATCCAGGAAAAGATGACCGCTCAGATCGCCAACGTGATCGACACGGAACTGCAACCGCGCGGCGTCGCGGTGGTGGTCGAGGCGGCGCATCAGTGCATGACCACGCGCGGCATTCACAAGCCCGGCGTTACCATGGTGACCAGCCGGATGCTCGGCGCGTTCCGCGACGACCCCATGACCCGCCGCGAGTTCCTCGCCATGATCGGCTCCCGCGGCAGGGGCGTTTAGCCCGGTTTTCGTCCCCATCCGGCATCTTTTAGGCCGAATTTCTACTGTGCATGGGGTTGTTTTTACTTTTTTCGTTTTACCCCCCCCCCCCCCGGGCCGACCTCATCCGAGATCGCGCCCGATCCGGGGCCGGCGGAAACACCCAGGCCATGACCTAGCCGCGCGCGTCAAAAGGGTTGGGTTGACAGTGCCATTGAGCTAAGACAGTGCGAGAGCTTGCTCGATCGGGGGTGGCATGGCGAGTCGGCTGCGCGTTGCGCGTCTTGATCCATCGGGGTATGTGGCGGTATCGGACGAAGGCGCTCCGGCCGCCGATCTGCATCAAAGTCTTCAGGCCGTCATCCGGCGGCATCTCCCGGCCGTGAACGCGTCGTTGCTGGCGGCGCCGTCGCCGACGGCCGACGGCCGGTACGTGGAGTGGTACTCGGATCTCCCGGGCCAGCCTCGGAAGCTGACCGCATTGCCGGACGCGGAGCAGGCGGCCGCGCGGGCGCTGCTCAAGGATCGCCTCGACGCGCTGCGGACGTTCGCCGACCGGCTTCCGGACCTGGATCCGGGCGCGGGCGATCTGGCGGAGTCCTTGCGCCAGGCTCTCTCGTACCCCGGCGACGACACCGTCTACGTGATCGGAGATCAGCCGGTCCTCACCTTCTGGGGCTACCGGCCGCCGGCGGCGGCGGTTCCTCCACCCCCGCCGGTGGCGGAACCGGTCCCCGCCGGCCCGCGCGCTCCGCGCTGGCCGTGGCTCGCGGGGTCGCTTCTGGCGCTGGGACTGCTGGCGTTCGTGGGGTGGTGGTATTCGGTGGATTTCCGCTGGCCGCCGTGGATCGACTACAAGGCGCTGATCGCCGCCGCCGAACAGGACGAACGGGCGCTTGCCGACCGTCTCGCGGCCCTGGAAGCGACGATTGGCGGAAAGCTCGAGGAATGCCGGCTTGTCGATCGCGTAAAGACCCTGGAGGCCCGCGTCGCGGAAGAGCTCAAGCGGTGTTCCCTGCGCGCCGCGCTCGACCAGGCGCGAACGGAGGAAGAAGCCTTGCGGGATCGCGTTGAGGACGCGACGAGAACGCTGGCGGACCTCCGCAACAAGTGCTGGTGCGAGTCGTTGCCGCCGTTGCCCCAACAGGTGCGCGATCAGGCAGACCTTGCGTTCCTGGACGGCCGCTGGAAATCCATCACACCCCACTGGTCGGTATTGACCAAGGAAGGTGTCGAGATCGTGCTGGACATGGGGCGTGGCGCCGGACCATCAGCCTATCTCGTTGGCTCCGGCGCGTCGAAGCGGACCTGTCCGGGGCGCTTGCGATCAACCTTGAGGAACGCCGATTTCGTGATCCGCGTTTCGGAAAGCCGGTGCGCTGGGAGAGAATCGTATGTTCCGCTCACGATGACATGTTCCCTGACACCGCAAGAGACGATGGTCTGCTGCGCCAACAATGGACGCTATTCCTTCGGCTCGGAGCTGGTCAGGGACAAGTAGGCGCCGAGGTTCGGCCGCGCCAAACGCCCGGGGAACCGCTTCCGCCGCGCGGAAAAAGCCGTTGGCATGGTGTAACATAAATCGTTAGGCTTGCCGGATGAGGGGGGACGCTTGATCAAGAGGTGGCATGGCTAGCCGGCTGCGCGTCGCGCGTGTTGATCCATCGGGGTACGTGGCGCTTTCCGAGGAAGGCGGTCCGACCGCCGATCTGCACCAACGGCTTCAGGCCCTGATCCGCCGGCATCTTCCGGCCGTGAACGCGTCGCTGCTCGCGGCGCCGTCGCCGACGGCGGACGGCCGGTATGTGGAGTGGTACTCGGACCTGACCGGGCAACCGCGAAAACTGACCGCCCTGCCGGAAGCCGAACAGGCGGGCGCGCGGGCGCTGCTGGAAGACCGTCTCAATGCTTTACAGGGTTTCGCCGAGCGGCTTCCGGACGTCGACCCGGGCGCCGGCGATCTGGCCCAGTCCTTGCGCCAGGCGCTTTCGTATCCCGGCGACGACACCGTCTATGTGGTCGGGGATCAACCGGTCATGACCTTCTGGGGCTACCGGTCCGTGTCCGGCCCGGCGCCGTCCGGCCCGTCCGTGCTGGCCGCCGCGCCCGCCGGGCCGCGCTTGAGGGCGATGGGCCGCCCGGCGAACCGCCACCGGGACCGGGTGAAACGACCGGCGGCCGGCGCGTTCCCCGCTGGCTGTGGTTGCTGGCGCTATTGTTGACGCTCGGTCTGCTGGCGTTCGCCGCGTGGTGGTATTCCGTGGATTTCCGGTGGCCGCCGTGGGTCGACTACAAGGGGCTGATCGCCACCGCCGAGGAGGACGAACGCGCCCTTCGGGAGCGGATCGCCGCCCTGGAAGCGGACATTGCCAAGGAAATCGAAAAGTGCCGGCTCAACGATCGATTGGCGGCGGCCGCCGCCGACGAGACCGAGCTGCGCGGGCGGATCGAGTCCCTGAACGCCCTGGTCATTCAGGAACTCACGCTGTGTCCCCTGCGCGAAAAGCTGCGCGCCGCCCAGGCCGACGGCGCCGCGCTGGACGCGGAGGCCGCCGCCCTTGCCGACAAGATCGCCAAGGAACTCGAGGAGTGCCGGCGCAAGGCCGAGGACGCGCTCCGCAAGGATGAGAAAAAGCGCCGCGACGAGGAGGAACGCAAGCGCAAGGCCGAGACGGTGCCTCCCGCGAAAACCCAGCCTCCCTCCGAAACCAAGCCCCCCACGCAGCAAAAAGCGGGACTTCAGCCGTGCCCGGGCGAACGGGCCCCCGAGGAGGCGCCCGACGTGGCCCTCGTCCTCGATTCATCCGGAAGCATGCGCGCGCCGGCGTCTTCGGACCGGCGCGCGGCGCAGCAGATGGCGCAACAGATGATGGAGCAGGTCCTGCGCGGACTGTTCCGTATTCCCGGAGGCGGTGGAATGCCGCAAAATCAGGGACCGACACGGCTGCAGGCGGCCCAGGAGGCGTCCACCAAGGTCGTGAAGGGACTGCCGAGCGACGTGGACGTGGGGCTCGTCGTTCTCGAGAACTGTCCGCGGGCCAGCAATCAGGGCTTCTATCCGGGATCGCGACGCGGCCAACTGTACCAGCGCATCAACAGCCTGATGCCCCAGAACGGAACGCCGCTCGCCGATGGCGTCGAACAGGCCGGCCAGATGGTGGACGGCGTTCGCGCGCCCGCGGTCATCGTCGTGGTGTCGGACGGCGAGGACAGTTGCCGCCGGGACCCCTGCGCGGTGGCCCGGTCGCTGAAAGCGAGCAAGCCGAAAGTGACGATCAATGTTGTCGATATCGTCGGCGACGGATACGCAAACTGTCTTGCTCAGCTTACGGGTGGTAAGATATTAACTCCTAAATCGGGAATGGCCTTCGAATCGACGATAAAACAGGCCACAGGGGAAGCTCAGAAGCCGGCCCACTGCAAATAATGCCGAAATAAGGCGGGCCTGCCTGGGACGGACACGGGGACGTTCGATGAGCAGCGTTTTGTTGAGATCCGGCAGCCTGAAGGATTTTCACGCCTTGGGTGCCGTCGGCAATCCGGTCTACAGGGCCGCCAGCCAACTCCGGGTGGCCATGCGCCGTCGGCTGGATCAGGACGTCGCCGACCTGTTCGCGATTCCCAAGCAGAATGAAACAGGCGACTCCATAGATTGGTACGCGCCCGTCGCCGGCGACATCGTCCCCTGGTCGGCGGCCACCCCCGAAGAGCAGTCCGAGGCCAAGGCGGCGCTGATGGAAGCGCGGCAACGCCTGGGTGACGAAAGCCAAAGACTCCAGGCAGAGGAGAACGGCGAGCGGCAGGTTTTCGGCAAACTGTTGGCGCAGGTCACCAAGATACCGAGCGACGATCACATCTATTTGGTGAACGGAAAGCCGGTTATTACGTTTTGGGGCTTCACCGAACGCAATGCGCCGTCGGGACAGGACATCATCGGCGGCCTGGCCGTCGCTTCGGCCGCCCCGGTGGCGGCGGCCGTGGGTCCGGCGGCCGAACAGCCGACGATGGCGCCGCCGGCGACGGTCGTGGTGGAACAGGAGGAGCGGCGCGGCCGTCCCTGGTGGTGGTGGTTGCTTCTGATCCCCCTCCTCCTCTTGTTGCTGGCGCTCCTGCTGTTCGGCCTGCGGTCGTGCGGGATCGATCTTCCCTTCGCGAGCTGGATGGGGATCCCGGCCATCGAGTTGCCGGCGGTGGATTTGGACGAGCGCGAGCCCGACGTGAGGCCGGTCGAACCCGTGGACGTGAACAGGACCGTCGAAACCGTTCCCGGCCGGGTCGTCGACGGATCGGGCGCCGTTGTCGGGCGCGATGGATCGGTGGTCGGCGAGGATGTCGCGATTCCGGCCGAGCCCGGCGCCGTTGACGAGGGCACGGTGCCGCTGGAAGTGCCGGATGGCGAAATGTCCGCCGAAGAACTGCCGCCAGGCGAATTGCCGCAGGGGAATTGCCGGCCGAGGATCCGTCCGCCGTGCCCCTCGAGGAGACGCCGGCCGGGGAGGTCACGCCGCCCGCGCCCGAGGACGTGGTTCCGCCCGCGCCGGAGGACACGACGACGCCCGCCACCGATGAAGCGGTCACTCCTCCCGGCCAGGACCAGGTCCCGCCGGCGCCGGTGCCGCCAACCCCGCCGGACGGAGTTCAGACGCCTTCGTCGACCACAACGCCACCGGCCGTGCCCTTGCAGATCCCGTCCGGGGCGGTTCAGGATGGGTCGACCAAGTTCCTGGACGGTCAATGGAAGTCGAAAACGGGGCTGCAGGACAGCGAGACGGGCCAGCCGATCCAGCTCGAGTACGATTTCAAGGACGGTCAGGGAACCGCCACGCTTCGCCACGGCGCGTCGCAACAGGAATGCAAGGCGCCCGTTCGCTCGGCCATGAAGGGCGGGAAGCTCGTCGTCGAGGGCGCGGCCGATTTTGTCTGCCCGGACGGCAGGGTGATCAAGCAATCCAATGTGGAGTGTTCGGTGGGGGACGGCGGGCGCGCGAACTGCAAGGGCGTCAACGCGGATGGCTCGTCCTATGGTGTGCAGATTGTCAAATAGGCGGGAGCCGGTCGAACGCTCGCGGAGGGGTACTTAGGACATGCTGGGAGAACTGGTCGCCTTTTCGGAACAAGCGACACTGATCATGCGCAGCGGCGTTCAGTTCATGGACTTCGGGCTGACGCTGGATCTGCGCAAGGAACCCGCCGGCGAATTCGTCGAGCAGTCGAGCGGGAGGTCGCTGGCGCGGTTGGAGTACGACGAGCGTGGCGACAAGTATGTTCATCCGGGCAATCCCTCGGTTTCGGTGAAGCCGAAGCACAGTATTCCGGTCGAAGAGTCGTTCAAGCTCCTGGAGGGTTGCTGGCTTCCCGCGCCCATGCTGCGTTCGGGACCGCTTCGGCGGTTCGCCGAGGGCCCCACCACCTGGGCGCGGCTCCGCGTGGTCAGGCTGGCTCCGGGAGAGGACCTGCACGGCCATACCCACCGATTGACGCTCGCTTTCGATACCAATGTATTCGAAAACGCGGAGGACACGAACTATCTCGCGCCAACGCGCGCCGACGTCCAGAGCGGCGCCTCGTTCCTGCTGGCCTTCCGCGCCCATGAAATGGGGTGGTTTTCCGAAGTGCCGTGGATCGGCGAGTGGTTGGAGGAAGTGTTCCGGGATCAGGCGGTCGACCGGCTCGGGTTGCCCGCCGAAGACATCGACCTCGAGATGACAAGCCTCAGCCATCACGCCCACTACCTCAATCTGCTCGCGATCATCGGCGAGAAGACGACCATTCCGGAAGTTCGCGTGCGAAGCAATCAGGCCGACGACATCCACGTGCCCATACCGGTGGACATGGTGCTGGACGTGGGCAACTCGCGCACCTGCGGGATATTGATCGAGGACCATCCCAAGCAGGAGCACGGCCTCAAGAACCGTTACGAGTTGGCCCTCCGGGACCTTTCGGAGCCGCATTGGCTCTATACGGAGCCTTTCGAAAGCCGCGTCGAGTTCGCGCAGGCCATTCTCGGCAAGGAGCATCTGGCCTGTAAGAGCGGACGCAACGATGCGTTCGTCTGGCCGACCATCGCCCGCGTCGGTCCGGAAGCCGCGCGCCTCGCCAACCACCGCCGCGGAACCGAGGGTTCCACCGGTCTCTCGAGCCCCAAACGCTACCTCTGGGACGAGGAACGCTACGAGCCGGGTTGGCGCTTCAACACGGCGTTCAGCAGTTCCGAGATCGAGCCGCACGCCACGGGAGCGCCCTTCGGCAACCTGATCAACGAAACCGGTGAAGCGTTGTACACCCTCGCCGACGACGACCGCATGCCCGTCTTCATGCCGCACTATTCGCGCAGCTCCCTGATGACGTTCATGCTGGCGGAAGTCCTGGTCCAGGCGCTGGTGCAGATCAACAGTCCGGCGCAACGTCTCAAGCAGGGCGATCCCGAGAAACCGCGACACCTGCGTTCCGTCATCCTGACGGTTCCCCCCTCCATGCCCAAACCGGAGCGCGACATCTTCGCCGAGCGCATGGAACAGGCGATGGCGCTGGTCTGGAAGGCGCTGAACTGGCATCCCGAGGACGATCCCATGGACAACGACGGCCGGGCCTCCGCCTGGCCCAGGTTCCCGAACGTCCATACCCAGTGGGACGAGGCCACCTGCGCCCAGGCGGTTTACCTGTTCAGTGAAACCCATGAGCATTTCGCCGGACGGCCGGAGGAGTTCTTCCGGGTGATGCGGCGAAAGGATCACGCCTCCGACGGGCAGGCGGTCACCGTCGCGTCCATCGACATCGGCGGCGGTACCACCGATCTCGTGGTCACCGACTACCGTCTGGACACGGGACAGGGAGCCAACGTCTACATCCTGCCGGAGCAGCGGTTCCGCGACGGTTTCAAGGTCGCGGGAGACGATATTCTTCTCGAAGTGATCCAGAAGACCGTGGTCCCCGCCATCGAGCGGTCGCTTCAGGATCGGGGAATGCGCGATCCCGCGCCGTTGCTGTCCAAGCTGATCGGCTCCGAACCCGTTCCCGTGCAGGAAAGCGCGCTTCGCCAGCAACTCGCGCTGCAGGTCCTGTATCCGCTGGGTCTGAAGATCCTCAAGGATTACGAAGCCTACGATCCCGTGGCCGGCGCCGAGGTGGAAACGCTTCGGATCAGCGAAATGCTCGAGGGGCGCGACCCTCCCTCCGATCAGGTGCTGAACTACTTCGCCACGGGGGTGCGCCGGGAAGTCCGTCTCGAGGATGGCGATTTCGACCTGATGAGCGTTCCGGTGCCCAAGGACCTCAACCGCCTGCACCGAGGCTTCCTGGAAGATCAGTTCGAGATCAGCAAGACCATCCAGTCGCTGTGCGAGATCGTCTATCTCTACAGTTGCGATGTCCTGTTGCTCAGCGGCCGGCCCTCGCGTTTGCCCGGGATCCAGTCGCTGTTTCGGACGCTTCTGCCCCTGCCTCCCGATCGCATCGTTCCGCTCAACGGCTACCGCACGGGGAACTGGTACCCCTTCCACCGGGATGGCCGGGTCGACGATCCGAAGACCACGGCGGCCGTCGGCGCGATGATCTGCAAGGTCGGCGGCGAGCGGCGCATTCCCAACTTCAATTTTCTCGCGAACGCGTTCAAGGCCTACTCGACGGTGCGTCACATCGGCCTGATGGATCAGAACATGAGCATTGGCGACGCGGATGTGTACTTCCGCGACGTCGATCTGGACAACGAGGAGTACGAAATCCCCGATACGCCGTTCGAGGTCCGCTCACGGATGATTCTCGGCTTCCGGCAACTCGACAGCGCGCGATGGGCGGCCAGCCCGCTGTACGTCCTCGACCTGCGCGACCGGGCGAAGGAGATGCTGGCGCGCGCGGATCGCGGAGAGCCCGTGGTGCTGCAGGTTCGGCTCAAGAAGGATCGCCGCAGACGGGAGGAGCGCTTCGAGATCGCGAGCGTGACCTCCGATCAGGGCGTGTCGCTCAGCCCCCGCGACCTTACTCTCAAGCTCAGTACGCTGGCGACCGTGGGCATCGGCGAGAACAGCTACTGGCTGGATACGGGCAGTATTATCCGATGAAGCGGAGTTTGCCGTGAGCAAGACACCAGAATTTCTCAGCGCGCGCTGTCAATCGATCTTCGCCGGCGCCGGCGAGGCCGTCGAGTGGACCCGCGACGTCCGCGGCAATTCGCAGCGGCTCGATCGCGAGGCCGACAGTCTGATCGAGAGAATGCGCCGGACCCGCAACCTGTGCCGGCGTCTCGGCTCGGCGGCCAGGCGGCCGCTTTCGGTGGGGGTTTTCGGCATGTCGCAGGCCGGCAAGTCCTATCTGATCTCGACCCTTGCCCGCGCCCAGAGCGGCCAGCTCGAGACCCTCCTCGATGGCCATCGTCTCAATTTCATCGGCCACATCAATCCGCCCGGCGGCGGCAAGGAAGCGACCGGGCTGGTGACCCGGTTCACCCGGCAGAAAAGCGAAACGCCGGCCGGCTATCCGCTGGAACTGACGCTGTTTTCGGAAGCCGATGTCGTCAAGATCTTCGGCAACAGCTTCTTCAACGACTTCAACCGCGAGCGGGTGACCTTCAACACCGACGCCAATCATATCCGCCAGCATCTCGCCGCGCTGGAGAAGCAGCGCCAGCCCAATCCGACGGGCGGCATTACCGAGGACGACATGGTGGACCTGCTCGACTATTTCGAGCGGCGGTTCGAGAAATCCATGGCGCCCTTGAGGGCCGACTATTGGCCGGCGGCGATCGATCTGGCGCCGCGCCTTTTGCCGGCCCAGCGCGGCAAGCTGCTCTCCATTCTCTGGGGCGAGATCGAGGACCTGACGAAGGTCTATCTCGATTTGCGCGACGCCCTCCAGTCGCTCTCCAACGCGCGGATCGTATACGTGCCCCTGGAAGCCCTGGTCGTGGAAGCCGGCGGCGGCTTCGAATGGCGGCCGGAGAGCATCCTGAACGTCGATGTTCTGGACAAGCTGGGCAAGGACACCGACGCGCCGCTCAACGTGCTTCCGGTCACGGACGAGGAAGTTCTCCCGGAGACCGGCGTTTCCCGCTCCGTTCTCGCGGCGCTTACCGCCGAAATGAAGTTCGTTCTGGCGGACGAACCCATGGAAGCACTTCTCGAAAACGTGGACCTTCTCGATTTCCCGGGGTATCGCGGCCGGCTGGACGTGGCGAGCATCGACGAAGTCCGGAAGCAGGTGAAGAGCGACGAGGCCGACCCCGTGGCCCAGCTCCTGCTTCGCGGCAAGGTGGCCTATCTGTTCGAACGCTACACCGACGACCAGGAAATGAACGTCCTGATGATGTGTACCCGCTGCGACTCGCAGATCGAGGTCACGACGCTGGCGCCGGCGCTCTCGAGCTGGGTTCACAGCACGCAGGGGGAAACGCCCGACACGCGGGCCGCCCGCAAACCCGGCCTGATATGGGTGGTCACGCAGATGGATCGCCGGCTCGACGAAAAGCCGGGGCAGACCATTACCCAGCAACAGCAGGAATGGAGCAACATGATCCATATCACGCTGCTGGAGCGGTTCTCGCAGGGCGAATGGCTGAACGACTGGTCGGGTGGCGAACCGTTCAACAACGTGTTTCTCGTGCGCAAGCCGGGCATGCTCCGCAGCGCCTTCAAGACGGACGACAAGGGACAGGAACTGGATTTCCTCAATGAGGAAGAGAAAGCGAGGCTGATCAAGCAGCGGACCGTATTCTCGGAGAACGAGTCGGTCGCCAAACATGTGCGGAATCCGGAGGAGGCCTGGGACGCCGTTCTCAGCGTCAACGACGGCGGCATGACGCATCTTGCGTCCTATCTGCAGCAGGTGGCCGTGCTGGCGACGAAGCTGGACCGGATCGACGAGCAGGTGAGCCGGATCACCGAGGAAATCGCCGATCATCGGCTGGCGCCGTACTTTCAGGCCGAAGGCGCGGGCGAGGTAGGCAAAAAGCAGGAAATCGCCGAACGGGTGGCGGGGACGATCGAGGAGCGTCCGGACGGCTTCGGAGAATTGCTCCATGGCCTCCAGCCATCGTCCGAGCAGTTGCGGCGCCTCTACTTGCGGGCGGACTTGGGAGCGGAAAATGGCGGCGGCAATGGCGGCGAGCAACAGGCCGAGGCGCGCCCGGCGCGGCGCAGCTTGATCTCGCTGCCCGGCAAGAAGGATACCGCCGAAGGGGAAAAGCCGGCGGCCAACACGGGACGCGCCGGGGTGTTCGCGAAGGCCGTGATCAGCGATTGGATCCGGCGGCTTCGGGAAATTCCGGACAGCCCGGATCTGCTTCGCTTCCTGGACGTGCCGGGCGACGTTCTCCAGGCCCTGACCGACGAACTCATCACCGCCTCCGACCGGCACAAGCTGGAGCAGCGCCTGATCGATGCGCTGAGACCCTTGGAGGAGAAGCGGTCGACGACCCGGATCGGCATCGTCGACCAGCAGGTGCTGCTCGCCAGGAATGTGATCGGCGATTTCGTCGACTACCTCGGCACCTCCGACATTCCGCTCGCCGAGCGGCCGCCGTCGCCGGTCGACGACCGCAAGCTCTTCGAACCCGCGCCGCCCATCCCGCGCGCCACCCTGCCCAGCTTGCCGCCTCGGGAGGTCCAGTATTCGGGATATTTCATCGTCGACTGGCTGGAGGCATTCAAGAAGCTGGCGGTGGGAAATGCCGGACACAGCGCGGGACGGGAGATCACGCCGGAGCAGAATCAGCGTCTCGGCGAAATTCTCGGCCAGATCCGCGAGGGCGAGGCATCGCCGGCGGCAACCTGAACGTAAGGGAGAACGGGGCTTGGCCATCAAATGCGAACTCACGAGCGACACGGACCGGGGGCCGGGCCATGGCTTGCTGAAGGTGACGGGACTGGAGCCCACCACCGGGCCCCTTGATTTTTCGCTGATGCGCAATCAGGGAAACGAGCCTTTTCTCGGCCGTGACGGAACCTGGCAGGGCACGGAGGTTTGGCATTCCCTGAGCGAGGTGGAGGATCATGGCGGTATCAGCGTCATCCGTCTCGGTCCCACCATCGTCGACCCCGTGGTCGGCCTGCCGCCCAATGTCGCCTTTCGCGTCACCCTGGCGACCGGCGCCGGCAAGCAGGCTGGGACACTGAAAGTCAGCCGCCCGCTGCTCGGGTCCTCCGCCGCCATGGAAGCCGCGCCGCCTCCACCGCCCCCGCCGCCGCCAGTGAAGCCCGAGCCGGCGCCCCCGGCGGAGCCGGAACCGGCGCCCGAGCCACCGCCGGCCCCGAAACCGGCGCCGCCCGTCTCCAAGCCGGTTCCGGAACCTGAGACCGTCGAAGAAGAGTTCGATGCCGCTGATCGTTGCCGCGGCCGCGATCCTCCTGCTCGTCGGCGGCGGAAGCGCCGCGTGGTTTTCGTGCCTGATCCCGGGGTTCGGTCCGGATACCTGCGGCGCGGACTCAGCCAAGGTCACGCCGCCGCCGAAACCGGAGGCGCCCAAGAACTGCAACGGACTCGACGCCGACGCCTGTTACGGCGCCGCGACGGCCGCCCTGGAGGCCAAGGACCTCGAACTGGCGCGGCAACTCTACCAGCAGGCCACGAAACTCGGCGCGGTGCCCGCCAATCTCCGCGTGGCGGAGATGTACGATCCGGACACGTGGTCGGCCGAGACCAGTCCGGAGGAAAAGGCCGACTGGGAAACCGCCGCCTACTGGTACGAGGAGGCGGCGAGGCAGGGCAACGTTGAGGGACAGATCGCGGCCGGCCGGGTGCTATGCCGGCATGCGCCCGGCTCCTTCGAGCAGAAGCGCGGCCTCAACTTTCTCCGCGCCGCGTCGGAACAGGGTGGTGGCGAAGACGTTCAGTCCTTGCTGAAGGAATGCGAGGCGAAGGCTCAATAATGCGGGGAGCAAGCGCGTGATCCGACTTCCGAAGTGTCTGCTATTCAGCTTCGTCTTGGCGGCCTTCGTTCGTCGCCGTCACCGAAAACCACGCGCGAAGCCAGGACGCCAAACCCCTGCTCATGCCCGACAAGCAGACGATCTTCCAGCGGGTGCTGACACGGCCCGGCGCGGAAATGATGGCGGGTGCCGGCGATGCCAAGGGAACGCCGCAACCGGCCCTGTCGCGCTTCTACGTCTACGAGCGGAAGGAGGTGGACGGCAAGGAGTGGCTTCTGGTCGGCGCCGACAGCCGTGGCAAGACCGACGGCTGGCTGGCAGCCGACGTCACGCTGCCCTGGAAGCAGCAGATGACCCTGGCGTTCACCAATCCGGCCAATCGCGACCGTACCCTGATGTTCGAAAATCGCGAGGACGTCCTCAACATCGTTCGGGCCGAGAGTCCGGCCGTGGCGGTGGCGCCGATCCGCGAGGCCGTCGAGACGGGCAAGGGCGATCCCCGCGTCCTGTCGATCGAGCCCGAAGAGTACATCGACATCCACGAGAAATTCTATCTTCTGCCCATCCTCGAGGCCGAGGAGGTGGTCACCAACCAGGGCTATGTGCGCGTTCTCGAGGTGGCCTCGGTGACCGCCGATGGCGAGGAAAACAGTCCGGTGGCGAGCGACGCGACCGGGAAACCCGAGCCGTCCGACAAGCCCGAAAAGGCAGCCGTCCTGCGGACATTCACTGCCGCGGTGGTGTTCGTGATCGACTCGACCATTTCCATGGGGCCGTATATCGATCGCACCCGCGAAGCCGTTCGCCGCATTTACGACAAGGTCGAAAAGGCGGGCCTGCTCGATCAGGTGAAGTTCGGATTGATCGCCTATCGGTCCAACGTAGAGGCTTCGCCGGGGTTGGAGTACGTGTCGAAGGTTTACGCGGATCCGACCGAGGTCAAGGACGGTAAGGACTTTCTCAACAAGGTCGCGGATCTCAGTCCGGCGACGGTGTCGAGCGCGCGGTTCGACGAGGATGCCTATTCCGGCGTGATGAGCGCGATGCAAGGCATCAAGTGGAGCGAGTTCGGCGGGCGGTACGTGGTGCTCATAACCGACGCGGGCGCCCTCAAGGGAAATGACGAACTGTCCGGGACGCAGCTTGGCGCCGAGCAGGTGCAGATCGAGGCGGAACGGCTGGGGCTGGCCGTTTACACCCTTCACCTCAAGACTCCCGAGGGCAAGCGAAACCACGCGAGCGCCGAGCAACAGTACCGGACCTTGACGAACAACTCGATCGCGCGACGGTCCCTCTATTATCCGGTCGACGCGGGCTCGGTCGATGAATTCGGCCGCATCGTCGATGGACTGTCGGACGCCATCGTGGAGCAGGTGACGGCCGCTTCCATGGGAGACATGGCGCCGGGCAGCGCGCGCACCGCCAAGCCCGACGAGGGCGCGAGCGAAAAGCCGGACGAGGAGAAACCGAAGGATCTCGTCGAACAGGCTCAGGCCGACGCCCGTCTGCTGGGCCATGCCATGGCGCTCGCCTATCTCGGACGCGTACAGGGAACGGAGGCCCCGAAGCTGTTCAAGGCGTGGCTCTCGGACCGCGATTTCGCCAACCCGGACCTGGCGACGACGGAAGTACGGGTCCTGGTGACCAAAAACGAGCTGAGCAATCTGCGCGACGTGGTGAAGGCAATCCTCGACGCCGGTGAAAAGGCGCAGAACGAGGTGGGAACCGCCGACTTTTTCGATCTGCTGCGGTCTTCCGCCGCCCACCTCGCGCGGGATCCCAACCAGTTGAACGATCCGGACGCCACCAAGCTCGGCGAACTGGGGCTGCTCGACGAATTTCTCGACGGCCTTCCCTACAAGAGCGACGTCATGATCCTGACCTCCGACCGCTGGGAACAGTGGAGCACGTCGGAGCAGGAGGATTTTCTCGACAATCTCCGCCGCAAACTCCGGCTGTATCAGATCTATCACGATGATACGGACCTGTGGATCGCGTTGAGCGAGGGCGGAGACGCGGGCGAAAGCGTCTATCCGGTCCCCATCAAGGCGTTGCCATGAACGATGCTCCCGTGGCGCTTGATCTCCATGACATCGAACGCCGGCGGGGAGACGGTCCCGACAATTTCACCATAGAGATCCCGTCGTTCGTGGTCCGCCAGGGCGAATGCCTCGCCCTCACCGGCCCCAGCGGATCGGGCAAGAGCACGATGCTGG
Source organism: uncultured Alphaproteobacteria bacterium (assembly GCA_963701445.1). Classification (GTDB taxonomy): domain Bacteria; phylum Pseudomonadota; class Alphaproteobacteria; order Rhodospirillales; family Defluviicoccaceae; genus CAKZLS01. Next base: position 117,471 of record CAVPAM010000038.1, read on the forward strand.
ATCTCCTGGGCCTGGTGTTGAGGCCGGACCGCGCCGAGAGCTTCGTCCTCCGGGGGCGGCGGGGCGAGGTAATCGACATCGCCGCGCTGTGGCGGGGCAATCGCGACAACGCTCTGGCCGCCGTGCGGGCCTCCAGCATAGGGTATGTGCTGCAAACGGGCGGTTTGCTGCCGTTCCTTCCGGCGCGCGACAATATTTACCTGTCCCGCGAGTTGCTCGGAATGAAGGGCGACGACCTGGTGGATCAACTCGTCCACCGGCTTCGGATTTCCCATCTGCTCGGTAAAAAGCCCAGGGCGCTCTCCATCGGCGAGCGCCAGCGCGTGGCCATCGCCCGGGCGCTCGCCCATCGGCCGATCCTTCTGCTCGCCGACGAACCCACGGCCGCCCTCGATCCGACGCACGCGGTGGAGGTCACGGAGCTGATGTTGGAGTTGATCGCCGAACTTCGGATCACCGCGATCATCGTCACTCACGACTGGGAGCTAGTGCGGACCTTGGGATTGCGGCAAGTGCAAGCCGTTCCTCTTGCTCGGGAACAGGGTGGTGCGACGCGTTTCGAGTGCTGATTTGCCCGCCGCCGGACCCCGGCCCGGCGTTGGCCGGCAGTGGAGCCGGACGGCGATCCTCGCCTGGCGGGACTTCGCGCACGAGTGGCAGGTGTCCCTGTGCCTGGTGCTGGCGCTGGCGGCGGTGCTGACCCCGCTTGCTGGTGTTGTTCGGTCTGAAGTCCGGAATCGTGACGACCATGACCGAACGGCTGAAGGCCGACCCGAACAATCTCCAGGTGACCATCAAGGGCAACAGCCGCCTTGAACCGGCGTGGATCGAACAGTTGCGTGACCGGCCCGACGTGGGATTTCTCATTCCCCGCACGCGGACCCTGGCCGCCACCATCGACCTTGTCGCGGCGGACGGCCGCTCGGTGGCGGATGCGGACATGATCCCGACCGCGGCCGGAGATCCGGTGCCGCCGGCCGGAATGCCCGTGCCTTCGGGGTTGCGCGAGACCGTGCTGACCCATACGGCGGCCACGAAGCTGGGCGTTTCGGCGGGAGAGAACGTGGAAGGCATCGTTCGGCGGCGATACGGCGAGAAGGCGCAATTCGCGGTGCTGCCGTTTCGTGTCGTGGGTATCCTCCCCGAAGCCTCGTTTTCCGGGGACGCCGCGTTCCTGTCGCTCGACCTGCTCGTGGCCACCGAGAACTATCGGGACGGTTTTCGGGTTCCGGAACTGGATGTCGACGATGGAGACCCCGTCGCGGATGGCCCGAGGACGTACGCCGGCGTGCGGCTGTACGCCCGCTCCCTCGACGATGTCGCGGGCCTCGCCGCCGCCCTCCGCGAAGACGGTCTCGACGTCGTCACCAACGCCAAGGACATCGAGGTTGTCAAGGCGATCGAACGTGTCCTCAATTTTATCTTCTACGTCATCGCCAGTGTGGGAATTACCGGCTTTCTGTTGTCCTTGGCCGCGAGCCTGTGGGCCAACGTGGACCGCAAGCGGCGTGAATTGGCGTTGCTTCGCCTGGTGGGGCTGAGGACGGGGCCCCTCATCGCGTTTCCGGCATCGCAAGCGCTGATCGTCGCGGTTGGAGGCTTTGCACTATCGGTTCTGCTGTATGTTGTCGTCTCGTCCATCTTCAATACGGTTTTGGCCGAGAACCTGGGTCGGGACGAGTTTGTTTGCCGTCTCTTCGTGGGCGACGGTATCGTCGCCGGAATTCTGACAATCCTGTTTGCCCTGGGGGCATCGGCCGTGGGAGGCTACCGTGCTGTCAAGATCGATCCCGCCGAAAGTCTGCGCGAACCTTAGGATACTGGTTTGCCTGTTGATTTCCGCCCACGCTTTCGCCCCGCGCGACGGCGGCGCGGCCGACTGGGCGGCGGAGTTTTTCAACCCGAGCCCACTGGACGACGACGTGATCCTGCCGATGCCGTGCGGCGGGGCGATGGCCTTTCGCAAGATCCTCATTCCGAACGAAGGACCGGTCAACGACAAGCCCATCAAGGTCGGCAACGTCGACGACGAATACGGCTACGCCGAGAACGCCCACGAAGCCTATATCGCCGGCAGTTTCGACGACGGAGCGGACAACAAGGAACGCTACTATCTTCTGGGGAAATACGAGGTCAACCAACTCCAGTACGAGTCGCTTGGCGATCCGTGTCCCCAGCCCTCGCTGGAAAAGCGCTTTCCGCAAGCCAACATCAGCTGGTTCGACGCCGTAAGTTTCGCCGACCGCTACAGCCTTTGGCTCCGCAAGAACGCCGCGAAACAGATGCCGAGCGACGGCGGCGAGATGGGCTTCGCGCGTCTTCCGACCGAGGTGGAGTGGGAATTCGCCGCGCGCGGCGGCATGAAGGTCTCGCCTCCCGATTTCCAGGAACGGGTGTTCCCCATGCCCGAAGGCACGGTGCGCTACGTCTGGTTCGCCGGGACGGAGTCCGCGAACGGCAAGGTCCAGTTCATCGGACTGTTGAAGCCCAATCCGCTCGGCCTTCACGACATGCTGGGCAACGTCGACGAGATGGTTCTGGATCCCTTCCGGCTCAACCGATTGAACCGGCTGCACGGTCAGGCCGGCGGGTACGTCGTTCGCGGCGGCAACGTGTTCACGCCCGAACCGCAGATCCGCACCGCCTACCGCCAGGAGGTACCCGTACTACAAAGGGTGCCGCGCCGAGACGGCGGGATACCACCGGGTTCCGGATCGCGATCGTCGGACCGGTGATTTCGTCGCGCGAGCGGCTTGGGGAAATCAAGGACGCGTGGAGCGAGCTGGGAGAGGCCGCGCCAACAAGGAAGGCGGCGGGTCCGGTTCTGGACGACAAGCCGTTCGACGATCCGGTCAAGGAACTCGGCGTCATCCGCGATGCCGCCCCCGACCCCAATATGAAAAAACGCCTCGAATCCGTGCAAAAAACCCTCACGACCATTCAGGCGAACCTGCGGGCCAGCAACCTGGAGCGGGACGATCAGCGCAAGCTCGCGGCCAAGGCGTCCTTGCGTCTGGGCGCCTTTCTGTGCCGAAAACTCGCCGACGATGGAAAGGCGGTGGCGGGGTTGGAGGGGCTGATCCAGGAACGGATCGGCAATTTTGGCGAGGAAGACAGCCGCGTCAAGCAATACAAGGAAAAACTATCCTTGGAGCAGGGCATATTGGGAGAGATCCAGCAATATTACGCGGAGACGGTCCTCAACTCGTCCCAACTGTACGACGATAATTTATTATCGTCTCAGCTTGCTGTCTTGAACACCGAACTGAAGCAAAAAGGCATCGAAGACGTGACGCCTTTCGCCGATCAACATCACAAGCATCTCGTCGCCTATCTAAAAACCTCACGGATTACGCGGTCCAGTTGGCTGGACGACTGCAAATCGCTACAATAGCGATCCTGAATGGGAACGGGGGTCGACAAAATGCTTCAGGAGCGAACCGGACACCTCTCGAAGGGGCTGACGGCGGCGGCGATTATCCTGGCTTTGGCGGTGTCTGGTTGCGCGCAAACCCAACATTCGTCCGGCCGCCCGTTCACCCCCGAGGAACAGCGTCTGCGGCAACAGGCGGACGTTTACAATCAGACCGTCTTGGAAGGATGCGCCGTGGGCATCGGCGTCGGTGCCCTGGCGGGGTATCTGGCGGGGGGAAATTTGACGTCGACGGCCGTCGGGGCGGGCGCCGGCGCGGCGATCGGCTGCGGCGCCGGATGGTACATCGCCAATCTCCAGGAGGGACACGCCGGCAAGGAGCAACAACTGGACGCCATGATCACCGATGTCCGCGCCGACAATGAGCGTATGGCGGGGTTGGTTGTCTCGGCGCGCCAGGTGATCGCCAAGGACAAGGCGAAGATCGATCAGATCGATCGCGACCTCGCTTCCGGGAAGATGTCCATGGAAATGGCGCGCGCGGAGATGGCGAGCGTCGACGACAACCAGCGCTATCTGGAATCCACGCTCGCCAACGTAAGGCTCCGTCAGAACGATTGGAAGGAAGTCGCGAAAGAGGCGCGCAAGGAAGGCGACCCAGCGAAGGTTGCCGAAATCGACCGCGAGATGAAGAAGCTCGAGACACAGATTTCTTCCCTGGAATCCGAATTGGACACGCTCGTTCAGCGGCGCACCGTGTCACGGGTTGGATAAGGAACGGAGGGGGATGCAGGGTATGAGGGCGATGACGTATGCGAGGACGTGGGCCGTTTGGCCATTTCTGGCGGTGTTCGTATCGGCTTGCACGACGGCGGAGTGCGACCCGTCGCAAGGGGGCTTTATCCGGGGCATCGCCTGCACCGGAAAATACGAACAGCGCCAGGAGGAAAAGCAAGCGACGCTGACCGAGGAACAGGTCCGCCAGAAGACGATCCAGGACGACTACACCCGGACGAAGGCAGAGCAGGACGCCACCGAACGGAAGCGCAAGGCGGCCGAGAAAAAGTATGCCGCCCTGCAGAGCGACCTCGACGCGATGAGGGCCAAGCTGTCGCGGTCAAAGACGGCCAACAAGGACCTGGAACGAAAGATCGCCGACCTGGAAGCGAAAAACAAACTGTTGCAAGACGATACGTTTTCCCCGGAAGCGGAGAAGGAGAAGCAGCTCCAGAAGCTAAGGGGACAAAAAGAGGCGCTGGAGAGAGAGGTCGATCTGGCGCTGCAGTAACCCGGGTTTCCCGTTCAGGACCGGTTATTGCGGTGGCGGGGTCTTCAAATCGGGCCCCTTTTGAAGCAACGCCGCCGCTTCCGGGTTGTCGCACACGCCCTTTTCCAGGGCGGCCTCGAGCTTGGCGATATGCTCGCGAAGGGCCTCGTTTCGCGCCAGTTGCGCCTGTAGGTCCTGTTCCAGGCTTTGTGACGAGGCTGGCTGCGCGGTCTGCGCCGACGCCACGCCGGCGGCGCCGGCAAATGACAGTCCCGCGATCAACGCGGCAACGCCAGCCGTCAGTCTTAACCCTGTAACACGCATGTTCGCTCTCCCGCCCCGATGTCCCAACGACCATAGGCCGTCATTATCAACACAGTCCGATGGGTTCGCAATCATTGAGTCGGGGGCCGAATTCCGAGCGGCGCGGCGAAAGAGGCGTGCCCGTTGCAACGGTGCCAGCAGCGGGATGATGGCGGAGGGGGTGGGATTCGAACCCACGGTACCCGTTAAGGGTACAACGGTTTTCGAGACCGCCCCGATCGACCACTCCGGCACCCCTCCGCGGCATCCGCGCGGGCCTGAACTCCGTGGCCGGGCGCGAAACGCGGACGTTAGCCCAAACCCGCGCTCGCGGCAAGTCGGTGCCGCGAGCGTTCCGGGCGCGCGCGTTCAAGCGGACTTGGGACCGTTGACAACCGGCGGACACGGGGTATAGTGCCGCCGGTTTGGTCGCACCGCGCCCCAGCGCGCGGTGCTTTCTTTGCTTTCATGGAACGCTGATGTACGCCGTAATCCGCACCGGTGGAAAACAATACCGGGTCGCCGAAAACCAACGGGTCACCGTGGAAAGATTGCCGGGAGACCCCGGCGATACCCTCAAGCTCGACGATGTGCTGATGATCGCCGAGGATGGCGCCGCGCCGTTGGTGGGCACGCCCGGTCTCGACAAGGCCGCCGTGTTCGCCGAGGTTCTGGCGCAGACCCGTGGCGACAAGGTCATCGTCTTCAAGAAGAAGCGCCGCCAAAACTACCGGCGCACGAAGGGCCATCGCCAGGAGCAGACGATGCTGCGCATCGCCAGCATCAGCGCCTCCGGCAAGGCACCCGCGACGGAGAAGACCGCGCAGGCCGAGCCGGCGCCCGAACCGGTTGCCGAAACGCCCGCGTCCGAGGTCGCCGCCGCCGAAGCCCCCGTGGCCGAGCCGCAAGTCGAGACCAAGGTCGAATTGGCCGCCGAGGCGACCCCAGAGAGCAAAACCAAGGAGTAACGGCCATGGCACACAAAAAAGCAGGTGGCAGTTCCCGTAACGGCCGGGACAGCGCCGGGCGGCGCCTTGGCGTCAAGAAATCGGGCGGCCAGGCGGTCATTCCGGGCAATATCATCATCCGCCAGCGCGGAACCCGGTTTCACCCGGGCACCAACGTCGGCATGGGCAGGGATCATACGTTGTTCGCCATGTCCGAGGGCCGCGTGGCGTTCCGCCGCAAGGCCGGTGGCCGCACGTACGTATTCGTGGAGCCGGCCTCCTAGAATCAGGCGCGCTTTTTCGCGGGCGGGGCGGGGAATGTCTGTTCGTTTTCCCAGTCCTCCGATGGGACAAGTCTCGTGAAATTCCTCGACGAGGCCAAGGTGTTCGTGAAAAGCGGAGACGGCGGTAACGGCTGCGTCGCTTTTCGGCGCGAGAAATATGTCGAGTTCGGAGGACCCGATGGCGGCGACGGCGGCCGTGGCGGCAATGTCGTCGCCGAAGCGGTTCCCAGCCTGAACACGCTCATCGATTTTCGCTACCGCCAGCATTTCAAGGCCGCGCGCGGCGGTCACGGAATGGGCAAGAACCGCACCGGCGCAAAGTCCGGAGACGTGGTAATGAGCGTGCCCGTGGGCACGCAAATCTTCGCCGAGGACAAGGAGACGCTGCTGGCCGATCTCGTGGAGCCGGGCGCGCGCGTCGTGCTGGCTCGCGGCGGCGATGGCGGCCACGGCAACGCCCATTTCAAGTCGTCCACCAACCAGGCCCCGCGCAGAGCGGACCCGGGACATCCCGGCGAGGAACGCTGGATCTGGCTGCGTTTGAAGATCATCGCCGATGCCGGTCTCGTCGGTCTGCCGAACGCCGGGAAATCGACGTTCCTGGCCACGGTTTCGCGAGCCCGGCCGAAAATTGCCGATTATCCGTTCACCACCCTCCATCCGCAACTGGGCGTGGTGGTCGTGGACAACAGCGATTTCGTCCTCGCCGACATTCCCGGTCTGATCGAGGGCGCGCATCACGGCGCCGGACTGGGCACGCGTTTTCTCGGCCATCTGGAGCGGTGTCGCGTGCTGGTGCACCTGGTGGACGGGACCGCGAAGAATGTGGGGGAGGATTACCGGACGGTGCGCCGCGAACTCGAAGCCTATGGCGCCGGCCTTACGGACAAGCCCACGGTGGTGGTGCTCAACAAGGTGGATTCCCTGACACCCGAGCAGATCGCGGAACGGAGGGCGGCGCTCGAGGCGGCCACCGGATTGGCGGTGATCTCCGCGTCCAGCGTTTCTGGGAGCGGTATCGACGAGGTTCTGAGACACGCCCATGACGTCATTCGAGCCATCCGCGAGAAGGACCGTCCCGCCGATCCGGTCTTCCTGCCATGAACCCCCACAGGCAAAGCACGGATATCCTGGCCGCCCGGCGCCTTGTCATCAAGATCGGTTCGGCTCTGCTGGTGGACGAGGGCAGCGGCGTGATCCGCAACGACTGGCTGCACGCGCTGGCCATCGATATCGCCGCCTGCAGGGCGCGTGGCCAGGAGGTTCTGATCGTCTCGTCGGGCGCCATCGCGGTCGGCCGCCGGCACCTGAAGTTGAGCACGGGCACTCTCAGGCTCGAGGAAAAGCAGGCCGCCGCGGCCACCGGTATGATCCGCCTGGCCCATGCCTATCAGGAAATGCTGGCGCGCTACGATCTCACGGTCGCCCAGGTGCTGCTGACGTTGAACGACACCGAGGCGCGGCGGAACTATCTCAACGCCCGCAATACGCTGACGACCCTGCTCGGGGCGGGCGCGGTGCCGCTGATCAACGAGAACGATACCGTGGCCACCGACGAAATCCGGTTCGGCGACAACGATCGGTTGGCCGCCCGGGTGGCCGCCATGATCACGGCCGATACACTGATTTTGCTCTCGGACATCGATGGCCTCTACACGGCCGATCCGAGCAAGAACCCGGACGCGCGGTGGATTCCCGAAGTTCGCGAGATCACGCCGGACCTGGAAGCCATGGCGGGCGACGCGCTCTCCAATCACGGCACGGGCGGCATGGTTACCAAGCTCGCGGCCGCCAAGGTGGCGCTGGGGGCCGGGTGCCGCATGGTGATTTCCGACGGCCATCCGCCCCATCCCATCAAGCGTCTCGAGGACGGCGGCCGCTGCACCTGGTTCCTCCCGGCGGCCAATCCGACGACGGCGCGAAAGCGGTTCATCGGCGGCACCCTCGAACCCGCCGGAATCCTTGTCATCGACGGCGGCGCCGCGAGAGCGCTCGCGCGCGGCAAGAGCCTGTTGCCACCCGGTGTCGTGGATGTGAAGGGCCAGTTCAACAAGGGCGCGGCGGTTGTGGTCAGGACCGAGGAGGGACGGGAGGTCGCGCGTGGCCTGTGCGCGTACTCAGCGGACGACGCGCGGCGCATCATCGGTCACAAATGCAGTGAAATCGAAGCTCTCCTGGGCTACCGTGGACCCGACGAGATGGTTCATGCGGACAATCTGGCCCTGGATCGGAGACAACCCGAGTGACCACCATGACCGTTGACGCCTCGGCGCGCGAACGCGGCGGGGGCGAGGACGACCTTCAACAGTTGATGTACCACATGGGCGTGTCCGCGCGCGAGGCGGCCGCGGGCCTTGCCACGGCGTCCGCCGACGCCAAGAACAAGGCGCTTGCGGAGACCGCCACGGTGCTGCGCGCCCGCGCCGCCGACATCCTGACGGCCAACGCCCGCGACATGGCCGCCGGCCAGAAAAAGGGCCTGGGCAAGGCGATGCTGGATCGTCTTGCTCTCGACGGCGACCGCGTCGAGGCCATGGCGAAGGGCTTGGAGGAGATCGCCGCGCTGCCGGATCCCGTGGGCGCGGTCATGGCCGAGTGGGAGCGGCCCAACGGTTTGCGGATTGCCCGGGTCAGAACGCCGCTCGGCGTGGTTGGCGTCATTTTCGAGTCGCGGCCGAACGTGACGGCCGATGCCGGCGGCCTGTGCCTGAAGGCGGGTAACGCATCGATCCTGCGGTGCGGATCGGAGAGCATCAATTCGTCGTCGGTCATCGCCGAGTGCCTTGAAGCCGGCCTGATCGCGGCCGGTCTGCCGGGCGCCAGTATTCAACTGGTGCCTACCGTCGATCGGGCGGCCGTCGGCGAGATGCTTCGGATGAGCGAGTTCATCGATGTCATCGTTCCTCGTGGCGGCCGGTCCCTTATCGAGCGGATTACCGCCGAGAGCAAGGTGCCTCTGTTCAAGCATCTCGAGGGCATCTGTCACACCTATGTCCATGAAGCCGCCGACCGGGAGATGGCCCGCCGCGTGGTTTTCAATGCCAAGATGCGGAGAACGGGGATTTGCGGCGCCACCGAGACGTTGCTCGTGGATCGGGCCATCGCCGCCCGCGTGCTGCCGCCGATCATCGAGGATCTTCGCGCGGCGGGATGCGCCCTCAGGGGGGACGCGGCATCGCAAGCGCTCGACAGCCGTATCGGTCCCGCCACCGAGGAGGACTGGGATACGGAATACCTGGACGCGATCCTGTCGGTGAAGCTGGTTGACGGTCTGGAAGACGCCATCGAGCATGTGAGCCGGCATTCGTCGGGGCATACCGAGGCCATCATTACCAATGACGCGGAGGCCGCCGAGGCGTTCGTCAATCGTCTGGACAGCGCCATCGTCATGGTCAATGCGTCGACCCAGTTCGCCGACGGCGGCGAGTTCGGTATGGGCGCGGAAATTGGTATCTCCACTGGCAAGCTCCATGCCAGAGGCCCGGTGGGCGTGGAGCAGCTGACCAGCTTCAAGTACGTGGTTCGCGGGTCCGGGCAATGCCGGCCCTAGAAACGCCATCGCGCAGACGCCAGCGCCGCCAATCCCGCGCCGTGGTTCACGGATAGGAACGGGTTACCGGTCATGCGTCGGCGAAACGTGACCGAAGCCGGAGCAACACGCGGTCAGGGCAAGAGGGTGGGCGTTTTGGGAGGATCGTTCAATCCGGCCCACGATGGACATCGACACATCTCGCTTCTGGCCCTGGAGCGATTGAGGCTGGACGAGGTCTGGTGGATGATCTCCCCGCAGAACCCGCTGAAGACGGCAGCGGAAACGGCGCCGTTGGCAAAACGCATGGAACGAGCCCGGGCGGTCGCCGATCATCCGAGCATACACGTCACGGACATCGAGGTCCGTCTGGGAACGCTTTACACCGCCGATACCATCGAAGCCCTGAAGTCGCGGTTTCCCGGCATACGATTTGTGTGGTTGATGGGCGCCGACAATCTGTGCCAGATTCCGAGGTGGAGACACTGGAGGAGGATCTTCGAAACGGTTCCCATTGCGGTTTTCACGCGCCCGTCCTATTCTCTGCGGGCATTATCGGGCCGGGCGGCGCGGCGTTTTGCCGCGCAAAGGGTCTCGGAACGGAGAGCGGGCGCGCTGGCGGACATGAAACCGCCGGCATGGATTTTTTTGCACGGGCGGCCACATCCGGAGTCGGCAACCCGAATCCGGGCGAAAGGCGGTCAGTGGGTGTCCACGGCGCTTGAATCAGTGAACAGCCCGGAATTGTCACACAGTAAGGTGGCGCATGCAGACGGTTAGGGGACACGGGTCATAGAGGCGACAGACAAAACACCGTTGGTGGTGGCGGGAATGCTATCGGCGGTCACGGCGTCTCTGGAAAGCGACAAGGCCGAAGACATCGTTGTCATCGAGTTGGCGGGCAAGTCTTCCCTCGCCGATTACATGATCGTCGCGAGCGGCGCATCGCGCCGGCAAGTGGGAACCATGGCCGAACATCTGCGCGAAAGGATGAAGGGCCAGGGCGTAAAGGGGGTTTCCGTTGAAGGTCGGGAAAACTGTGACTGGGTGTTGATCGACCTGGGCGATATCGTTGTGCACTTGTTCCGGCCGGAAGTTCGTGCTTTTTACGCCTTGGAGCGAATGTGGGGCCCGCCCCGCGAAGTGACCGCGGGCGACCCTGGTTCTCGAGCGGAGGTTCAGGCTTAGGATGCGGGGAGCGCCGCGGAAGCCAAAAGAAAACGAGAGCGTGTAAGGCTTGGCGGGAACCAGGCTATTGGGAGCGAATAAAGTTTTTTGTTGAGGTGTTTTGCAGGCCCGGGGTGGAGTCAGAGGCTCCTGAATTAGGAGCACCCGATCTTTATTTTGCCGTTCCGCGTTTTCTGATGCGCGGATCTCTGTTCGCCGGTCGCCCGCAAGAAATGCCGCCATGCGGCACATAAGGAAGAGTATTCGGGTGAGTAGGGCGGGGTTTAAACATCGGTTACGGCCTTGGAATCCGGGAACGCACGCGTCCTGGGAGGCGGCCCGCCGAGATCTGCCTCAATCCCCGGTGCATAAAGAACGATCCAACTTTACATCACATTCGGAAAGGCTCGGTTTTGAGCCGGATTCCGATAACCCAAGAGGAGGAGTACACAATGGGTGAAGCTGCCTTGAAATCCGCGGCCGTCGGCTTGAAACCGGGTGTCGTGACGGGCGACGACTACGTGACCCTGGTGGAGTCGTGCAAGGCCGGTGGCTACGCGCTGCCCGCCGTCAACGTCACGGGCACCAACACCATCAACGCGGTCCTTGAGGCCGCGGCCAAGAACAAGTCGGACATCATCATCCAACTGTCCAATGGCGGCGCGCAATTCTATGCCGGGCAAGGCTTCCCGGATGGCAACGTCGCCAAGGTCCTCGGCGCGGTTTCGGCCGCCCGTCATGTTCATATGATGGCCGAGCATTATGGCGTGTGTGTAATTCTGCACACCGATCACGCCAACAAGAAGCTGATCCCCTGGGTCGAGGGCATGCTCGACCATGGCGAAGCGTTCTTCAAGGAGACCGGCAAGCCGCTCTTCAGTTCCCATATGCTGGACCTGTCCGAGGAACCGATCGAGTGGAACCTCAACGAGTGCGCCCGCATCCTCAAGCGGATGGCTCCGTTGGGCATGAGCCTCGAGATCGAGCTGGGCGTGACCGGCGGCGAGGAAGACGGCATCGGCGGTGAGTTCGACGAGAGCGCCGACAACTCGAAGCTGTATACCCAGCCCGAGGACGTTCTTCAGGCCTATCAACAACTGAGCTCCATCGGTTCGTTCTCGGTGGCCGCGTCGTTCGGCAACGTCCATGGCGTTTACAAGCCGGGCAACGTCAAGCTTCGTCCGGAGATCCTCAAGAACTCCCAGACCCTCGTGGCGGAGAAGGTGAAGACCGGCAAGAACCCGCTGAACCTGGTGTTCCACGGTGGTTCCGGGTCCGATAAGGGACAGATCACCGAGGCCGTCAGCTACGGGGTGTTCAAGATGAACATCGACACCGACACCCAGTTCGTGTTCTCCGAGGCCGTCGGCAAATTCATCAGCGAGCATCCGAAGGCCTTCAAGTACCAGATCGATCCGGAAGACGGGACGCCCTACAAGAAGTTCTACGATCCGCGCAAGTGGCTGCGCGCGGCCGAGGTGGGCATGGTCGAGCGCCTCACCGAGGCGTGCGCCGATCTCAATTCGACCGGCAAGTCGCTGGCCCAGGGATAAGGGTCAAGACGCGACTTGATCGCGGTAGACCGCGGGGCACAATGCCGTCGCCGGCATTCGTCGGATGATGAAACGGCGCGGATTTAAAAGTGCTTTTCGGTTTCGCCGGTTGGCAACGACGCGGGGCAGAGGCCGTGACCGATACGGTCCTGCCCCGTTGTCGCGCGTGGTGGTGTGTATTGGATCCGCGCGTGCGCGGGTGTATCCTGCCGGCGGATTTGAAAACTGCGGTCGTGAATGCTGTCCATAACCAGCCCCTGCGTCAAAGCGCAGAAAAAAAATCGTCACAATTCAACGAGATATTGCCGCCAAGGCGCTAAGCCGTCTCACCAAAGGTCGGGAGAATCAGGATGCTGAAGAAAAACCCCAACTACGCTCGCATAAAGGGTCCAATTGTGACGGTCGTCATGGATGGGATCGGTCTGAGCAGCAACACCGTGGGAAATGCATTCGCGAATGCGAACACGCCCGTGCTCGATCGACTGTTCAGGGACTACGGCCATATCGCGTTGAAGGCCCACGGCACAGCCGTCGGGATGCCTAGCGACGACGACATGGGTAACTCGGAAGTGGGCCACAATGCCCTCGGTTCCGGCCAAGTCTATAACCAGGGTGCGTCGTTGGTGAAGGAAGCCATCGACTCCGGCGATCTGTTCGAGAAAGACGCCTGGAAAGAACTGACCGGCAACGCCAAGGCGCACAATTCTACGCTGCATTTCCTGGGGCTTTTCTCGGACGGTAACGTCCACTCCCACATCGACCACCTCAAGGCCATGATCGCCAGGGCTAAGAAGGAAAACCAGGCCCGGGTAAGAATCCACATCCTGCTGGACGGCCGGGATGTACCGGAAACCTCGGCGCTCGATTACGTCGAGCCCTTCGAAGCGTTTCTCGACGAACTCAACGACGGCTCCTTCGACGCGGCGATCGCCAGTGGCGGCGGCCGGATGAATATCACCATGGATCGCTATGAAGCCAACTGGAGCATGGTGGAGAAGGGATGGCACACGCATGTCCTTGGCGAGGGACCCCAGTTCGCCTCCGCCGCCGAGGCCATCAAGGCGCTGCGTGTCCAGCATCCGGGCACCATCGACCAGGATCTGCCGCCGTTCGTGATCGCCAAGGACGGCGAGCCCGTGGGCCGGATCGAGGACAACGACAGTGTCGTGTATTTCAACTTCCGGGGCGACCGGGCCATCGAAATCACCCGCGCCTTCGAGGAGGAAGACTTTTCGGTGTTCGATCGGGTTCGGTACCCGAAAGTGGTTTACGCGGGGATGCTGGAATACGACGGCGACCTTCACATTCCCAAGCGCTACCTCGTGCCGCCGCCGTCCATCCGCAACACCCTCGGCGAGTATCTTGCGGCGGAGGGGGTCACCCAGTTGGCGATCTCGGAGACCCAGAAATACGGCCACGTAACCTATTTCTGGAACGGCAACCGAAGTGGGAAGTTCAGTGACGAACTCGAGGAATACATCGAGATTCCCTCGGATGTGGTGCCCTACGAGGAGCGCCCCTGGATGAAGGCGGCGGAGATCACCGACGAACTGATCCGTCAGCTCAAGACCGGGAGGCACCGTTTCGCCCGGGTCAACTATGCCAATGGCGACATGGTCGGACACACCGGCATCTATGACGCGGCGCTTATCGGCGTTGCCACGGTGGATCTGGCCCTGCGCCGGCTCCTGCCGGTCATCGACGAACTGGGCGGGGTCGCGCTGATCACCGCCGATCATGGAAACGCCGACGAGATGTTTGAGGTGGACAAGAAGTCCGGTAAGCCGAAAGCCAACGATAACGGGTCTATCAAGGCCAAGACCAGCCATACCCTCAACCCGGTGCCGCTCATTTACTATGACAATCAATCCAATGGGTCGATTGTCCTGCGCCAGGGCAACGATTACGGGCTGAGCAACGTGGCGGCTTCCGTCGCCAATCTGCTCGGCTACGATGCCGCGGAAATGTGGGATGACAGCATGTTGGAGTTCAAGTAAGCGGGGCCGCCTGACGGCCGCGCTTCGGCGATCCGAGCCCGCGGTCACCACGAGGAGCTCGGGTGCGCGCGGTCGCGGCCGCTTGGTTGGTGGCCCTATCGGTCCCGTGGATTGTGGGGGCGATCATGGCTGTTGCCGCGTGGCCACTCGCCGCCGCCGAGGTGGAGGTGCCCGCCAATCGCCTTGAGGGGGCGGAGCGCGCCGTCGCGGAGAGCGAGGCGGCGCGTTCCCGGCCGGACCATGAGGCGGCAAATGTCGCCGAGGAGACCGAGCACCTTCGCCGGGAACTGGTCAAAAGCGCGGCTGTCATCCAAGGCCGCGAGGAGCAGGTGTCCCAGCTTGAAGCCCGGCTTGCGGAACTCGAGCGCGAGGAAGCCGGTATGGTGGACTGGCTGAAGCGCAGCAGGGATTATACCTCCGACGTGCTGATGGCGTTGCAGAGGCTGGCGCGTCACCCCGTGGCGGCGATTGTCGCCCATCCGCTCAGCCCCGCCGACACCGTGCGCGGGGGTATCGTGCTGCGGGCGGCGGTGGGAGAAATCGAGCGGCGCGCGGACGCGTTGCGGCGTCGGCTCGACGAGTTGGCGGCTCTACGCGGCGATGTGTCCGAGCGTGGGCGGGAATTGAGCGCGGCGAAGGACGCTTTGGAAGCGGAACAGAACTCGCTGAACGCGGCGCTTGCCGCGAAAACGGATCTGCAGCATCAAGCCGGCGCGGAAAGCCGTGAGACGGTCGAACGGGTCCATCGGCTTTCTTCGGAGGCGGGCGATCTGCGGGACTTGATCACCCGACTGGAATCGGCGGCCCAGGCCGATACGGCGGTGACGTCCGAGGAGCGGAACGGGCTCGCGCCATCCGCCGCCGCGACCGTGGCGCTCCTTCCGCGTCGCCAGATCGATAGCCCGCCGATAACGGGGGCCCAAGGCAACCTGCCGTATCCGGTGGTTGGCCGCGTGGTTGTCCGATACGGCGAGTCGACCGGGTCCGGCCTGACCAGCAAGGGCATCACCATCGAGAGCAGGACGGGTGCGCAAGTGGTCGCGCCGCATGATGGCCGCGTGGCGTTCGCCGGACAGTTTCGTGGATACGGGCAGGTCTTGATCATCGATCACGGCGAGGCATATCATACCTTGTTGGCTGGGCTCTCACAGATTGATACTGTGGTTGGACAGTTGGTTTTTGGTGGCGAGCCGGTTGGCGTGATGAGGCGGTCCGGCGACGGCAAGCCAAGGCTCTACCTTGAATTGCGTCGGAATAACCGGCCCGTTGACCCCCTTCCCTGGCTCATCAAGGCAGAAGTAAAGGTAAGTGGATGAATTGTCGCATGCTGACCGCTGGTGCCGCGGTGGCGTTATTGATCTCTTCGGCGGCACTTGCCGAGGAAAAGCCCGACTCGCACGCCGAAACCTATGAGATGCTCAACCTGTTCGGGGATGTCTTTGAACGGGTGCGCTCTGATTACGTGGAGGAGGCCAGCGACGAGGAACTGATCGAGGCGGCCGTCAATGGCATGCTGTCCTCGCTGGACCCGCATTCCGGTTATCTCAACGCCAAGAGTTATGGCGAAATGAAGGTCCAGACCCATGGTTCGTTCGGCGGTCTGGGTATCGAGGTGACCATGGAAGGCGGATTGGTGAAAGTGGTGTCGCCCATCGACGACACCCCCGCGTTCCGCGCCGGCCTCCAACCGGGCGATCTGGTCACTCACATCGATGGCGAGCAGGTATTGGGCCTGACGCTGTCGGAAGCCGTCGAGAAGATGCGCGGCCCGGTGGATACGAAGATCGAGTTGACCATTCGCCGGGAAGGACAGGATCCTTTCGATGTGACCATCACCCGCGCGATCGTCAAGATTCAGTCCGTGCGTTCCCGGCTCGAGGGCAAGGTGGGGTACATCCGTGTCAGTTCGTTCAGCGAGCAGACGGGTCCGGGCATCACCGCGGAAATCGAAAAGCTGAGGGAGGAAGCCGGGGGAACTCTTCAGGGTATCGTTCTGGATCTGCGCAACAATCCCGGCGGCCTGCTTTCTCAGGCGATCGCGGTCTCGGACGCTTTTCTCGAAAAGGGCGAGATCGTCTCCACGCGGTCCCGCCGGCCGGGGGACGCGCAACGCTTCAATGCCCGCCCTGGTGACGTGGCAGCCGGCTTGCCGCTCGTGGTCATCATCAACGCCGGTTCGGCCTCGGCGTCGGAGATTGTCGCCGGCGCGTTGCAGGATCACGGCCGGGCGATCCTTCTCGGTACGAAGTCCTTCGGCAAGGGGTCGGTACAGACGATTATTCCGCTTGGCAGCCGGGGCGCCATGAGGCTGACCACGGCGCGCTACTACACTCCGTCTGGCCGGTCCATCCAGGCGGTCGGAATCGAGCCGGACATTATCGTCGAGCAGGCCCGTATCGAGATGATTGACGCACCGAAACGGCGGCGGGAAGCCGATCTTCGGGGCGCGCTCGACAAATCGGACGAAGTGCGCGAAGAAGGCAAAGACTCTGGCGGGACCGATGACCAGAGCAGCGATTCCGAAGGCGCGGAGGATACCGAGGCGGAGGCAACGGCCAAGGATTACCAACTCTTGCGCGCATTGGACCTGGTGCGGGGCCTGTCGCTGTTCGCCAACAAGGTTTCGACTTCCGGCGGATAAGGCGGATAGGACGACCTGGCAGAAGGGTGGTTTTTCAACGCCAAAGCCGGTATGTCCTGAATCCTTCCCGGCGCACCACTTGCGGTCATGGCCTTGAACGAGCGAAAAAGAAACAGCCTTGCGCTGATCGGGGGAGCGGCGGCAGGTGTCGCCGTTCTCGCCTTGGGGTTGGCCCTCGGCGGTCTGTTCTTGCGGGATGGCGGGGAGCCAGCTTCCGTCGAGGGCGTTGAGGTCGAGCTTTCGTCGCGCGACGGCGTGGATGGCGACGGCGCCTTGACGCCGCCCGGGGACTCCGCTCCCGCCGACCCTCGTGCCAGCGGAGGCCGCGAGGGTCCCGGAGCCCCTCCCCTTGTGGCCGTCGGACCCGACGGGATGGTCGCGCCGTCGGTCACGGCGGCGGCGTTTTCGCGGGCCCCCCTTGCCGCCACGGACACGACGCCGATCAACGCGGCGGACCCGGCGCTCCTGGAGCATAAGGGAGAGCTCGCGCTTCCCAAGATCGCCGAGGATGGCCGCATGGCGTGGCGGGTCTATGCCCGGCCATTCGCAAGCCGTGATGACCGCCCGCGCATCGCGGTTGTCGTCACGGGTCTGGGGCTCAGTCCGGTTGCGACGGAGGCGGCCATTCGCAGGCTTCCGGCCGACGTGACCCTTGCCTTCCATCCCGATGCCCCGGATTTGAGCAAGTGGGCGGAGATGGCCCGCCGCGCGGGGCACGAGGTGCTGCTCTCCATTCCGATGGAGGCGGCCGACTTCCCGTTTGACGATCCGGGACCGAACGCTCTTCTGACCAGCCTCGACGAGCGCGAGAACCTGGCGCGGCTCGAACGCACGCTGGGCCGGTTGACCGGCTTCGCGGGCGTCATCAGCGTGATGGGTTCCAAGTTTTCCCAGCACGAGGACAGCCTGCGGCCGGTGCTGGAAACCCTGAAGGGACGGGGCGTGATGTACGTGGCGGGGGGCGACGCGGCGCGGAGCCTCGCGCCGAGGATCGCCACCGAGATCGGACTGCCCAGGTTGATCGTGGATGTGGTGCTCGACGACGATCCCTCCCAGGCGGCTATCGAAAGGCAACTGGTCCGTTTGGAGGCGGCGGCCCGTGAGCACGCGGTGGCGGTGGGGCTTGCGCGGCCCTATCCGGTGGTGGTGGGCGCTCTTTCCAAATGGGCCGCCACGCTGAAGCAAAGAAACATCGTGCTGGCCCCGGCGTCGGCCCTCGCCGACCGGCAGTCCCCGCCATGACCAAGCGATCGCGTACGAAGCAAGCACCGCAGGACGGACGTCCATACCGGAAAGGGGTCGGAGCGGTGTTGTTCAACCGCGAGGGTCTGGTGTTCGTCGGGCGCCGCGTCGACACGCCGGAGGATGCGTGGCAACTGCCGCAGGGCGGCGTGAAGTCCGGCGAGAAGCGCCGAATGGCCGTGCTTCGCGAACTGGCCGAAGAGATCGGCACCGATAAATTCGAGATTGTCGCCAAGTCGTCCCGGACGCTTTGCTACGATCTCCCGGCGGATCTCGCGTCCCAGGTCTGGCGGGGCCGGTACCGGGGACAGAAGCAGCGCTGGTTCGCGCTCCGCTTCGCCGGCGCCGACTCGGACATCGATCCGACGGCCGGCGATCGCCCGGAATTCGACGCTTGGCGCTGGGTTTCGCTCGACGAACTTCCGGCCCTCGCCATCTGGTTCAAGCGGACGATGTACCGGGAGATCGTTGACGAATTCAGGCATCTGGCGAGGCGCCAATCCCAATAGGGCATTGAGCGCCTCGCCGGGGACGAAATCGCGGCGCGCGGCCTAAAGGTCGCCGGCCGGCAGGGAGTCCGCGAACACGTAGGGCGGCGGCGGAAACGGAACCGGCCAATCGGTTTTCGGCTCGTCGTTGTTCGCGGCGGCCGATACCGGCCCCCCGAGGTTGCAGAAGCCGCACGACCCGGTGACCGAAATGGATTGGGTTTCCGCGTGCGCGAACGTGGCTCGGGTGGAACCGGTATCGACCAGCGGATGGGTCGTGCCGTCGTCGGGGCGGCGGCCAAGACCAACTCCGGTCCGTCGGTTCGCTTCCCTGTGTGTTCGGGGCGCCGGAGGGTTGGTGATGTTCCGTGGTATCGGGCGCTCGCCGGCGACATTGAGGACCGGATTCTTGAGCCCGTAGAAGTGCCGCGCGCTCAGAAGGGCCTGCCGGGTGATATGAACTCGTCCAGAAACGACGGGAAGTCCGCCGAGTTTCTTGGGCTCGCCCAGAATATCGACCTCGACGCCCGCCGCGCGGATGGCGCCGTTGATGATCTGAATGGGCATGACGCAAAGGAACTCCTCGATGCCGTTGCGCAGCCCGAATTCGAGACATCCGCAAACCAGTTCTCCGAGAACCTCCCGTCTTTTGTCGGGGGAAAGGCCGCGGTCGATGCCGAAACGGGTCGCTTCCCAGACCTTGTCGTCGGAAGGCAACTCCCCGCCGTCCACGAGATCCGCCCAGAGCTCCTGGATCATGTATGGCAGGGTGGTCGGAATGAGGCGGGTGACCGCCCGCGCCTCGCCCAGCTCATCGCGCCACACCAGATATACGGCGGCCGGCGTGTCGAACTGATCCCACTCCATGTTGCGATACGTGGGAACGTCATACTTCTGTCTCTCCACGAACACCCGGTGGCGAAGGCGGTGCATGGAGGCGAGAGCGTCACCAAGATGGTGAGCGGTTTCAAGCGTAATTGCGTCGATCATGTCCCACTCCCTTTGCTAGGAACGTTGGATACTTGATCCCGCGGATGTTGCCTAAATGTTCTTTTTGTTGGTCCGAAAACCCACCCGGTCGGTTCTGTGCCGAGCCGTGGCGATTGATCTTAGCGCTTCTGCCGTTTTTCTCTTTCCGGCGAGGCTCGGACTTGAGCGTCTCGCCGGTTTTTCATCCGGGTGACCGGATCATGAGCTTTGGCCCGTGAGGCCCGTCGCCTGAAAAGAACAAATAGAGAACATCTGGAGTCCTGTCAACACACTTTTGTGCGGCCTTGCGGTCAACGAGCGCCGCTGTCGTGGGAAGCGTCACCCGAACCGGCACGGAGCAAAAAGCTTTGGACACTGAGCGGGATAATGAAAACTGGATTTACAATGGTGCAGCCCCGCCCGGCCGTTCTGGCGTGAAGCGCATTCGAACGGAGTTGGATCGGGCGGTCCATGAAAGGACAAATAAACAACATTAGCGCTCGCGTCAAGATAATATTCCTATTTTATGTGCGCCTTCCGTTTCTTCTTCGCGGCGCTCCGAAGCGCGCGGACGAGCCGGCCGGTAAAAGGCGCTGGGTCATGTTGAGGCTTGCGTCAACCGAGTCCGGCATGGCAAACGGACCGCGCGGTCTGGATCCGGCATTGGGGAACTCTATGTTTGTAGCGACGATCACGGTGAAACCCTATCAGTGAGCGTTGGTATTGGTTTCAGAGCGCATTTGCCGGAGCTGTTCTACTGATCTCCGGGGGGTGATAATGCCCACGGAGTCGGATCGATGGCGTATCTTCAAGTGATTGCCGGTTTTGTGCTGCTTCTCGGAAGCGCGGAGGTGCTGCTGAGAGGGTCGGTCGCGATCGCGCGCCGTTTCAACCTCTCGACATTAATCATCGGGATGACCATCGTCGCGTTCGGCACGTCCCTCCCTGAACTCGTCGTCAGCCTCGATGCCGCCTTCGCTGGCGCTCCCGATATAGCCGTTGGCAATATTGTCGGCAGCAACATCGCCAATCTCCTCCTCATCATTGGCATTTCCGGACTTGTCTTTCCCATCGCGGCCCGCGACCGACCCCTTTTGCGCGATGGTCTCACCCTACTGGGGGTCAGCCTACTGTTCGCGGTTCTGCTCTGGCATGGAGCCATCGGACGCGGAGTGGGAGCGGCGCTGCTGATCGCGCTGCTGGCCTTTCTGGTCTGGTCCTACTGGCAGGAAACTCATGGTGACACCAGCCTCGCGGCCGAAACCCTTGCCCAAGAAGCGGCCGAAGTCGAGGGGCTGCCAGGGCGGTCGTGGGTTATCTGGGCCGCTGTTGTCGCCGGGCTTGCGGGGATCATGTTCGGAGCCGACCTGCTTGTCGAGGGCAGCGTCGCGGTCGCCCGCGCCGCCGGCATATCGGAGGCTGTGATTGGCCTGAGCCTTGTCGCCGTGGGCACCTCCCTGCCGGAGTTGGCCGCGTCGCTGGTGGCCGCGCTGCGCGGGCATTCCGACATCGCGGTCGGCAACGTGGTGGGCAGCAACCTGTTCAACATCTTGTGCGTGGGGGGCTCCGTGGCGGTTGCCGCCCCGCTCACCGTGGCCGAACAGATACAGGGTTTCGATGTCTGGATCATGCTGGCCGCGACCCTCGCGTTCATGCCGTTTCTGTTGAAACGGCTTCGGTTCGGCCGCCTCATGGGGGCCGTGTTTGTCGGCGCGTACGCGGCGTATATGGTTGTCCTGTATTACGGGCCCCCAAACCTTTTTTCCTTGCTCGGATAGCCAAGCGCTTGCCGGCGCTTGATTAACGCCCCGCGTTCTTCCATTTTGCTGGTATGCCAGATCACCAACCTCGAACGGCTCTCGTAACCGGCGCGGCGCGGCGCATCGGCCAAGCCATCGCCATGGACTTGGCGGCGCATGGTTGGGCGGTGGCGGTGCATCACAGGGACTCGGCGACGGACGCCCGCGACACCGTGGCGCGGATCGAGGCGCAAGGGGGCCGCGCGGTGGCCCTGGCCGCCGACCTGTGCGACGAGGGCCAGGCCGCCGATCTGGTGAGACGGGCCGCCGAGGCGCTCGGTCCGCTCACGTGCCTGGTCAACAACGCATCGGTGTTCGAGAACGATACCTTCGAGACCGCAAGCCGGGACTCCTGGAACCTGCACATGCAGGTCAATCTGAGAACCCCGTTCATTCTCATCCAGGGCCTGGTGGCGCAGCTCCCGGCCGGCGCGAGCGGAAACGTCGTCAATCTCATCGATCAACGCGTGTGGAACCTGACGCCCTATTTTACCTCCTATACACTCAGCAAGACGGGGCTTTGGACACTGACCCAAACCCTGGCCCTGGCACTGGCGCCCAAGGTGCGGGTCAACGCCATCGGCCCCGGCCCGACGATTCCCAGCGCGCGTCAGACCGAAGAACAGTTCGCGCGTCAATGGGCGTCGATGCCTCTCGAGCGCAGGGTGATGCCTCAAGAAATCGCCGACGCCGTGCGTTTCATCCTTGACGCACCGTCCATGACAGGGCAGATGATCGCCCTTGATGGTGGCCAGCACCTGGGTTGGAACCAAGCCGGGGCCGGCGGGGCCGTCGAGGAATAGACCATGGACTTGGCGAAACCGCAGAGTTCGCTATGACCGTCGATCCGGCGAGCGTCGTTCATCCGTTGCGAATTGCCGACGCGCGAAATGCCTTGCGCCATGTCTTTGTTCGCGATCTTGTCTTGTCCTGCATGATCGGTGTCCACCGTCACGAACACACGGACGCGCAACGGGTGCGGATCAACCTGGATCTGGCTGTTCGGGAAGGGCGAGATCTCGGCGACAGTCTCTCCAACGTGGTGTGCTACGAACGGATCACCACGGGTGTTCGGGAGATCGTGTCCCGAGGGCATATCAATCTTGTGGAGACCTTGGCGGAAGAGGTCGCGGCGATGTGCCTCCAGGATCGGCGTGTCCGTTCGGTCCGGGTGCGCGTCGAGAAGCTGGATGTGTTTCCCGACGTCACCAGCGTCGGGGTTGAGATCGAACGGTTCTCAACAGCATTGTAACACCACAATTTGTTGAGGTTTATTGGAAGGCGAGGGTATCCGGCCGCCCTGTCGCGGCCGCAAGTTGTGCACAGGCCGGCTCGCGATCGTCTGAAACGACCCGCAAACGGGTTATATCCGCCTTGATCCGGGGCGGTTCTATCAGTTCCTTGGAATATTCATTTATTATCAATATGTTGGAATTTTGACCAAAATATGGGCAATGTCTGAAAAGACGAGCAATGCCCCGGATCTTTGTCAGCCGATCCGAATGTTTCAACAGACTTACCCACAGAATGCGTGGATTGTTTTTTCGTCGACACCGGAGGGCGGCCGTCGGGGGCCGCGAGGCGTGTTGACCGGGACCGTTTCCGTGATCAAATAGGGGGCATGGACCCCAACTCTCAGTCCGAGCCAGCCGATCCGACCCGTGCCGGGGTTTCCGTGATCGAATCCTACCTGGGCGCATTGCCGCGAACGCCCGGAGTGTACCGGATGATCAACGCCGACGGCGACCCCTTGTACGTCGGAAAGGCCAAGAACCTCTGGAAACGGGTTTCCAGCTACGCAAAGGTGGAACGGCTCGGGATCCGCATTCGGCGGATGGTGTCGCAGACGGCGTCCATGGAATTCGTCGGGACCCACACCGAGGCCGAGGCGCTTCTGCTCGAAGCCAACCTGATCAAGCAGCTCAAGCCGCGCTACAACATCCTCCTGCGCGACGACAAATCCTTTCCCTCGATCCTGGTGACCGGGGATCATCCCTATCCGCGGGTCCTCAAGCATCGGGGGGCGCAGAGCCGCAAGGGCGAATACTTCGGGCCGTTCGCGTCGGCGTGGGCGGTGAACCAGACGTTGGCGGTTCTGCAGCGGGCATTCCTGCTACGCACCTGCTCGGATTCGGTCTTCGCCTCGCGCACGCGGCCGTGCCTGCTTTATCAGATCAAGCGCTGCGCCGCGCCCTGCGTCGGCCGGATCGGCGAAGCCGACTACGGCGCCCTGGTGGCCGAGGCGCACGCCTTCCTGCGCGGCGACAGTCAGCGCGTCCAGCGGAACCTCGCCCGGCGCATGGAGGAGGCCAGCGATGCCCTGGCCTTCGAGGAGGCGGCCGGCTACCGCGACCGCATCCGGGCCCTTACGGCGGTACAATCGCACCAGGATATCAACCTCGCGGGCATCGGAGAGGCGGACGTGATCGCCGCCCACCAGGAGGGCGGCGCCACCTGTATTCAGGTGTTCTTTTTCCGTGCCGGGTGCAATCATGGCAACCGGGCCTACTACCCCTTCCACGCGCGCGACGATGCCGTGGAGGATGTCCTGGAAGCCTTCCTGGGGCAGTTCTACGCGCCCCGCACGCCGCCGCCCCTCGTCCTGCTCAGCCACGGATTGCCCAACCAGGCGCTGGTGGCCGAGGCGCTGTCGGTGCACGGCGGCCGGCGTGTCCGTCTGGTGGCGCCGCGGCGGGGCGAAAAAAAGGCGGTTGTCGCGCATGCGCTGAACAACGCCCGCGAGGCGCTGAGCCGGCGATTGTCCGAGAGCGCGCTGCAGCGCCGCCTGCTCGATGGGCTGGCGGGAGCGTTCGACCTCGACCAGCCGCCGGACCGCATCGAGGTGTACGACAACAGCCACGTCTCCGGGACCGAGGCGGTGGGCGCGATGATCGTCGCCGGTCCGGAGGGGTTGATCAGGAACGCGTACCGCAAGTTCACCATCCGAGGCGGCGGGAAGGCGGCGGCGCCGGGCGACGACTACGCCATGATGCGCGAGGTGCTGACGCGGCGCTTCTCGCGGGCGCTCAAGGAAGACCCGGACCGCGCGCGGGGGCAGTGGCCGCAACTGGTACTGGTGGACGGCGGCGCCGGACAGCTCGGCGTCGCCGTCGAGGTGTTCGAGGAACTGGGGATCGACGACATCGCCGTCGCCGGTATCGCCAAGGGTCCGGACCGCAACGCCGGACGGGAACGGATTTTCCTGCCCGGCCGCGCGCCGTTCGCTTTGGACGCTCGCGACCCGGTTCTCTACTTTCTGCAGCGGCTGCGCGACGAAGCCCACCGGTTCGCCATCGGCGCCCACCGGGCCAAGCGGTCTGGCCGGCTCACGCGCTCGCCACTGGACGAGATCCCGGGGATCGGCGCGCGCCGCAAGAAGGCGTTGCTGCATCATTTCGGTTCCGCCCGCGCGGTTTCCCAGGCGGGCCGGACCGATCTGGAGGCGGTGGACGGAATTAGCCGCTCCATCGCGAATAAGATCTATGAATGGTTCCACCCCGAGCGATAGAATGCCCTTTGCTTGCGTACGAGGGCCGTGGCCAGTCCGGTGATTTGATGGAAACCAATCTGCCGAACGCACTGACGATCTCGCGCATCGTCGCGATCCCCGTGGTGTGCCTGCTGCTGTTGCCGGACACCACCTGGGGCGCGTGGCT
This sequence comes from uncultured Alphaproteobacteria bacterium, assembly GCA_963701445.1. GTDB lineage: Bacteria > Pseudomonadota > Alphaproteobacteria > Rhodospirillales > Defluviicoccaceae > CAKZLS01. The sequence goes on from CAVPAM010000038.1 coordinate 142,686, forward strand.
GGCGCTGGCGGTCTACGTCGCGGCCTGCGTCACCGATTTCCTGGACGGCTACCTGGCCCGGACGTGGCAGCAGCAGTCCCGCTTCGGCCGCATGCTCGATCCCATCGCCGACAAGCTCCTGGTGGCGTCGCTGCTGCTCATGCTGGTCGGGATCGATCGCCTGTCGGGGGTTCACATTCTTCCCGCCGCGGTGATCCTGTGCCGCGAGATTACCGTTTCCGGACTGCGAGAGTATCTGGCCGAGTTGCAGGTGGGAATGCCGGTCACCCGTCTGGCCAAATGGAAGACGGGCATTCAGATGGGGGCCATCGGATTCCTGGTGGTCGGCGACGCCGGCCCGTTGCTGGGACCGCTCACACCGACCACCATCGGCATCTATGGATTGTGGGCGGCGGCGGCGCTCACTCTGGTCACGGGCTACGACTATCTGCGCGCGGGACTGCGGCATGTGACCGGCGACGGCGAGGCCGGGGAGACCGCGCCCGCGCCCGAGAGCAAGCAACAGCCCGACCGAAGGCGGGCGGTGAAGCGCGCCGATCCCGCGCGGGACGCCGGGTGAACGAGGTGAGACGGTGAAGGTTCTGTATTTTGCCTGGTTGCGGGAGAAGGCGGGGCTGGCGGAGGAGCGGATTTCGCCGCCGGAGACCGTCGCCAGCGTCCGGGACCTGATCGACTGGATCCGCGAGCGCGGCGGCGGGCCCGCCGAGGCGGTGACCGACCTGACGACGGTGCGGGTCGCGGTCAACCAGGAGTACGCGGCCCTGGACCACCCGGTGAAGCCGGGCGACGAAGTGGCGTTCTTCCCGCCGGTCACGGGGGGATAGGCGTTGATCCGGGTGCAGCGCGACGACTTCGACGTGGGCGCCGAGGTTGGCGCGCCTGACCGGCGGCAACACCGCCATCGGCGGCGTCTGCGTGTTCGTCGGGCTGGTGCGCGACATGGCCGGCGCCGGCGGGGAGGACGCCGAGCGGATCGGCGCCATGACCCTGGAACACTATCCGGGCATGACCGAACGCCAGCTCGAACGCATCGACCGGGAGGCCCACGCGCGCTGGCCGCTCGAGGACACCCTGATCGTGCACCGCCACGGGCGGCTGGAGCCCGGCGAGCGAATCGTCCTGGTGGCGGCGGCGTCGAAGCATCGCCAGGCCGCCTTCGACGCCTGTCAGTTCCTGATCGACTGGCTGAAGACGCAAGCGCCGTTCTGGAAGGTCGAGGAAACGCCCGACGGGGACCGTTGGGTGGAAAGCCGCGCCTCGGACGGCGAAGCGGCCGAGAGGTGGATGGCAACACACAAGGGGGGATGAGCCGTGACGGCCTACGATGCCGTGTTTTTCGATTTCGACGGGGTGTTGGCCGAGTTGTCCGACATCAAGACACAAGCCTTCCACGAGATGTACAAGGGCTATGGCCCCGAGATCGTCGAGCGGGTGGTGGCTCATCACATCATCAACGGCGGCGTCTCGCGGCGGAAGAAGATCCGTCACTACCACCGCGAATTCCTCGGCATCGCCATCACCGAGGACGACGTGGCCGAGCTGATCCAGCGGTTCTCCGAGATCGTGGAGGACGCCGTGGTGGGCGCGGACTGGGTCCCGGGCGCCCAGGAGTTCCTCGACGCCCACGTGGGCGCGATCATGATGTTCGTGCTGTCCGGAACGCCGCAGGCGGAACTGGAACGCATCAACGCGCGCCGCGGCATGGAGCACTACTTCGTGTCCATCCACGGATCGCCGCCGGAAAAGGAGGCCACCATCGCCGAGCTTCTCGGGCGCCACGGCCTCGACCGCGACCGGGTGCTGTTCGTGGGCGACGCCTATTCCGACTACCGGGCGGCCGCGGCCACGGGCCTCTGCTTCGTCGGCCGGGTTCCGCCGGGGGACGAGAACCGCTTCCCCGAGGGCACCGCCATCATTCCCGATCTCACCCAGCTGGTCGTCTGAGCCATGGCGGACGACGACGGCTTTCTCGGCAAGGCCTACAACAGCGCGGCGTTCATGGGCAGCCGCGACGCCCGACCGTTGCGGGTGCTGGCGGAATACGTACATCCCGAATCCCGCTTCGAGAGCATGCGCATCAGCGACACCATCGTCTTTTTCGGCTCGGCCCGCACGCTGCCCCGGGACAAGGCGCTTTCGGCCCTCAACGCCGCCCGCGAGCACGGCGGCGACGTGGTCCGGGCGGAGCGCGACCTGGAGCTGTCGCGCTATTACGAGGAGTGCCGGGAACTCTCCCGGCGCCTGACCGAATGGTCCAAGGGCCTTGAGGAAAAGAGCCGCCGCTTCGTGGTCTGCACCGGCGGCGGGCCGGGGATCATGGAGGCCGCCAACCGCGGCGCGTCGGAGGCCAAGGGGATTAACGTCGGTCTTGGTATTTCTCTTCCGTTCGAGACCCACGGCAACGAGTGGATCACCCGCCAGCTCCGGTTCGAGTTCCACTACTTCTTCATGCGCAAGTTCTGGTTCGTCTATCTCGCCAAGGCGCTGGTGGCGTTTCCCGGCGGCTTCGGCACCCTCGACGAGTTCTTCGAGGTGATGACCCTGGTACAGACCGGCAAGCTCCGCAAGAAGATGCCCATCGTGCTCTACGGCACCGCGTATTGGGACGAGGTGGTCAACCTCGACGCCCTGGTCCGCTTCGGCACCATCGACGCCGAGGACCTCGACCTGTTCCACAAGACCAACTCGGTGGACGAGGCCTTCGACTACATCACCCGCGAGCTGAAGGAAAACGCCCTCCCGATCCCCGGCGGCCGCTGGTAAGGGATCGGGGCCGCCCCGCGCGCCCCGGGCATAACCCGTCACTACTCACGCGGCACCGGCCACCGGCCGACAGCCCCCCCGCCCGGAAATCCGTCCCGGACGCCGTTCGCCGCCGGCGGCACGCCGGCGCGGCGGCCATGGCCATTCACGATGCGGCGTCCGTCGATGTTTTCCGGGGCTTGCCTGCGAGGCGCTCATTTTACCGGGGGGGGGGTGTAACGCGTTTTTGCAAAAACAACCCCATGCACAGTAGATTTTTAGGTGTTAAGGCGTCGTTTTTCCGGATTTTCATGTCTAAATCGTCGATCGCCAACTGGATGCGAGTCACGCCATTTGGCCAAACGCTCACGCGTTGAAACCCAAACCTTGCCGACGCCGGATATTGCATCTTGTCCCGGTCCGCTCCAGGGCCGCGCGCCGGTCGCCGTCCCAACCCGCCGGCGCGCCCATGGAGACCGGCGGTCGCATGGCGCCCTTACTGTTTCCCGATACAACCATGTGCGATAGAGGGTCGGTGGACAGCATCGCATTTGTTGAGAAGCCGGAATAAAAATGCAAGTATTCCGATGCCGCGTCGCGGCGCCCGTGTCCGTGCCCGCGGGCAGGTTCACGAACAAGGCACATTGCGTAGTTTTGGGGATATCAACAATTTGAAAAGCGCCGGGCGGCGAGGGGCTTCTACACGGAAGCACCCCTCCGCTTGCGTCGGCGCGGAGGGATACGGAAATGACGACAGGACCGATCACAAGAGCCAGCACCGCCGCCGACGGCACGCAGGGAAACAGGGCAAGCGGGGGCAATATCGGGGTCCAGGATGTCATCAGTCTTTCGATGGATGGCGGGCAGGTGGCGTTTTCGAGCAGCGCGTCCAACCTGGCGCCCTCTCGCAACGGCGCCCAAAACGTCTTCGTCAAGGAACTGGACACCGGGACCATCGTCCGCGCGAGCACCGCGGCCGATGGAACCTACGGGTACGTCTCGAGCAATGGGGCCAGCATGTCCGCCGATGGCCGGTATGTGGCGTTTGCCACTCGGGTCACCGACGAAAACAAGTCATCCAGCAGGGATGTCTTCGTCAAGGACCTGCATACGGGGGCCATCGTCCTGGCCAGCGCCACCGCCGATGGCCGGGAGGTGAGCGGTTCCAGTTCCGGTGCCAGCCTCTCCGCCGATGGCCGCTTCGTCGCCTTTGAAAGCATTGCCCCGCTGGTTGCGGATGACACCAACGGCCTACCGGACGTCTATGTCAAGGACCTGGACACCGGGGTCACCGTCCGCGCCGACACCGCCGCAGATGGGACGCCGGCCAATAACCAGAGCGTTAACCAGAGCTTTAAACCCGCCATTTCGGGCAACGGCCGCTACGTGGCGTTTGAAAGTACCGCGAACAATCTGGTTCCGGATGACAGCAACGGCGTGTTCGACATCTTCGCCAAGGACCTGGACACCGGAACCATCGTCCGCGCGAGCACCGCGGCCGATGGAACCGAGGGGAACGTCTCGAGCAATGGGGCCAGCATGTCCGCCGATGGCCGGTATGTGGCGTTTGCCAGTTTTTCCACGAACCTGGTCCCCGACGACAACAAGTCGTACAGGGATGTCTTCGTCAAGGACCTGCAAACGGGGGCCATCGTCCTGGCCAGTGCCACCGCCGATGGCCGGGAGGTGAGCGGGTCCAGTTCCGGTGCCAGCCTCTCCGCCGATGGCCGCTTCGTCGCCTTCGAGAGCGAGGCCCCGCTGGTTGCGGATGACACCAACGGCCTACCGGACGTTTATGTCAAGGACCTGACGACCGGCTTCGTCGTGCGGGCCAGCAGCAATGCCGATGGGGAGCAGGGCAATGGTGGCAGCTTCCGCCCCTCGCTCTCGGGCGACGGTCTGAGCGTCGGTTTCGTTAGCGGCGCCAATAACCTGGTTGAAGACGACACGAACGGAGTCACCGATGTCTTCGTGAAGGACCTGTCGGAAGCGTTTCCCGACTTCGAGGTAGGGACGGACGGCGACGACGTGATCGTCGGAACGGAGCGTTCGAACGTCATCGACGGTCTCGCCGGTGACGATACCATCGAGGGGCTGGGCGGCAACGACAGCCTGACGGGTGGCGAGGGCGCCGATGTCCTGAGCGGCGGAGAGAACGCCGATACATTGTTCGGCGGCGCCGGCGACGATACGCTGGACGGCGATGAGGGCGCCGACTTCCTGGGGGCGAGGCGACGCTGGAGGCGGTCAGGCGACGAACCTCGCGGCGGCGATGGCAACGACACCCTGGCGGGCGGCAACGGCAACGACACCGTCGATGGCGCTGGCGGTGACGACATGCTCGTCGGCGATGGCGGAGTTGAGGGCGAGAGCTGCGTCCATGTGCACTTTGTCAGCGAGGCTGCCACGTTCCGCAGCACCTATGGAACCTACAACACCGCGACGGGCGCTGCCCGCATCCTGGTGGCCAACGTGGACACGGCCACCAATCCGGAGCTTGGGGATTTCGCCGCCACCCTGTGCCTGACCCTGGACGAGATCGAGCACCTGGGCTTCTTCCTGATTCCAGACGGGTATGGCCAGAACAGTGATCCAGGCGAGCCTCTGGCGGATGGAGATCCGACGGCGTTGGATCTGGAGGTGCTTCGGCGAGCCGACGGTTGGACAATCCGGGATACGGACTCTGGCTATGTTTTCGAGGGAACGGGCTACCCGGCGTACTTCACCGAGACGAACAAGAACCCGGACCTCTATAACCATGTCTTGGCAAACAGTGATCTCCTGGCCGACGGAGCGGTGACGCACGCGTGGGAGGACCTTCCCAGTCTCGGCGACGGGGATTTCAACGACGTGGTGTTCCAAGTCACCTTGAGCGGCGATTTGCCCGGCGACGATCTGTTCATCGGCGGCAGGGGTAACGACACCCTGAGTTACGAGAACGACGCGGCCGGCGTTGCGGTCGATCTGGCCGCCGGAACGGCCAGCGCCCGGATCGGCGAAGACACGCTGCGGGGCATCGAGAATGTCATCGGCGGTGCCGGCGACGATACGCTTGGCGGCGACGACACGGCCAACGTTCTCGACGGCGGCGGCGGCGACGACCTCCTGACGGCGGACGCCCGCAACGACACCTACGAGGGCGGCGAGGGCGAGGACTCGTTGAGCTTCGCGGCCGAAACCGATGGCGTTATCGTCGATCTTGCCTCTGGAACGGCGGTGGGACCGAGGACCGGCGAGGACAGCTTCGGCGGCATCGAGCATGTCATCGGCGGCGCCGGCGACGACCGGCTGGTGGGCGACGGCGAGAACAACAGCCTGATCGGTGGGGCGGGCAACGATACGCTGAGCTTCGAGCGCGACACCGGCGGCGTGACCGCCGACCTGCTCGGCCGGCACCGCGTTCGGCAACGCGAGCGGCATCGATTCAACTCGACGGCTTCGAGAATATTGTTGGCGGCGGCGGCAACGACACGCTGATTGGCGACGGTAACGCCAACGAGATCGAAGGCGGCGAAGGCAAGGACACCCTGGAAGGCGGAACTGGAAACGATACGCTTCTGGGTGGCGATGGCGATGACACCCTCATGGGCGGCAACGGCCTTGATCACCTGTTCGGCGGCGGCGGCAACGACGTTTTCGACTTCGACGCCGTCCGGGAGAGTTCGCCCAACCCGGGCCGCGACGTCATCGGCGACTTCGAAAATCCGGGGCCGGACGTCGGCGATCTGATCGACGTGTCGGATATCGCGGCCTTCGCGTTCATCGGCACCGGTCCGTTCTCGGGAACCGGCGGCGCGGAGTTGCGCGTCGAGCAGGTGGGCGCCAACACCCGTGTCGCCGGCGACTTCAACGGCGACGCGGCGGCCGACTTCGAGATCCAGGTCAACGCCACCACGGCGAGTGCCTTCACGGCGGAGGATTTCCTGCTGGCTTAAAAACTTCCGATTGTGCACGTATCGAGGGGGTGGCAAACGCCGCCCCCTCCGATCGGCAACCCGCAAACGCCAACCAGTTCCGACGCCCCGAGGATGCGCCAAACACGACAGGCCGTCACAAGGGGTCATTATTAAGGACCGTTGGTATTATCCAGCGTTCGATTGTTTCACTCATTTCCTCGACGCCGTCGATCGAGACGCGCTCGGTCCCCCGGTTTTCTCACCCGGCGGGACGATCGCCGGGGTCAGGCGAACATCGCCGCGACGGCGTGACGGTTGAGCTTGCCCGCGCCGGTTAGGGGGAGTTCGGCAACGGGGCGGATGTGTTTGGGGACCTTGTAATTCGCCAGGTGTTCGCGGCACGCGGCCTTCAACTCGTCCTCGGAGAGCATCCGGCCGGCGTGGAACACCACCAGGGCCACCGGCGCCTGGCCCCATTTGGCATCGGGAATGCCGGCGCAGATCGCTCCGGCGACCGCGGGGTGTTTCATCAGGGCCTGCTCGATCTCCTCCGGGGAGATGTTCTCGCCGCCGGACACGAACATGTTGTCCGCGCGGCCCTTGATGCAAATCAACCCGTCCGCATTCTCGACGGCCAAGTCGCCCGTGTAGATCCAGCCGTCCGGGTCGATGACCTTTTCGGTGCGGTCGGGATCGTTCAGGTAGCCGTCGAAGTTGTGCGGGCTCCTCATGCAGAGAACGCCCACCGTGCCGGGTTCCACCTCGGCGCCGGTCTCCTGGTCGACGATCTTCGAATCGCAATGGAACATGGACGTGCCGATGCTGGCCGAGTTGGTGAGCAGTTCTTCCATGGACCCGGTGCGGGGGATGTAGGCGAAATTGGAGGGGCCGGCCTCGGTCATGCCGTAGGTCTGGGAGATGGGAATGCCCTTGTCGAGGAAGACCTGCATCACCGCCTTCGAGCAGGGCGCGGCGGCGGTGGTGATCGCCTTGACCTTGGAAAAATCGGTCTCGGCGAATTTCGGATGGGCGATCAGGAACTGCAGCATGGCCTCGACCGCGCCGAAGTTCTCGACCCGCCCCTCGTGGATCAGTTCGAGCACCAGTCCGGGATTGAATTCGCGCATGAGCACGGCGGTGACGCCCGCGTGAAACAGCGGCGTGAACGTGTTCCAGCCGCCGATGTGGAAGAACGGAAAGGTGATGAGCGAATTCTTGAACGGTCCGACGATCCCGGTCGCCAGGATGTCGAAGGAGTTCCAGACCATCTGCCGGTAGGAGACGATACAGATCTTCGGCACGGCGGTGGTGCCGCCAGTGTGGACGTAGAGGCATGTGTCGTTCATCGCCAGCGGGATGTTCACCTCGCGGGGAGCCGTCGCCAGGACCACGGTCTCGAAGGTCATCCGGTCGTCGTCGAGATTGATCACGGTCTGGACGGAGGACGGAACCGACAGGGTCGACACCAGCTCGGCGAACTGGTTTTCATGGACGAGCACCTTGGGCGCGAGACGGGCCAGAAGGTCGTCGAGTTCCGCCTTTTTCAAGCGCTGGCTCAGGGGCGCCAGGATGATCCCCAGCTTGCCGCAGGCGAGATAGATGTCGATGGCTTCGATCCGGTTGCGGCAGATCAGGGCCACGACGTCGCCCTTGCCGAGGCCGAGAACGCCGGACAGGTAGGCGCCCACCCGGCACGCCCGGTCGTTCATCTCCCGGCACGTGTAGGTCTCCTTGGTGAACGAGTCGTAGAGGGCCGTCCGATTGGGCGTCAGGGCGGCGCGGCGCCCGGCCCAATCTCCGACCCAGTTCATCGGCAGATCGTCGTAATTCTGACTGGACGTCATCGGAACCTCCCTGGATCCGGCGCAAGGGGCGGGCGCGAACGCGTTACCGCCGACGGAGCCGCGCGGCTACTCCGCCGCGCTGGCGGCCGCGCCCGCGGTCTGGCCGGTGGCTTTTTCGTAATCCCGCATCATGGCCCGGGTGATGTCGCCGGGGGTGAAGCGGTAGTGATCGATCTCGCCCACCGGCGTCACTTCCGCCGCCGTGCCGGTGAGGAACACCTCGGTGGCCTTGGCGAACTCGTCCGGCATGATGGCGCGCTCCACCACCTCGATACCGCGCTCGCGGGCCAGTTGGATGACCGTCTGGCGGGTGATGCCGTTCAGGAAGCAGTCCGGCGTCGGCGTGTGCAGCCGTCCGTCGCCCATCACGATGAAGATGTTGGCGCCGGTGGCCTCGGCCACCTGGCCGCGCCAGTCGAGCATGAGGGCGTCGTCGTAGCCCTCGTTCTCCACCGCGTGCTTGGAGAGCGTGCAGATCATGTAGAGCCCGGCGGCCTTGGCGTGCACCGGCTCGGTCTCCGGCGACGGGCGTTTCCATGGCGCGGTCTTCAGGCGGATGCCCTTAAGCCGCGCTTCCGGCGAGAAATAGGACGGCCACGGCCACGCCGCGATGGCGAGCTGGGTGGTGGTCTTTTGCGCCGACACGCCCATCATCTCGCTGCCGCGCCAGGCGATGGGGCGGATGTAGCCGTCGCGGATGTTGTTGGCCTCGCAGACCTCCACGCAGGCGCGGTCCACGGCGTCGACGCTGCACGGCAACTCGAAGCCGATCATCCGCGCCGACGCGGCCAGCCGCTCGGAATGCTCGGTCAGCTTGAATATGGAGCCGTTGTAGGACCGTTCGCCCTCGAAAACCGCCGACGCGTAATGCAATCCATGGGACAGCACATGCAGCTTGGCGTCCCGCCAGGGGACCAGCGCTCCGTTATACCAGATCAGTCCGTCGCGGTCGTCGAAAGGCACGGTTTCCATGAATTGTAATGTCCTTATCCCCACCAGATAGAAATTTTATTTCCACCTTGGTTAATTCCTGTTGCTTTTCGTACCAGCGGCCGGCATATATGTCAATATTACTGACGTAGTTTTTGTAACCGATCGATGGCGCGAGGGTGGCGGTGGAATTGGCGAGAACGGCCCGGTCCGCGAAGGACGCCGAACCGAACGCCGTGGCGGAATCCGTCCCCGCACGCGTGCCCGGCTCCGCACCTGGCGTTTTCGACGAGACTGCGCTGCGCCGGGCCATGGAGCTCTTGTTCTTCGCCTATCGGGATTTCACCGGCGAGGCCGACGCGCTGCTGGCGCGCTACGGCTTCGGCCGCGCCCACCACCGTGTCATCTACTTCGTGGGGCGCAACCCCGGCATCACCGTCAGCGAACTGCTGGCCATTCTCGGGATCACCAAGCAGAGCCTGTCGCGGGTGCTGGGTCAGCTCATGGACGGCGGCTTCATCGATCGCCGGACCGACCCGGACGATCGCCGGGTGCGGCGTCTTCACCTGACCCCGGAGGCGGCGGCGCTGGAACGGATCCTCACGGAACGCCAGTCGGCGCTGATCGCGGCGGCCACGGCGGAGGCGGGGCCGGGCGCCGCCGGCGGGTTCGTCGCGGTGCTCCGGGCGATGATCAATCCCGAGGACCGCCGGAGGTTCGGCGATGAGTGAGGGCGCGGCGCACATCCTCGTGGTCGACGACGACCAGCGGCTGCGCGACCTGCTGGCCCGGTTTCTGACGGAGAGCGGCTTCATCGTCATGACCGCGTCGGACGCGGCCGACGCCCGCCGCAAGCTGTCGAGCATCACCGTGGACCTGATCATCCTCGACCTGATGATGCCGGGCGAGAGCGGCCTGGACTTCGCCGAGGCCCTCCAGCCTTCGGGCGTGCCCATCCTGATGCTGACGGCCATGGGCGAGGCCAAGGATCGCATCGCCGGTCTCGAGCGGGGCGCCGACGACTATCTCGTCAAGCCGTTCGAGCCTCGCGAACTGGTCCTCCGCGTCAACAACATTCTCAAGCGGGCGCCCCAGCCGGAATCGGCTCCGCGCGAGGTGAGGATGGGCGACAAGGTCTTCGACCTCGGGCGCTCGGAGCTTCTGGCCAACGGCGAGCCGGTCCGGCTGACGGACGCGGAGGCCGCCCTGCTCGGCGCGCTGGCGTCGAGGCCGGGCGTCAGCGTGACGCGCGAGATGTTGATCGCCATGACCGGCGCCGCCGCCAACGACCGCGCCGTGGACGTCCAGGTGATGCGCCTCAGGCGCAAGATCGAGCGCGACCCCAGCGATCCGCGGTATCTGCAGACGGTGCGCGGCAAGGGTTACGTTCTGGTCCCTGATTGAGATGCTGAAAGATTACCTGCCGCGCAGCCTCCTCGGCCGATCCCTTCTGATCGTGGTCACGCCGCTGATCATCCTGCAGGTGGTATCCGCGTATATTTTCTACGAGAGCCATTGGAACCAGGTGAGCAAGAGCCTCGCGCTGGGGCTGGCCGGCGACATCGCCATGGTGATCGATTTACTGCGCCAGGACCCGAGCCCGGACGGCAGGACGCGAATCCTCGATACCGCCGAGCGGACCATGGACATTGCCGTCAGCCTGGAACCGGGAGCGATCCTGCCCAACACTCTCGAGGCGCTGTCGGCGCTGGAGGGCGAGGTCAAGCGGGCGCTGCGTGAGCGTGTCGGGAAACCGTCGCGGGTGGACGCGCAATCCATGGTGGACGTCGTCATCATCGACATCCAGTTGCCCGACGGCGTGCTGCGCGTGACCGCGCCGCGCAATCGCCTGTTCAGCGCGACCATCTATGTGTTCGTGCTCTGGACGGTAGGCGGGACGCTCATCCTGCTTGGCATCGCCACCATGTTCATGCGCAGCCAGGTGCGGCCGGTTCTGCGTCTCGCCCGCGCCGCCGACAATTTCGGCAAGGGGCGGGACGTGCCCAACTTCAAGCCCGAGGGCGCGCGGGAGGTGAGGCTGGCGGCGCGGGCCTTCATCGCCATGAGGGCCCGGATCCTGCGCCAGATCGCCCAGCGGACGGAAATGCTCGCCGGCGTGTCGCACGACCTGCGCACGCCGCTGACGCGGATGAAGCTGGAACTCGCCATGATGAAACCCTCCGACGGTGTCGCCGCCCTCGAGCACGACGTGGGTGAAATGGAACGCATGCTGGAGGGATACCTGGATTTCGCCCGGGGGGAGGGAGCGGAAACGCCGGAGCCTCGCGATGTGGTGGCCCTGCTGGACGAAGCCGTGCGCCAGGCGCGACGGATCAGCGACGGCGTCGAACTGAAGGCCACGGGCGAGTTGATCGTGCCGCTGCGGCCCGACGCCTTCCGGCGCTGTATCAACAATCTGATCGGCAATGCCATACGCTACGCCCGGCATGTCATCGTCGACGCGGGCAAACGGGGCCGGTCCATCGAGATCATCGTCGACGACGATGGCCCGGGCATTCCCGAGTCCCTGCGCGAGGAGGTGTTCCGGCCGTTCTTCCGGCTGGAGGGGTCGCGCAACCCCGGGACCGGCGGCGTCGGCCTCGGCATGACCATCGCACGGGACGTGGCGCGCGGTCACGGCGGAGAGATCGTGCTGGGGGAATCGCCCATGGGGGGGCTCAGGGTTCGGCTACGCCTTCCGCTCTGACGGGCCCGCGGCCGGGCGTTGTCAGAACAGCCGGACGCCGTTGGGCACCGGCGCGGTGGGACCGATCAGCACCACTTCCCCGTCGGCGTCGGGGAACCCCAGGACCAGGACCTCCGACATGAACGGCCCGATCTGGCGCGGGGGAAAGTTGACCACCGCCGCTACCTGCCGGCCCACCAGGGTTTCGGGGTCATAGTGCCGGGTGATCTGGGCCGAGCTCTTGCGCTCGCCCAGTTCCGGGCCGAAGTCCACCCATAGCTTCAAGGCGGGTTTCCGGGCCTCCGGGAAAGCTTCCGCCCTGGTCACGGTGCCGACGCGGATGTCGACCTTGACAAAATCATCGTAAGAAATCGGCATATTCGATCCAAGCCGGCTTCCAATACGAAAACGGCCGCCCTGGGGGCGGCCGTCTCGGAGGAGGTCGTGAAACCGCCTATGACTTCATCTTCAGGACCATTTCCTTGATCTCGTCGAGGCTTTCGGAAATGCGGCCGTTGATGGTGTTGGTGGCTTCCTCGCGGGACTTGGAAACCATTTCCGCCAGTTCGCGCATGTTGCCGAGGGCGCGCTCGAACGCTTCCTTGGCCAGCTCGGCCTGCTTCGCGGCGGCTTCCGGCGGCGAGCCCACCTTGGAGATGACGTCGAGTCCCTTGGAGGCCTCGTTCATGGTCTCCTGAAGGATCTCGGCCTGACGCTTGGCAACCGCCTGGGCGCCCTCGAAGGCGACGCGATTGGCATTGGTCAGCGCTTCCATGTTCTTCTTCTGCGCGGCGACGAGGGAGTCCACGTCCACGCCGGGAAGGTTGAACTGTTTCATGGCCTTGGTGAACTCTTCGGCCATTTTCGAAGGATCGAAGTCGCCCATGAATTTGGTGATGTCGACGGGAAATTCGGGAAGTTTCGCCATTAGAAATTCTCCTATGCCCCTCAAGGGGCGCTGCAATTCGGTTGACGCACACACTATTGTCCATGAGGCGCGGCGTGTCAACAAAATTGCTGCACCGCACAAAACATTTTTGCTGCACCGCAGCAATTTTGTAAGTCATTGAAAAGTAATTGATATATGGAACCGAAACCGAAAGGCTATTTAGGCCCCACGCTTGGGCGCATGGAAGCGAAACGTTGGCGAACGCGGAAAGGCGGCGCGCGGTCGAATCGACCGGTCCGGTCGTTCAGCCCTCCTCGGGGACCTCTCCAGCCGGCGGGACCCTGTCTTCCCGGCCGGTCCGCTTGGCTCTCCGCGACCGGCGGCGGCAAAACGCGGAACAGTCCCGGACCCGGCGTTCGGCGTTTTTCAGGTTGCGGTCGAGGGCGGCCATGGTCCGGGCCTGGTCCTCGCTGTCGTCGGTCAGCCAGACCCGTAGCGTTTGCAGATAGATCAGCGCCAGGCCCTTGACGCGGATTACGCCCCTGATCCCCATCGGTGACAGGCCGGCCGCTTCCAACATCCAGGCCATGGAGTTGGCGAAGCACGGGAGCATGGCGAGGCCCGTCAGGGGATCGGCGGGCAAATCCCGGAGGATCGCCGAGACGGCTTGTTTGTGCGGGCCGAGGGCGTCGAACCGGCGCATGACCACGTCGAACAGGCGGTCGCGCGCGGATTCGTCCTTGTCGGCGGCACCGCCGGCCAGCACCTTTTGGTCGACCCGCGTCAGCAAGCCCGCCAGGATGTGCGCCTTCGTCGGGAACGCCGCATGGACCTCCCCGAGTGATATTCCGGCCTCCTCGGCGATCTCGGAAAAGGAGAGCGCGCGCCAGCCGGTGATGGGCGCCAGTTCGAGAACGGTGTCGAGGATGCGATCGGGAGTGTCTGTCTTGCGTGGCATCTGCACCTCCGGGGCGCGGGGGCCCGGACTTGTTTATCGAGAGGATGGGGTCGGATCCCCATCTATATGGATCCGCTCCGACCCGAATCAATAGGGTCCGGCGGTCTCGCGTCCCGCTATCCGGCCAGCTCGCGGGACCGGCGGACGGCGGCCGCCACGGCCGACGTCATCAGGGCGGAAAGCCCCCTGGGGTCCATCAACACTTCCAGCGCCGCCGCCGTGGTGCCGCCGGGGCTGGTCACGGCGCGCCGGTGAATTTCGGGCGAATCGTCGGACCGGCGTAGCAACTCCCCGGCCCCGGCCACCGTGGCGCATGCCAGTCGCCGGGCGAGGTCGGCCGGCAGCCCCGCCTCGACTCCCGCCTCCGCCAGACACTCGGCGAGCAGAAACACATACGCCGGCCCGCTGCCGGAAACGGCGGTGACCGCGTCCATCAGCGCCTCGTCCTCCACCCACGCCACCTCGCCCACGGCTTCCAGCAGCCCCGTGCACGCGGCTCGCCCAGCGGCGGTAACGCGGCCGTTGGCGCAGGCCACGGTGATGCCGCGACCGATGGCGGCGGGCGTGTTGGGCATGGCGCGAACGATGGCGGCACCGGGTCCGAGCAGCGCCTCGAAGGAGGCGATGGTCCGGCCCGCGGCGATGGAGAGAAAGACCGGATCCGATCCGGCGAAGCGCGCGTAGGCCGGCGCCACCGCGTTCATCAGCTGGGGTTTGACGGCAAACACCACGGTGGCGGGTCGGACATCGGCCCCGATATCGTCGGGGGCGGCGACAACGCCGACCCCGTGGCGGGCAGCAAGGGCGGACGCCGTATCTGCCTCCGGTTCCACCACGAGGACGTCGGACGGATCCAGTCCCTGGTCGAGCCACCCGGCCAACATGGCCGCGCCCATTTTGCCGCCGCCGGCAAGCACGATCGACACCGACATGGGGAAACGGACTCCTATGCCTCTCCGACCGTTTCGATCATCGCGGCGGCCAGCGCGTCGGCCGGCGACTTTCCGCCCCACATGACGTACTGGAAGGCCGGGTAGAACCGTTCGGTTTCCCACATGGCGTTCTCCACCAGATCCTCCACCTGCTCGACGGTGGGACCGGTGCTGCCGCGCATGGGCAGGGCGTGCCGGTAGGTGAGCAGGCCCTCGTCCCGCCAGACCGCGAAATGGCCCATCCACAGTTTCTCGTTGGCGAGCGCCAGCAATTCGTTGACCGCGCCGATCTTTTCCTCGGGCACCCGGTTGTCCATGGCGAGGGTGAAATGCATGGCGTTGGCGGTTTCGTTCCAGGCGAAATAGATGTTGTAATCGCACCAGCGCCCGGGCACCTGAACGGCCAGTTCCTGATCGTTGGGACGGTCGAAAATCCAATCGTTGGCGGCAATCAGATGCTCGATAACGTCAAGGGGACTGCACCTCTCGGCTTCGAGCGAGCGCATGACGGTCATTTTCAGCCTCTCCTAAGATTATCCGTAAGGTCATTTGGCGGACCGTTTGCATCATGTGTCCAACATCTCGTATCGAACGCGATATGTTGATACTTGGTTACGTCTCCCCACTAAACCTAGGTTGACAGAACCCACACTGGCGTGCAAGTCACGAATTCATGAAAAATTCGGGAATGTGTGGATAATCCGCGCTTTTTTGCCCGTCGGGCCCGGCCGCCCTCCTCAATCCACCCCCATGTGACGGGCGCGCATGCTCCCGGCGGGGGGCGGGACGGCGTCTACGACGACGGGGCGTCGGGGGGCGCGGGCTTGGCGGCGCGGGACCGGCGCTTCGGTTTGGCCGCCAGCTGTGCTTCGAGCTCGGCGACCCGTTTTTCCAGCTTTTCCTGCTCGGCGCGGGCGTGGGCGGCGGTTTCCTTGACGGCGTCGAATTCCTCGCGGGTGACCACGGCCAGGTCCGTCAGGTAGCGCTCCATCCGCGCGCGAATCAGCCCGTCCAGCTCCTCGCGGACGCCGGTCAGCGCGGTGGCGGCTCCACTGGCCACCTTGGCCAGATCGTCGAAAAGGCGATTGCTCGTCTGCATGGTCTTGTTCCCCGGATCCTCGTCCATCGTGCTTGATCTCAGCGCCAAATATGGTCTCATGTGGCGGCGGGCGCAACCGCCGCCCCTTGCGGCCACGTCGACGCCGACCTTATAAAGGCCGCCCGCCTTGGGCTCCGAGCCCGCGCAAGGAGAACCGCCTGGCATGACCTTCGTCATCCCGTATCCGATCATCGACCCGGTGCTGTTCGAGATCGGGCCGTTCGCCATCCGCTGGTATGCGCTGGCCTACGTGGCCGGACTTCTGCTCGGCTGGTGGTACGCCCGGTGGATGTGCCGCCGGCCGCCCAGTCCGGCCACCGACGTGGACATGGACGACTTCCTGGTGTGGGCGACCCTCGGCGTGCTGGTCGGCGGCCGTCTCGGCTACGTGCTGTTCTACAAATCCGGGTACTACCTGGACAATCCGCTGGCCGCGCTGGAGGTGTGGAAGGGCGGCATGTCGTTCCACGGCGGCCTGCTCGGCGTGGTCGTCGCGACGCTCCTGTTCTGCCGCGTCCGCAAGATCCCGACGCTGGCGTTCGGCGACATCATCTTCTGCGTGGCGCCCATCGGCCTGCTGCTCGGCCGCCTCGCCAACTTCGTCAACGGCGAACTGGTGGGCCGGGTCACCGACGTGCCGTGGGCCATGGTGTTTCCCGGCTGGGGTCCCGAGCCGCGCCACCCGAGCCAGCTCTACGAGGCGGCGCTGGAGGGCCTCGGCCTCCTGGTCCTGCTGCACATCCTCTGGCGGGTGGACGCGGTGCGCCTGCGTCCCGGGTTTCTGGGCGGCGTGTTCCTGGTCGGCTACGCGCTCGCCCGCACCTTCGTGGAACAGTTCCGCCAGCCCGACGCCCATCTCGGCACCCTCGCCGCCGGCGCCACCATGGGCCAGTGGCTGTCGGCGCCCATGCTGATCATCGGCGCCGCGCTCATCGTCCGCGCCCTGACGCGCGGCAAGACCCCGCCGCCGGCCCCGGCCCGAAAGGTCCCGCCGCCGCCCAACAAGAACAGGGACAAGAAGAAGGGAGCGGCGTGAGCGATCTCGCCGCGCTCCTTCGCCGGCGCATCGCCGCCGCCGGACCCGTCACCGTCGCCGAGTACATGGCCGAGGCCCTCGGCCATCCCGGGCACGGCTACTACATGCGCCGCGACCCGTTCGGCGTCTCCGGCGACTTCACCACCGCGCCCGAGGTGTCGCAGATGTTCGGCGAACTCATCGGCCTGTGGTGCCGGGTGGTGTGGGAGGCCATGGGCCGCCCGGCGCCGGTCAACCTGGTGGAACTCGGACCCGGCCGCGGCACCCTGATGGCCGACGCGCTGAGGGCCGCCGCGAAATCGGCCGGCGGCGCCGCCTTCGCCGCCGCGCTCCGCGTTCACATGGTGGAGACCAGCCCCGCGCTGCGGGAGCGCCAGCGCCGGACCCTGGCCGCCGCCCACCCCGGCATCGAGCCATCCTGGCACGGCCGCCTGGACGCCGTGCCCGGGGGGCCGACGATCCTGGTGGCCAACGAGTTCTTCGACGCCCTTCCCATCCATCAGTATGTCCGCTCCGGGGACACCTGGCTGGAGCGCAAGGTGGGAATCGGCGAGGACGGCCGTTTCGCCTTCGTGCTGGAACCCCCCGCCGGCCCGCCGGCGCCGCCCGGGCTTTCCGGCGTGCCCGATGTGGTGGACGGAAGCCTGGTGGAGGTCTGCCCCGCGGCCGAGGCCATCGCCGGCGACATCGCCGCCCGGATCGCGCGGTTCGGCGGCGCCGCGCTTGCAATCGACTACGGCCACCGCCGGAGCGCCCCCGGCGACACCCTGCA
Source organism: uncultured Alphaproteobacteria bacterium (assembly GCA_963701445.1). Taxonomy (GTDB): domain Bacteria; phylum Pseudomonadota; class Alphaproteobacteria; order Rhodospirillales; family Defluviicoccaceae; genus CAKZLS01. The sequence continues at coordinate 160,470 of CAVPAM010000038.1, forward strand.
GGCGGTCCGGGGCCATGCCTACGCCGAGGTACTGGATGCTCCCGGCGAGGCCGACCTGACCCACCACGTGGACTTCGAGGCCCTGATCCGGGCCGCCGCCAAGGCCGGCGCCGTCCCCTTCGGCCCCATCCCGCAGATGGTGTTCCTGTCCCGCCTCGGCCTCGCGGCCCGCGCCGACGCGCTGCTCGCCCGGGCCACCCCCGAACAGGCCGAGACCATCCGCGCCGCCGCCCACCGCCTCGTCCACCCCCGCGAAATGGGCGAGATCTTCAAGGCCCTCGCCCTGATCCACCCCGCCCTGCCGGTCCCGCCCGGCTTCGAACCCGAAGCCCGCTGATCCCCTTTCCAGCACGGTTCCCACGCCCTCGGTGCGTCTTTGCGCGGAGCGAAGCGACGCGGCAATCAGCGCCCGTCATTGTCTGTCGGCAATGGCAATAGGGGAGTTGCGGGGGGGGGGGGGGTGTAACGCGTTTTTGCAAAACAACCCCATGCACCGTAGATTTCTTCCGCAAGTCATTGAAAACCATGAATTTTTAAAAAAGTCGTTGTCGATTCGCAATAACTAAGTGTTTGATATAAAACGAAATATACCGATACGTTCCCGGAACGCCGCGTTTAAAATGCCGCCATTTTCGATCATTTTGGCGGTCGCGACCGCCATTTATGCCCCGCCGAAGGCGATTCCCGGCGGTCTTTCAAGGCGCCAAACGGCGCGCGCAACGGGGGACCCGCGCGGGGCGCTGCCCAAGGTAGGCGGGGCGTGCCGGCTCCCCGGCGACAGGGACGACGGCGGGACGATCCATAACGCATTCCTCGACCGGCGGTTGCGGGAGGACCGGGAAGGAAACTTCACGATGATCCGGAGACGGACGGCCTCTGTATGGAGCCCGGGAATGAGCCCGGCGCCGGGACGCGGGAGGTGCCCGACGGACTGAATGTGGATCCGGAGGCGCACGGCCAGGTGACCGGCCTCGACATCGACCCCGGGTCCAAGCATCTCGACCGGGCGACCCTGGAAACTGTGCAGTTGTCGCTGAAAGCGACGAATATAGCCCTGGGGAGAGGTCCGAGAGGGCTTTCGAACTCATTAAGCCGGACCTTATTTTGCTACAATGCTAGACCCGACCCTCCCCCCGGTGGACCCCGACCCTCCCGGTGGACCCCGACCCTCCCCCGGTGGACCCGCAGGCACAGCTAAAGGGGGCTGACACTGATAAAGCGGCCATCGATCGCGCTTGTGTAAATTGATCCCGGCCATAGAATGGCAGATTGTCATGCCATCGAAAGAGTGTGCAAATGGGTCGCCAGCGTATTGTCCCTGACTGGATAACCTTGGAGCGACGCTCTTCGGTGCCTCTCTACCGCCAAATCAGCGATACAATTCTGACTGCCATCGTCGACGGCCGATTTCCGCCCGGCGCTTACCTTCCTTCGTCTCGTGTTCTGGCGGGGGACCTGGGAGTTTCACGGGTCACTGTCCACACGGCCTACGAACTTCTGGTCGCCGAGCGGTTACTGGAGAACTCGTGGAGGCTCCGGCACTCGCGTCTCGCCCGATTTTGGAATGCATGCTCAGCACGACGCTGATGAGAGACGAAGGCCCTTTCTCGCTCCGAAAGCCCACGATGATCATACGCCTGTCTTCCTGCTGCCGCACGAAATGCCTGCCCTGCAATTTCAGCCCGGGATTCCGGCGTTCGACACCTTCCCAAGACAGATCTGGTCCCGCTTGCTAAGACGGCACGGTCTCCGCGCGGACCCGTCGATGCTCGACTATGGGCATGCGGGTGGATACGGGCTACTGCGCGACATGATCGCTCGTCACATGATCGCTGCCCGAGGGCTCGCCTGCGTCGCGAAGCAGGTGATCGTTGTGACATCTAGCCGAGCCGCAATCAGTCTGGCCTGTTCCGTTCTAGCCAAATCAGGAGACAAAGCCATTGTCGGAGATCCGGGCTACAACACGGCCCGGTGGTGCATCGAACGGGCGGGATTGAAAACGGTGCCGATTCCCGTCGACGATGACGGTCTCCAAGTTTCGAAGTTGACTTCTCCTCAGTGTGAAGCGCGCATCCTTTACTTGACCCCAACGCACCATTGGCCGACCGGCGTGTCGCTGTCAGCCGTCCGTCGCCACACTCTCCTGGAGTGGGCCAAGGAACGGGACACGTGGATACTCGAGGACGACTACGACAGTGAGTTCCACTTTGATGGGCCCGCACCGCCGCCCCTGCAGCGCGACGATGCCAACGAGCGGGTGATTTTTCTCGGTACATTTTCGAAGACGCTTGCCCCGTCGATCCGCTGCGCCTACCTCATCGTGCCAAAAGCACTTGCGCAGGCCTTCGAAGAGCAATCGGCTCTCATGGGCGTCGAACCCGCATTGCATGTTCAGGGGGCGTTGGCCGATTTCATCAAGGATGGGTCCTTCGCTCACTATGTCCAGAACATGCGCAAGATCTACCGTCGGCGCCGAGACGCGCTGGAACGCGCCCTTGCCAACTGCCTCGCAGGCACGATCCGCGTTCGCCATCCGGCTGGGGGCCTGCAATTGATTGCCGAGCTCCCGGACGACGTGCTCGCCGAGAAGGTGGGAGAACGGGGCGCGCGCATGAACATGTGCTTGCGTCCAATGTCTGTCTATTGGGTGAACGGGTCACCGTTAAACGCTCTCCACCTAGGATTCGCCCCCGTACCCGAACCCGACATCGCGACTGCCGTTCGCCAACTTGCGGACGTGATCAGTACGCTTTGACGAACTGGTCTTGAATGTTTTTTCCAAGGCGGCCCCAGAAGAACCTGTCCTTTGATCTAAGCTCGAATGACCCGTTTGCGGAATGAGAATAGTTTTTCTCGACTAAGTGAGATAGGGGACGCTTCCCCATAAGCGCTAAGATAAGCGCTTGACTGCTTGAATCTCGTTTAGATTCAAGCTGGTATGACTCACAATCAGACATCTGACATTTTGAAAGACGCGGGCTGGCGGGAGCTGATCGGGCGGTTGCCGGCGACGGTTGATGTTGCGGTGCTGGCGCGCGAGCGACGGGCTTTTGTGCGGGCGCGCGGCGTGCCGGATGCCGAGGCGCTGCTGCGGGAAAACGGGGTCGCGTCTAGCATCGTAGCATGCCGCCACACCAGTTCCAGCTTGATTGATCGGCTGACGACCTCGGCTGCGCGGGCGAGGGTTGGGAAAACCGGGACGTTAACCCAATTCTTAGGATATCCAACCCATCCCCGTCATCGTTCGGGTTCCTTGGACTCGGGTGGCGTCTTCGGCGCGGGGTCGGCCGGCTTGCCTTCCCCCTGCTGGCCTTCGCCGGCGGCCGCTTTTGCCGCCGCGGCTTTGGCGGCCAGCGACCTTCACCGCTTCCGGGAACTCGCCGCGGCCCTTGATGACGTCGGGGGTCGGGTGCTTGCCGAGTTCGGGGAAGTTGGCCGCGCCGGTCACGTAGACGCGGGCGAACTTGCAGCCGTCGTTCAGCGTGGGCGGCCGGGGCTGCAAAACCGCCGAGCCGCGCAGCCCTATGGTTTTTTCCAGACGCACACCTTGTTGCGCCCCGCTTGTTTGGCGGCGTACATGCTTTGGTCGGCGTTGGCGATGCTGTCGCGGACGCTCTGGCCGGGGGCCAGGGGCGCGATGCCGAAGGACGCGGTGACCCGGATCGTGCGGCCGTTGCCGAGATCCACGTCCATTTCCTCCAGACCGTGTCGCAGGCGATCGACGATCGGAAGGGCCGAGCCCGGCGACGTGTTCGGAAACATCAGAACGAACTCCTCTCCGCCGTAGCGGTACACCTGGTCGTACCTGCGCAGGTTGAGCAGCAGGTAGTTGGATACCGCCTCCAGCACCCGGTCGCCGGCGTCGTGGCCGTGGGCGTCGTTGATGGCCTTGAAGAGGTCGAGGTCGACCATGCAGATGCTGCACGGATGACCGGTGCGATGGACCCGTTCCCGCTCCTGTTTCAGACGCGGCAGCATGGCGTAGCGGGTGGAAATGCCGGTCAACGGGTCCGTGTATCGCAACAGGTCCCACAGCTCCTTGACCAGGGCGTCGAGGCTGCTGTCCAACAGATCCACGGACGAGGAGAACGCCTCGAACTGTTTCGGCGTCACGGCGCCGCCCGCCTTCACCGCCTCGCAGAGTTCGCGGCCGATGTCGTGCACCTTGCGATGGTATTCCGTGGCGGCCTGGTATTCCGGGTGGCCCAGGATGTACTCGTTGGTCTCCTCGTTCAGCCAGCGGCCGAAGTCGGACCGGAGATGGCCGTTCCGTTCCAGGTCGTCCGGGTGCGGCGCCGTCCTGCAGGCCAGCATGGAATGGATACGGCGGATCCATGCTCCGTGCTGCTGCAGCGCGGGGGCCAGCCTGCGGACGATCCGCTCGGCGTCGCGGAGGCTGAACGGTGGGGTGGGGGTATCGTTGTCCGAGGTTTTCTTGGGCATTCCTTCAGCCGCGCGAGGTTCCGGGGACGCGGACCATGTGTCGGACACGGACCAGTAGCCATGCCACCCTATCAGCAATGGCATCCATGAAACCAGATTATCGTGGCGCCGCCCCCAGGGATCGGCCACCGGGACCGGCCGCCGGGTTCAACTTCGGCGCTCGATTTCGACACCCCAGACCCGAATGCGGTTGCGGCCCGCCGCTTTTGCCGCGTACAGCGCCTTGTCGGCCATGCCGATGGCCTCGTGAACGGACCAGTCCGGGTGCAGGGCGGCGATGCCGAAGGAGGCCGTCGCGCGGATCGACACACCCTCGTCGACCCTGACCACCGTGTCGTTGATCCTTTGACGCAGACGATCGACCACCGGAACGGCGGCCTCCGGCGACGTGTTCGGAAGCATCAGCAAGAACTCCTCGCCGCCATAGCGGTAGACCTGATCGTAGGGGCGCAGGTTCCGGAGCATGTGGCCGGCCACGGTTTGCAGGACCGTGTCGCCCACCGGGTGGCCGTGGGTGTCGTTGATCATCTTGAAGTGGTCCAGATCGACCATGCAAATCGCGCAGGGCTCTCCGGAGCGCAGAACCCGGTCACGCTCCTGTTCCAGCCGGGGGAGCATCGCGAAACGCGTACAGACCCCCGTCAACGGGTCGGCGGAGCGGAGCATGTCCCGCATTTCCCCGAGCAGGGCCTCGAAATCCCGGTCGAACCGGTCCAACGCCGCCGCAAACGTCTCGAAAAGGTCTCCGGGGATCGCCATGCGGGCGTTAATCGTATTGAAAAGCGCGCCCGCCGCCGCAAGAATCTGGCGGTAATTCCGAACCAGGGACGGATAGAGGCGATGACGGCGGACATGCTCGCTGGTCTCCTGGAAAAACCATCTTGTAACCGCGGATTGCAGCTCCCGGTCATGCTCGATTTGCCCCGTCGTCCGGTCCGTTCGGCAGACCAGGGTGGCGTAGGTGTTGCGCACCCACTCCCGGTGCGCCGCCAAGGCCGGCGCCGCCCGGCCAACGATGGCCTCCGCCTCGATCGGGGAGAGTGGCGGCGGAGTGTGCTGGTCCGTCCACTGCGAGATTTGCTGTAACATAGCCGCGTTTTGCTCCTCTCCAAACACGCCTTCGAAAAGGCCTGTTTTTCCCCTGGTTACCCTGGATCATCCCCTTGATCGCCGTTTACAAACATGTGCGGCAAATTTGGCGATAGTATGGCGATCCTCGAATTTTTACCCCTTGTGGGGTATAATATGGCGAGGCGCGCCACCAAAATCAAACCCCCATGACGCAAATCAACGAAATACGGGGGCGCGCCGAAGTTTCATGATCGCGCCGGCCCCGGTGGCCCGCGCATGAAACTTTGGCGCGCCATCGGGCGGGACTTGCGTTTTCCCTGGCTTCTTCGCATAACACAGCCGATACCAACCGCGGACGCTGTTTTGCGGCCGCCTTTACATTCCGGGGTCTGGCGAACGGGCCGAAACGGCCAAAAACAAACGTTGACGCGTGCCATTGACTGTCGCGCGGGCGGGTGTCGCGGCCCCCAAACGAATCATTTCCGGGGAGAGGGTTGATCCATCATGACGACATTCAGAACCATCGATGACCTTGACGTTGCGGGAAAGCGGGTGCTGGTGCGCGCCGACCTCAATGTCCCCATGAAGGACGGCAAGGTCACGGACACCACCCGTATCGACCGCACGGTACCGACGCTGATGGAACTGGCGAAAAGAGGCGCCAAGGTTATCGTGCTGAGCCACCTCGGCCGCCCCAAGGGCCAGAAGAAGCCGGAGTTCACGCTCAAGCCGATCGCCGACGAACTGGCCCGGATCGCCGGAAAGCCAGTGGCGTTCGGGACGGATTGTATCGGTCCCGATGCCGCCGCCGTGGTCAACGCCATGAAGGACGGTGATCTGGCCATGCTGGAAAACGTCCGATTCTATGCCGAGGAAGAGAAGAACGATCAGGATTTCGCCCGGAAGCTCGCCGAGAACGGCGATTTTCTGGTCAGCGACGCGTTCTCGTGTTCGCATCGCGCCCACGCGTCCGTCGAGGCGCTGGCGCGCATCCTTCCGTCGGCGGCGGGCCGGCTGATGCAGGCCGAGCTGGAGGCGCTCGAGGGCGCCCTCGAAAACCCCAAGCATCCCGTGGCCGCCTTGGTGGGCGGAGCGAAGATTTCCACCAAGCTCGACGTGCTCGGCAATCTCACCGCCAAGGTCGATCTTCTGATCATCGGCGGCGCCATGGCCAATACCTTCCTGGCCGCCAAGGGCGTCAACGTCGGCAAGTCGCTGTGCGAACATGAGATGGCCGACAGCGCGCGGGCGATCATGGCCACCGCCGAGAAGGCCGGCTGCGAGATCGTTCTGCCGACCGACGTGGTGGTCGCGTCCGAGTTCGCGGCGGGCGCGCCCTCGCAAACGGTCCCGGTGGACGCCGTTCCCTCCGACAAGATGATCCTCGACGTGGGTCCCGACTCCATCGCCGATTTGAACAAGCGTCTCGCGGGCTGCAAGACCATCATGTGGAACGGTCCGCTCGGCGCCTTCGAGGTCACCCCCTTCGACGTCGGCACCAACTCCGTCGCCCAGGAAGCGGCGCGTCTCACCAAGGCCGGCAAGCTGCTGTCCGTTGCCGGCGGTGGCGACACCGTGTCGGCCCTGGCCCATGCCGGAGCCGGCGACGATTTCTCGTATATTTCCACGGCCGGTGGCGCCTTCCTCGAGTGGCTGGAAGGCAAGACCCTGCCCGGTGTCGCCGTCCTGCGCCGCTAACGAAGTCGCGGGCGCGCCGGGCCGACGGGTCCGGCGCGCCTGTCTCCGCGCTTTGGGGGGTTGCCTGAGCGTCCGGGTCGCGGCAAACTCGCCGCATGAAGCACAAGCAGAGCACCGGTCCGTCGGTGGAAGCCGTTCCCGAGGGGGACAACAGGACTCGTCTCGTCTGTCCCGATTGCGGCTATGTGGAATACACAAATCCGAAAATTGTCGTCGGCGCGGTCTGCACCTGGAACGACCGCATTCTGATGTGCCGGCGGGCGATCGCGCCGTCACGGGGGCTGTGGACCATCCCCGCGGGCTTCATGGAACTGGGCGAAACCACCATCGAGGGCGCGGCCCGCGAAGTCTGGGAGGAAGCCACCGCCCGGGTGCGCGTGGAGGACTTGATCGGCATCTACGAGATACCGCGCATCAGCCAGGTCCAGTTCTTCTATCGGGCGCCGATGACCGGTTCCGAGTTCGCCGCCGGCGAGGAAAGCCTGGCCGTGGATCTGTTCGACTGGGACGACATCCCCTGGGATCAACTGGCGTTTCCGAGCGTGACATGGGTCTTGCAGCGCTACCGGGCCGGGGGCGGCCCCTGGTTCGCCACCGTTCCACACGGCCCCTGACGGATTCCTACCGGCTGGGCCTGGAATCGGACAGGTTGTTCAGAGATTATTAATAATTTAGCGGCATTTTTAACCGATGACCGGAAGCCCTGCCATGATCGGGCCGGCCGCGAAGCCGGCGCCGACGCACAATCGCCCCGACGCCCGAGGTTACGAGGCGGCGCGCGATGTCAATGTGCGAGCGGCGGCAAGCGGATCCGGAGACGGCCCGCACGCGCGGAAGGCCATCGCCCGGCTCAATCAGCTGCTCGAATCCGGCGTTCCCCTCAAACGCGACGTCCCCCGGGGTTACTATCTCGATATCGAGGCTTGATCTCCCCCTCCGGTGGCCCCGCGTTCCCGGAATCCAGGACATCCGAGGCATCCACGAAATCCACGGCATGGACGCTCACGGGTGATGACCGGCCGCGCACGGCGATGCTTCCGATCGGCCGGCTTGCAAACACGCCGCCGGCCGCGGCGATGGTCTGCTCCGTGGCAAGGACGTAAGTCCCGTAGTCCTTGTTGAGCTGCTCCAATCGGGCGGCGATGTTCACCTCGTCGCCGTAGACCGTCGAAATGAGCCGGTCTTTCGTGCCGATGGCGCCGGCGATCAGTTCGCCGGTGTTGATTCCGCACCGGGTGGGCAGCGCCACGCCCGGCCCGAAACGCATGTGCTTGACCACCCGCTGGATGCCCTCGGCGGCGCGCAGCGCGTTCGCCGCGTGGCCGGGGTCGGGTTTGACCGTATTGAAGGTGATCAGCATGGCGTCGCCCTGGAACATGGAAATGACGCCGCCGTGGCGGTCGATGACCTGGGAAACCACGTCGAAATACTCGTTGAGGGTCCGCATCAACTCGTCCGGCGCCAGCCCTTCGCTGATCCCGGTGAAGCGTTCGATATCGCAGAACATCACGGTGGCGGTCTTGACCATGCCGTCGCCCGGCTTGATGGCCTGCTCCGCGTGGGTGATCTGCTCGGCGATCTCCGGCGCCACGAAACGCGACAGGTCTTCGGCGAGGGTGGCGTCGGTCACCGCGCGCATCAGAAGCCGCCTTGCGCGTACCTGGGCGACCGCGAGGACGATGGTCACCACCAGGATGGTGATGATCTTGTCCACCTCGGCGCCCAACAGCACCCGGTTCGAGGTCATGTACAGCACGTAGTCGCGAGTGATCACCGGCTCCGGCCCCATGGTGTCGACGGCGTACCAGACGAGGGCCACCCAGCCCACGGCGGCCGCGACCCCCGAGGCAACGACGTAGGTCGGCTCGAAGCGCAGCGTTCTGAGAGAGACGAAGATGAACACGTAAAGCAGGGTGGGCGCCTTGAGATAGAACGGCGCCGGCTGCTGGTATTGCAGATGGAAACTCCACATCAGCACCATCAGCAGTCCGATGTCGACGACCACCGAGCCCAGCAGGAACCATCGCGGCAGGATTCGCTGGTAACCAAGGAACAGGCGGAGGACCGAAAACAGGAAATAGAACGCCAATGCCATGGGCACGGGCATGAATTCGGTCCCGTCGGACGTCTTCGGCGCGATGGTGTAAAGCGCGACAAAAAAGATGACCAGCGCAAGCTGGACCCAGCCGATCAGGATCTCGGCCTGAACCTGCTGCTCCGAAATGGCCCGCCGGATCCGCTCCGGGAGCTGACGCTCGACGGGCGGTCCGAATATGAACGCGGCGACTTTCTTCCACATGAGGGCTAAGGATGTTTCATGGACGGCCCCAAGGTAGCCCATGCTCGGCCGCTTGGCCCCGCAACCTTTGTCACGGCCCGACACACTTCCGTGATCGCACGTCGGCCAGAAGCGACAAGCGCCCACCCACGCTCCGCCCGCCGGTCACGGATACGGACTACTAGGTTCCGCGCTGCTGGTCGGCGCCGGGCGCGTAAACGTTACTGTCCCGATTGTAGATGTCGTTGCGGAACTGCGTCCGACCGTCTTCGTCGACCCATGCCGTCCAGTAAACCAAATGCACCGGCAGAGGCCGCTCGATGGCGATTCCGCGGTTAGTGCCGCGCGAGATCGCGCTTTCCAATTCGGCGGAGTCCCATCCTCCCTGGCCAGCGAGCAGCAATTCCGCCAGTTCGAACGGTTGTTCCACGCGGACGCATCCGTGACTGAGCGCGCGCGCGGATCGATCGAAGAGGCGCCGCGAGCGGGTATCGTGCAGATAGATGCTTTCGCTGTTTCTGAACGTGAACTTGAAGTTGCCAAGCGCGTTGTGCGGGCCCGGGTCCTGGCGGAGCCGGTAGGTGCGCACCGCGGGACCACTCCAATCGACCTGCGCCGGGTCGACTTCGCGCGCGTTCGCGTCCCAACCGGTGAATACCCGGATGTTCTCGCGCGCGAGATACCCCGGATCGCGCTGCATGCGCGGGATGATTTCGCGGATCAGAATGCTTCTGGGCACGTTCCAGTATGGATTGACCTCCACCCGCGAGAGCATGCCGTTGAGCTGCGGCGTCGGCCAGCCGGGTTCGCCGACGATGACCCGGGTCTTGAGCACCGGTTCCAGTTCCCGGATCAGCCGGGCCTCGAAACCGGGAACGATCACCAGGACGTACGACGGACCCCAGGGCTTGAAGGTCTGAATACGCGTCTTGTTGAGGTTCAGCGTTCTGAGACGGGCGCTCACCGGAACATTGAGCGCCGCGAGGGTCTGGCGGCCGACAAATCCATCCGTCGTGAGGCCGTGCCGCGCCTGGAAAGCGCGGACACCCGCCGCCAGCGTCGCATCGAAGAGAAGCGGGTCGGCCGCCGGCGCGGCGCTCGGCGGGGCGGCATTCTCCGCGTTTGCCGCGGCTTCGGTCGTGCCGGGGTTCGGTTGCGGCGTCGGCTCCGGGCCCGACCGGGAGATTGGCGGGTGGCATGTCGCCGGTGATTTCGAGCCGCTGGCGCACGAGGGGAACCCGCGCATCGACCATTCCCGGCTTGAGGGTGGGACCGGGCGGAACCGTGGACCATCCTCCGGCCTTCGCGATGGCCTCGTAGCGTTCCAGCGACGCCGACAGCAGGGAAAGGGCCTGCGCGTGCCATGTATCCATGTCGGCGGTGGACCCGGCGCCCGCGCCCGGCTCGACGCTCGGGGGCGCCTTGATGCCCGGAGCCAAATTGACCTTCGGTGCCGGACCGGCGTCCGGAGCCGATGGGGCGGCCGGTTTCAAGCCCGCGTTCGGGTTGGCGCGGGCTTCCTCGCCCCCCAAGCTGGCCGCCGCCAGGGACAGAAAGGCCCCCAGCATGGCCGTCGAGGCGGAACGCCGGCCGCGATGACCGCCATCATGTGGTTGTTTCACAGTCATTCTCCTCTCCGTTCCCGCACGTCGAGACCCATCAGGCTTCTCGCGAACGAACGGGCATCGAATGCCCGCATATCCTCCATCGATTCCCCGACCCCGATGAAGTGCACCGGAAGGTCGAATTTCTCCGCCAGCGCGACCACGACGCCCCCCTTGGCCGAGCCGTCGAGCTTGGTAACGGCCAAGCCGGTGACGTTGATCATCTTACGGAACACCTCCACTTGATTATGGGCATTCTGGCCGACCGTTGCATCCAAAACCAGCAGACAATCGTGAGGTGCCTTGTCATCGACCTTTTTCATGACCCGAACGATCTTTTGCAGCTCGGCCATCAGGTCCGTTTTGTTCTGCAGGCGCCCGGCGGTATCGATCAGCAGAATGTCGGCGCGGTCCGCGCGCGCCTTTTCGAGCGCCTCGTAGGTCAGGCTGGCGGCGTCGGAGCCGATGGGCCTGGAGATCACCGGACAACCGATCCGGTCTCCCCAGATCCGCAACTGCTCCACGGCGGCGGCGCGAAAGGTATCTCCCGCCGCCAGGACCACCTTGAACCCGACGTGCTTGAACAGCCCCGCCATCTTGGCGATGGTGGTGGTCTTGCCGCTGCCATTGACGCCGCAAACCAGGATGACGTGCGGTTTGTGGGCCTGATGGATGCTGATGGTCTGGGCCACGGGCTTGAGGATCGCCGCGATCTCCTCGGCCAGGGCGGCGCGCACCTCCTCGGACGTCACTTCCTGGTTGAAGCGGGTTTTCGCCAGCGACTGGGTCAGCTTGGCGGCCGTCGCCACGCCGAGATCGGCGCTGATCAGCAATTCCTCCAGGTCCTCCAATGCCCCGTCGTCGAGCTTGCGCTTGACGAACAGGTCGGAAATTCCGCCGGTCAGCTTCGCCGACGACCGGCTAAGTCCCTTTTTCAGCCGAGAAAGCCACCCGAGGCCCTCCGTCTGGTCCGCCGGCGTCTCGTTCATTCCGTGCATCCGCCTATCAGGTGATCCGGACCGGCGCCGGTGATGCGCGCGAACACAAGGGACCCGGGCTCGGCGTCGAAGTCCAGTAAGACCGGCGCGTGGTGAGGGCACCGTCCGTCGCGTCCCCGTTCGACCAGGACTTCCGTCGTCGAACCGATCCGGCTCTCGAAAAACCGCCGCTGCGCGCGGTCTCCGGCGTCGCGAAGCATCGCCGCGCGCCGGCGCTTCACCGGGCCCGGAACCTGCGGCATGCGCGCCGCCGGCGTGCCGGACCGGGCGGAGAACGGGAACACGTGCAGGTAGGTCAATCCCATGTCTTCCACGGCGTCGAGGGTATGGGCGAACATGTCGTCGGTTTCGGTCGGGAACCCGGCGATCAGGTCGGCTCCGAACACCACGTCGGGCCGAGCCCGACGGGCCCGCTCGACCATCGCCGCCGCCTGGGCGCGGGTATGGCGGCGCTTCATGCGCTTGAGGACGATGTCGTCGGCGGCCTGCAGGCTCAGGTGCAAGTGCGGCATCAGGCGCGGCTCGTCTTCGAGCACGCGGAAAAGAACGTCGTCCATGGCCGCCGGATCGAGGGACGAAAGCCGCAGCCGTCTCAGTCCGGGAACCTCCCGCAGCACCGCGCGAATCAATTCCCCGAGGGACGGTCCCTCCGGCAGGTCGGCCCCGTAGGAACAGATATCGACGCCGGTCAGAACCACCTCGGCATAACCGTTCTCGCTCAGGACCCGCGTCTGCTCGACGATCCGGTCCACCGGAACGCTTCGGTTGGGACCGCGCGCGAACGGGATGATGCAAAAGGTGCACCGGTGATCGCAACCTTGCTGTACCTGAACGAACGCCCGGGTGCGGCTTTCGAACCCTTGGAGCAGATGGCCGGCGGTCTCCTCGACGGTCATGATGTCGGAGACCGCGATCCTGGGGTTGCTCCCGGACAGGTGGCGGCGGAGCAGCTTCTCGGCGTTGCCAAGCACCTGGTCCACCTCGGGCATGGCCGCGAACGCCTCGGGAGCCAATTGGGCGGCGCAACCGGTGACGACGATGCGGCCGTCCGGCTGTTCGCGGCGCAGCCGGCGGATGGTCTGGCGGGCCTGGCGCACGGCTTCGGTGGTCACCGCGCAGGTGTTGACGATCACCGCGTTCTCGAGACCAGCGGCGCGGGCCTCGCCTGCGATGACTTCGGATTCGAGCGCGTTCAACCGGCAGCCGAAGGTGACAACGCGCGGTTCGGTCATGGGCCGGCCCTCACGCCAGCAGGGAAGGGTCGAGAACGCCGGAAAAGCTGACGGCGACCGGGCCGGTCATCAAGATGTGGTCGTCCTTCAGCCACTCGATCCGCAGCACCCCACCGTCCAGCACGATGTCGGCGGTACGGTCCGTGAGTCCACGGCGGGCGGCCGCGGCCAGCGTGGCGCACGCCCCCGTTCCGCAGGCCCTTGTAATGCCCACGCCGCGCTCCCAGACCCGCAGCCGGATGCGGTCGCGGGCGACCACCTGGGCCGCTTCCACGTTGGTGAACTCGGGAAACAGGGCATGGCGTTCGATGACGGGACCGAAGATGTCCAGGGGCACCGCCTCGGCGTCGTCCACGAAGAACACGGCGTGCGGGTTGCCGATGTTCACCGCCGCCGCGTCCCTGAGCGGTCCGGCCTCAACGTCCAGGTGCAGGGTATCCACGGCCTTCGACAGCGGAATGTCGCGCCAATCGAAGCGGATGCGGCCCATGTCGACGCTGACCATGCCGTTTTCGCCCGCTTCCGCGTCGAGCAGCCCGGCGACGGTCTCGATGATCGCGTGCCGTTCCTTTTTTTCGCCCATGATCATGGTCGCCACGCAGCGGCTGGCGTTGCCGCAGGCCTCGACCTCGCCGCCGTCGGCGTTGCGGATGCGCATGAAGGCGTCGGCGAAGCCGTTGACCGGGGGCTCGACGATGATCAACTGGTCGCAGCCCACCCCCGTCCGCCGGTCGGCGATGGCGCGCGCCTGCCGCTCGCCGATTTCCAACCGTTGCCGGCGGGCGTCCAGGACCACGAAATCGTTGCCGAGGCCATGCATCTTGGTGAAAGGCAAGGTGTTCATAACCCGGAACATATGGCGTCGACCGCCATAAAGTCTATGTTCCGTCGCCCTCGCCGTGCGTTTTCTGGCCGAGAAATCCCCGCATGTGCAGAATCGACTGGTCCGGCTCGTACTGATAGCGCCGCCCGACGGGGCACGCGCGGCGCGCGCGGCAACTCAACATCATGCAGTCGATGCCGGCCGGTGTTCCGAGATGATCGACGCAGGCGTCCACGTCGTACTCTCCATCGCGCAACGCCTGAACCGGGCAGGTTTGCAGGCACGGCCGGCCCTCGCACCGGTCGCAGGGGCTGGGGCCTTGGTCCACCGGCGGCAGGGGAAGCGGGTCAGCGAACACCAATGCGCCGCGGTACGCGTGCCAGAGGCCGAATTCGGGGTGGATCAGCGGTCCAATGGGCGAGGTGTATACGGTCCCGGTCCGCCTCGCCCAACGCGAAAACGGAAGGTAGGGTGGGCCGTCGAACGGGAACAGGGGCGTGGCGCCAAGCGAACCGGCAACCGCCGTCAACGTTCGGCGGATCCATGTGTCAAGCGGATCGGGCCGGGTTCGGCGTTCCTCGGCCGGGACCTCGGCGGTGAAAGCCCGCCACATGTCGGGTCCGGCGTTGCCCACGAGCACGACGGTGCCGGCGGCGCCGGGGACGGCGTCCTCCGGGCGCGGATAAAATCCGCCACGGCACATGAGACCGGCATGCGCGACGGCTTCGCTGATGATGTTCAGGTCCACGCGACCGTTCTAGTGCGGCGCGGGTAGAGGGGTCAAGGCGCGCGCTTGCGCTCCCTGTTTGACGTGGCTTCGGGGCGCCATGGATCGGGGGCGGGGTCCGGGGAGGGCCGCTGGCGGGGAGCCCTCTCGCACCTCGCCCGGCCGTCGTGGCCTGGCTGTCCGGGGGCGGGTCGGGCCGGGTTCGTTTGATCGCGGACCGCGTCGCCCGACGGCGGGACGATGGCCGGAATGTCCTCGTCGGTCACGAGCGTTTCGAGCAGGCTCCTGATCATCTGTTTGATTTCGGGGCTCGAGATCCGCGCGCAGGCCCGCGCGAACCGCTTGGCTTCCAGCAACGCCTTGTGATCGGTGACCGGCAGTTCGGCCACCTTCCGGGCTTCCTGATCTTCGTCGTCGAGATCGTCGGCGAAGAAATATGCCACGCCGACCCCGAGGACCACGGCCAGCTTGTAAAGCTGCGATGCCCCCAGCCGCTTGCCGCCGCGTTCCACGCGTTCGACCGTTCCAGATTGCTCGCCGATGGCCACATCGAGGAGTTGCGGCTCCAGCCGCAGTTGCAGCCGCCGCCTTTTCAACCGCGCGGCGACGTGCAGGTCCATGACGTCGATTCGGCAGGCGCGGGTGTGTTCGGGTCTCGGAAAATCGTCGGGCATGGCACTCTTTTGCGCAATCAATGATTGTGTAATAGACAATATACAACCGAAAGTTCATTTCGGCAAGGTTGCAGTCGCGTTGCTTGGCTTGACTTGGCATTCGGCCGAAACTAGAGTGCGCGGCCTGAATGGTATGTCTTTGCGGGACCGCCAGTCCGCGAGCTTCGCGTGCTGGCTTTTTTCATTGGCCACATTTCGTTCGTCGCCTTTCGTGTGAGAGGCGCGATTCAGCGGGAGCGCACGGCGCGTGTTCGACGGTCTGACGGGAAAACTGGGCGACATCTTCGACCGGCTCAAGAAGCGCGGGGCGCTCTCGGAGTCCGATGTCGGCGAAGCCTTGCGGGAGGTCCGCGTGGCGTTGCTCGAGGCCGACGTCGCCCTGCCCGTGGTCAAGGATTTCATCGCCGGCGTCCGAGCGCGCGCGCTCGGCCAGGAGGTTCTGAGAAGCGTCACCCCCGGCCAGATGGTGATCAAGATCGTTCACGATCATCTGGTCGAGACATTGGGAGGCGAAACCGACGGCGACCGGGAGATCGGCAAGGGTTCGGGCGTCGATCTGACGGGCACCCCGCCGGTGGCGGTCCTGATGGTGGGGCTGCAGGGGTCCGGTAAGACCACGAGTTGCGCCAAGCTGGCGATCCTGATCAAGAAGCGCGAGAAGAAGCGGGTGCTGATGGCGTCGCTGGACATCTACCGGCCCGCCGCCCAGCATCAGCTCGCCATTCTGGGCGAGCAGAGCGATACGGCGGTGCTGCCCGTGGTCGCCGGCGAGCAGCCGGCCGCCATCGCCAGGCGCGCCATGGAGGTGGGCCGCCGCGAAGGTTACGACGTGGTCATCCTGGACACCGCCGGACGGCTGCACGTGGACGAGACGATGATGGCCGAGGCGGCGGCGGTGAAGGACGTGGCCCGGCCGGTGGAGACCCTGCTCGTGGCGGACGCCATGACCGGTCAGGACGCCGTCACCCTCGCCGACTCCTTCCACCGGCAGGTGGGGCTCACCGGGATCGTGCTCACCCGCGTCGATGGCGACGCGCGCGGCGGCGCGGCGTTGTCCATGCGGGCGGTCACCGGAAAGCCGATCAAGCTCATGGGCGTGGGCGAAAAGCTGGACGAGATGGAAGCGTTCCAGCCGACCCGCGTCGCCGGGCGCATCCTCGGCATGGGCGACGTGGTCGGGCTGGTGGAACGGGCCGCCGACGTCATCAACCAGGAAGACGCCGAAAAGCTGGCGCGGAAGATCAGCAAGGGCGAGTTTTCGCTGGAAGACATGCTCGATCAGTTCAAGCAGCTCCGCAAAATGGGCGACGTCAAGGGATTGCTCGGCATGCTTCCCGGTATCGGCAAGATCAAGCAGCAGCTCGAGGGCGCCAATATCGACAACTCCATGCTGGCCCGGCAGGAGGCGATCATCCTGTCCATGACCGTGGCGGAGCGGCGCAACCCCAAGATCCTCAATGGCTCGCGGCGGCGGCGGATCGCCAGCGGATCGGGGGCCACCGTTCAGGACGTCAACCGTTTGCTCAAACAGCACCGGCAGATGGGCACGATGATGAAGAAGATGGGTAAGATGGGGCGGAAGGGAATGATGCCGGGGCGCGGATTGCCGCCGGAACTGCTCTCGCAGATGCCGCCGATGAAACAGGGCCCGTTCGGCTAGGCCCGTTCGGCTAGGTTTAAAATAGGAAGGACGATCGAACAGATGTCGTTACGCATTCGCTTGACCCGCGGCGGCGCCAAAAAGCGCCCCTTTTACCGGATCGTGGTCGCCGATTCGCGGAGCCCCCGCGACGGCCGCTTCATCGAAGTGGTGGGGACCTACAATCCTCAACTGAACAGCGACGATCCCGAGAGGATCGCGCTGAAGGAGGAGCGGCTCAAGTATTGGCTTGGCGTCGGCGCCAGTCCGAGCGATCGCGTCGCCGCCTTTTGTGCCAAGAGTGGGCTGATGGAGCCGCGCCCGAGGCGCGAGCAGACCAAGAAGGCCGCGCCCAAGGCCAAGGCGCAGGAGCGCCTGAAGGAAGCCGCGGAAGCCGCCGAGGCCGCCAGGGCGGCGGCCGCGGCGCCCGTTGAAGCCCCGGCCGAGGCCGGCGCCGGAGACGCCGCCGCCGGTTAACGGCGCGGTGCCTCGCGGCCGCCCATGGGCATGCGGAACGAAGGCGCGGCGCGGGACGCGGGCAGGGTGTGCGTGGGCGTCGTCGCCGGCGTCCGCGGGCTCCGGGGCGAGGTTTGGATCAAGAGCTTCACCACCGATCCCGTCGACGTCGCCGCGTATGGCCCGGTTTCCGATCAATCCGGCGAGCGGCGCTACCGCATCCGGGTCGTCGGTCAGGCCAAGGGGCGGATCGTGGCTCGGATCGAGGGAATCGCCGACCGGACGGCCGCCGAGGCGCTGAAGGGCGAGAAGCTGTTCGTTTCCAGGGACGCGCTTCCGGAACCCGCCGAGGAGGAATACTATCACGCCGACCTGATCGGTTTGAGCGCCGTCCTCGCCAGTGGGGGTGGGCCGCCGGACCAGGAACGCCGCGAACTTGGCCGGGTCCGCGCCGTCCATGACTTCGGCGCCGGAGCGGTGATCGAGATCGCGAGCCCCGGTTCGGGTCCGCACATGATCCCCTTCACCCGGGAGGCGGTGCCGGTGGTGGATCTGGCGGGCGGGCAGCTCGTGGTCGCGCCGATACCGGGCCTGATCGAGGAGGCGGGAGCGGACACCGGCCCCGACGGACCCGACGACGAAGGAGACGATGCCGGAGGCCGCGGCGAGTTCGAACGGTGGAGAGACGACGTGACCGACACCGTGCCGTGGACCGCGCGCGCCATTACGCTGTTTCCGGAGATGTTTCCGGGGCCGCTGGCGCACTCGCTGGCGGGGCAGGCCCTGTCGGACGGAAAATGGGTGCTGGAAACGGTGGACATTCGCGACTTTGCGCGCGATAAACACCGCACTGTTGACGACACGCCCTTCGGGGGTGGGCCGGGAATGGTCATGCGGCCGGACGTGGTGGATGCCTCGATCGGCGCGGCCAAGCGAACAGCACCCGACCTGCCGCTCATTTTCCTGACCCCTCGCGGCCGGCCACTGAACCAAGCCAGGGTTCGGGCGTTGGCCGGGGGACCGGGACTGGTACTCTTGTGCGGCCGGTTCGAGGGCGTGGATGAACGGGTTTTGGAGGCTTGGGCGCCGGAGGAAATCAGCCTCGGCGACTTTGTCCTCTCTGGCGGCGAACCGGCGGCCATGGCGCTGATCGACGCGTGCGTGAGATTGTTGCCGGGGGTCGTGGGCGATCCGGGTTCGCTGGCCGAGGAAAGTTTCGAAGCGGGGCTGCTGGAGTACCCCCACTATACGCGGCCCCGGGCGTGGCGGGGCAAGGACGTGCCGGAGGTTCTGCTGTCCGGCCACCATGGGATGATCGAGGCCTGGCGACGCGGACAGGCCGAGCGCGTCACCCGCGAGAGAAGACCGGATCTTTGGGCTCGCCATGTGGCGGATCAACCCTAGACCGGGGACAGGACGTTGTGACCGGGGCGCCCGGTCCCATATCGAGTAACAGGGACAAGCAGTCATGAACCTGATTGAACAAATCGACCAAGAGCAGATCCAGAAGCTCACGGATGAGCGGCCCGTGCCCGTCTTTGCTCCCGGCGACACCGTGCGGGTCAAGGTCAAGGTGGTGGAAGGGTCGCGCGAGCGGCTGCAGGCGTTCGAGGGAGTTTGTATCGCGCGCCGGAACAGGGGCCTCGGCTCGTCGTTCACCGTGCGCAAGATCTCCTACGGCGAGGGCGTCGAGCGGGTTTTCCCGCTGTATTCCCCCATTATCGCCTCCATCGAGGTGGTGAGGCGCGGCGACGTCCGGCGCGCCAAGCTCTATTACCTGCGCGAACTTCGCGGCAAGCGTGCCCGCATCGCCGAGAAGACCGACGGGTTCTCGGCGAAGGTGTCGGCCGAGGAGAAGGCCGCGGTCGCGGCCGCCAAGGAAGCCGATCGCAAGGCGCGGCTCGAGGCCAACGACAAGGCCAAGGCCGAGAAGGAAGACAAACAGACGTCATAGTCCGCATTCGGCCGGCGGCCGCGGGCCGCCGGCGCTGAGGAACCCGATCCATGTCCAAACCTCGCACCCTGTTCGACAAGATCTGGGACGGGCATCTGGTGGACGTCCTTCGGGACGGCACCGCCATTCTTTATGTCGACCGGCATCTGGTCCACGAAGTCACCAGCCCGCAAGCGTTCGAAGGCTTGCGCATGTCGGGCCGCCCCGTCCGGCGACCCGAGGCGACCCTGGCCGTCGCCGATCACAACGTGCCGACGACCGACCGTTCGCTGGGCATCGAAGACGAAGAATTGCGGATCCAGGTGGAAACCCTGGCGGAGAATTGCGCCGCGTTCGGGATCCAGTACTTTTCCATGGCCGACGTGCGCCAGGGCATCGTTCATATCATCGGACCGGAACAGGGGTTCACCCTGCCGGGCATGACCATCGTCTGCGGCGACTCCCACACCTCCACCCACGGCGCGTTCGGCGCCCTGGCGTTCGGCGTCGGCACCTCCGAGGTGGAGCACGTGCTGGCCAGCCAGACGCTGCTGCAACGGCCGGCCAAGAACATGCGGGTCGCGGTCAACGGCGCGCTGCCGCTGGGTGTCACGGCGAAGGACGTGGTCCTGGCGATCATCGGCGAGACGGGAACCGCCGGCGGCACCGGTCATGTCATCGAGTATACCGGGGACGTGATCCGCGGCCTCAGCATGGAAGGGCGGATGACGGTCTGCAACATGACCATCGAGGCCGGCGCGCGGGCGGGCCTGATCGCTCCGGACGAAACCACCTTCGCCTATCTCAAGGGACGGCCGATGGCGCCCACCGGCGCCGCGTGGGAGCAGGCAGTCGCCCATTGGCGGACGCTGCCCTCGGACGAGGGCGCCCATTACGACAAGGAGATCACGCTCGACGCCGGCGACATCCCCCCGCAGGTCACCTGGGGCACCAGCCCCGAGGATGTGGTGCCGGTCACCGGCGTGGTGCCCGATCCGGCTTCCGCGCCCGACCCGGACAAGCGCCGCGCCATGGAACGGTCGCTGGACTACATGGGCCTGACCGCGGGAACGCGCATGTGCGACGTCAAGGTGGACCGGGTGTTCATCGGCTCGTGCACCAACGGCCGCATCGAGGACCTGCGCGCGGCGGCGGCCGTGGCGCGGGGCCGCAAGGTGGCCGAAGGCGTCGGCGCCATGGTGGTTCCCGGCTCCGGCCTGGTCAAGGCGATGGCCGAGGAGGAGGGACTGGACCGCGTGTTTATCGAGGCGGGGTTCGAATGGCGGGAGCCCGGGTGCTCCATGTGCCTGGCCATGAACGCCGACCGTCTCGAACCGAAGGAGCGGTGCGCGTCCACCTCCAACCGTAATTTCGAGGGGCGTCAGGGCCGGGGTGGGCGCACGCACCTGGTCAGCCCGGCCATGGCCGTGGCCGCCGCCGTTACCGGACATATCACCGACGTGCGCGATCTCCTGCGCTGATCGTCAGCGACGGGAGCGATCGGAGGATCGATGGAGAGTTTTACCAAGCTGACGGGCGTCGCCGCGCCCCTGCCGATGATCAACGTCGATACCGACATGATCATTCCCAAGCAGTTCCTGAAAACCATCAAGCGCAGCGGACTCGGCAAGAGCCTGTTCTTCGAGCTCCGCTACGACGATGACGGCAACGAGCACACCGATTTCGTGCTCAACGGACACCATCACCGCGACGCCGTGATCCTGGTGGCCGGCGACAACTTCGGGTGCGGCTCGTCCCGGGAACACGCCCCCTGGGCGCTTCTCGATTTCGGCATCCGCTGCGTCATCGCGCCCAGCTTCGCCGATATTTTCTTCAACAACTGCTTCAAGAACGGCATCCTGCCCATCGTCCTGCCGCGCGACCAGGTGGACAAGCTGATGGCCGAGGTCGCCCACGTGGACAACGCCACGCTCGGCGTCGACCTGGAAGCCCAGGAGATCACCATGGCGGATGGCCGCAAGGTCCGCTTCGACGTGGATCCGTTCCGCAAGGAATGCCTCATCGACGGCGTCGACGAGATCGGACTGACCTTGAAGGAGGTCCACAAGGTGGAGGCCTTCGAGGCGCGGCAAAGAGCGGAGCAGCCTTGGCTCTACGGTTGATGTATACTGTGACCCTGAACAACACGTGACGCAACCAGCGGGAACAACCATGGCCAACAATAAGAAACTTCTCCTCTTGCCGGGTGACGGCATCGGCCCCGAAGTGATGGTGGAGGTCAAGCGGGTCATCGACTTCCTGGACCGCAACCGCGGCATCGTGTTCGACGTCTCCGAGGGCCTCGTGGGCGGCGCGTCCATCGACGCCCACGGCACCCCGCTGACCGACGAAACCATGGCGGACGCGTTGGCCGTGGACGCGGTGCTTCTCGGCGCCGTGGGCGGCCCCAAGTGGGACGACCTTCCCTTCGAGCGGAAACCGGAGCGCGGTCTCCTGCGGCTGCGCAAGGACATGGAGCTGTTCGCCAACCTGCGGCCGGCGGTGGTGTTCGACGCGCTCGCCTCGGCGTCGACCCTGAAGCTGGAGGTGGTCAAGGGGCTCGACATCATGATCGTCCGCGAGCTTACCGGCGGCGTCTATTTCGGCCAGCCGCGCGGCATCGAAACCCTTCCCGATGGCAGCCGCCGGGGCATCAACACCCAGGTCTACGACACCCACGAAATCCGCCGCATCGCCCGGGTGGCCTTCGAACTGGCCCGCAAGCGCTCCAACCGCGTCTGTTCCGCCGAGAAGGCCAACGTAATGGAGAGCGGCGTGCTGTGGCGCGAAGAGGTCCAGAGGCTGCATGACGAGGAGTTCCCGGACGTGGCGCTCTCCCACATGTACGCCGACAACTGCGCCATGCAGCTGGTCCGCAACCCGCGCCAGTTCGATGTCATCGTCACCGACAACCTGTTCGGCGACATCCTGTCGGACGAGGCGGCCATGCTCACTGGCTCGCTCGGCATGCTGCCGTCGGCGTCGCTTGGCGCGGCCGACGAAAGCGGCCGCCGTCTCGCCCTGTACGAGCCGGTGCACGGCAGCGCCCCGGATATCGCCGGCAAGGGACAGGCCAACCCGCTGGCGGTGGTCCTCAGCTTCGCCATGTGCCTGCGCTATTCGCTGGACATGGCCGCCGAGGCCGACGCCATCGAAACGGCCGTGAAGGCGGTTCTCGACGGCGGCCTGCGCACCGCCGACATCATGCAGCCGGACAAGGCCAAGGTGTCCACCCGGGTGATGGGCGAAGCCCTCGTCCGCGAGCTCGCCAAGACCGTCGGCTGATCAGAACAGCATCCGGTGGAGCAGCGGCACCAGCAGGGCCGTCGCCAATCCGTTGAGACCCATCGCCAAACCCGCGAAGGCGCCCGCCACCTCGCTCACCTGCAGGGCGCGGGCGGTGGCGATGCCGTGCGACGCGAGGCCAAGCGCGAAGCCGGTGGCCTGGTGGTCGCGCACCCGGATCAGCTTGAGCAGCCCCGTGCCCAGCACCGCGCCGATGATGCCGGTGAGGATCACCAGCACCGCGGTCAGCGACGGCAGGCCGCCGATCTTCTCGGCGATACCCATGGCGATGGGCGTGGTTACCGATTTCGGCGCCAGGGAAAGCAGCGTCTGCTCGGACGCCCCGAACGCCCAGCCGATGGCGACGGCGCTGCCGGCGGCGGTCAGCGAGCCGACCACGAGCGCGGTGACCAGGGCCGGGGCCGACCGGCGGACCAGGGCGAACTGGCGATAGAGCGGCACCGCCAGGGCCACCGTCGCCGGTCCCAGAAGGAAATGCACGAACTTGGCCCCCTCGAAGTAGGTGGCGTAGTCGGTTCCCGTGGCGTGGAGCAGTCCCGCGAGCAGGCCGATGGCGATCAATACCGGGTTGAGCAGAGCGTTGCCGTTGCTCCTATTGTACAGCCACAGCCCCGCCTGGTAGGCCAGCAGGGTGAGGGTCAGGCCGGCGAGCGGGCTGGCGGCCAGATAGACCCAGATTTCCTTCAACTCGGCGTTCATTCCGCGCGTTTCCCGCCGGACAGCCTGGAAACTCCCCTCATCACCCCGGCGGTCACGGCGATGGTGATGACGGTGCCGCCGACGAGCGCCGCCAGGATCGGCCAGCCCTCGTCGGCCAGCAGCGTGAGGTGCGCCATGATTCCCACCCCCGCCGGCACGAACAGCAGCGCCAGGTGCTTCAGCAGCCCGCCGGCGGTGTCCCGCAGGCCATCGGGCACGGCACCGTGCAGGGCGAGGCCGAAGAACAGCAGCGCCATGCCGATGACCGGGCCGGGAATGGGCACCCCGGTGGCCACCGCGATGACCTCTCCCGCCAGCTGACAGACCAGCAACAGTGTCACAAATGCCAGTTCCACGCGCCCGCTCCTTTTCCGTGCCCGACCGGAGACCATTCCCGATCATGACATGAAACCAGCCCACGGTTCGTCCTAAAACCGCACCGATGCCTCCGGCCGGCGAACGACGCCACATCAGCGTTGAACGAATAAAAAATGGTGGCGGTTCGTTTTGGGGCAGTCCAGTAGGTGGTCCCAACCAATCGGGCAATGGGAATGGGATCGCCGTGGTTTGATGCGTGCCCCCTGGACTCCTGATGCCGGGATCGCCACGTAATTTAGCAGGCGTATTTTGACGGAATGTCGCCGCGCACTGGATCGCGGCGGTGGAGGTGGAGATGACGGCAGCGTTTCATGGCTCTCACTTCGGCACGGGTCTTGCGCGCGGGGCTCCGCTGGCGAAGGCCGGGGTGGCCGCCGGGGTTGGTAAGGCGGTGCTGATTGGGGTGCCCGCGGTCCTGATCGGGGTCGGGATCGGCTACGGCCTTCTGAAGGCGTTCAACGTACGGTGGGACGAATTCAGCCAGCGGGCGGCGGACGGCGAGTCGACCATGATGCGTCCGTCCCGCTGAGGCGTTACCGCCGGACGGGGAGCGGTTTAGCCGCCTTCCATCGGCCGATCGATGGGCGATCGGGACGTTCTCCTTTTCAAAACGGGTCGATGGCGTTAAGTCCCTCTCCATGACCCACTGTCCCTGCGGTTCCGGCGCTGAGTTCGAGACGTGTTGCGGCCCCCTTCTTGGCGGCGCGCCGGCGCCAACGCCCGAGGCGCTGATGCGCTCGCGGTTCACCGCGTTCGTTCGCGGCGATCTCGACTACATCGACAACACCCATGCCCCGGAGGCCCGCGACGGCTTCGACCGCGCGGAGGCCGAACGCCAAAACAGCACGGTCCAGTGGACACGGCTGGAAATTCGCGAAACCGCCGGCGGCGGCCCGGACGACGACACCGGCACGGTGGAGTTCGCGGCCCATTACAAAAGCCCCGCCGGCGCGGGTGTCCATCACGAACGATCCGTCTTCCGCCGCGAGGCTGGCCGCTGGTTCTACGTGGATGGCGACATCAGCCCCAAGACCGCCCCCCGCCGCGTCCAACATGTGGGACGCAACGAGCCATGCCCCTGCGGATCCGGCAAAAAGTTCAAGAAATGCTGCGGCGCCTGAGGGCGTCGGCGACGCGGTGATTTCCGAATAGAGGACCTCCGGCCATGAGCCAGCTTTTCCGCCCCCTCGACATCGGTGGGCTCGGCCTTGCGAACCGGATCGTCATCGCGCCCATGTGCCAGTACTCGGCCGTGGATGGAAGCGCCGGGGACTGGCACACCATCCACCTCGGGCACCTGGCGCTGTCGGGGGCCGGGCTGATGATCCTGGAAGCGTCGGCGGTGTCGGCGGAAGGGCGGATCTCGGGCCAGGATCTCGGGCTTTATTCCGATGCCAACGAAGCGGCGCTCGCCCGGGTTCTGGCGGCCGTCCGGGCACACTCGTCCATGCCCATCGCCATCCAGCTCGCGCACGCGGGCCGCAAGGGATCGAGCCGCCCGCCGTGGGAGGGCGGCCAGCAGATTTTCCCCGGCGAGCCGGGGGGATGGAAGACCGTGGCGCCCTCGGCCATCCCGCACGCCGACGGCGAGGACGTGCCCGACGCGCTCGACGGGGCGGGGCTGGACCGGGTGCGGAGGGATTTCGCGAGAGCCGCCGGTCGGGCGGCGCGGCTGGACCTGGACGGCATCGAGCTGCACATGGCCCACGGCTACCTGATGCACCAGTTTCTTTCGCCCATCGCCAACCGCCGCGGCGACGAATACGGCGGCGGTCTCGAAAACCGGATGCGCTTCCCACTCGAGGTGTTCGACGCGGTGCGCGCCGCCTTCCCGGCCGGCCGGCCGGTATGGGCTCGAATCTCGGCGACGGACTGGGTCGAGGGCGGATGGGACATCGACGGAACCCTCGCCCTTTCGGCGGCCCTGAAGGCACGCGGTTGCGCCGCCATCCACGTGTCCTCGGGAGGGATCTCTCCCGCCCAGGCGATCACGCTCGAGCCGGGATACCAGGTGCCCTTCGCGGCGCGGGTGAAGGCCGAGATAGGGCTTCCCACCATCGCCGTCGGGCTGATCACCGAGGCGGACCAGGCCGAGGCCATCATCGCCGGCGGACAGGCGGACGCCGTGGCGCTCGCCCGCGCCATCCTCTACGACCCGCGCTGGCCCTGGCACGCCGCCGCGACCCTCGGCGCGGAGGTCACGGCGCCGAAACAGTATTGGCGCTGCCAGCCGCGCGGCTTGAAGGCGCTGTTCGCCGGGGCATCCATCGGCCAGCGATAGGCGGCCGGTCCGGATCTCCGAGGGATCGATCCAAACGATCAGAGATCAAAGGCGGTCCTCTTGCTCACCGTCCGCAGAACGAAGCTGGAGCGGGCTCTCGCCAGGCCGGGCAGGCGCGCCAGGATCTTGTGGACGCGTTCGTAATCGGCCGTGTCGGCGGCGACGACGCGGAGCAGGTAG
The DNA here is from genome assembly GCA_963701445.1 of uncultured Alphaproteobacteria bacterium. GTDB lineage: Bacteria > Pseudomonadota > Alphaproteobacteria > Rhodospirillales > Defluviicoccaceae > CAKZLS01. The sequence continues at coordinate 186,890 of CAVPAM010000038.1, forward strand.
TCGGCGTCGCCGGACATGAGGTGGCACTCCATGATGTCCGGGCACGCCGAGACCGCCGTCTCGAAGGCCTGGAGCGTGTCTTCGTTCTGACCGCTCAGGGTGATTTCGACGAAGATGCTGGCTGGCTTGCCGATCGCCGCCTGCGCCACCAGCATCACGTAGTTTTCGATGACACCCTCGTCCTCCAGCCGCCGGACCCGGCGAAGACACGCCGAAGGCGACAGGTGGATGCGCTCCGCCAGGTCCGCGTTGGTCATGCGGCCGTCGGATTGCAGCAGGTTCAAGATCTTACGATCGATCGCGTCCAGATCTATCATCCGCATATGATGCGATGAAAATAAAGTTTTGAGCAATATACTTCGATATCGAACCAGTTTTCCATGTAACTTCGCAAGGACATGCGCGGCGATTTCGCGTTAGGCTTCCTCCCGTCAATCAATCATGCGTCATGGGAGGACATCATGCGGATCGGCGTACCAAAGGAGATCAAGGTTCACGAATACCGGGTCGGCCTGACCCCGGACAGCGCCCGCGAGTTCGTCGCGCATGGGCACGAGGTTGTGGTGGAAACCGGGGCCGGCGCCGGCATCGGATGTTCGGACGCGGACTATCGCGCCGCCGGAGCCGGGATCGCCACCAACGCCCGGGAGGTCTTCGATGCCGCCGAAATGATCGTCAAGGTGAAGGAACCGCAGGCGCCCGAGCGCAAGATGCTCAAGGAGGGACAACTGCTGTTCACCTATCTGCACCTGGCGCCGGATCCCGATCAGACCCGTGACTTGGTCGACAGCGGCGCCGTTTGCGTGGCCTACGAGACCGTGACCAACGCGCAGGGCGGCCTGCCGCTGCTGGCGCCCATGTCGCAGGTGGCCGGACGCCTGTCGATCCAGGCGGGCGCCTGGGCGCTGGAAAAGGCGCATGGCGGCAAAGGCATTCTGCTGGGTGGCGTCCCGGGCGTGGCGCCGGCCAAGGTGGTGGTGATCGGCGGCGGCGTGGTCGGCGAGAACGCCATCATGATGGCGCTCGGCATGGGCGCGAACGTGACCGTCCTCGACCGCAACGTCGATGTGCTCGGCCGCCTCGCCGGTCGGTTCGGATCGTCCTTGAAGACCGTCTATTCCACCCGGATGTCGCTGGAGGAGTATGTGCTCGACGCCGATTTGGTGGTGGGCGCGGTGCTGGTGGTGGGCGCCGAGGCGCCGAAGCTGGTCACCGCCGACATGGTCAGGCGGATGAAACCGGGCTCGGTCCTCACCGATGTCGCCATCGACCAGGGCGGCTGTTTCGAGACCTCCCGGCCGACCACGCACGCCGATCCGATTTATGTGGTCGACAACGTAGTTCACTACTGCGTTGCCAACATGCCGGGCGCGACGCCGACCACCTCGACCTACGCCCTCAACAACGTGACCCTTCCTTACGGCCTCGCGCTCGCGGACAAGGGATACAAGGCGGCCCTGCTCGACAATCCGAATTTCCGCGAGGGGCTCAACGTGTGCAAGGGCAGGATCACCCACAAGGCCGTCGCCGATGACCTCGGCTACGCCTACGTCGATCCGGTATCGGCGCTCGAGGGGTGAGCGGGCACGGAACGACACCGGCGGACTGATTCCGGCGGCCGCGTACGGTTCGGTGACGCGGCGCCGGCGCTCGTAGCGGTTACTAGCCGAGCCAGGCAAAGGCGCGGGTCAGGAAGGCCTGGCCGCCGGAGCGTTGCCATTCGCCGTGCGCCATGATGACGCGTTCGGCGTTCCATCCCAGCATCCTGTCCCGCGCCGCACGGGCCGGAGCCCGGTTTATGAACGATAGCCGCCATTCCAACGGCGCGTGCGGGTTGTCGGATGTGATGCCGTCGAGCTTGGCGAGCGAGCGCCGCCATCGGCTCCAGTGCTCGCGGAGAAAGGGCTCGGTAAAATTCTCGATCAGGTCGGCGAGGATCACCGTGCGCGACCGGCGATGGAAGAACACTACCTCGTCCATCATCGGGGAGCCCCGGAACCACGCCTGATCGATATCGCCGCGCCAGTTCTCCGGCGGATCGTCGGACAAAGGCTCGCAAAATGTCAGGTCGCGCCGCTTTGCGATCACCGATGGCAGGCCCCAGACACGCGCCCCGGGATAGCGCGCCGTCCAGTCCTGGAGATAGAGGTGGTGGATCTTGTTGGGACTGACGAGGTGGGCAACCGGACCGAGCCGGTCGATCTCCGCGATCAAGTCTTCCGATGGCTCGATGGGCGACCAGATCCAAACATCGCCGTTGTCCAACCGGACCACCACCGAACGCGTCGGGAAGGGGAACCCGTAGAAATCCACCAACCCGCCCTCGGCGAGCCATGCGCTGTCGCCAACCTCTTCAAGTATCATTCGTCACGAAATACACACTTCGATCAAAGATGCACGCAAAGAAATTCAACCAGGTAATGGGTGTTGTGCCCGACGCGGAGCGGCTTACGGGATTTCCCGGTCGTCGAGATGGCCAAACCGACGCAATGTTTCCGCGAGGTGTTCGACGAAGGCCCGCGCCAGCAACGACGCCGGGCGGTGGGCGGGCGTGAGGATGGAAATGGGGTAGGGGACTGGCGGCGACAGCGGCCGGACCACGAGGTCGCCGGTGCCGCCTTCGCCGAGGCGGCGGCTTTTGGCGGTGATGGGATCGCAGATGCAGCGGCAGAGACCTTGCTCCACCAGTTCCAGCGCCGGCAGGAAGGTCTGGAGTTCGAAGCGCTGGCGGAACCGCGCCCCCATCCCGGCGAAGGCGCTTCGCGTCAGCCGGTTGGTGGCGTGATCGGGGTAGAGGGCGGCCATCGGCGCGTCGTCTAGATCGAGCGGCGTGATTACCGGTTTTTCAGCGAGCGGGTCGTCCCGGCGCATGGCGCAGACGCAATCGAGTTCGAAGGTCCGCAGGATGAAGGCCGCGCGCGGCGCCGGGGTCTCGGCGAGACCCACGTCGTACTGCTGCGACGCGATCCAGTCGGCGACCACCGGGGAACTTCGCGACATCAGCGAGACGGTGACGTCGGGGCGGTCGCGGACGAACGCGGCGAGGACACGCGGCATCAGGAACGAGGCCGCCGCCGGGAGGCAGGCGATGCGCAGGCGGCCCCGTTCGAGGTTGGAGATCTCGGCCATGGTGCGGGCCGAGAGGGTCAATCGTTCAAGGACGATCTCCGCTTCCTCGAGAAAGTAGTGGGCCTCCGGCGTCGGGACGAGGCGGCCGCCGCGCCGCTCGAACAGGGCGAAACCGAGTTCCGTTTCCAGATTGGCGATCCGGGTGGTAACGGCCGGCTGGGTGCGGTTCAACGATCGCGCCGCCTCCGATATGGACCCCGTCCGCATCACCGCGCGAAAGGACTGGAGCTGCTGAATAGAGAGGTTCATTCCCGTATTATAAAGTAGCTTTATGGAATCATCCAATTAATCGATTTGCTTTAATGGTCAAATCCGCCGAAGCTTCCAACCGCAAGACCGGGACGTAACCGGCGGCCGGGTCCCGTCACGACGGGGCTCGAGGCGATAGCCCACGCAAGTTAAATGGGACGGGAGGCCCGGTTGCTCATGGAGCGTTTCTTTCGGTATACGCTGACGGCCCTGATCTGCATCGTGGCCCTGGGCCAGTTCGTGCAGGTGGTCACGCGGTACGTGCTCGAGGTTCCGGTGATGGGACTCGAGGAGACCATGCTCTATCCCACGCTCTGGCTCTACATGCTGGGTGCCATCAACGCGTCCCGCGAGAACACCCAGATCCGCGCCAACGTGCTGGAGATCTTCATCAAGACCGAGCGCGGCCACGCCATTCTCGCGGTGGTCGGCGAAACGCTCAGCCTGATCGTGTCGGTATGGCTGACCTGGTGGGCCTGGGATTTCACCCGCTACGTGGTGCGCGTGTGGAAGGAAAGCCCCACGCTCTACATCCCGACCTTCTACGCCGACGTGGCGCTGATCGCGGCGCTCGGCCTGATGACCCTGTTCACCGCCTGGCACCTGTCGCGCCACGTCCGCGCCCTGGTTACCGGGAATTACGCGACAGCCGATCATCACGTGACCGACTACGAGACGGCTGATTTCGACGAAAACGAAGGGGGACGTCATGGTTGAGGTCGCGCTGCTGGCGGTCGGCGCCCTTGTGGGCTTGCTGACCCTTGGCGTTCCGCTGCCCTATTGCTTCGGCGCCGGGCTGATGGTGATGAGCATCGTCGGCGGGGTGACCATGAAGGGCAACATGATGTGGGGCTTCCAGCAGCTCGGCAACCCGGTGCTGCTGGCGATCCCGCTGTTCGTCCTGGCCGGCACCATCATGAGCCAGTCCGGTATCGCCGCGAGCCTTCTCAAGTTCGTCAACGTCTTCGTCGGTCATGTTCGCGGCGGGCTGGGCGTGGTGGCCGCCGTCAGTTGCGCCATCATCGGCGCCATCTCCGGCTCCGGTTTGACCGGTATCGCCGCGATCGGCCCGTTGCTGATCCCCGAAATGGCGGAGCGCGGCTACCCCCGCGCCTATGCCACGGCGCTGATCGCCAATTCCTCGATCCTCGGCCTGTTGATCCCGCCGTCGGTGACGATGATCGTCTACGGCTGGGTGACCGAGACCTCGATCCTCGCCTGCTTCCTGTCCACGCTGGGACCGGGGCTGCTGATCATGACGCTGTTCTGCGTGGTCAACATCATCATGTCGCGGCGGTTTCCGCTGGTCATCGACGAGCGGCCGAAGGGACGGGAATTCGGCGCGGTGGTGGCCAAGAGGGGGTTCCACGCCACGCCGGCTCTGCTTATGCCGGTGATCATCCTGGGCGGCATCTACGGCGGCATCGTAACCCCCACCGAGGCCGCCGCGGTGGCGGTGATCTATGCGCTGCCGGTGGGATTCATGATCTACAAGGGCCTGACCTGGAAGAACCTGTTCGAGTCCGGCAAGGAAGCCGGTACCGCGGTCGGCGCGATCATGGTGATGATCCTGTTCTCCATGATCCTCAGCCAGATGTTCGTCATGGAAAGCGTGCCGCAGCAACTGGTGGAGGCCATCTTCGCCATCACCGAGGACAAGGTCACGCTGCTGATCATGATCAACATCATGCTGTTCCTCGTGGGCATGGTGGTGAACGACGTGACCGCCATCATCCTGATCGCGCCGTTGCTGCTGCCGCTGATGACGGCCATCGGCGTCAGTCCCATCCAGTTTGCCGCGATCATGGGCGTGAACACGGCCATGGGCGGGGTGACGCCGCCCTACGCCTCGATCCTCTACCTCGGCGCGCGCATCGGCAACGTCAAGGTCACCCAGGTGATCAAGCCGGCGATGACGCTCATCCTGTTCGGTTACGTACCGGTGGTCTTCCTGACCTCCTTCTGGCCGGACCTGTCGTTGTACCTACCCCAACTCTTTGGCTACTGACAAAAAAGGGAGATCCAAGACATGAAGACATCCATCTACGGCGCGGTGCTCGCCGCGACCATCGCACTCGGAGGCGTCGCCCAGGCGACCGAACTCAAGATCAGCCACGTCCGCCCGCAGGACACCACCATCGACAAGGAGGTCAGGGTCTTCGCCGACGCGGTCGCCAAGGCCACCGGCGACGGCGTGACCATCCGGGTGTTCCCGGCTTCGGCGCTTGGCGACTACACCACGGTGCAGGAGCGCATCTCGGTGGGCGCCGTCGACATGGCGGTCCAGCCGGCCGCCACCGCCGCCGAACGCAGGATGCAGATCAGCTCCTTCCCCTACCTCGCCGAAAATTGGGCCCAGGCCCGCAAGATCTACGGCCCCGACGGTCCCGTGCGGAAGGCGATGGAAGAGCTGTACGCCAAACAGGACATCACCGTTCTGGCCGCCTATCCGGTGTATTTCGGGGGCATCGCCTTGAACCGCGACGCCGTCAGCCCCGGCGACCCGAATGCCGACAAGGGCATCAAGGTCCGCGTCCCGGGGATCAAGAGCTTCCAGCTCCTGGCCGAGGAAATCGGCTACATCCCGTCGCCGATCCCGTTCTCCGAGGCGTTCACGGCGGTCCAGACCGGTGTCGTCGACGGCGTGATCGGCTCCGGCGCCGAGGGCTATTACGCCTCGTTCCGCGATGTCACCAAGACTTATATCCCGGCCAACACCCACTTCGAGGTCTGGTATCTGATCATCAACACCGGAGTCCTCGATGACCTCGACGAAAAGGACCGCGAGGCGCTGAAGACGGCCGCGGCCGAGTTCGAGGCGCTGCGTTGGCAGGTGGCCGAGGCCGACCAGGCGGCGAACGAGCAGAAGCTCGTGGACAGCGGAGCCACCATCGTCCGGTTGAGCGACGAACAACTGGCCGAAAACGCCGCCAAGGTGCGCGCCAACGTGTGGCCGACGATCCTGGAGGACGTGGGCGCGGACTGGGGCAAGGGCATCCTCGAGCAGTCCGCCAACTGACGAGGCCCGCCGGCCGGACGGCGGTCGATCCCGCCGTCCGGCGCGCGCTCTCCATCGCGGCCCAGAAGCCGACCGGAGGCAGTCATGGAAACCGACTATGCGATCATCGGCGGCGGCGTGGTGGGTCTTTCCGTCGCCCATGGCCTGCTCGGCCTCGGCCGGCGGGTGATGGTCCTGGACGAAGGCGACACCGCCCTTCGCGCCTCGCGCGGCAATTTCGGCCTGGTCTGGGTCCAATCCAAGGGTTTGAAGGCACCCGCGTACGCGCGATGGACCCGCCGCTCGGCCAGCCTGTGGCGGGCGTTCGCCGACGAGTTGGGCGAAGGCGGGGACGGCACCGTCTCGCTCCGCCAGGACGGCGGCTACGAGTTTCATTTTTCCGACCAGTCGCTGGAAGACCGGGTCCGCGCCTACGATGCGTTGAAGGCGGAACTCGGCGGCGACTACCCCTATGAAATCCTGGGGCACAATGCTCTCAAGCGGGTGGAGCCGCACATCGGTCCGAAAGTGACCGCCGCGATCCTCCACCACGAGGACGGCCACGTGAACCCGCTCCGCCTGCTGCGGGCACTGACGGCAGAGGCGCGGCGTCTCGGCGCCGATTTGCGAACCGGATCGAAGGTCGCCACCGTTGATCCGGGCGGGGGCGGGTTCCGCGTCGCGCTTGAGAGCGGCGACCGGGTTTCGGCCGGACGCGTCGTCATCTGCGCCGGTCTCGGAGCCGCGACCCTCGGCCCCCAACTGGGTTTCGCCGCCCCCGTCCGGCCCGAGCGCGGCCAGGTCCTGATTACCGAAAAACTGGCGCCGATCCTGACCCGCCCCTCCGCCAAGCTGCGCCAGGTGGACGAGGGGGGTGTCCAGATCGGCGACTCTCATGAGGACGTCGGTCTCGACGACCGGGAGACCCTGGAGATCACCGCCAACATGGCGCGCCAGGCAATCGAAACCATCCCGGCGCTCGGCCGCGCCCGCATGGTGCGGAGTTGGGGCGCGCTCAGGGTGCTGACCCCCGACGGGCTGCCCATTTATCAGCAATCGCCGGACCACCCTGGGGCGTTCCTGGTGACCTGTCACAGCGGGATCACGCTCGCGGCGGCTCATTCCCGACTGTTGCCATTGTGGCTCGAGGGGCGCGCGGACGCGCCGGATCTGGAGGCTTTCAGTGAAACCCGTTTCGCCATTCCTTCGGCTGCGTGAACCGGACGCGCCCGTGCGCCTGACATGGGAAGGCGAGGAGATCCTCGCCGCCCCGGGCGATACCCTGGCCGCCGCTCTTCTCGCCGCCGGGGTGGAGGCGTTCCGCTCGACCCCCGTCAGCGGCGCCCCGCGCGCGCCCTATTGCATGATGGGCGCCTGTTTCGAGTGCCTGGTGGACGTGGACGGCCGCCCCGCCGTACAGGCCTGCATGACCCAGGTGCGCGACGGCATGGTGGTTCGCCGCCAGAGGGGCGGCGCGGAGTTGAGCGATGATTGAACACGACCTGATCGTGATCGGCGCCGGTCCCGCCGGCATGGCGGCGGCGCGGACCGCCGCCGAGGGAGGCGCCTCCGTCCGCGTGCTGGACGAGCAGCCGGCCCCGGGCGGCCAGATCTATCGCGGCGTCCTCGCCGCCGACAGCCGTCAAAACGACATACTCGGACCGGACTACGAGGCCGGACGGCCGCTGGCCGAGGCGCTGGCGCACGAGAACATCCGCCACGAACGGGGCGCCGTGGTCTGGCGGGTCGAGCGCGAGGGCCGCGTGGCGTGGACCAACGATGGCGTGGCGCGGGTAGCCACGGCCCGGCGCGTGCTCGCGGCCACCGGCGCGGTGGAGCGCCCGATCCCCATTCCCGGCTGGACGTTGCCGGGGGTGATGACGGCGGGCGCGGCGCAGATCCTGTTGAAAACCGGTGGCGTCATCCCGAAAAACGCGGTGCTGGCCGGCGCCGGACCTCTTCTCTATCTCCTGGCGCAGCAACTGATCGCGGCCGGATCTCCGCCGAAGGCCCTGGTGGAAACGCAGGACAGGGCCGCGTTTTTCAGGGCGTCCCGCCATCTGCCCCGGGCGCTGCGCGGCTGGCGGCCGCTGTTGAAGGGGGGCAGTTTGCTGGCGGCGATCCGCCGCGCCGGCGTGCCCCGGCATACCGCCGCCACGGGGTTGCGCGCTCTCGGCGACGGCGCGGTGTCGGGTTTGCGGTTCGACACGGGCGGACGGTCGCATGAAATCGAGTGCGAGACGCTCCTGCTCCACCAGGGCGTGGTGCCCAATGTCCAGATCACCCGCTCGCTCGGCCTTCCCCACCAATGGGACGCGGCGCAGCGCTGCTGGCGTCCGAGTTGCGACCCCTGGGGCTCGACCGACGCAGCGGCGATCATGGTCGCCGGCGATGGCGGCGGGATCGCTGGCGCGGGGGCGGCGGTGCTCACGGGCCAGCTCGCGGCCCTGGAGACGCTTCGCGCCCTTGGCCGGTTGTCGGCGGCGGACCGCGACGCGCGCGCGCGGCCGCTCCGCCGGGCGTTGGGCGTCGAGCTGGCGGCGCGGCCCATGCTGGACGCGCTCTACGCTCCGCCGCCGGAGGTGCTGACCCCGCCGGACGAGACCATCGTCTGCCGCTGCGAGGAGGTCACCGCCGGGGACATCCGCGGCTACGCCGCCCTCGGATGCCTGGGGCCCAACCAGACCAAGGCCTTCGGCCGTTGCGGCATGGGGCCGTGCCAGGGCCGTTACTGCGGCCTCACGGTCGCGGAACTCCTCGCCGAGGCGCGCGGCGTCGGCCCCGAGGCCGTCGGTTACTACCGAATTCGTCCGCCCCTGAAACCCGTCACCCTCGGCGAACTCGCCCAGCTCGCCGATCCCGCCGCCTGACCCGAAGGACCAACGCCATGATCGAACGTCTGCATGTGGGCCCGCGCATGAGCAAGATCGTCAAGCACAATGGTGTCGCCTACCTGTGCGGGCAGGTGGGCGGTGCCGGCGACAGCGTCGCCGACCAGACCCGCGAATGCCTCCGCCGCGTCGAGGCCCTGCTCGCCGAGGCGGGCAGCGCCCCGGAGCGTATTCTTCAGGCCATCGTCTGGCTGGCAGACATGGCCGATTTCAACGAGATGAACGCGGTCTGGGACGCCTGGGTCCCCGACGGTCACGCTCCAGCCCGGGCCTGCGGCGAAGCCAAGCTGGCCAACCCCGATCTGAAGGTCGAGATCATCGTCACGGCGGCCTGTTGAGCGCTTATATCAACGTGCGTTGATATTACGGCTTGGCGCCGCCGGCCGGGGTGACGCGGAGGATTTCTCCGTCGGAGCGGTCGATGAGCAGATAGACCGCGCCATCCGGTCCGGGCTGCACGTCCCGCACCCGGGCGCCCATGTCTATGCGCTCCTCGCCGGCCACTTGGCCGTTCTCCATGTTCAGGCGGACCAGGGCCCGGGAGGATAGGCCCCCGATCAGAAGGTCGCCGCGCCAGGCGGGGAACAGGGCGCCGTTATAGAAGCTCATTCCCGAGGGCGAAATGGCGGGGACCCAATGACGGACGGCGTCCGCGAGGTCGGGCCGGGTCGGCGGGTCCGGAATCTCCTTGCCGTTGTAGTGCTTGCCCCAGCTCACGAGCGGCCATCCGTAGTTGCGCCCCGGTTCCGGACGGTTCAATTCATCGCCGCCGAGCGGACCGAATTCGATGGTCCAGAGGGTGCCGGTTCCAGGCTCGATGTCGGCGCCCTGGACATTGCGGTGGCCATAGGACCAGATCTCCGGCAAGGCGTCGGAACGGCCCACGAAGGGGTTGTCCGGCGGGACCGATCCGTCCGGATTGATGCGGACGACCGTGCCCAGGTGGTTGGTGTTGTCCTGGGCGGGGTCGAACTTGAACCGCTCGCCCAGGGTCACGAACAGCGTGCCGTCGGGCGCGAACGCCAGCCGCGAGCCGAAGTGGTTGGACCCGCCGACCTTGGGCTTCTGGCGAAAAATCACCTCCACGTTCTCGAGCCCGCCGCCGGCGAGCTTGCCGCGCGCCACCGCCGTCGACGCGCCGCCCTCGCCGGCCTCCGCGTAGGTCACATAGACAAGGCCGTTGGATGCGAAATCGGGGTCGATGGCCACGTCGAGGAGACCGCCCTGGCCGGCCACGTCGATCTCCGGCAGGCCGCTTAGGGGCTCCGAAACCTGGCCCTCCGTGGACACGATCCTCAGCCGACCGGGCCGCTCCGTCACCAGCATCCGGCCGTCGGGCAGGAACGCGACGCCCCAGGGATGCGCCAGACCGGCGGCAAAGGTTTCCACACGGATGGCGCCCGTCTCGGTCTCGATCAGCCGCTCCACGGCCGCCGCCGGAAATGCCGCGACCACAAGGACCGAAAGGACGATCGTGAGTTTCAGTCTGTTCATTGGAATCAGCCTTCCCCAGCTCGCCGGTTATCCCCTGAAACCAGAGGTGACACCCTTACCGTAAATAAAGCCCGAAAACGCGACACGCAAGAAGCTGTCCGTAGCCCGACTCCCGTATTCGCGATCGAGGCACGGTGCGGGGGGGGGGGGGGTGAAAGCGAAAAGTGAAAAACAACCCCATGCACAGTAGAAATTCGGTCGTGACAGCGTTTTTCGAGGCTCGATAATCCGTCAATTGCGGATCGGCTCTCCCGTTGCGAACGACGCGCAATGGGGAATGGTTGCGGACACGTAAAAGTTACGTTTCCGGCACGGAAAGAACACCAAAAAAGGGTATCCCATTGTGCTCGCGCAGCGATGAGCGGAATTTTCCACACCCAGTGCGGGTCCCGGGCGAACAGCAACTCTCGCTTCTTGCGGCAAAAGAGGGTTGGCCCGTTTGGGGTATGCGAAGAAATTCCTTTCAAGAATTCAATACGCTAGAAGCTGCCTAAAAGATGTGCAATCAGAGCGAACGCCTTGAGTCCCCGGCCGCGAAGCGACCGCCCGGAACGATTCCCACAGGCTTATGCACAGAAACTGTGGTTATGTCGCGTTATCCCGGGGGGCGGCACCGCTAGCCCGCGGCACCCGCCGATGTCGGGACCGTCAGCTCGCGGCGATCGCCTGTTTGATGTTTTCGATGGCGATGCCCTCGTTGGCGGCGTAGGTGCCGGTTTTGCCGTTGAGCCGGGGCATGCCGAGCCTGCCGCCCTTGTGGTGCAGCGCGATCACCTGCCACAGGCGCGAGTTGAACACCGGGCTTCCGGAGCTGCCGCCCTCGGTGGGGGCGCGGTAGTGAACCCGCCAGATGTTGGGGATTTGCGGCGCGCCCGAGGGCGGCCCCTCGTGATCCAGAAGGTCGTTGTCCTGGAACGAGAAGGCGAGTTCGCGGCCTCCCGGATGGCCGATGACATAGACCCGCGCCGTGTCCTCCACGATGGGCAGCGCCCTGGCCAGGGGGATCGGCCGGACCCCGGCGACCGGGGCGGCCAAGCGCAGGATGCTGGCGTCGTGGCGGTCGGGGGGCGAACTCCACAGGATTGCGTCCACCCCGACGGTTTGGGCGGACTCGCTGGCCTCGAAGGCCACCTCGGCCTCCTCGGGACGGATCCCCGGGCTGACGCCATGCTCGTTGACCACGTGGAAGTTGGTCACCGCCACCAACTCGTCCGCCGGGTCGAGGCCGAGGTCGCCGGCGCGAACCAGAAATCCCGATCCGATGCGGCCGCCAAGCCGCTGGCGGATGGCCGCCACGGAGACGGCGCGATCGAGCCCCGTCTTCCACCAGGCGAAGGTCTCGGGTCCCTGGGTCCCCAGCACGGCCTCCAGTTGACCCGCCTCGGGCGACGGCTGGGCGCGCAGTCGCCTGACGTCTCGGGCGTCCAGTTCCACGCCTCCGCCCGGCAGCTCGGTCAATCGCGCCCTGAGGATGTTGACCAGACCGCGGCCCCGGTCGTCGGCGTGCTCCAGGTCCCAGACCTCGGTGAACTGGCGGAGCGTGCTGGCGACTTGGAACGCCTTGGCGTCTTCCGCCGCCGCGTAGTTCTTGACGGCGCGTTCCACCGCGTCCCAGTCGCCGAGCCCGAGCGACGCCTCGGCGAGCGTCGGCAGCGTCCACTCGTCCCGCCGGTCCGCGGGCGTCGACTCCAGGGTGTCGATCACGGCCCTGGCCACGTCGGCGGGCTGGAGATCGGCGGCGACCCTAAGTCCGATGCGCCGCGCGCGGCTGACCAGGGCCAGAAGGTTGACGCCATGCCAGGTGTTGGCGCGGCTGACCTCGAAGGGTTTGCGATAGGCGGCGATGGCCTTTTTCAGCGCGTCCCGCGCCGGCTTGGAGGTCTTGTCGGCGGCGTCGAAGAAAACCTGCTTGTGGGCCCGGCCGAGCAAGCCGGTGGCCTCGGCGAACTCCGGATGGGTCTTGGGCAGGCGCCGCGCCACCGGTTGCAAAAGGTCGACGGCCGCCGTGGCCTTGCCGGTGTCGATGAGGTACTGGGCATAGAGGCGGCGGTTCTTCGGATCCTTCGGATCGCGCCGGCTGACGGCTTCGCAGAGCCGCCCCATGGCGTCGTATTCGCGAACGTTGCGAAGGTCCTCCACCAGCCGCTTGGCCGCCGAGACCTCGTCGGCGTCGCAGAGCCCGGCCAGCCGTTTCAGCGACCGTTCGGCCCGGTCCTTCAAGTCGTCCAGGGTCGGCTCGCTGCTCATGGCCCGGCACTCATCGGTTGAGCAGGCCCTTGAGGGCCTTTCTCACGTCGGACTGGCGCAGATACTTCTGGATGGAATGCCGCCAGGCGCCACTGTTCTCGACCCGGATATCCTCGACCCGGCTGGCTCCGTCGTCCCTGAAATCGTTGGCGAGGAAAGGGTCCAGTCCGCAGACCGGATCGAGATGGTCGAAGACGTTGACCCAGGACAGCTTCACCGTGTCGTGGGGAAAGCCCTTCTTGCGGCTCCATCCCGGCTGAAGCTTGTCCTGGACTTCGTCGAGGCCGAGCGGGGAGCCCAAGGTGATCAGGCCGTCCACCGGCGCGCATCCTTCGACCCGTTTCAGGCAGTCGTAGGCGATCACCGTGCCCATGCTGTGGGAGACCACGATATGTGGCCGGGTGACCGCGGGGGCGTTGAGCGCGTCGACGAAGCGCTTGCGGATGACCTGCTGGATATGCTGCGCGGGCCGTCCCGGAGGGCCGAATTTCACGTCGAAAAGGTAGTGATGGACGTCGCGCAGGTAGGCCTTGAGGAAGCGTTTCTTGATGAACCACGGCAGCGGGATGCGTTCGAGCGCGCCTTGCGGGTTCGCGGGCACGGGCGGCGGCTCGCTGGCCTCCAGTTCCGCCACCGAGAAGCCCGTCAGGTGCGATCGGAGGGCCTCGATGAATGCCGCCTCCTCGGCCGTTCGCGGCTCCGGCGCCGGGGCGTCGCCACCGCCGTCTATGGCCTCGGCGGTGTTCTCCAGAAGGCCCTCGTAGGCCGAAAGATCGTCCTCCGGCTTTTCGTAGAGCAGGTCGGCCCAATAGACCAGCGAACTCGATACGCCGAGATCGCCGAGCGGCAGCGGCACCGCCCCGCCGGCGAGGGCCTCGCGCCAGATGCGCAGGAGGTCGCCGGCCGCCGGCTTGTTGGCGATCCCGTGGATGAAGGTGACATGTGGCATGGCGTGTTCCCCCGCTGTCGAGTCCGTGGCCGTCGGTTAGAGATCGAAATCCGGGTCGATGCCCAGATCCGGAACCTTGGCGATATAGCCGGTATCGCCGAAGTCCAGCGGCGCGACCGTCTCGAAACCGGGCAAACCCACTTCCGTGCGGAGCGCGTTGAGACGGTTGGTCCAGCCCTTCAGAAAGACCTTCAGCTTGGGGTTCTTGTCCGCCAACCGGTGATAGAACGCCTCGCGGGTGTCGCAGTAACCGGAGATGGTGCCGCCGAGGTCGCAGCCGGCGACCGCGCGTTCGGTGTTCGGTCCGAAGCCGCCGTCCACCGCGCAGCCGACCGATTGCTGAAGGAACCGGACCGCGCGGCCGACGCCCATGTTCACGGCCGTGTCGAACTGCACCAGGTCGAGTTGACGCTGGAGAATATCGCAGCGCGGCGGAATCCAGTAGCCGGTCTCGTAGATGGCGTGGACCTCGCCGTCCTCGATCGCCTTGACGCTCCGCGCCGGCAGGCCGTTCCGGCGGCGCCAATCGTCGTAAACCTTCTGGGTCACCCCCTTGTTGGTCGCCCCGCCGGGGTCGTTGGGGTGGTTCACGTATCCGCCCTCCCAGCGAAGGATGAACGGCAGCGAGGCCTCGAACGCGGCTGACGGCATGGGTCCCTCCCGGCAATCGTGAAACGCCTAAAAAAACACTGCCAGCAATCTTACGCGATGGCAACAAAACCCGGGCCGGGTCCGCCCCGTCACGGTGGGCACGACGCGACGGTCGATCTCTACCTATAAGGGAAATCAGGCGTCGGCGAGCCGGGGCCCCGCACGAAATGGTTAACGCGCTCCGGCGAGGAGGCCACCGAATTGGGCGAATAAAACGCTACACAATCCATTGATTGGAAACGAAAACACTTAAAAGTTGCAGAAAGTTATTCGGCACGCCCCGTTTGGGGCTTAACAAATTGCCCTAAAATTTGTTCTATTTATGCGAGAACAAATGGTCAGGCAATCGATGCACACATCACGGCCCACCACGCACCCCATCCAGCCAACCGCCACCGGCGGCGGAGATCGGCGGGGCATCGGCGAGGGGCAGTCCAGCATTCACCCATACTTTGGTTCGGACACCGGAACGGAACCGCGCGCAAAGCTCCGCACGACACAGCGGCGGCACGCGGGAGCATGAAGCGCGCGGTTCCACACGGTTTCCGTCCGGCGCGTCCGGACGGAGCCGCCACCTGACAGCCAATCCACCGATACGCACGCTCGCGAGGCGCGGGGAGAACACAAAAAACACCACAAGCGCCTTTGAAACCTAGACAGCGGAGCCAAGGACACGATGGCAACTTTCACGTTGGGGACCCACGCACCTGTTGAATTCGGCACCTGGAACATCGACGATCTGTTCGATTACGGCACCGTGTCGGTCACCGATACGTTGATCAAATTCTCCGACGACGCCGACAATTATATCGAACTGACGGGAACAGGGTTCACGGCGGACGGCGACGGCTATCCGGTCTCGGGCGACATCACGGGCGTCTTGGCGGTGAAGGAGGGGCGGGTCGCCCTCACCATGGCGGACATCGCCATCGACGTGCCCGCCATCGTCGCCTTCGTGAACGCCAACGACGCCGACGGCCTGATCCAGGCGGTCCTGGGCGGCGCGGACAGCCTCGCCGGCAGTCAATATGGCGACGCGCTTTGGGGCCAGGCCGGCGACGACACGCTGGCCGGCGACGCGGGCGACGACATCCTCGCGGGCGACGGCGGCGCCGACAGCCTCGACGGCGGCGCCGGTGACGACACCCTCCGGGGCGGCGACGGCGACGACACGCTGAGCGGCGACGGGTCGCTCACCGAGGTGGCCGGACCCTTGGGCAAGGGCGCGCCCATTCCGCTGAATATCGATTTGTCGGACGTGGCAGGCGGAAACGGCGGCTTCAAGCTCTTCGGCGAGGCCGCCTTCGATAATGCCGGCAGATCGGTGGCGGGCGTTGGCGACATCAACGGCGACGGTTACGACGACGTGCTGATCGGCGCGCCCGCCAACGATCAAGGCGCGAACAACGGCGGTGCGGGGTACTTGGTGTTCGGGTCGGCCGCGCAGTCAGGCCCCGTCAGTCTCGCCGCTCTGGGCGCGAAAGGGGTCAAGTTCATCGGCGGGATCGTGGGCCAGGGGGCGGGGATTTCGGTTTCTGGCGCTGGCGACGTCAATAACGACGGCATCGACGATCTTCTCATCGGCGCGCCCGCGAGCGGCAACGGCAGCGCTTATTTGGTGTTCGGCAAGGACACTCCGTTTTCAACCACCATAGATCTCAATTCCCTGGGGGCGGACGGCGTGAGGATCACCGGAGAGAGTGCCGGTGACGCCCTGGGCTCCGCGGTGGCGAGCCTCGGCGACGTCAACGGCGACGGTATCGACGACATCGCGGTAAGTTCCAGTCAGAAGTCCGTTGGCGGCGAGGCCCAGGTCGGCGTCACTTATGTGATCCTCGGCAAGGACACGCCGTTCCCGTCCACGCTCGACATCGGTTCCCTCGGCGCCGGCGGCTACAAGATCACCGGCACGGGCCTGAAGGACGAGTCCGGTTATTCCGTCTCCGGCGCCGGGGATGTCAATGGGGACGGCCTCAACGACCTGATCATCGGCGCGCTGGACCGGGGCGAGCTTAAACCCGGCTTCGCGTCCGTCGTGTTCGGAAGCGATACCCCCGGCGACGTGGACCTGGATGCCCTCGGTTCCAGCGGATTTCACATCAACGGAGAGATCGGGTTCGACTGGGCGGGACGGTCCGTCTCTGGCGTCGGCGACGTCAACGGCGACGGTTACGACGATGTCCTGGTCGGTGCTCCGTTCAACGGCAATGGCGGGGCCGCCTATCTGATTTATGGCGGCGAGACCCCCGCTGCTTCCATCGCCCTCTCCTCTCTGGGCACGGCGGGCGTGAAGTTCACGCCCGAGAACGACTTCGACGACGTGGGATGGTCGGTTACGGGCATCGGCGATCTCAATCACGATGGGTTCGCCGACCTTTTGATCGGCGCCGACGCCGATATGGCCAATGGCGACCGCGCCGGCGGCGCCTACGTCGTCTTCGGGAGCGACTCCCTCGCCTCGACCATCGACCTCGGAAATATCGACGACTTCGGTTTCGAAATCTTTGGCGAAAACGGCGGCGACGCCGCTGGAACATCCGTGTCGTTCGCCGGCGATGTCAACGGCGACGGTATCGGCGATCTGCTGGTGGGCGCCCGATGGAACAGCGAGGGCGGGCAGGAGTCCGGGGCGGCGTATGTTGTTTATGGCGACCTGTGGGGACGTAGTTTCGCCGGTCACGACCTTCTCGACGGCGGTGCTGGCGCCGATGTCATGGCGGGCGGTGTCGGCAACGACCGGTATGTTGTCGACAACGTCGGCGATACGGTCATCGAAGACGCCGACGCGGGGACCGACACGGTCGAGTTGTCCATCGGCTATACCCTGGGCGAGAACGTCGAGGCTCTTGTCCTGACCGGGAACGATGCCATCGACGGAACCGGCAACGACGACGACAACACCCTGATCGGAAACGCCGGCGCCAACGTGCTGAGCGGTGGACTGGGCGACGACACGCTAGAGGGCGGTCTAGGGCACGACACTCTCGATGGCGGCGACGGGCGCGACGCCGTTTCCTTCGCCGGCGCCACGGCGGCGGTGGTGGTGAACCTGGCGACCGGCAGGGCCGTCGGAAGCCAGATCGGCATCGATACGCTGATGAGTATCGAGGACGTCGCGGGCGGCCAGGGCCACGACGTGATCTTCGGCGACGCCGGCGACAATGTGCTCGATGGCGGCGTCGGCAGGGATACGCTCGTCGGCGGCGCCGGCGACGACACCTATGCGGTCGACCACAGGCTCGACAGGGTGGTGGAAAAAGCGGGCGAGGGAATGGACACGGTCCACGTGGTGGGCGTGCTTCACCCGCACCCGAACTTCAACAGCTACGTCCTTTCGCCGAACGTCGAGAACCTGGTTATTCTGGACGCGGCCGGCGCGGCCGGCGCCCGGGGCAACGCCGACGCCAACGTGCTCACCGGCAACGATCACGCCAACCGGCTGGACGGCTTCCTCGGCGACGACACGTTGGAAGGCGGCGACGGCGACGATACCCTTCTCGGCGGCGTCGGCGATGACTCGCTGGAGGGCGGGGACGGCGACGACTCGCTCGACGGCGGCCCCGGCGACGATACCATGGCCGGCGGCGACGGCGACGACACCTACGTGGTGGACAACGCCGCCGACGTGGTGACCGAGAACTCCGGCGAAGGCACGGACACGGTGCTCAGCGCGGTCGGCCACACCCTTTCGGACCATGTGGAAAACCTGGTCCTGACCGGCAAGGCCGCCATCGACGGCACCGGCAACGGCCTCGACAACGCGATTACCGGCAACATCGGGTCCAACCGCCTGAACGGCGGCCTGGGCAGCGACACGCTGACCGGCGGCAAGGGCTTCGATACCTTCGTGATCGAGGCCGGGTCCGGCACCGACGTGGACACCATCGCCGACTTCGTCAAGGGCCAGGACAAGATCGACCTCGGATCCTACGGCATCGACATCGGCGATTGGCTGACGCTGGAGCCGATGATCGCCGACAACGGCGGCAACGCCGAGATCAGCCTGCCCGGCGGCGACAAGCTGATCCTGGTGGGCGTCCAGAAGGCGATGCTGAGACGCCGCCGACTTCGCCGGCGTGGTCTCCGGCGAATACTGGGTGGGGACCAGCGGCGCCGACACCTACACCGGCACCGGCGCCGACGACATGGTCATGGGCGAGGGCGGCGACGACACCCTGGCGGCGGGTGCCGGCGACGACGAGATCATGGCCGGCGACGGCGACGACCACGTGATCGCGGGCGACGGCGCCGGCAACGACACCTATCACGGCGGCGACGGCACGGACACGCTGGTCTTCACCAGCGCCACCGCGCGGGTGATCGTCAACATGGCGGCCGGCGTGGCCGTCGGCGGGAACATCGGCAAGGACGCCTTCGACGGCTTCGAGAACGTGGTCGGCGGGCAGAGCCACGACGTGATCTTCGGCGACGCCGGCGACAACGTGCTCGACGGCGGCACCGGCCAGGATGTCATGGTGGGCGGCGACGGCGACGATCTGTATCTGGTCGACAACCGGCTCGACCGGGTGGTGGAAAAAGCGGGCCAGGGGACGGACACCGTCCAGCGTGGTGGGCGTGCTTCACCCGCACCCGAACTTCAACAGCTACGCCCTCTCGGCCAACGTCGAGAACCTGGTGATGCTGGACGCGGCCGGCGACGCCGGCGCCCGGGGCAACGCCGACGCCAACGTGCTCACCGGCAACGCCGGCGCCAACCGGCTGGACGGGTTCCTCGGCGACGACACGTTGGAAGGCGGCGACGGCGACGATACCCTTCTCGGCGGCGTCGGCAATGACTCGCTGGAGGGCGGGGACGGCGACGACTCGCTCGACGGCGGCCCCGGCGACGATACCATGGCCGGCGGCGACGGCGACGACACCTACGTGGTCGACAACGCCGCCGACGTGGTGACCGAGAACTCCGGCGAAGGCACGGACACGGTGCTCAGCGCGGTCGGCCACACCCTTTCGGACCATGTGGAAAACCTGGTCCTGACCGGCAAGGCCGCCATCGACGGCACCGGCAACGGCCTCGACAACGCGATTACCGGCAACATCGGGTCCAACCGCCTGAACGGCGGCCTGGGCAGCGACACGCTGACCGGCGGCAAGGGCTTCGATACCTTCGTGATCGAGGCCGGGTCCGGCACCGACGTGGACACCATCGCCGACTTCGTCAAGGGCCAGGACAAGATCGACCTCGGATCCTACGGCATCGACATCGGCGATTGGCTGACGCTGGAGCCGATGATCGCCGACAACGGCGGCAACGCCGAGATCAGCCTGCCCGGCGGCGACAAGCTGATCCTGGTGGGCGTCCAGAAGGCGATGCTGAGACGCCGCCGACTTCGCCGGCGTGGTCTCCGGCGAATACTGGGTGGGGACCAGCGGCGCCGACACCTACACCGGCACCGGCGCCGACGACATGGTCATGGGCGAGGGCGGCGACGACACCCTGGCGGCGGGTGCCGGCGACGACGAGATCATGGCCGGCGACGGCGACGACCACGTGATCGCGGGCGACGGCGCCGGCAACGACACCTATCACGGCGGCGAGGGCACGGACACGCTGGTCTTCACCAGCGCCACCGCGCGGGTGATCGTCAACATGGCGGCCGGCGTGGCCGTCGGCGGGAACATCGGCAGGGACGGCTTCGACGGCTTCGAGAACGTGGTCGGCGGTCAGAGCCACGACGTGATCTTCGGCGACGCCGGCGACAACGTGCTCGACGGCGGCATCGGCCAGGATGTCATGGTGGGCGGCGCCGGCGACGATCTGTATCTCGTCGACAACCGGCTGGACAGGGTGGTGGAAAAAGCGGGCGAGGGGACGGACACCGTCCAGGTGGTGGGCGTGCTTCACCCGCACCCGAACTTCAACAGCTACGCCCTCTCGGCCAACGTCGAGAACCTGGTGATGCTGGACGCGGCCGGCGACGCCGGCGCCCGGGGCAACGCCGACGCCAACGTGCTCACCGGCAACGCCGGCGCCAACCGGCTGGACGGGTTCCTCGGCGACGACACGCTGGAAGGCGGCGACGGCGACGATACCCTTCTCGGCGGCGTCGGCGATGACTCGCTGGAGGGCGGGGACGGCGACGACTCGCTCGACGGCGGCCCCGGCGACGATACCATGGCCGGCGGCGCCGGCGACGACACCTACGTCGTCAACAGCGCGGCCGACGTGGTGACCGAGAACTCCGGCGAGGGCACGGACACCGTGCTCAGTTTCATCGACTTCGACCTCTCGGTCGATACCGCCCACGTGGAGAACCTGACGCTCGCCGGCTTGGCCATCAACGGCACCGGCGACGACGGGGCCAACGCGGTGACGGGGAACGCGCGGCACAACCTCCTCGACGGCGGTCTCGGCGACGATACCCTCGACGGCGGCGCCGGCAACGACACGCTCATCGGCGGTCTTGGCGACGACTCCCTGCAAGGGGGCGCCGGGTTCGACATGGCGTCCTATGCCGATGCCGGTGGCGCGGTCACCGTGGATCTGTCGGTGGCCGGCGCCCAGAACACCGGCGCGGGCGGCATCGATATCCTCGACGGCATCGAGGGCGTGACGGGCGGCGATTTCGACGACGCGCTCACCGGAGACAACCGGGCCAATACGCTTGAGGGCGGTGCCGGCGACGACACGCTGGATGGCGGCCTCGGCGGCGACAGGATGTTCGGCGGCGCCGGCAACGATCTCTACACGGTGGACTCGGCCGCCGACCGGATCTTCGAGAATGCCGGCGACGGCATCGACTCGGTGGAGAGCTCGGTGAGCCATGCCTTGGCCGCTAATGTCGAGAACCTGACGCTGACCGGTTCCGGCAACATCAACGGCGTCGGCAACGGCGAGGACAACGAGATCGCCGGCAACGCCGGCCGGAACGTCCTTCTCGGCGGCAACGGCGACGACACGCTCGACGGCGGCGACGGCAACGACACCCTGAACGGCGGCAACGGCGACGACGTTATCGAAGGCGGCCTCGGCCGGGACGTGCTCATCGGCGGCGCGGGCTCGGACAAGTTCGTGTTCGGAAGCCTCGCCGACAGCGGCGTCGGGGCGGCCCTGCGCGACGTCATCGGCGGCTTCCGGTCGATCGAGGGCGACCTGATCGACCTGCATCTGATCGACGCCGACATCCTCTCGGCCGGCCACCAGGCGTTCGACTACATCGGCGCCGGCGCGTTCAACGGCGTGGCGGGCGAGCTTCGCTTCGCAAGCGGCCTGATGCAGGCGGACGTGGACGGCGACGGCGAAGCCGACATGGAAATCGCGGTCGCCGGTGTCTCGACCCTGGCGGAGGACGACTTCGTCCTCGACGACGTGATCGTGTAAGCACGAGCAACGATCTCATACCTCATTTCGATAACCTCGCGACGGCGCGGCCGGGCTCTCAAAGCCCGGCCGTTTCGCCTTGTGTTACCAGATGGTGGAGATAGTGCTCTCTGCCTCGCCGAGCAATGCCTAATGGTTGATCAGCGACTGGAGTATAATCCGCAACGATGTTGTGCGCCGCAACAAAATATATTATAATATATTAATGTAGATGGTTGGGGATGCTCCCTGAGAGGAGAGGTGCCGGGCGGTGTCGACTGTCGGGCTCTAGAATGGGAGCATGAATGCGATGCCGTCGGCCCAGAACAGAGACGTCGGCCAATGAGAACGAATAACAAAGCCAGAATCCCCGGTTTCGAAATGCATGCGGTCGAGGCGTATCCGGACTTTGGTTGCCTCGCCAACCACGCTGTTCCTGATTTCTTCAAACGCTTCGGTTTGCTCTCCCGATCCGCGAAGGCGAGGGGGCAGAAGGAGTTGAGCCATGACATTCGATGTATCGAATTGGCAGCAATGGAGGATTGAGGATGGCGGCAACGGTCACTGGTACGCGGTGGCTGTGATGTCTGAGACAGGGTTCAGTGCGCCCGACCTGGGATGAAGCAACAGAACACGTCTGCCACGCTGTCACGGACCAGGGGTCCATCTCGCGACTAGTAACGAGTGCGGCGGAAAACGAGTTCATTCGACTCCTTGATTATCCAGTCAGTATGCCTATGATCGGCGGCACTAAGCCGACGGGTACACCGGAACCCAATATCGGATGGGAATGGGTGACAGGAGAGCCCTTCGTATATGAAAACTGGGCGATCGAGTGAGCCCAACAACGCTGGACGAAGGGGATCATCATCCTATTATCGACGGTAGCGGCAGCTGGAACAACGAGGGAAGCTGAGAATCCGCACTCACGCTAGTCATAGAAGCCTTAGCATCGTTTCTGGCGGTTGGAACTCGGAGGCCCGGCAGACGACAGGCTGAAGGTGATGATGCCGACAACTGGCTGTTCGGAAATGCCGGGAACGATACTCTGCTCGGGTCTGGCGGGAACGATGTCCTCGTCGGAGGCTCGGGCAATGACAGCCTTGACGGAGGCGACGGCATCGATCTGATCACATTCCATACCGAAAGGGATGTTGTCGTAGATCTCACTGCGGGAACGGCTTCAGGTATAGAGATCGGAACCGACAATTTTAGCAATGTTGAAGATGTTACGTCGGCGTACGGTGATGACTCCTCATCGGAGACGCTGGTTCGAATGTCCTATTCGGACGTGCCGGTAACGATACCCTGCTCGGTAATGCCGGCAACGACATACTCGACGGCGGCACGGGGAGCGATTTTGTCGACGCCGGGCCTGGAGACGACCGTATCCTAGTGCGCGCGTGGCGACGCTTTGGAACGACAGCCTGCGTCGGCGGTGACGGCTGACGACATCGTCATCAATGACGCGAACCAGGATGTCCGGCTCACAGTGTTCAGATCGAGCGACTCGATCGAGGAGTTCGACGGAAATCTGACATGCAATCAGAAGGCGTCGAGTGCGGATGATTCTTGACTTCTCTGGGACGATCCTGACCGAAGTAAGCTTCGTGGACGGCGATTGGAGACACGACTTCGTAGGGGTTCGCTACGGGCCGAACGATATTCGGGGCAACAGCGGCGACGATACGCTGCGGGGCTGATCTCTTCGTCGGAACGCTGACAGAATTCAGCGACGATGCCGATCTCAGATTTCTACGGAACAGCTCGATCAAATCGAAGTGGACACGATCATCCGACTTTCACGACCGAGGACGCCATTCAGCGTCGACGGCGTTCGGCTCTCAGACTGAAGATCTGACCATAACTCGGGGGATCAATGGTCGTCGAAATCGTCATCAGCCGAAACGACGGGACGGATACGACCATCGTGTTGGCGTGCGAGCTCGCCCATGGTCTTTTGCAGGCAGACACCAAGCATCAATCCGGAGCCTGCCTTACACTCGCATCCAGATTGGCTCCACGATGACTACTGCGGCAGATGTTAGGACGACAGGAACCGTATCGGTATCAGACAGTTCGGCCACCGGTGAGATCGAAGGTCCGGGGATCGGGACTGGTTCAGTACGTCGCTCTCGGCCGGTATCACTATACACGTTCAACCTCGAGGGGGTCGCAACGGGTGAGGGAACGCTCGGCGATCCCTTAATAGATGGTGTCTACGATCACGTACGGCGAGACTTGTCACCGGACACCACGGAACGACAATGGAGGAGAGGGTCACAACGCCCGTGTGTGGTTTCTGGCCCCTTACGTCGGACACCTACTATGTCTCCGCAAGCTCAACAGGAGGGAGCACCGGGACATATAAATTGTCGATGACTGAATCGAGCCCGGAGGGGGCTGTTGTCACTTTCGGCGCCTTTTCCCTGAGTAATTATAACCTCGGCGATTTCAGTAATCTGATCTCATACAACTCGTCCCGGATCGTTGCCCGAGACTCGGCCGGAAATTACATGACGATCTACGGCCGTTTTTCCTACAGCAGCGAGTCGTCCTTCAATGATTCGTCTCTCAAGTCCATCAGCTTGAATCAAGGAGCGCCGAATGGCCCTTTGGTCATCAGTTTTGAAAATCTGAATGCAAAATTGGGAAGTTTCCTGAACTCGGCCAATCCCGAGCAATATATTTTGAGAGGCAATGATCTATTCATCGGAAATATTTATGACGACGGCATTATCGGTTTTGCCGGCAACGACACGATCATTGGCGGCGAGGGGGACGATGCGCTCGCGGGAGGGGGCGGTAACGACAGCTTGGAGGGCAACGAAGGGAACGACTTTCTCGTCGGCGGGCCCGGAAGCGACATCCTGGTGGGTGGTTCCGGCGACGATGGCTACGAGGTCGACGACGCCGGCGACCAGGTTATCGAGATGGCGGATGAGGGGGATGACGTCGTCGCGAGCGCGATTCATTACCAACTGCCGCAGAATGTCGAGAGCCTGGTTCTGTTCGGCGCGAAACCCATCTCCGGCACCGGCAACGATCTTGACAACCTCATCGTCGGCAATGCCGCGTCCAACCGGTTGGACGGCGGCGGCGGAGCGGACACTCTGGAGGGCGGCAAGGGAAACGATTTTTACGTGTACGACCCCGCCGACGTGATCGTCGAGCATGCCAACGGCGGCGCCGACACCATCCTCAGCTCCATCGACTATACGTTGATCCAGTTCTGCGAGCACGTGACGCTAATGCAGGGCGCCGGCGACATTTCCGCCACGGGCAACGACGTCAACAACACCCTCACGGGCAACGAAGGCCACAACGCCCTCTTTGGCGCCGGTGGAAATGATCTGCTTCGTGGCGGCGAGGGAAACGACACGCTGGATGGCGGCGCGGGCGCGGACCGGCTTGAAGGCGGCGCCGGGGACGACATGTTTTACGTCGACGCCCGGGGTGACGTCGTCATCGAAACGGCGGGCGCGGGCCGGGATGTCGTGGTCAGCGCCATCGACTACGCTCTCGGCGGGTACCTTGAGGATCTGACGCTGACCGGCGATGCCGTCAAAGCCATCGGCAACGCGGCGGATAACGTTCTGACCGGCAATGCGGCGGCCAACGTGCTGAATGGCGGCAAGGGCGCCGACACCATGGCGGGCGGCGGCGGCGACGATCTGTACATCTGCAATGACCCCGGAGATGTGGTGACGGAAAACGCCGGCGAGGGCATCGACACGGTGATGAGCGCGGCGAACTGCGTGCTCGCCGCCAATGTCGAAAACCTGACGCTCATCGGCACGGCGATCGAGGGAACGGGGAATTCGGACGCCAACGTGCTCGTCGGCAATGCCTACCACAATATTCTGATTGGCCTTGGCGGCAACGACACGATCAATGGCGGGGCGGGCAACGACACCATGGTGGGCGGCGCCGGCGACGACGAGTATGTCGTCAACAGCCCGAAGGATAGCATAGTGGAGATTGCCGGCGAGGGAACCGACAAGGTGAACAGCGCGGTGAGCTTCGATCTGTCGGTGGCTGGTGCCCACGTTGAAAACCTGACGCTGATCGGCCGCGCGAACCTCTCGGCCAGGGGCGACGCCGGCAACAATGTTCTCGAGGGGAATGCCGGCAGCAACGTCCTCGACGGTCGAGCGGGCGCCGATCACATGATGGGGTACAGGGGCAACGACGTCTATGTCGTCGACGATCCCGGCGACGTGGTTTCGGGCGAGGAGGCGGGGGGCGGCATCGACAGGGTGGAGAGCACGGTATCGTACGTCCTCGGCGAGCACCTTGAGAAGCTGGTTCTGACGGGCGCGGACCACATCGACGCGACCGGCAACGGCGGCAACAATGTTCTCATCGGAAATGATGGAAACAACGTCATAGACGGCCGGGCGGGCGCCGATATCATGGTTGGCGGCGCCGGGAACGACATGTTTTACATCGACGTCCGGGGTGACGTCGTCGTCGAAAAGGCGGGCGGGGGACGGGACGTCGTGGTCAGCGCCATCGACTACGCTCTCGGCGGGTACCTTGAGGATCTGACGCTGACCGGCGATGCCGTCAAAGCCATCGGCAACGCGGCGGATAACGTTCTGACCGGTAACGCGGCGGCCAACGTGCTGAATGGCGGCAAGGGCGCCGACACCATGGCGGGCGGCGGCGGCGACGATCTGTACATCTGCAACGATCCCGGAGATGTGGTGACGGAAAACACCGGCGAGGGCATCGACACGGTGATGAGCGCGGTGAACCGCGTGCTCGCCGCCAATGTCGAAAACCTGACGCTGATCGGCACGGCGATCGAGGGAACGGGGAATTCGGACGCCAACGTGCTCGTCGGCAATGCCTACCACAATATTATGACGGGCCTTGGCGGCAACGACACGATCGATGGCGGGGCGGGCAACGATACCCTGTATGGCGGTCCCGGTAACGACGAACTCACCGGACGCGTTGGAAACGATCTGTTTGTCTGCGTTCCCGGGGACGGGGTTGACACCATTACCGATTTTACTCCCGGTCACGATCGTATCGATCTTTGGGCGTTCGGTGGCGAAATCGGCGACTGGGCAACCCTCGCGTCCTTGTTGGTTCCGGTCAACGGCGACAAGGATACGGAGATCCGCTTCGCCGATGCCGGTAACAAGCTGATTCTTGTCGGCGTCGATTTTAACAAATTGGATGTGTATGACTTCGCGGGAATTGCGTCCGGCCTTTACCTCGAAGGCGACGGCGACGGCAATATTTTGACCGGTGGCGATGACGCCGACATCCTCGTGGGGCTGGGCGGCGACGACACGATCACCGGCGGGGGCGGCCATGATACGGTGTTTGGCGGTGCCGGCGACGACTGGATTATCGGGGCCTCGGGTGCCGGCAATGACCGGTATGACGCAGGCGACGGTGTCGACACCCTCGTCCTCACCAGTGCTCTCGCGCCGGTGGCGGTGAACCTGGTGACGGGCAGGGCCGGCGGCAAGGACATCGGCAAGGATAGCCTCGACGGTTTCGAAAATGTGATTGGCGGCCGGAGCAACGATACGATCGTTGGCGATGGCATCGATAACGTGCTGGACGGCGGCACCGGCGCCGATGTCATGGTGGGCGGCGACGGCGATGATCTGTATCTCGTCGACAACCGACTGGACCGGATCGTCGAATTCGGCGGCCAGGGAACGGACACCGTGCGCGTGGTGGACGTGCTTCACCCGCACCCGAACTTCAACAGCTACGCTCTCTCGGCCAACGTCGAGAACCTGGTGATGCTGGACGCCGCCGGCGACGCCGGTGCCCGGGGCAACGCCGACGCCAACGTGCTCACCGGCAACGCCGGCGCCAACCGGCTGGACGGCTTCCTCGGCGACGACACGCTGGAAGGCGGCGATGGCGACGATACCCTTCTCGGCAGCGTCGGCGATGACTTGCTGGACGGCGGGGACGGCGACGACTCGCTGGACGGCGGTCCCGGCGCCGACACCATGGCCGGCGGCGACGGCGATGACACCTACGTCGTCAACAGCGCGGCCGACGTGGTGACCGAGAACTCCGGCGAGGGCACGGACACCGTGCTCAGTTTCATCGACTTCGACCTCTCGGTCGATACCGCCCACGTGGAGAACCTGACGCTCGCCGGCTTGGCCATCAACGGAACCGGCGACGACGGGGCCAACGCGGTGACGGGGAACGCGCGGCACAACCTCCTCGACGGCGGTCTCGGCGACGATACCCTCGACGGCGGCGCCGGCAACGACACGCTCATCGGCGGTCTTGGCGACGACTCCCTGCAAGGGGGCGCCGGGTTCGACATGGCGTCCTATGCCGATGCCGGTGGCGCGGTCACCGTGGATCTGTCGGTGGCCGGCGCCCAGAACACCGGCGCGGGCGGCATCGATATCCTCGACGGCATCGAGGGCGTGACGGGCGGCGATTTCGACGACGCGCTCACCGGCGACAACCGGGCCAATACGCTCGAGGGCGGTGCCGGCGACGACACGCTGGATGGCGGCCTCGGCGGCGACAGGATGTTCGGCGGCGCCGGCAACGATCTCTACACGGTGAACTCGGCCGCCGACCGGATCTTTGAGAATGCCGGCGACGGCATCGACTCGGTGGAGAGCTCGGTAAGCCATGCCTTGGCCGCTAATGTCGAGAACCTGACGCTGACCGGTTCCGGCAACATCAACGGCGTCGGCAACGGCGAGGACAACGAGATCGCCGGCAACGCCGGCCGGAACGTCCTTCTCGGCGGCAACGGCGACGACACGCTGGGGCGACGGCAACGAGCGGCGGCGGCGATAGGCGGCCTCGGCCGGGACGTGCTCATCGGCGGCGCGGGCTCGGACAAGTTCGTGTTCGGAAGCCTCGCCGACAGCGGCGTCGGGGCGGCCCTGCGCGACGTCATCGGCGGCTTCCGGTCGATCGAGGGCGACATGATCGACCTGCACCTGATCGACGCCGATATCCTCTCGGCCGGCCACCAGGCGTTCGACTACATCGGCGCCGGCGCGTTCAACGGCGTGGCGGGCGAGCTTCGCTTCGCCAACGGACTGATGCAGGCGGACGTGGACGGCGACGGCGAAGCCGACATGGAAATCGCGGTGGTCGGTGTCTCGACCCTGGCGGAGGACGACTTCGTCCTCGATGACGTGATCGTGTAAGCACGAGCAACGATCTCATACCTCATTTCGATAACCTCGCGACGGCGCGGCCGGGCTCTCAAAGCCCGGCCGTTTCGCCTTGTGTTACAGATGGTGGAGATAGTGCTCTCTGCCTCGCCGATGCCTTGTTATGGTTGATCAAGATATGGAAAATATGCCGTAATGATGTGCGCGAGATTGATTTGCTGCGTGCATAGCTCGCGCATTAGCATTGCTATGCACCCACCATTTATTTTCTGTTCTTGCTTTTGATTGGCTGCTTCCAGCGTTTTTTCACCCGGCCTGGGTCACGAGTGATGGTTGGGACCACTCGTCGGCTCGGTCCGCGATTGAAGGGATTGCGTCCGTGCCCGGTCCGAGTTTTGCAGGAGAAGGTGTCGCCGCTAAGATACCATCGCCGCCCCGGAACCCAATAACCTGAAACTCCGTTGAATTGGATGACCGGCAACGCTCGCGCGCACCTTGTTGCGAGAGAAAAACAACTTGCGGTGCGTGGATATTTGCATTGTATTTTGCTAATCTACTCGAATGAATCGGCCCATGAAAGCGACACGCGAAGGGCGCACCACGTAGCCGTGGGGCCGATTTAACTCTCGCTCGTGACCGAACAGGTGGGCCTGTCTGGGTGACGTTTCCAACACTGGGAACGGAGACGTCAGATGGGTACGGCAGTTTCAAGGCAAAGCGGTTCAAGCCGGCTCCGTCCGAACGGCTTCTCCCTCCCGAATAGCATTCAATCCAAACGCGCCGCGCGTTGCTGCGGGAATTTGAGCACGGCTCACGCCCGCGCAAGCGGGCGAGCGGCACCTGTCGGTCCCGCGCGCGAGGAGATAACCCATGGTTAGCCTGCCTGGCTCCAACGACGATTTCGTTCTCAAGGGAAACGGAGACGATTTCATCTCCACCGGTGACGGCGACGATACAATCTTCGCCGATCCCGGCCCATACGATTCCATTGGCGGTGACGATACCGTTTATGCCGGCGACGATGACGACCTCGTGCGCGCCTTCGGGGGCGACAACGTCATCTATGGCGGAGATGGCGACGACACCCTGATTACGGCTGACGGCGACGATTACATCGATGCCGGCGAGGGTGACGACGAGGATGTCCAGAGCGGCAGAGGCGCGGACACCGTTTATGGAAGCGGCGGGAACGACACGCTCCGAGGCGGCGAAGGCAACGACTACGTCAATGGTGGGCCGGGGAACGACCGGGTCATCGGCAGCAGCGACGACGACACCGTGGTCGGGGGCAAGGGAAACGACACGGTGGAGGGCCGCGACGGCGATGACTCGCTGGACGGCGGCCCTGGACGCGATACGCTTGAGGGCGGGCCGGACGACGACCTGCTTGTCGCCGGACCGGGCAATGACCTATACGACGGCGGCGATGGCGACGATACGCTGAGCTTCGCTAGCGGGCTGGGCGGCGTGTCCGTGGATCTGGGGGCGGGAACGGCCTCCGGTCCGGAGACGGGAAGCGATACGGTCAGAAGCATCGAGCATGTGATCGGCGGCGGCGGGGATGACGTCCTGACCGGCGACGGCGGCGCCAATCGCCTCGAGGGCGGGGCCGGCGCCGACACGCTGCATGGCGCCGCCGGTGACGACACGCTAACGGGCGGCGAGGGTGCCGACAGTTTCTTCGGAACACCTGCTCAACTTGATACCGACACGATCACCGACTTTTCGTTTGATGACGCCATTCAGGTCGACGGTGTTCGGTTCTCGACTGAAGATCTGACCATAACTCGGGGGATCGATGGCGATGAAATCGTCATCAGCCAAAATGACGGCACGGATACCACCATCGTATTTGCCGGCGGGCTCCCCGGCCTTTTGCAGGCGGAACCAAGCGGCACTGGGGGGCCACCCTCCACCCGTATTCAATTGGTCCCCGATGACTATGCGGCCGACGTTGGGACGTTGGGGCGTATCGATATCAACAGTTCTTCCACTGGCGAGATAGAAGGGGTGGGCGATCTCGACTGGTTCGCCACGACACTCTCCGCCGGTCATCGCTATATCGTCGACTTAGAGGGTTTCCCAACCGGCGAGGGAACACTTGGCGATCCCTTGATAGACGGCATCTACGATCACTCCGGCGCGCTCGTCACTGGAACTACGGACGACAACGGAGGAGTGGGTAACAACGCTCGAGTGTCGTTTCTGCCCCTTACGTCGGACACCTACTATGTCTCCGTGAGTTCAGCAGCCGGGAGCACCGGGACATATAAATTGTCGATGACTGAATCGAGCCCGGAGGGTGCTGTTGTCACTTTCGGCGCCTTTTCCCTGAGTAATTATAACCTCGGCGATTTCAGTAATCTAATCTCATACAACTCGTCCCGGATCGTTGCCCGAGACTCGTTCGGAAATTACATGACGATCTACGGCCGTTTTTCATACAGCAGCGAGGCGGCCTTCAATGATTCGTCTCTCAAGTCCATCAGCTTGAATCAAGGAGCACCGAATGGCCCTTTGGTCATCAGTTTTGAAAATCTGAATGCAAAATTAGGGATTTTCCTGAACTCGGCCAATCCCGAGCAATATATTTTGAGAGGCAATGATCTATTCATCGGAAATATTTATGACGACGGCATTATGGGTTTTGCCGGCAACGACACGATCATTGGCGGCGAAGGGGACGATGCGCTCGCGGGAGGGGGCGGTAACGACAGCTTGGAGGGCAACGAGGGGAACGATTTTCTCGTCGGCGGGCCCGGAAGCGACATCCTGGTGGGTGGTTCCGGCGACGATGGCTACGAGGTCGACAACGCCGGCGACCAGGTTATCGAGATGGCGGATGAGGGGGATGACGTCGTCGCGAGCGCGATTCAATACCAACTGCCGCAGAATGTCGAAAGCCTGACCCTGATCGGCAATAAGCCCATCTCCGGCACCGGCAACGATCTTGACAACCTCATCGTCGGCAATGCCGCCTCCAACCGGCTGGACGGCGGCGGCGGAGCGGACACCCTGGAGGGCGGCAAGGGAAACGACTTTTACGTGTTCGACCCCGCCGACGTGATCGTCGAGCATGCCAACGGCGGCGCCGACACCATCCTAAGTATGATCGACTGCACCGTGATCGAGAACTGCGAGCACGCGATACTGATGGAAGGCGCCGGCAACATTTCCGCCACGGGCAACGATGTCAACAACACCCTCACGGGCAACGAAGGCCACAACGCCCTCTTTGGCGCCGGTGGAAATGATCTGCTTCGTGGCGGCGAGGGAAACGACACGCTGGATGGCGGCGCCGGCGCGGACCGGCTTGAAGGCGGCGCCGGGGACGACATGTTTTACGTCGACGCCCGGGGTGACGTCGTCGTCGAAACGGCGGGCGCGGGCCGGGATGTCGTGGTCAGCGCCATCGACTACGCTCTCGGCGGGTACCTTGAGGATCTGACGCTGACCGGCGATGCCGTCAAAGCCATCGGCAACGCGGCGGATAACGTTCTGACCGGCAATGCGGCGGCCAACATGCTGAATGGCGGCAAGGGCGCCGACACCATGGCGGGCCGCGGCGGCGACGATCTGTACATCTGCAATGACCCCGGAGATGTGGTGACGGAAAACGCCGGCGAGGGCATTGACACGGTGATGAGCGCGGCGAACTGCTTGCTCGCCGCCAATGTCGAAAACCTGACGCTCATCGGCACGGCGATCGAGGGAACGGGGAATTCGGGCGCTAACGTGCTCGTCGGCAATGCCTACCACAATATTCTTATTGGCCTTGGCGGCAACGACACGATCAATGGCGGGGCGGGCAACGACACCATGGTGGGCGGCGCCGGCGACGACGAGTATGTCGTCAACAGCCCGAAGGATAGCATAGTGGAGATTGCCGGCGAGGGAACCGACAAGGTGAACAGCGCGGTGAGCTTCGATCTGTCGGTGGCTGGTTCCCACGTTGAAAACCTGACGCTGATCGGCGGCGCGAACATCTCGGCCAGGGGCGACGCCGGCAACAATGTTCTCGAGGGGAATGCCGGCAGCAACGTCCTCGACGGTCGAGCGGGCGCCGATCACATGATGGGGTACAGGGGCAACGACGTCTATGTCGTCGACGATCCCGGCGACGTGGTTTCGGGCGAGGAGGCGGGGGGCGGCATCGACAGGGTGGAGAGCACGGTATCGTATGTCCTCGGCGAGCACCTTGAGAAGCTGGTTCTGACGGGCGCGGACCACATCGACGCGACCGGCAACGGCGGCAACAACGTTCTCATCGGAAATGATGGAAACAACGCCATAGACGGCCGGGCGGGCGCCGATATCATGGTTGGCGGCGCCGGGGACGACGTGTTTTACGTCGACGCCCGGGGTGACGTCGTCGTCGAAAAGGCGGGCGGGGGACGGGACGTCGTGATCAGCGCCATCGACTACGCTCTCGGCGGGTATCTTGAGGACCTGACGCTGACCGGCGATGCCGTCAAAGCCATCGGCAACGCGGCGGATAACGCTCTGACCGGTAACGCGGCGGCCAATATGCTGAATGGCGGCAAGGGCGCCGACACCATGGCCGGCGGCGGCGGCCATGACACCTACGTGGTCAACAGCGCCTCGGACATCGTGATCGAAAACGCGGACGAGGGCACGGACACCGTGCTCAGTTTCATCGACTTCGACCTCTCGGTCGATACCGCCCACGTGGAGAACCTGACGCTCGCCGGCCTGGCCATCAACGGCACCGGCGACGACGGGGCCAACGCGGTGACGGGGAACGCGCGGCACAACCTCCTCGACGGCGGTCTCGGCGACGATACCCTCGACGGCGGCGCCGGCAACGACACGCTCATCGGCGGTCTTGGCGACAACTCCCTGCAAGGGGGCGCCGGGTTCGACATGGCGTCCTATGCCGATGCCGGTGGCGCGGTCACCGTGGATCTGTCGGTGGCCGGCGCCCAGAACACCGGCGCGGGCGGCATCGATATCCTCGACGGCATCGAGGGCGTGACGGGCGGCGATTTCGACGACGCGCTCACCGGCGACAACCGGGCCAATACGCTTGAGGGCGGTGCCGGCGACGACACGCTGGATGGCGGCCTCGGCGGCGACAGGATGTTCGGCGGCGCCGGCAACGATCTCTACACGGTGGACTCGGCCGCCGACCGGATCTTCGAGAATGCCGGCGACGGCATCGACTCGGTGGAGAGCTCGGTGAGCCATGCCTTGGCCGCTAATGTCGAGAACCTGACGCTGACCGGTTCCGGCAACATCAACGGCGTCGGCAACGCCGAGGACAACGAGATCGCCGGCAACGCCGGCCGGAACGTCCTTCTCGGCGGCAACGGCGACGACACGCTCGGCGGCGGCGACGGCAACGACACCCTGAACGGCGGCAACGGCGACGACGTTATCGAAGGCGGCCTCGGCCGGGACGTGCTCATCGGCGGCGCGGGCGCGGACAAGTTCGTGTTCGGAAGCCTCGCCGACAGCGGCGTCGGGGCGGCCCTGCGCGACGTCATCGGCGGCTTCCGGTCGATCGAGGGCGACACCATCGACCTGCACCTGATCGACGCCGATATCCTCTCGGCCGGCCATCAGGCGTTCAACTACATCGGCGCCGACGCGTTCAACGGCATGGCGGGCGAGCTTCGCTTCGCGAGCGGACTGATGCAGGTGGACGTGGACGGCGACGGCGAAGCCGACATGGAAATCGCGGTGGTCGGCGTGTCGATCACTGGCGGAGGACGACTTCGTCCTCGATGACGTTCTCGTGTAAGCACGAGCAACGATCTCATACCTCATTTCGATAACCTCGCGACGGCGCGGCCGGGCTCTCAAAGCCCGGCCGTTTCGCCTTGTGTTACAGATGGTGGAGATCGTGCTTTCTGCCTCGCCGAGAAATCCTAATGGTTGATCAGCGACTAGATTATAATCCGCAACGATGTTGTGCGCTGCAACAAAATATTGTATAATTTCTTAGTACTTGGGGTGTTCCCTGAAAGGAGTGGTGCCGGGCGGTGTCGACTGTCGGGCTCTATAAAGGGAGCATGAATGCGATGCCGTCGGCCCAGAACAGAGGCGTCGGCCAATGAGAACGAATAATAAAGCCAGAATCCCCGGTTTGGAAATGCATGCGCTCGAGGCGTATCCGGACTTTGGTTGCCTCGCCAATCGCGCTGTTCCTAATTGCTTCAAACGCCTCAGTTTGCTCTCCCGTTCGCGAAGGCGAAGGGGGAGAAGGAGTTGAGCCATGACGTACATTGCACCGAATTGGCTGAGATGGATGATCCACGATGGCGCCAGCAGTCCGCTGTGGGCGTTGATCCGCGACGGCTCGGTTGGCGATCGGGTCGGGAACGAGGGCGTTCAATTCACGAATGAAGCCATGGCGGGTGCGTGCGCACCCTATAGCTCGGATGTCGCTCCCGAGATTGACCACCGGACCGAGGCGGCAATCGTGCCCGAAGACGAGTTGGTGGCCGGCATTCTGGCAACACCGAGTTCAGGCTCGGAGGCTGACTACACCCGCATAACGCTGGCGCCAAATGACGATGCGGACGAAGTTTCGGCGACGGGTGGTATCGTGAGCCCCGTCGGCAATGAAGATGGCGAGGGAGGGAAGCTTGGCGTGTCGCTCTTGCCTCGCTTGACAGACACCTACGACATCGCTGCCGACGCTACAGATGGGAACGCCGGGATCTACGAAGTTGGGATATCTGAGGTAACGGTCGCCGAATCGAACCCAGACAAGGTGGTGCTCGAAGCCGGCGAGTACCCCATTAATCTGACAAGAGAGGATCTCGGACTCAAACAAATCGGTCCATTGGCGTTGGTTGAATGGAGTGATCTGGCTTTTGTAGTCTCGTTTCCAGCCATTGATCCTTTAAGCGGGCAGGTCGTTACCGCTTTCTTGTCACGGACAGGGGAGAGAATTTATTTTCATGGAATTTGGGTATTATTACATCAGAAGAATTAAGGATTGGCTCCATATCCGGCCCACTATTTTACCATTTGCAGAATCTTCGGGTTCCGCTTTCTAGTCCCGATTACGCGTTTGAAAACGCAAGATTACTCTCCGGCGATGACATTATTGTCGGAGGCGAATTCGACGATCACCTGCTCGGCTTCGCCGGTAACGACCTTATCCGCGGACTTGATGGCAACGATACCGTTGATGGCGGTTTGGGTGGCGACACCATGGTCGGTGGCCTTGGAAACGATTGGTATGTCGTCAACGATCTTGGCGATGTGATAGGCGAAGAGCTCAACGAGGGTTATGACACAGTCGCCAGTTCGGTTTCTTATGACCTTCATGAAAACGTCGAACACCTGACCCTGATCGGCAAGAAGCCCATCTCCGGCACCGGCAACGATCTTGACAACCTCATCGTCGGCAATGCCGCCTCCAACCGGCTGGACGGCGGCGGCGGAGCGGACACCCTGGAGGGCGGCAAGGGAAACGACTTTTACGTGTTCGACCCCGCCGACGTGATCGTCGAGCATGCCAACGGCGGCGCCGACACCATCCTAAGTATGATCGACTGCACCGTGATCGAGAACTGCGAGCACGCGATACTGATGGAAGGCGCCGGCAACATTTCCGCCACGGGCAACGATGTCAACAACACCCTCACGGGCAACGAAGGCCACAACGCCCTCTTTGGCGCCGGTGGAAATGATCTGCTTCGTGGCGGCGAGGGAAACGACACGCTGGATGGCGGCGCCGGCGCGGACCGGCTTGAAGGCGGCGCCGGGGACGACATGTTTTACGTCGACGCCCGGGGTGACGTCGTCGTCGAAACGGCGGGCGCGGGCCGGGATGTCGTGGTCAGCGCCATCGACTACGCTCTCGGCGGGTACCTTGAGGATCTGACGCTGACCGGCGATGCCGTCAAAGCCATCGGCAACGCGGCGGATAACGTTCTGACCGGCAATGCGGCGGCCAACATGCTGAATGGCGGCAAGGGCGCCGACACCATGGCGGGCCGCGGCGGCGACGATCTGTACATCTGCAATGACCCCGGAGATGTGGTGACGGAAAACGCCGGCGAGGGCATTGACACGGTGATGAGCGCGGCGAACTGCTTGCTCGCCGCCAATGTCGAAAACCTGACGCTCATCGGCACGGCGATCGAGGGAACGGGGAATTCGGACGCCAACGTGCTCGTCGGCAATGCCTACCACAATATTCTTATTGGCCTTGGCGGCAACGACACGATCAATGGCGGGGCGGGCAACGACACCATGGTGGGCGGCGCCGGCGACGACGAGTATGTCGTCAACAGCCCGAAGGATAGCATAGTGGAGATTGCCGGCGAGGGAACCGACAAGGTGAACAGCGCGGTGAGCTTCGATCTGTCGGTGGCTGGTGCCCACGTTGAAAACCTGACGCTGATCGGCCGCGCGAACCTCTCGGCCAGGGGCGACGCCGGCAACAATGTTCTCGAGGGGAATGCCGGCAGCAACGTCCTCGACGGTCGAGCGGGCGCCGATCACATGATGGGGTACAGGGGCAACGACGTCTATGTCGTCGACGATCCCGGCGACGTGGTTTCGGGCGAGGAGGCGGGGGGCGGCATCGACAGGGTGGAGAGCACGGTATCGTACGTCCTCGGCGAGCACCTTGAGAAGCTGGTTCTGACGGGCGCGGACCACATCGACGCGACCGGCAACGGCGGCAACAACGTTCTCATCGGAAATGATGGAAACAACGTCATAGACGGCCGGGCGGGCGCCGATATCATGGTTGGCGGCGCCGGGGACGACATGTTTTACGTCGACGTCCGGGGTGACGTCGTCGTCGAAAAGGCGGGCGGGGGACGGGACGTCGTGGTCAGCGCCATCGACTACGCTCTCGGCGGGTATCTTGAGGACCTGACGCTGACCGGCGATGCCGTCAAAGCCATCGGCAACGCGGCGGATAACGTTCTGACCGGTAACGCGGCGGCCAACATGCTGAATGGCGGCAAGGGCGCCGACACCATGGCGGGCGGCGGCGGCGACGATCTGTATATCTGCAACGATCCCGGAGATGTGGTGACGGAAAACACCGGCGAGGGCATCGACACGGTGCTGAGCGCCGTGAACCGCGTGCTCGCCGCCAATGTCGAAAACCTGACGCTGATCGGCACGGCGATCGAGGGAACGGGGAATTCGGACGCCAACGTGCTCGTCGGCAATGCCTACCACAATATTATGACGGGCCTTGGCGGCAACGACACGATCGATGGCGGGGGTGGTAACGATACCCTGTATGGCGGTCCCGGTAACGACGAACTCACCGGACGCGTTGGAAACGATCTGTTTGTCTGCCTTCCCGGGGACGGGGTCGACACCATTACCGATTTCACTCCTGGTCACGATCGTATCGATCTTTGGGCGTTCGGTGGGGAAATCGGCGACTGGGCAACCCTCGCGTCCTTGTTGGTTCCGGTCAACGGCGACAAGGATACGGAGATCCGCTTCGCCGATGCCGGTAACAAGCTGATTCTTGTCGGCGTCGATTTTAACAAATTGGATGTGTATGACTTCGCGGGAATTGCGTCCGGCCTTTACCTCGAAGGCGACGGCGACGGCAATATTTTGACCGGTGGCGATGACGCCGACATCCTCGTGGGGCTGGGCGGCGACGACACGATCACCGGCGGGGGCGGCCATGATACGGTGTTTGGCGGCGACGGCGACGACTGGATTATCGGGGCCTCGGGTGCCGGCAATGACCGGTATGACGCAGGCGACGGTGTCGACACCCTCGTCCTCGCCAGCGCTCCCTCGCCGGTGGCGGTGAACTTGGTGAAGGGCACTGCCGGCGGCAAGGACATCGGCAAGGATAGCCTCGACGGGTTCGAAAATGTGATTGGCGGCCGGAGCAACGATACGATCGTTGGCAATGGCATCGATAACGTGCTGGACGGCGGCACCGGCGCCGATGTCATGGTGGGCGGCGACGGCGACGATCTGTATCTCGTCGACAACCGGCTGGACCGGATCGTCGAATACGGCGGCCAGGGAACGGACACGGTCCGCGTGGTGGGCGTGCTTCACCCGCACCCGAACTTCAACAGCTACGTCCTTTCGCCCAACGTCGAGAACCTGGTGATGCTGGACGCCGCCGGCGACGCCGGGGCCCGGGGCAACGCCGACGCCAACGTGCTCACCGGCAACGCCGGCGCCAACCGGCTGGACGGCTTCCTCGGCGACGACACGCTGGAAGGCGGCGACGGCGACGATACCCTTCTCGGCAGCGTCGGCGATGACTCGCTGGACGGCGGGGACGGCGACAACTCGCTCGACGGCGGCCCCGGCGACGACACCATGGCCGGCGGCGCCGGCGACGACACCTACGTCGTCAACAGCGCGGCCGACGTGGTGACCGAGAACTCCGGCGAGGGCACGGACACCGTGCTCAGTTTCATCGACTTCGACCTCTCGGTCGATACCGCCCACGTGGAGAACCTGACGCTCGCCGGACTGGCCATCAACGGCACCGGCGACGACGGGGCCAACGCGGTGACGGGGAACGCGCGGCATAATCTCCTCGACGGCGGTCTCGGCGACGATACCCTCGACGGCGGCGCCGGCAACGACACGCTCATCGGCGGTCTTGGCGACAACTCCCTGCAAGGGGGCGCCGGGTTCGACATGGCGTCCTATGCCGATGCCGGTGGCGCGGTCACGGTGGATCTGTCGGTGGCCGGCGCCCAGAACACCGGCGCGGGCGGCATCGATATCCTCGACGGCATCGAGGGCGTGACGGGCGGCGATTTCGACGACGCGCTCACCGGCGACAACCGGGCCAATACGCTTGAGGGCGGTGCCGGCGACGACACGCTGGATGGCGGCCTCGGCGGCGACAGGATGTTCGGCGGCGCCGGCGACGATCTCTACACGGTGGACTCGGCCGCCGACCGGATCTTCGAGAATGCCGGCGACGGCATCGACTCGGTGGAGAGCTCGGTGAGCCATGCCTTGGCCGCTAATGTCGAGAACCTGACGCTGACCGGTTCCGGCAACATCAACGGCGTCGGCAACGCCGAGGACAACGATGATCGCCGGCAACGCCGGCCGGAACGTCCTTCTCGGCGGCAACGGCGACGACACGCTCGAAGGCGGCGACGGCAACGACACCCTGAACGGCGGCAACGGCGACGACGTTATCGAAGGCGGCCTCGGCCGGGACGTGCTCATCGGCGGCGCGGGCGCGGACAAGTTCGTGTTCGGAAGCCTCGCCGACAGCGGCGTCGGGGCGGCCCTGCGCGACGTCATCGGCGGCTTCCGGTCGATCGAGGGCGACCTGATCGACCTGCATCTGATCGACGCCGATATCCTCTACGGCCGGCCACCAGGCGTTCGACTACATCGGCGCCGGCGCGTTCAACGGCGTGGCGGGCGAGCTTCGCTTCGCAAGCGGACTGATGCAGGCGGACGTGGACGGCGACGGCGAAGCCGACATGGAAATCGCCGTGGCCGGTGTCTCGACCCTGTCGGAGGACGACTTCGTCCTGTTGTCGTAGCCGTCCCGCGCCGGTTCGATCGGTCGGGGGAGGACAATAAAAGAGACGCCCCCGGGAAGTTGGATTTTCCCGGGGGCAAGGTTTCCCGTGATGGGGGCTTGTGTCGAGGCCGCCTTACGTCAGGATGAAGTCGCCCTCCTGGAGATCGTCCTTGGCGATACCTTCGAGGATCAGGGCGTCTCCGGTCAGGCCGCTCAGCTCGATGAGCAGGTCGTCGCCGTCCTGCGTCGCGCCGGCGAGCAGATCGTCGAAACCGGCGAAACCGAAGTCGGAGACGTCGATGGCGTCCACGCCGATCTCGAAATCGGTGATCAGGTCGACGCCGGTCATCCACTCGGCCACGAACAGGTCGGCGTCGCGCCCGCCGGTCAGATCGTCGTCGCCCTCGCCGCCGACGAGGGTGTCCTCGCCGCGTCCGCCGGTCAGATCGTCGTCGCCTTCGCCACCCTTGAGGATGTCGTCGTCGCGGCCGCCGTCGAGATTGTCGTCTCCCGTTCCTCCGAGCAGAAGGTCGTCGCCGCGATCTCCGGACAGTTCGTCCTCGCCGGGGCCGCCGACGAGGGTGTCGTCCCCGAGACCGCCGAACAATTCGTCATCGCCCTGGCCGCCCTCGGCTTCGTCGAAGACCAGTTCGATGCTGAACATGGCGTCGTCGAAGTCCTGATCGCCGAGGTCCGGCAGGTCTTCCCAGGATTGATCCACGTGGCCCGCGCCGAGGTCGCCCGCGTTCATGATGTGATCCTCGCCGCCGGGGTTCTTGGCGGGATCGCTGAAGTAGGCGGCGGCGCCGCTGCCCTCCAGCACGGATCCGCTGGCGGTGTCCTTGATCTTCCACTCGCCGCCGTCCTCGAACACCTTGAGATCGAGTGTCGCCGGATCGCCGCCCGCGAGCGGTCCGTTCGGTTGGCCGTTCAGGGCGTAGCCGTTGGGAACGAGGAAGAAGCCGATCTGGTCGAGCTTGCCCGGATCCACCGGCAGGTGCGCCTCGAAGTCCGCGACGTCGGGGTTGGTGTCCGCATCCACGTTGACCACCAGGATCTTGGCCTGGAGGCTTTCGGTGTCGTACCAGCCGTAAATGCTCTGGTACGCGGCGCTTTCGCCGAGGAACCGGATCCGCAGGCCGGCGTCGGCGCCGTCTCCGGCGACAAGGTCGTCGCCGATGCCGCCGGTCACGGTATCGTCGCCGTCGCCGCCGGTCAGCGTGTCGTCGCCATCGCCGCCGTCGAGTTCGTCGTCGCCCTCGCCGCCATCCAGGAGATCTTCGCCGTCGTCGCCGGCGAGTTCGTCGTCGCCCTCGTCGCCCGTCACGGTGTCATCGCCGTCTCCGCCCATGAGGGTGTCGTCACCCTCGCCGCCTTCCAGGACATCGTCGTCCTCGCCGCCGGAGACCATGTCGTCGCCCTCGCCGCCGGCGAGCGAGTCATCGTCGGCGCCGCCGTCCAGGGTGTCCTCGCCGCCGCGGCCGTCCATGGTATCCTCGCCACCGGCGCCCTCCAGAAGATTGCCGTTGCCGTCGCCGAGGATGACGTCGCTGAACTGGGTGCCCGTGACGTTTTCCACGTCGTCGAGTTCGTCGATGCCCACCGGCGGCGGTCCGAACGGCTCGGCGCCGGGGCTGTAGAGGACGTTGAGTTGCCCTCCCTCGACCAGACCCTCGGTCGCGATGACGCCGTCGCGAAGGGAGTGAGCCTGCACGTCGAACAGGAACACCTCGCCCGGCGCCTTGTCGAACAGCGTCGAGACATCGATGATGCCGGAGCTTTCCCAGTTGCCCACGTCGCCCGGACGTGGGTCGGTGACACCCAGCGGCAGCACGGACGTCCGGTCGATTTCGCCAACCTGGACGGGATCGCCGCCTGGCGCGTTGGGGTCGAGGCGAACGATGGACGCCTCGTTGGTGTTGTTGCCGGCCGCAAAAAGGGAGCCGTTGGCCCGGTCTTCCTGGACGTAGATGTAACCGTCGCGGGCCCAGTCCAGGTTGTCGGGACTGCGCAGCGCCCGGCTGGCATCCCCGTCGCCATCGTACAGGATCGAAATCTTGGCGCCCGTCGGCTCGCCCGTGGCGTCGAACGCGGCGTCGATGATGTACATTGTGCCCCACGTATCGGCATCGTTGTCGATGCCGGGCCGGCCGGTCGAGGCCAGGACCACCTGCATGCCATTCGCCGGATTGGTGGCCACGTCCTCGGGACGCGAGAACTTGAACGCGCCCTGGTCCTCCTGGAAGTCGAGCAATCCGGTCTGGGTCAGGTACCCGACAGAGTCGTATCCCGCCGTTCCGGCCAGGGCCGGGTCGTAGTTGGGCACTTCCACCCATTCGCCGTCCAGCGTGTTGCCGTCGCCAAGGAACTCGGACGGCCTGGTTTCGCCGGTGGTGGATTTCCACATGTAGAGCTTGCCGTCGGCGAGGCCGTTGCGCTCCAGGAAGCCCGCTCCCGCCGAGGGATCCTTCTCGCCCACATAGAGGTAAAGCGGGCGTTCCTGGGCGTCGTCGCCCATGATGAAGGCCACCTTGTCGGCGACGCCGGTGTCGACCAGGGTGATGTTCTCCCAGTTGCCGCGGCCCATCATCGGCACCGCCCAGATGTCGCCGTTCGCGACGTCGATCGCCCACTCCGTGCCGCCTTCGGTTTCCTCGCCGGTGAAGTAGACGCGGTCGGCGAGGCCCTGGCCGGCGCCGAAGGACTCCGGCTCGAACAGGGCGCTGGAGCAGAAGCGGTTGAAGCCCCACATGCCGGTGTCGTCGTTGAAATTGAGTTCGTCGGCGCCGGGAATGTCGAACTGCGACGGATCGGTCATCAGGTCGCCGTTCCGATCGTAGATCCTCTCGTAGGCCAGTCCGGCACCCTCGACGGAGAGGTCGTTCTTGTTGATGTCGACGTAGCTGACGCGCGCGGCGTTCAATTCGAACGTCCCGCCGGATCCGTCGGAAACCTCGTACGCATAGCCGCCCTGGTCCGTCGAGATCTCGTGGTTCACGAGAACGCGGATGGTGTCGGCGTCGTATGCATACGCGCCCATGCCGTCGAGAATTCCCGGCGGCGTGTATCCGCCGACGGTCTCGCCCACCGTGAACAGTTCCTTGGCGATATAGCCGTTGCGCCCGGACATCATCGACGGGGGCGCGATTTCCGCGACGCCCTCGTCAAGGTCGACCGTGACCGCGAACCCTGCTTCGCCCACATCCGTGTAATCCACCGTATCGTTTCCTTCTCCACCGTTGACACTGTCCGT
Organism: uncultured Alphaproteobacteria bacterium; assembly: GCA_963701445.1. Lineage (GTDB taxonomy): Bacteria > Pseudomonadota > Alphaproteobacteria > Rhodospirillales > Defluviicoccaceae > CAKZLS01. The sequence continues at coordinate 230,684 of CAVPAM010000038.1, forward strand.
GCCCGAATTCAGGCCCGGCATGAGCAGATCGTCGTCGTCCCCGCCGTCGAGATTGTCGGCGCCCTTCAACCCGGAAAGCGTATCGTTGCCCGCGAGACCGATCAGCGTGTCGGCGCCGGGCGTTCCGATCAGATTGTCGTCGCCGTCGGTGCCGATTTTCTCGACGCCGAGTACTTCGTCCGCGCGGAACTCCAGGTTCTGGATCCGGGTATCCTCCTCGATGGGCGTCTCTTCCGCGTCGAAGGGGGTACCGCCGCCGACGGGATGGTTTTCCGCGAAATACTCGGCGAGGGCGTCCTGCTCGGTTCCGGGCGCGGCGAAGTCCACCAGCCCCGGATCCGTCAGTTCGCCCACCAGATCCACGCGGTCGGCGAAGGCCGGATCCTGAGCGGCGAAGAACGCGAACGGGTAGCCGTCGCCGCCGCCGGCGAGGAAGTTGAGGGTGACGACGCGAATGGCCTCGGGCGCGCCGTCGACGATCTCGCCGTCCTCCACCACCGGAACCAGCGCGTCGCCGGTCACGATGGCCACCGACTGGACGCGTTCGCCGGCGGTGGTCTGCTCACCGGTGTCCGGATCCGACTCCCGTGCCTGGCGGCTCGGATCGAAGCTGAACTGGATGCCGCCCACCTGCGGGAAACGGCCGGGGGTGGCGCCGTCCTCGGTGGCCGCGACGCCGTGCTCCAGGACCTCCAGGAGCTGTTCCGGGGTCAGGGTGACGAGCGTGAGTTCGTTGTTGAACCGGAGCGCGTTTTCGTTGTCCAGCTGGGAGACCTGGCCGGCTTCCTTTCCCGCGTCCGGGTTGGCCTGGGGGGAAGGAAGACGGTCTCGCCACCGTCGTTCACCACCTCGCCGATGGGCGCCCGAATACCGCCGCCGTTCTTGATGGAGACGACGACGGTATCGTCATAGCCCTGGGCCACTTCCAGGTTGGCGTCGGCGGTGAGGTTTCCGAGGTTGGTTTCCTCGGTGCGCACCTGCTCGCGCCGGCCGTCCAGAAACACCTCGGTTTCGCCGAGGACGTTTCCGTCCTTGGTATTGACCACCTCCGCCACGGCGTCGGTCAGTTCCTTGGTGAGGGCGCCCTTGGTGCCGGCGGCGAAGGCATCCTCGCCGTCCCACAGGGCTTCCACGTTCTCGTCCGTGGTGGCGATGGGGCCGTTCAACGCGGGATCGAGATCCGCGATGTCGTCGATGGGGTTGCCCTCGCCGTCCACGAGAATGCCGTCCGCGTCGAAGGTGACCACCAGCCGGCCGACGTAACTGTATTCGCCGTCGGTGCTGACGATGACCGCCGGGTTGCCGTTGAAATCGGTGGTGACGACGGGGTAGGGACCGGCGGCCACGTCGCCCGGACGCAGCGCGTCGTCGGAGTTGGCGAGGAGCGTGTCCGAACCGCCGGCGATGGAAATATCAACGCCCGACAGCAACGGGACGAGTTCCTGCTCGAGGGCGAACTGCTGCAGGTGGGTGGTCAGGACGATCTTGTCGATCCCCTCGGCGATCAGATCGTCGATGACCGGCTGCAGGATGGCGGCGAGGGCCGCCATGTCGTTGGTCCCGGCGCCCGGATCCTTGACGGAGGTATCGCCCGGCGACGAGATGGTTTCCAGCAGCGGCGTGGTGGCGCCGACCACGCCGATCCGCTCGCCGTTCACCTCGATGACGGCGGAGGGCGCGATTTTCGGCGCGGCCGCCGCAGCCGCGAGATCGTCGGGCAGCGACTGGAAGGCCGTGCTGGGCAGGATGTCGCCGGTGAACAGGCCGGAGAGATTGCCGTCGCCGCCGAAGTCCAGATTGGCGCTCAGATACGGAAACTGACTGCCGAGCCAACGAACGTCGCCCAGGGTGTCGCCGCGAATGTCGGTTCCGATGATCTCCGCGATGGTGGAGGTGCCGAGGTCGAACTCGTGGTTGCCGAAGGTCGAGGCGTCGAAGCCGACGATGTTCATGATGGAGACGTCGACCCGGCCCGAAGCCTCGCGCAGGTTGGTCAGTTCCTGGCCGTCGAGCAGGTCCTCGAACAACTGGGTGTTGACGCTCTGCAGCGGGGCGCGGAGCGATGCGTCGCCGGCGGCGTTGAAGAACGGACCGGGAATGTAGTTGTCGCCGGCCGAGACGGTGATCGAGCCGTCCACGGCGGCGCTGTCTTCAAGCAAATCGATGATCGCGGCGAAGTTGGGAGCGCGTCCGATGGCGTCGACGCCGCCTTCGAGGTCCGAGGCGTGCAGGAGTTGCAGCGTGAAGGTTTCCTCGATCTGATTGGCGGTCGTCGAACCGCTGACCTCATTGGCGATCGACGAGCAGCGGCTCGCCATTGGGCGAGTTGTCCGGGGAGACGAACGCCAGTCCCTCCGGCGCGAGATCGCCGGCCTCGGGCGTCGTCGGATCGGCGGAGAAGTCCCGGTTGTTGTCGTAGCCGACGAACCGGGGGTTGGCCGGGTCGCTCACGTCGTAGGTCGCGACGCCGCCGATCCGCTCCAGACCGATGAACGCGTAGGGCGTGCCGTCGATCACGCCGATGGTGACGCCTTCCGGCTCCGGCCCCTTGGCGTCGCTGCGGGTGTCGAAGGTGCTTTCGTCGTTGTCGGAGTTGAAGTTGTCGGGCAGGCGCTCGGCGACGATCCTTTCGAGGGCGTCGCCGCTGTCGAACACGAGGTTGCCGAACTGGTCCCAGATCGAGAACGACCGGCCGCCGTAGGCGAACAGTTGATCGAAGTCGCCATCGCCGTCGATATCGCCGTCGATGCTCGATACCGCCAGCCGGCCGAGGTTTTCCTCCGCCTGCAATTCGGCGGCGTTGGGGAAGGCGTCCGGGTCGAGCGTGAGATCCTCGATGCGCTCGTTCTCGCCGCGGTCGTCGCCTTCGTTGGCGGTAATGTAGAAGGCTTGGCCGTCGACCTCGAAACTGGCCACGGCATCCGGCATGTAGAGACCGTAGATCGGCCAGTTCTGGATGTTGATGGCGCCATCTTCGTCGCTGGCGTCGAGGCCGTTGCCGTCGCCGAAGGTGATGAACCCGAGGACCGTGGGGGACGTGGGCTCGACGACGCCGACCGCGCCCGTGGCGGTGTCGAGATCGCCGGTGAGCGAGAAGTCGTTGTCGTTGAGAACGGCAAGCGTGCCATCCTCGAGAACCGCGAGGCCCTCCGGCTTGTCGCCGGCGAGATAGCCGATGGACGGCAGGTTGAGCACCTTGATCTTGTTGACCGCCTGGATGCCGAGGTCGGCGAGGTCGTCGGCCGTCTGCTGCTCCAGCGTCTCGCCGGCCGGCAGCGCCGGCGCGCCGGCCTCCAGCAGGTTGGTGGCGCCCTTGAGGTCCACCTGGAAGATGAACTTCTTGCCGAAGGTCTCGGTGGAGGAGTCGCGCTCGATGACGAAGAACTTGCCGTCGCCGGCGTAGACGGCGTCGCCGATCTTGTCGACGATGCTGTCGCGGAAATCGACGCCCTCGAGCAGGTAGACATACTCGGAAACCGGTTGGCCGGTGGCGCCGTCGATGCCGAGGATGCGGATGACGTCGGAGTTGTCGGACGCGGCTCGATCAGGATTGGCGAGCGGGGTCTGAATGAAGGCGTAGACGATATCGTTGTCCTGATCCACCGCCACCGCCTCGAACCCGCGATTGGGCCGGCGGCTGGCATACTCCTCGGGCAGCGTCTCGGATCCGTAGGTATCGTCCGGCTCGCCCACCAGCGCCGCCGTGCCATCGGGCACGAAGCGGTCGATCAGGGCGCCATCGGGATCGAACTTGTAGATGGCGGGGCGATATTCATCCACCAGCCAGAAGTTGCCGGCGCCGTCCCTGGCCACGCCCTCCAGGTCGCCGCCGAAAGCGTCGAAATCCAGGGGGGCGCCGAAGATGTCGACGGGAGGCTCGTCGCTGGCGTTGTTGGAGATGCCGGAGATCGGCACCTGGACGCCGCCCTCGTCCCGGGTCAGGAAGATGGTGTCGGTGAACCGGGTGGTACCGTCGGCCGCCACCTCGATCTTGTGGAGCCGCGCCTGGTAGTCGGGAAGCGCGAAGGGCCGGTCGTCGCCGATGGGTTCGGGGTTCGGTCCGCGATCGGGAACGGTCCAGAACTCCCTGGTGCCGTCGGCGGTCGTTCCGTCGTACCACAGCCCGGACAGACCGCCGAGCTTGAGCGTCTGCCCGGCCGCCGTGGTGCCCAGGTCGGGGAGCATGTCGGTCAGGTCGATGGTTTCGAGCTGGGGCTGGCCCTTTGAATGGTCCTTCACGCCGAGGGGAAGAATGTCCGCGACGGTAGCCGCCGCGATGTCGACGACGGCGAACGAGTTGGCCTCCTGCAGGGTCACGAAGGCTTTTGATCCGTCCGGAGAGACGGCGATGTATTCGGGCTCCACGTCGGCGGCCGTTTCCTTGCCGGGAAACAGGCGGACACCCTTGGCCTGCAGTTCGGCCTCGCGGCCGTTGAACGCCGTGAAGGTGGCGGTTTCCACGACCGGGGAGGCCACGCCGGACGAAATATCGATGATGCTGACCGAGCCGTCGGGATCGATGCCGTCGTCCGGTTCGCCCTCGTTGGCCACCAGGACCTTCTGGCCATCGGGCGTGAAGGTCAGCATGTCGGGCAGCGCGCCCACTTCGATACTGTTCTCGAAAGTGCCATCGGTGTCGAAGAACAGCACGTGGCCGGGGTCGGTCACCGGATCGGCCGGCACGGCGACCGCGACGATACCGTTTTTCACGGCGACGCTGGTTGGCGCGAGGTTCTCGAAGGGAGCCGGGAACGACAGGGAAAACAGCTTGGTGGGGCTGGCGGGATCCGCGATGCTAACGACATCGACCGTCCTGTCCGATCCGTTGGTGATGAACAGGCGTTGCGTCGCCGGATCGTGGGCGACGATTTCGGCGCCGCCGTCGTCGAAGACGCCGGTGCGATAGCTGCCGATCGGATTCAGTGTGATACCCATGGAATGGCTCCCCTCGTGAGTTGGCGCGGCACGCGCATGAATCCGGGGGCGAGGCCAAAGGGCCTTGATGGCGTCGCGAAGGGCGGTTCACGCCTCGGCACGACCCTTCGATGGCTTGACGAACTCCCCGAACCCTGTTGGCCCCTTTTAGGGGGATGGCGTGAAGGCGCGATGACAGAACGGGGTAATTTGCATGAAGGAGATGAGGCGGAATTGTTGCGTCCGTGTGACGGGGGAATGACGCCGCAATGGCGCGAGAGGTTGGGTTGTCCTACTCGTTTTCAGGGGGCGGCAAGGGAAAGGAGGGTCTCGGGCGAGACCTACATGCCGGTCGCGCCCTCGGCGGGTTGCGCGCCGTTGGCGATGTGATCGAGAAGCCGCTGGATTTCGCGATGGGCGACCGAGTTGGGCGCGAAATCGCCGATCCATTGGCCGTGGTCGAAGGCGTAGGCAAAGGCCGTGCGCATGCCGATGGCGGGGGCGATGGGCTCTCCGAACTGTTCGTATAGCGACAGCTTCTGGGCGATGGCGGTCCGCCGATCGAGCCGGTTGGGAACGATCAGGCACTCGGGCTTGGTGCTTCCCCGGACCTCCCGGGATTTCTGGATCAGATCGATGAAGCTGCTGGTGGCATGGAAGTCGATGCCGCTGGGATTGACCGGGATCAGCACCAGGTCGGAGACGGCGGTCACCGCCGCCAGCGAGAACCGCAGGCCGGGCGGCAGGTCGATGACGATGAAATCGTGCTTTTCCGCCAGTCCCTTGATCTGGGTGATCCACAGCATGCCGGGGTAGCGGTCCTCCGGCTTCGCCTCCTGGAGCACCTTGCCGAGAACCCGCACCGTGAGCTTGCCTTGTTCACCCCAGATCGCCGCCGTCGCCTGCTTGTCGGCGTCCACGAGCACGCACGAACCCTCGTGCCGGTGCGCGATGGCGCAGGCTATGTTGACGGCGATGGTACTTTTTCCGGCGCCGCCCTTGAGATTGCACACCGATATGATCTTGGGGGGGGTCATGTCAGGTTGTCCATGGCGCAGGGGCGGGGCGGAGGTCAAGCAATTTCGAACCGCGCGGATCGTATTGCTTCTCGCCGTGGATCATACCGTTCAATCCAGGTTTAAAGCCTTCTTCTCCGTCCGCAGGCACAGGACCGGAAAGGTAAATGTGCGCGTGACCGTCGCGCCGCCGGCCAGGGGATTGGCGCCGCCACCAGCCGACGTTTCGACTCTGACGCCGGATTGTGACAGAAATTCGGCGATCGAGAAGACGTCGACGGCGACCCCGACGTGGCGGTCCTTCTCGGCTCGCGCCACCAGCATGCCGACGATCGCGCCCTGGGCATCGAAGACCGGGGCGCCGCTGTTGCCTCCGGCGATCTTTCCCTTGGTCCTGATGGCGAACCGTCCACCGGCGGCCGTGGTCTTGCCGAGAAACCGCGCCGTCGTGGTGTTGCCGGACGCCAAGCCCCCGTTGATCAGAAAGCGCGTGACGGTCAGGGGGCGCCGGAACGCCCGGATCGGGTCGGCGCTGAAGCGGCCGTAAACGGCGGGGTCGCGCCGGGCCTTGATCACCGCCACGTCCTTGTCCTTGGACCGCGCCACCAGATCCGCGGGAATGACCCCGCTCGGCGTCAAAACCGCGTTCGTCGCGCAGCCGCCGATGACGTGGTCGGCGGTCACGAAGTGTCCCTCGCCGCTGACGAAAAATCCGGTTCCGCGGTTGTTCGGAGGCGGAACCGGCACCAATGTTTCCAGTTCGGAGCCGTCGGCGGCGCGCACGGGCGATGCCATGAGCCCGACGACGAGCAGCAGCGCCGCCGATCCGCGAAGGTTCATGCGGCCTCGAACGCCTGCGCCGGGGGCGGCTCGGGATAAAGCCGGTCCAGCGGGGTCGAGCGGCCCGGCGCCGTGACGATGCGGCAGTGGTGGCGCCGCAGCCCGCGCGGATGGGAAACGCCGCAGGAATGGGCGATGACGCCGACCTCGTGGATCATGTTGTCCACGTAATGCCTGACCCGTTCGGCCTTGTCGGCGGGATCCAGCCCTTTTTGCAGTCGGGGATCGTGGGTGGCGATGCCGGTCGGGCAGGTGTTCCTGTTGCACTGAAGCGATTGCACGCAGCCCAACGCGAACATGAACCCGCGCGCCGAGTTGGCGAAATCGGCGCCGACGCACAACGCCCAGGCGACCTCCGCCGGCGTGATCAGTTTCCCCGACGCGATCACCTTGATCCGCTCGCGGAGTCCGTGCGCCGCGAGGGCGTCGACGACCGCCGGCAGGCTCTCCTGGATGGGCAGGCCCATGTAGTCCATCAGGCTCATGGGCGCCGCGCCGGTGCCGCCGTCGGCGCTGTCCACGGTGATGAAATCGGGGGCGCTGGCTTCGCCCCGGCGCTTGATTTCACGGAACAGGTCGTCGAGCCAGGCGGGGTCGCCGATGACCAGCTTGAAGCCGGTGGGTTTTCCGGTCACCGACCGCGCGCGCTCGACGAAATCCAGCAGTTCGCCGACGGTGCCGATGTCCGGGTGGCGGCTCGGGCTGATCGAGTCCCGGCCCACGGGGATGCCCCGGATGGTGGCGATCTCCGGAGTGACCTTGGCGGCCGGCAGGATGCCGCCCTTGCCCGGTTTGGCGCCCTGGCTCAGCTTGATTTCGAACATCCGCACCTGGGGGTGGGCGGCGACCGCCCGCAGCTTGGCCTCGTCCAGGCCGCCGCCGTCGTCGCGGACGCCGTACTTGGCGGTGCCGATCTGAAAGACGATGTCGGCGCCGCCCTCCAGGTGCCAGGGCGTCAGTCCGCCCTCGCCGGTGTTCATCCAGCAGCCGGCCATGCGCGCCCCCTTGGACAGCGCCAGCACGGCCGGTTTGGATATGGCGCCGAAACTCATGGCCGAAATGTTGAAAAAGCTGGGCGCGGCGTAGGGATGGGGACAGTCGGGGCCGATGGTGACCGGCGGCGCCGGCGTCGGCGCGCCCTCCAGCGCCGGGAATGTCGCGTTGGCGAACAGGATCGTTCCGAGCGGGCGCAGGTTGCGGGTCGATCCGAACGGGACCGTGTTGTCCAGGTTCTTGGCGGCGCGGTAGACCCAGCCGCGCTGCTCGCGGTTGAAGGGCATCTCCTCGCGGTCCATGGCGAAAAAATACTGCCGGAAGAACTTTCCCAGATTTTCGAAAACGTACCGCAGCCGTCCGATCACCGGGAAATTGCGGCGGATGGCGTGTTTGGTCTGGGTGATGTCGACGACGTAGAGGCCCACCGCGATCAGCGCGCAGACGCCGATGGCGAAGACGAACAGGGCGGACATCACCGCCAGAAAGGTGGTCAGGAACTCGGAAACGGACATGGTATCCATGGCGCGGCCTCGGATGGCGGAAACCGGGCCCCGTGTTGCCATTCGGGACGGCTGCGCGGCAACGGGGCGGCCCGGGCGCGAATATTAGCAAATCGGATGCCGCATTGCACCAATCATCCGTCTTCGCCGGGACCGCCGCCCGCCCGGAACCGCCCGTTTTTGGGGGCGGCTCCGGACCGCCCCCAAGGAGAGGGTCGCGCGGCGTGTCAGGCGGCTTTCGCCAATCGGGCGGCGGCGGCGTCCATGGAGCGCACCTGGATGTCCATCCAGCGGTCCAACAGGTCGCTGGAAACGCCGAATGACGTCTGGCCGGTCCGCCAGGCGGCGTTGGTGGCGAGGGTGAAGATTTCCCGCCACCCCCGCGTCCAGATCGTGCCGCATTCGAGACCGGCGGCCGAAGCGAGCATGGAGGCGTGAACCGCGTTTTCGTAGTTGGCCATCACGAAGTTGATCCGTCCCTCGGCCACGTCCAGCAGGGGCGCGAGGTCCGGAACGTAAACGCTCGGATCCACGTCCCCGGTGTTTTCGCGGGGGGCGGAGGTGGCGCCGGGGGGCGTGGCGGGGGCGCCGGCCGGCTCGTGTTTGGTATCGAATTCCATTGAATCGGGCATCATCAGACCTTTTCCGTTGCGTGACTGGGCGAACAGACTTGGCCATCCCCTCCCGGGGCGGGAAATTTTTCGATGTTGGAATTTTCGTATTGGTAAAGACCCCATGCCCCGTCGGTCAATGGGGATTTGATGAACAGTTGATGTCACCCCGGCCACGGAGGATCCGAGGTCGCCAATCGCGATCGGGAAAGGCGGCATCGTGCTGACGGCGCTGTACTTTTATAAACCAAGGTTGTTAATATAACGAACCGGTTCTCAATCGAAGGCCGGGAACAAAAAAAGGCCAAGCGCCGAAACGGCGCGGCGTACAGGGAGGAACTGAGCGGATGACGGGCGAAGGCCTGATTCTCGAAGCGCGCGACATCTCTTTGAGCTTCGGCGGTGTGCGGGCGCTGAGCCACGTCGACTTCGGTGTCAGAAAGGGCCAACTGTTCTCGATTATCGGCCCCAACGGCGCCGGCAAGACCTCCATGCTCAATTGCATTTCCGGGCGCTACACTCCCACCGAGGGCCAGATCGTGCTGCGCGGGCAGGACGTGACCAAGCTGAAGCCCAATGCCCGGGCCCACCTCGGCCTCGGACGCACCTTCCAGAACCTGGCGCTGTTCAACCACATGTCGGTGCTCGACAACATCATGGTCGGCCGCCATCACCTGCTCCGGAACAACTTCCTGACCGGCGCGCTCTACTGGATCGGCGGCGCCCAGAAGGAAGAGCTGGCGCACCGCCGCGAGGTCGAGGACATCATCGACTTTCTCGAGATTTCGGCCATTCGCAAGGCGACGACCGGCACGCTGCCCTATGGGCTGCGCAAGCGCGTGGAACTGGCCCGCGCCATCGCCCTGAAGCCGGAACTGATCCTGCTCGACGAACCCATGGCGGGAATGAACCTCGAGGAAAAGGAGGACATGGCCCGCTACATCATCGATCTCAACGAGGAATGGGGGATGACGGTGATCATGATCGAGCACGACATGGGCGTGGTCATGGATATCTCGCACCGGGTGATGGTGCTCGACTTCGGGCGCAAGATCGCCGAGGGCGTCCCGGACGAGATCATGGAAAACCCGGAAGTCAAGAAGGCCTATCTGGGAGACGAGGAGGAGTCCATCAGCGCCGCTCCCTCCGGCCCCGCCGGCGAAAAGGTGGCCTGATGGCGACCGAGGCGAAACGGGCGCCCGAGTACGCGGACGTCGGCGTCCACGACACGTTCCCCAAGGTTCTCGCTTACAACGCCCGCAACTGGCCGGACGAAGTGGCCATGCGCGAGAAGGAATTCGGTATCTGGAACGCCTTCACCTGGGCGGAGTATCATGATCGCGTCCGGCTCATGGCCCTCGGCATGAAGCGGCTCGGGCTCGAACGCGGCGACGCGGTCGGGATCATCGGCGACAACCGGCCGGAATGGGTCTGGGGCGAAGTGGCGGCGCACGCGCTCGGCGCCATGTCGCTGGGCATCTACCAGGACTCCATGGGCGACGAGGTCAGCTACCTCATCAACTACGCCGAAACCAAGATCATCATCGCCGAGGACGAGGAGCAGGTGGACAAGCTGCTCGACCTGATCGACCAGACGCCGTGCGTCCGCCACGTGGTCTTTTGCGATCCGCGCGGCATGCGCAAGTATGAGGACCCGCGTCTCTTGGACATCGCCGAGCTTTACCGCCTCGGCGAGGAAGCGCACGCCGGGGACCCCGAACTGTACGACCGGGAGGTGGCGGCGGGGCGCGGCGAGGACGTGGCCATCCTGTGCACCACGTCCGGCACCACGGCGCGGCCCAAGCTGTCGATGATGCAGGGCGGTCCGTTCCTGGATCATTGCGTCGCCTACCTGCGCGCCGACCCGAAGCTGCCGAGCGACAATTACGTTTCGGTGCTGCCGCTGCCGTGGATCATGGAGCAGGTGTACGCGGTGGCCGAGTCGCTGATCAGCCGGATCACCGTCAACTTCGTCGAGGAACAGGAAACGATGATGGCCGATCTGCGCGAGATCGGCCCCACCTTCCTGCTGCTCGGCCCGCGCGCCTGGGAGAGCATCGCCGCCGACGTGCGCTCGCGGATGATGGACGCCACCCGCCTCAAGCAGCGCCTGTTCGATTACGGCATGAAACAGGGAATGCGGGCGCTGGAGCGCGGCGAGCCATCGAAGCTCGCGCACTGGATCCTGTTCCGGGCGCTGAAGGACCGGCTGGGGTTCACCTTCCTCAAGTCGGCGGCCACCGGCGGCGCCGCCCTGGGGCCGGAGACCTTCCGCTTCTTTCTCGCCATGGGCGTGCCGCTGCGCCAGTTGTACGGCCAGACGGAACTGGCCGGGGCCTACACCATTCACGCCGAGGACGACGTGGATTTCGACAGCGTCGGAAAGCCGTTCGACAATTCCGAGGTGCGCATCGACAAGCCCGACGAGTTCGGCGTCGGCGAGATCGTCGCCCGCAACACCGGCATGTTCCTCGGCTACTACAAGAACGAGGAGGACACCAAGGCCGACGTGCGCGACGGCTGGATGTACACCGGCGACGCGGGCTACTTCAAAAAGGAGAACGGCCATCTGGTGGTGATCGACCGCATCAAGGACATCGCCACCACGTCGGCAGGCGCCCGGTTCTCGCCCATGTTCATCGAGAACAAGCTGAAGTTCTCGCCGTTCGTGGCGGAGTCGGTGATCCTCGGCCATGACCGGCCGTACCTGTCCGCCATCATCTGCATCCGCTTCGGGATCCTGTCCAAGTGGGCGGAGCAGCGCCGCATCTCGTTCACCAACTACACCAACCTGTCGGGCCAGCCGAAGGTGTACGAGCTGATCCAGAGGGAGGTGGAAGGCGTCAACGCCACCCTTCCGGAGGCCCACCGGATCCGCAAGTTCCTGCTTCTGTACAAGGAACTGGACCCCGACGACGGCGAGCTGACGCGAACGCGCAAGGTGCGCCGCGGCGTCATCAACGAAAAATACGCCGACATCATCGACGCCATCTACGGCGACCGCGACAGCGTGCACGTGGACACCATGATCACCTTCCAGGACGGGACCCAGTCGCGCATCGTCACCGACCTCCGGGTGGTCACCGTCATCGACACGGGTTCGGAGGCTTCGAAACAGGCGGCCGAGTAGGGCCGGAAAAGCAAGAAACCGCCGGGCAAAACGGCGCGGACATCACGGGAGGAAAAGGGCAAGGCCCAATGAATTTCGAACTGTTGCTGCACCTGGTCATCAATGGCCTGATTATCGGCACGCTCTACGGCGTCGTCGGCATGTGCTTCGTGCTGATCTACAAGGCGTCGCAGATCGTCAACTTCGCGCAGGGCGAGTTCCTGCTCATCGGCGCCTGGGTGTGCTGGTGGATCCTCACCGAGTTTCATCTCCCGTTCTACGCGGGATTCCTGATCACCCTGGCGTTCATGATGGTGTTCGGCATCCTGCTGCAGGTGCTGGTGCTGAAACCGATGATCGGCGAGCCCATCATCTCGGTGATCATGGTCACCATCGGGCTGTCGATCTTCTTCCAGGCGATCATGAACTGGATGTTCGGGGTTTTCGTCCAGCCGTTTCCGCCCATCTTCGATGTCCGGTCGGTGGACATCTTCGGCCTCAACGTCCAGCCGGCCTACCTGATGAGCCTCGTCATATCGGTCTTCATCATGGGCGGCTTCGCGTGGTTCTTCAAATACTCGCGCATGGGCCTGGCGATGCGCGCCACCGCCTTCGACCAGCAGGTGGCGCAGAGCCTGGGGATCTCCATCAAGCAGGTGTTCGCCGCGTCATGGGCCATTTCGGCCATGGTCTCGGCGCTCGCGGGCGTGGTGGTCGGCATCGTCAGCGGCGTCTCGTCGGCGCTGTCGTTCTTCGGCATCAAGGTGTTCCCGGCGGTGATCCTGGGCGGCCTCGATTCCATCATCGGCGCGGTGGTGGGCGGCCTGATCATCGGCGTCCTCGAAAACCTCGCCGAATACGTGGACGGCCAGTGGCTGCACGTGGGAAATCTGTACACCGTCGCGCCGTTCTACGTGCTGGTCATCATCCTGATGATCCGGCCCTACGGGCTGTTCGGCACCGAAGAGATCGAGAGGGTCTGAGCCGTGGCTGGTCATTCGATGATGCGATGCGGCGAGTTCAAGACCACCTACCGCGCCGACACGACCATCTTCCCGACGCCGTGGTCGCGCAATTTCGCGATCCTCGGCGTGGTGCTGCTGGTCCTCGCGCCGCTCCGCGTCGGGCCGTTCGAGTTCGTCAGCGACTACGCGATCACGCTGATGATCCAGATCGGCTACCTCGGCATCGCGGCGCTCGGGCTCAACATCCTGGTGGGGTTCACCGGACAGATCTCGCTGGGCCACGCGGCGTTCTTCGGGTTCGGCGCGTTCGCGTCGGCCTACCTCAACAACGAGCTCGGCATTCCGGTCTTCTTCAGCATTCCCCTGGCCGCGCTCTGGACCACGGCGGTGGGGATGATCGTCGGCATTCCGGCGGGCCGGATCAAGGGGCTGTACCTGGCCATCGCCACGCTGGCGTCGCAGTTCATCCTCGAGGATTTCTTCGCCCGGGCGGACTGGTTCACCGGCGGCTCGGCCGGCTCGTTCGCGGCGCCGTTCTCGCTGTTCGGTCTCGAGATCCATGGCGACCGCCAGTACTTCTACGTGGTCCTGGCGTACATGGTGGTGATGTACCTGCTGGCCACCAACCTTCTGCGCTCGCGCGACGGGCGGGCCTTCGTCGCCGTCCGCGACCACCATCTCTCGGCCGAGGTCATGGGCGTCAACCTGACGAAGTACCGCATCCTGTCTTTCGGCATATCGTCGTTCTACGCCGGCATCGGCGGCGCGCTCTACGGCCACTACCTGCAGTACGTCTCGGTCGAGGGGTTCAACATCCTGCTGTCCATCCAGTTTCTCGCCATGGTGATCATCGGCGGCCTCGGCTCGGTGATGGGGGCGTTGCTCGGAACCATCTTCATGGTGCTGCTGCCGGAGGTCATGCAGGGACTTGTGGGGATCCTCAAGACCACCGAGTGGGGCAACGTCCCGGCGATCACCGACGGGCTGACGTGGATCAAGCAGGCGTCCATCGGCCTCGCCATCGTCCTGTTCCTGATCTTCGAGCCGGAGGGCCTCGCGCACCGCTGGCGGATGATCAAGGCATATTGGAAGCTGTATCCGTTTTCGTATTGAGAGGGGGGATGATGACCTGAGAAACGACGGAAATCGTATCGGAAAGTAAGGAACCAACTAAGCAACCAACTAACTAAACAAACGAAATGAAATGGGAGATCGTTCGATGAAAAAGAGAAGCAGAGCGTTAGCGGTTCTGACGGGGGTCGCGGCTGTTGCCCTCGCCACGGGGGCGGTCGCCGACGACATCCTGGTCGGTAACCTGGTGGACTTCACCGGCGCCACGGCCACCGTCGGCAAGCCCTACGGTCAGGCCAAGGTCGACGCGGCCAAGTGGCTCAACGCCAACGGCGGCATCGACGGCAAGACCATGAACCTCGAAACCGTCGACTATTCCTACGAGGTGCCGCGCGCCATCGCCACCTACAAGCAGTGGAAGCAGGGCGACGCGGTGGCCATCCAGGGCTGGGGCACCGGCGATACCGAGGCCATGGTCGGCTTCGTCGCGGCCGATCAGATTCCCTATTTCTCGGCGTCGTACTCGGCCCACCTGACCGATCCCACGGGCAAGGGACCGGAGACCAAGAAACCCACGCCGTACAACTTCATCATGGCGCCCTCCTATTCGGACGGTGCGCGGGCGCTGATCCAGTGGGCCAAGGCCGACTGGGAAGCCAAGGGCGGCCAGGGCAAGCCCAAGTACGTGCACATGGGCGACAACCATCCGTATCCGAACGCGCCGAAGAAGGCCGGAGAGGTTTACGCCGAGGAGATGGGCTTCGAGGTGTTGCCGGCCATCCAGTACAGCCTCAAGCCAGGCGACTTCAAGGCGCAGTGCCTCAGCCTCAAGGAATCGGGCGCCGCCTACGCCTTTCTCGCCAACACCGCCGGTTCCAACATCTCGCTGTTGAAGGCCTGCGCGACCGTTGGCGTCGACGTCCAGTTCATGGCCAACATCTGGGGCATGGACGAGAACGCCATGAAGGCCGCCGGCAAGGCCGCCGACGGGGTGGTCTGGGTGATGGGCGCCGCCGCCTGGAATTCGGACGCGCCGGGCATGGAACTGGTGCACAAGATCGCCAACGAGGCCGACCCCAGCATCACCTATTGGCCGGTACACTACATCCGCGGCATGTGCTCGTTCTTCTTCATGAAGGAGGCCATGGAGTGGGCCGACAAGAACGGTGGCATCACCGGCGAGAACATCAAGAAGGGCATGTACCAGAAGAAGGACTGGGTGCCCGCCGGGATGGAGGGCGTCTGCCCGCCGGGAACGTGGACCGCCGAGGACCATCGCGGGCTTCACCCAGGTGCTCCTCTATCAGGCCAACGTCAAGGCCGACGCCCCGGCCGACGCCGACGTGGCGGCCCTGATGGCGGACGGCACCATCGGCATGACCAGGGTCTACGAGGCCGAGATCCCGCGCAAGCCCGAGTGGCTGGGCTGGTAATCGCCGATCCAGCGCAAGGGAGTGGCCCCGTCGCGGCGGGGCCACCGCCTTCGGCCGAACGCAAAAAGGATTCCCACATGACCGAGCCCGCCGTCAAGACCGAGCCTCCGGTGGAGAGCGATGCCGCCGACAACCTGTTGACCGTCAACAACATCGAGGTGGTGTACGACGAGGTCATCCTGGTGCTGCGCGGGGTCAGCCTCGACGTGCCCCAGGGCAGGCTGGTGACCCTGCTCGGCGCCAACGGCGCGGGCAAGTCCACGACGCTCAAGGCCATTTCGGGACTGCTCAAGACCGAGGACGGGGAGGTCACGCGCGGCGACGTCATTTTCCAGGGCAACCGGATCAATCACCTGGCGCCGGAAGCTATCGTCCGGCGCGGCGTGTTCCAGGTGATGGAAGGCCGGCGCATCGTCGAGGACATGACGGTGATCGAGAACCTGCGGCTCGGCGCCTACACCCGCAGGGACAAGGGGGTGAAGGACGACATCGAGATGGTGTTCACCTATTTTCCCCGGCTCAAGGAACGCACCGGCCTCGCCGGCTATCTCTCCGGCGGCGAGCAGCAGATGCTGGCCATCGGCCGGGCGCTGATGGCGCGCCCGGTGATGATGCTGTTGGACGAGCCGTCCATGGGGTTGTCGCCGCTGCTGGTCAGCGAGGTGTTCGAGATCATCCGCCGGCTCAATCGCGACCTGGGGATCACCATGCTCCTGGTGGAGCAGAACGCCCGGATGGCGCTCAAGGCGGCCGACTACGGCTACATCATGGAGTCCGGCAAGATCGTGCTCGACGGCACCGCCCAGGAACTCGCGGACAACGAGGACGTCAAGGAATTCTACCTCGGCGGCGGCGGCGAGGAGCGCAAATCCTTCAAGAACCTGAAATCGTACAAGCGCCGAAAACGCTGGATTTAATCGCCTGGAGCGGAATAAACGGCGCAGTCATCACACCGGGGACCCAGGGGGCTGGGGTGGAACCATAAAATGCTGGAATTTTACGATCACCTGGAAACACGCGATCCCGAGGCGCGCGACGCCGCGCTGTTCGACGAGCTTCCCTATCAGATCGCCAACGCCAAGGACAACGCGCCCCATTACCGCGCGATCCTGGCGGACGTGGAGCCCAACGCCATCGCCGACCGCGCGGCGCTGGCGACCCTGCCGGTCACCCGCAAATCGGATCTGATCGAGATGCAGAGGAAGGACCTGCCGTTCGGCGGGCTGTCCACCGTCATCCGCGGCAGCCTCGTGCGCATCTACCAGTCGCCCGGTCCCATCTACGACCTGGAGGGTCACGACATCGACTACTGGCGAACGGGGCGCGCCTTCTACGCCGCCGGGTTCCGTCCCTTCCACGTGATCCACAACACCTTTTCGTACCATTTCACCCCGGCCGGCGCCATGGTGGACAGCGGCGCGCGGATCCTCGGATGCGCGGTGTTTCCGGCGGGCGTGGGCAACACCGAGCTGCAGCTCCAGGCGATCCAGGACATCCGCCCCGACTACTACGCCGGCACGCCGTCGTTCCTGCTCACGCTGCTGGAGAAGGCGCGGGAGATGGGGGCAGACACCTCCAGCCTCAAGAAAGCCAGCGTCGCCGGCGAGGCCCTGCCGCCGGCGCTCCGGACCAAGATCAAGGCCCTGGGGGTGGAGACCTACCAGTGGTACGGCACCGCCGACGTCGGCCTGATCGCCTATGAGTTGCCGGCCATGGAGGGGCTGATCGTGGACGAGGGAGCCATTGTCGAAATCGTCCGCCCCGGCACCAACGATCCGGTGCCCGACGGCGAGGTGGGCGAGGTGGTGGTGACCACGTATTCCGGCGAATACCCGCTGATCCGCTTCGGCACGGGCGATCTGTCGGCGGTGATGCCGGGCCGGAGCCCCTGCGGGCGCACCAACATGCGGCTCAAGGGCTGGATGGGCCGCGCCGACCAGACCACCAAGGTCAAGGGCATGTTCGTCCACCCGGCCCAGGTCGCCGAGGTCACCCGGCGCCACCCCGAGATCGTCCGCTCCCGCCTGGTGGTCAGCCAGGAAAAGGGCCGGGACGTCATGACCCTCCACTGCGAGAGCCACGGCGCCGACGCGTCCGAGGTGGCGGCGACGCTTCTGGCGGTGTGCAAGCTCAAGGGCGCCGTCGAACTCACCGCCCCCGGCACCCTTCCCAACGACGGCAAGGTCATCGACGACACCCGCCCGGCGCCCTAACACCGGCGGCTCCGCGACTCGCGGGACGGACCCGGGGGGGGTGTAACGCGTTTTTTGCAAAACAACCCCATGCACAGTAGAAATCACCGCTTAAAACGCTCGTTTTCGCCCGCGACGGGCGTGCGATGACCGCTCGGACCACCGGAAAGTGACAATACGGGTCAGCAACCTGGGCCGTTGCCATCGGGGTCAGCAATCCGAGCTTGATGTTCAGGGAGCAGGGCGATCTTGATGGCGCGCGAACGAATTATGAGCGGGCTCTTGGGATTTTGCGGAGGTGTTTCGCCGAGGACCATCCGCATGTCCAACATGCGCGGCGCAATCTGGAGGCGCTCTGGGAATAGGCGCTCCGAACGGGGCCGATGAAGGGTGCTTCATCGGCCCGCCGGTAGACCGGCAACGGGTTCGGGTCAGGCGGCTTCCTGGCGTTCGACGATGTCGAGGATGTCGGCCATGATGGCGTTGAGGTCGAAATCCTTGGGCGTGTAGACCTGGGAGACGCCGGCGGCTTTCAGGAGCTTGGCGTCCTCGGGCGGGATGATGCCGCCGACGACCACCGGAACGTCCGCCAGATCGGCGGCCTTCATGCGTTCCATGATCTCGGTGACCAGCGGCACGTGCGAGCCGGACAGGATGGAGAGGCCGACCACGTGCACGCCCTCGTCGAGCGCCGCCGAGACGATCTGCTCGGGGGTCAGGCGGATCCCCTCGTAGACCACCTCGAAGCCGGCGTCGCGGGCGCGGAGCGCGATCTGTTCGGCGCCGTTGGAGTGGCCGTCCAGTCCGGGCTTGCCCACCAGCATCTTGATCCGGCGGCCGAGCTTGTCGGTGAGGCCCTGCAGGCGGGTCCGCACCTCCTTGAGGCTGGCGACGTCGGTGGTGCCGACGGCCTGTCCGACGCCGGTCGGCGCGCGGTATTCGCCGAAGATTTCGCGCAGCGCGCCGGCCCACTCGCCGGTGGTGACGCCGGCATGGGCGCAGGCGATGGACGGCTCCATGATGTTGCGGTTTTCCTTGGCGGCGGCGACCAGTTCGTCCAGGGCGGCCTTGGCCTTGGCGTCGTCGCGGCTCTCCCGCCACGCCTTCAGGCTTTCGATCTGCGCGGCTTCCGATTTCGGATCCACGGTCATGATGCTGCCCTCGCCGCCGCTCAGTGGCGAGGGTTCGGCCTCGACGAACTTGTTGACGCCGATGACCACCTGTTCGCCGGCCTCGATGGCGGCGAGGCGCTTGGCGTTTGATTCCACCAGGCGCTGTTTCATGTAGCTGGACTCCACCGCCGCGATGGCGCCGCCCATCTCCTCGATGCGGGCCATTTCCTTGCGCGCCTCGTACTTGAGCTGCTCCACCTTTTCGGCGATGACCCGGGAGCCGTCGAAGATATCGGCGTATTCCAGCAGGTCGGTCTCATAGGCGACGATCTGCTGCAGCCTGAGCGACCATTGCTGGTCCCATGGACGCGGCAGGCCGAGGGCCTCGTTCCAGGCGGGGAGCTGGACGGCGCGGGCGCGGGCGCTCTTCGACAGCACCACCGCCAGCATTTCGAGCAGGATGCGGTAGACGTTGTTTTCCGGCTGCTGCTCGGTCAGGCCGAGGGAGTTGACCTGAACGCCATAACGGAAACGGCGGAACTTCTCGTCCTGGACGCCGTAGCGGTCGCGCGTCATCTCGTCCCAGAGCTCGCAGAACGCCCGCATCTTGGAAAGCTCGGTGATGAAGCGGATGCCGGCGTTGACGAAGAAGCTGATGCGGCCGACCACCTCGGGGATGTCCGCGTCGGGAACCTGGCCGGACGCCTTGACCGTGTCGAGGACCGCCATGGACGTGGCCAGCGCGAAGGCCAGTTCCTGCACCGGCGTCGCGCCCGCTTCCTGCAGGTGATAGGAGCAGACGTTCATGGGGTTCCACTTGGGAACCTCCTTGTAGGTGAACGCGATCACGTCGGAGGTCAGCCGCATGGAGGGCGCCGGCGGGAAGATGTAGGTGCCGCGCGAGAGGTATTCCTTGATGATGTCGTTCTGGATGGTGCCGGACAGCGCCGAGCGCGCCACGCCCTGCTTCTCGGCGGCGGCGATGTAGAGCGACAGCAGCCACGGCGCCGGGGCGTTGATGGTCATCGACGTGTTCATGCGGTCCAGCGGAATGCCGTCCATCAGCGCGTTCATGTCGCCGAGGTGGCACACCGGGACGCCCACCTTGCCCACCTCGCCCCGGGCGAGGACGTGGTCGGAGTCATAGCCGGTCTGGGTGGGGAGATCGAAGGCGATGGACAGGCCCGTCTGCCCGCGCGCCAGGTTCTTGCGATAGAGCGCGTTCGACTCCTTTGCCGACGCGTATCCGGAATATGTTCGAATGAGCCACGGTTTGTCGCGCTTTACCGCCGGGGCGTCTGTTGCAGGTGCTAACTGTTCGGCCATGAAATCCCTCCCGTGCGTCCCGCAACGGTCCGTGCGAGGGACGCGAAATGCTGATGTTGGGCCACCAACGAGCAAACAGAGTAGCAAATTGTGCGTTGCAAAAAAAGGCTCAAAGGGCTACAAAGTTTGTTCGTGTTCTAGACGATCCGTTTTGAATTTTCTGCCGTCTCCGGGCTGCGGCCGAACCAATATTGTACGCCGGGATACGGACGAGAGGAAGCGGTTTGGCCGCTTCGGAGAGAAGCGGGGTGGTTGCTCAGATGGTTGCGGAGGGAGCTCAATGACAAAAGAACTATACGATATTGGTGATGCGCCGCCGGTCGGTGAAGTTCCGGCGAAAATGAATGCTTGGTTGATCCGCGGAGAGCGGTTCGGCCAACCCATGCAAGCCTTTCAGAAGGAAGTCGTCGACGTTCCGCCGATCAAGGACGACGAAGTGATCGTCTACGTCATGGCGGCGGGCGTCAACTACAACAACGTCTGGGCGGGACTGGGTATTCCCGTCAACGTGATCAAGGCGCGCAACAAGATGGGCGAGCCCGAGGAATTCCACATCGGCGGCAGCGACGCGTCCGGCATCGTCTACAAGGTCGGCAAGGACGTCACCAACGTCAAGGTCGGCGACGAGGTGGTCATTCACTGCGGCTCGTGGGACCGCAACTGCCCGTGGGTGAAGGCGGGCAACGATCCCATGTACTCGCCGACCTACAAGATCTGGGGTTACGAGACCAACTACGGCAGCTTTGCCCAGTTCACCAAGGTGCAAGGGCACATGTGCATGCCGAAGCCCAAGCACATGACCTGGGAAGACGCGGCCGCCTACGTGCTGGTCGGCGCCACGGCCTGGCGGATGCTGCATGGCTGGCCCGAACACGCGATGAAACCGGGCGACCCCGTTCTGATCTGGGGCGGCGCCGGCGGCCTCGGCTCCATGGCCATTCAGATCGTCAAGGCGGCGGGCGCGATCCCCATCGCCATCATCTCCGGCGACGACAAGGTCGACTACTGCATGAAGTTGGGCGCCAAGGGCTGCATCAACCGCAAGGAATTCGATCACTGGGGCATGCTGCCGCACTGGAAGGATTCGGTCGGCTACGCCGAGTGGATGAAGGGTGTGCGCAAGTTCGGCGCCAAGTTCTGGGAAGTTCTCGGCGAGAAACGCCAGCCGACCATCGTGTTCGAGCACCCGGGCGAGTCGACCATTCCCACGTCGCTGTTCATCTGCGAAACCGGCGGCATGGTCGTGATCTGCGCCGGCACCACCGGCTACAACGCCACCGTCGACCTGCGCTATCTGTGGATGCGCCAGAAACGGGTCCAGGGCTCGCACTTCGCCAACGACGAGCAGTGCTACGCCATGAACGAGCTGGCGTTCGCCGGCAAGCTCGACGCCTGCGCGTCGCGGATCTTCCCCTATGACGAACTTCCGCTGGCGCATCAGCTGATGCACGATAACCAGCATCCGCACGGCAACATGACCGTTCTGGTGGGCGCTCCGGACTTCGGTCTCGGCAAGACCGCCGCCGAGCCGATCCCGCACGAGCGCGCGGTGCTGCCGCCGGACGACGTGCACGACACGCCGCGCCCCTATCCGCTGTCGGTACCGCTGGCGGATGTCGCGGACGCTCCGAAGCTCAACATCGTCGACGACGGATCCAAGGTCCGCGACCGCATGCACAAGGGGTTCATCTCCTGCACCAAGGCCGACAGCGTCGGTCAGGCGGCCAAGACCATGATCGAGAACGACATCCACGCCCTGGTGGTGACCGAGGGCGACGACGTGGTCGGCGTGCTGTCGCAGACCGACTTGGTGCTCGCCCGTCAGGGACGCACGGTCGAGGATGCCCGGAAGATGACGGTCGGAGAAATCATGACCGAGGGCTGCGCCACCTGCGAAGCGGATACACCCATGTCCGAGGCGATCTCCCGGATGATGAAACTGCGTATTCATCGCCTGTTGGTCACCGAGAAGGACAAGCCGGTGGGCGTGTTGTCGATGACCGACATCGTGCGGAAGCTGATGAGCGACAGCTGATCGTTTCCGCGGCTTGCCATCGCCGTCTCCACGACCCATGTAGGGGTGGGGACGGCTGGCCCCTACGCACCTGGGCGGCTTGGCTGCCGTCATAAAGCGACAAAGTAGGGGCCGGAGCAATCCGGCCCCTTGCCGTCTATAAAGGGAGGACTGCCATGGATGCCATGCTCGAAACCCAAGATCTGGTCATACCGAATCTAATCCCAACCTGTCTCGAAGCGGTCAAGAGCGCAGAACACCTGCGGGTGGAAGTGCGGAAAGGGGTCGCCGACAAGGTCATTCATGGCGGGCGGATGGACAACGCCCTCGTGGATGAAAATCAGTTCGCGGTCCACGGATATGCGTGGCTGTCCACCTACGTGGCCGGTCTCGAGCAGATCCTGGCGTGGGCCGAGCGGCTCGATGCCTCCGGAGAACTGACGGAGATGGAGAGCCTGCTGTTGCAGGCGGCCTTCGGCGAATATCTCTCGCAGATGGCCGGCGGCATCGCCATGTCGCAGGTGGAGGTGGTCCGCCCGCGGGACATGGGCGTGTCCGACGACGCCGTTCACGCGTTCTACACGCCAGAGGTCTCCACCCTCATCGCCAACGGCAACACCGACGCCGTGCGCATGCGGATCGCCAAGCACATGGGCGACGGCCACTTCGGCAACCTCGGCCTGGACGAGGATCTCACCATGATCCAGGACCAGTTCCGCCGGTGGAGCGAGGAAAAGGTGGTACCGTTCGCTCACGGCTGGCACGAGCGCGACGAACTGATTCCCATGGAAATACTCCAGGAGATGGCGGAGCTCGGCGTGTTCGGCCTGACCATCCCGGAGGAATACGGCGGCCTGGGCATGGGCAAGATGGCCATGTGCGTGGTCACCGAGGAGCTGAGCCGGGCCTACATCGGCGTCGGATCCCTGGGAACCCGCTCGGAAATCGCCGCCGAACTCATCCGCCTTGGCGGCACCGAGGATCAGAAGCAGCATTACCTGCCCTTGCTGGCCAGCGGCGAACTGCTGCCGACGGCCGTCTTCACCGAGCCCAATACCGGCTCCGATCTGGGGTCGCTGCGTACGCGGGCGGTCCTGGAGGGCGACGTCTACAAGATCATCGGCAACAAGACCTGGATCACCCACGCGGCGCGCACCGACATGATGACGCTGCTGGCGCGGACCGATCCGAAGACCAACGACTACCGTGGCCTCAGCATGTTCCTCGCTGAGAAGCCGCGCGGCACCGACGAGAACCCCTTCCCGGCCGACAACATGACCGGCGGCGAGATCGAAGTTCTCGGATACCGGGGCATGAAGGAGTACGAACTCGCCTTCGACGGGTTCGAGGTCAAGGCCGAGAACCTGCTCGGCCGGGCCGAGGGCAACGGCTTCAAGCAGTTGATGGCGACGTTCGAAAGCGCGCGCATTCAGACGGCCGCCCGCGCCGTGGGCGTTGCCCAGTGCGCCATGGAACTGGGCCTGAAATACGCCCAGGAACGGGTCCAGTTCGGCAGGCCGATCTTCGAGTTCCCCCGGGTCGCCGGGAAACTGGCGTGGATGGCCGTGGAAACCATGATCGTGCGCCAGTTGACCTACGACTCGGCCCGCGAGAAGGACTCCGACCGCCGCTGCGACATCGAGGCCGGCATGGCCAAGCTGCTGGCCGCGCGGGTCGCCTGGAGCAACGCCGACAATGCGATGCAGATCCATGGCGGCAACGGCTACGCCCTCGAATACCCCATTTCGCGCGTGCTGTGCGACGCCCGCATCCTCAACGTGTTCGAGGGCGCCGGCGAAATTCAGGCCCAGGTCATCGGCCGGGGGCTTCTGGCCGCGCGCAACTGATCGCCGGATTCCGGCACACATGACGCCAGGATGGCGGCCCGGACGGAATTTTCCATGACCGCCGGGCCGCCAGTCGCTATATGAATACAATGACGGATGTTCTTCCATTCCTGATCGGGGCCGCGATGCTGGCCACGGTGCTGGTGTTGTTCGCCGGGATCATTTCCTTCGCGTTCAGCACCAAGATCGACGCCAAGTACGCGACCCGTCTGATGGCGGCCCGGGTTATCCTGCAGGCGGTCGCGGTGGCGCTGTTCGGACTGATGGTCTTGAGCCGCCTCCTGTGAACGAAACATCGGCGGTATGACATCATGGTGACCCTGACAAAGATCTACACTCGCGGCGGCGACGCCGGCGAGACGTCTCTCGGCGACGGCAAACGGGTGGCGAAATACGACCCGCGGGTGGACGCCTACGGCACCGTGGACGAGACCAACGCGGTCGTCGGGCTTGCCCGCCTTCACACCGAGGGCGCCGCCGACGACATGCTGGCCCGCATCCAGAACGACCTGTTCGACCTGGGCGCGGATTTGTGCACGCCCGATGACGGCCGCAAGGCCGAGGGCGCGCTCAGGATCGTCGACGCGCAGGTGGACCGGCTGGAAAAGGAAATCGACGCCATGAACGCCGATCTCCAGCCGCTCAGTTCCTTCGTGCTGCCGGGCGGATCGGCGGCGGCGGCCTACCTGCACCTGGCGCGAACCGTTTCGCGCCGCGCCGAACGGCTGATGTGCCAATTGGCGAAGCAAGAGCCGGTCAACGAGGCGGCGGTGCGCTACATCAACCGTCTCTCCGATCACTTCTTCGTCCTCGCCCGGCACTTGAACGACAACGGCCGCCGCGACGTCCTCTGGGTGCCCGGAGGCAGCCGCTAAGCCTGGCTCTGTCCCCGCCGGCGCACGAGAGCCGGCACCTCGCGAAACCATTTCGGCTGTGGGTATATTTCGGTCGCGGCGCCTTGACCTCGCGGGTCCATCACCTTACTGTGCAGGTGCAAGAAAAAAGTCCGAACGGGGCTGGGGGAAGTCCATGGATGTCGGGTGTTCGACGCCCGATTTCCGGCCAACCGGGCAGCCTCGCGGTGATGTAACGACACAAGAAATCGCGGGTCATCCATGAAAATACTCGTCGCCGTAAAGCGCGTCATCGACTACAACGTCAAAATCCGGGTCAAATCGGACAACACGGGCGTCGAGACCGCCAACGTCAAGATGTCCATGAACCCCTTCGACGAAATCGCCGTCGAGGAAGCGGTTCGGCTCAAGGAAGCCGGAACCGCGACGGAGGTCATCGCGGTCTCCCTGGGCGTGGCGCAATGCCAGGAAACCATTCGAACCGCGCTGGCCATGGGCGCCGATCGCGGCATTCTGGTGCAGGCCGACGGGGAACTGCAGCCGCTCGCCGTCGCCAAGCTGCTCAAGGCGCTGGTGGAGAAGGAGCAGCCGGACCTGGTTATCCTCGGCAAGCAGGCCATCGACGATGACTCCAACCAGACGGGACAGATGCTGGCGGCGCTGATGGGCTGGCCGCAGGGAACCTTCGCCTCGAAACTGAAGCTGGCCGACGGCAAGGCCGAGGTCACGCGGGAGATCGACGGCGGCCTGGAGACGCTGTCGCTGTCCATTCCGGCGGTGGTCACCACGGATCTGCGGCTGAACACGCCGCGCTACGCCTCGCTGCCCAACATCATGAAAGCCAAGAAGAAACCCATCGAAACCATACCGGCCGCCGATCTCGGCGTCGACGTGGCGCCGAGGCTGAAGACCCTGAAGGTGAGCCCGCCGCCGACGCGCTCGGCCGGCATCAAGGTGGGAAGCGTCGCGGAACTGGTCGATAAACTCCGGAATGAGGCAAAGGTCATCTGATGAGCGTCCTGGTCATCGCCGATCACGATAACAACGTACTGAAAGCGGCCACCCTGAACACGGTCACCGCCGCCGCCAAGCTGGGCGACGTGGCGGTGCTGGTCGCGGGGGATGGATGCCGCGCGGTCGCCGAGGCCGCCGCCAAGGTCGCGGGGGTTTCCAAGGTTCTCGTGGCGGATTCGCCGGTGTATGCCCATCCGCTGGCCGAAAACCTGACACCGCTGGTGGTGGGTCTGGCCGCCGATTACTCGCACGTCCTGGCGCCGGCCATGACCTCGGGCAAGAACCTGATGCCCCGGGTGGCCGCCCTCCTCGACGTGGCCATGCTGTCGGACGTCAGCGGCGTCGAGAGCGAGGACACGTTCATCCGCCCGGTCTATGCCGGCAATGCCATGGCGACGGTACAGAGCAGCGACGCCGTCAAGGTCGTCACCGTCCGCGGCACCGCCTTCGAGGCGGCGCCGGCGGAGGGCGGCTCGGCCTCGATCGAGGATGTCGCCGCCGCCGAGGATCCAGGGCTGTCGAGCTTCGTCGGCCAGGAACTGACCAAGAGCGAGCGTCCCGAACTGACCAGCGCGAGCGTGGTGGTCTCCGGCGGACGCGGCATGGGAAGCGGCGAAAACTTCCATCTGGTGGAGGCCGTGGCCGACAAGCTCGGAGCGGCGGTGGGCGCGTCGCGCGCGGCGGTCGACGCGGGCTATGTGCCCAACGACTATCAGGTCGGCCAGACCGGAAAGGTCGTCGCGCCGGACCTGTACATCGCCGTCGGCATTTCGGGCGCGATTCAGCATCTGGCCGGGATGAAGGACAGCAAGGTGATCGTGGCCATCAACAAGGACGAAGAGGCGCCGATCTTCCAGGTCGCCGATTACGGCCTGGTGGCCGACCTGTTCCAGGCGCTGCCGGAACTGGCCGCGGAACTGGATAAGTAGTCCCGCGCGAGCGCGGCGGGACCTTCCAGCCGCGAACACATCGCGATAAGGCGCACTGTGTGCGGCCGCAGCAAAACCGCGACAATTTTGCTTGCCGCGCAGGGTAGGGTTTGCCATATGTCGGACGCGGACCACTAGACTGGTTCCCTGAGCGAGTTCGTGAAACGCGGGACAGGAACGAAACGTGGAGCCGATACAGTTTAGCAACTTCGAAGTGCGTCTTGCGGAAACCCCGGAAGACGTGGAAGCGGCGAAGGCGCTGCGGTACCGGGTGTTCTACGAGGAGATGTCGGCGACGCCGACGCCCGAAATGCGGGCAAGGCGCCTGGATTTCGACGATTTCGACGACTATTGCGATCATCTGCTGGTGATCGATCGCAATCGAACCAATGGCAGTCCCGGGGTGGTGGGCACCTATCGGATGCTGCGGCGGTCCGTCGCCCTGGAACACTGCGGTTTCTATTCCGAGCAGGAATACGATTGCTCCGCGCTCCTCAACTATCCTCACGAGATCGTCGAGGTCGGCCGCTCCTGCGTGGATTCGTCGTACCGCAGCCGCGGCGTCATGCCGATCATGTGGCGGGGGTTGGCGGCTTGCGTCATCCAGAACGACATCCGCATGTTTTTCGGATGCGCGAGCTTCCCCGGCACCCACCCCGAGGACATCGGGCGCGCGCTCTCCTATCTGCACCATTACCATCTGGCGCCCGAGCCTATCCGGCCCCGCGCGTTGCCCCAGCACTACGTGAACATGGAGATGCTGCCGCAGTCGGAGGTGGAGGTGCAGGCGGTCCTGGCCGACCTGCCGCCCCTCATCAAGGGGTATATGCGCCTCGGCGGTTTCGTCGGCGATGGCGCCGTGGTCGACAGGCAATTCAATACCACGGACGTCTGCGTGATCGTCCAAACGGATCAGTTGGCTCATAAATACGACCGCCACTACAAGCGGCCCGTGTCCGCGCCCGTCGGCGTAAGCTCCTGAGCATGCGGCCATCGCCGCTCGCGGCCGCGGTCAAGTTACTGCTTTTCCTGATCATGAACGCCCTATGGCTGCCGGCGTATGGGATGTGCGGCGGACCGCTGCGGGGTTGGAAGCGGCCGATCCAGGTGAACTGGTCGCGGATCTGTTGCCGGCTCGCCGGTCTCAAGGTCCGGGCCTTCGGCGCGCCCTACACGCGCGGCAGCACGTTGATCGTGGCCAACCATGTTTCGTACCTCGATATCCCCGTTTTCTCGGCCATCATCGAAGGCACCTACGTGGCGAAGAGCGAGGTCGGCACGTGGCCGCTGTTCGGCTGGATCGCCAAGTTGACGGGAGCCATATTGGTCAAGCGCGACGGGCGCGACGTGGGGGCGCAGCGCCAGGAAATGCAGTCGCGGCTTCTCGGCGGCGAGAACCTCATTCTGTTTCCGGAGGGGACCAGCACCGACGGCCGTGGCGTCGCGCCGTTCAAATCGTCGCTGTTCGGCATCGTCCAGGGCCTGCCCCCGGAGACGGAGCTGATGATCCAGCCGGTATCGGTGGCCTACGTTCGGACCGTCGACGGCACCCGGCTGGAAGGTCCGCTGAGAGCGCTGTATTGCTGGTATGGCGACGCGACGCTGCTGCCGCACCTGTTCCGGGTGTTCGGGCTCAAGGGCGCCGAGGTCGACGTGCGCTTCCACGAGCCGATTCCCATCGGAGCATCGCCCAACCGGAAGGACCTGACCCGGCGCGCCCAAGCCGCCGTCGAGGCCGGGGTCGCCGAGTCGAACGCCGGCGCCGACGACCTGTCGCCAAGGGGCGAAGGCTCAGTGTAATTCGGCGCGAAGCATCTGGCGGTAGACGTCGATGGGTATCAGGCGGCCCTTGTCCTCGGCGTACCAGAACTGCCAGCCGTTGCATGCCGGCGCGTTCTGGACGCGCGCGCCCACCTGGTGAATCGATCCCCGGTACTCGGCGCTGACGATGGTCCCGTCCGCCGCCACCTTGGCGGTATGGCGCCGCCGCTGATCGCGGAGAATATCGCCCGGCCGCAGCAGGCCGCTCTCCACCACGCGGCCGAACGGAATGCGCGGCTCCTCTCGCTTGCCGACGGTGTTGACTAGGTCGTGCTCCGTCGGCGCGGGGATCCCGGCGAGCCGTTCCCTGGCGAGGTCGACATAATCCGGGTCCTGCTCGATCCCGATGTAGGCGCGTCCGAGCTTGTAGGCGACGGCGCCAGTGGTGCCGCTGCCGAAAAAGGGGTCGAGCACCACGTCGCCCACCGCCGTGGAGGACAGGATCACCCGGTGGAGCAGGGATTCGGGCTTCTGGGTGGGATGGGCCTTGCGTCCGTCCACCTTTAGGCGCTCGGAACCGGTGCATACCGGCAACAGCCAGTCCGAGCGCATCTGCAGATCGTCGTTGAGGTTCTTCATGGCCTGGTGATTGAAGCGGTGGCGCGTGTTCTTGTCCCGTCCGCACCAGATCAGCGTCTCGTGGGCGTTGGTGAAGCGGCGTCCTCGGAAGTTCGGCATGGGATTGGTCTTGCGCCAGATTACGTCGTTGAGGATCCAGTAGCCGAGATCCTGGAGGATCGTCCCCACCCGGAAGATGTTGTGGTAGGAGCCGATGACCCACAACGTTCCGTTGGGCTTGAGCACCCGGCGCGCCGCGCCCATCCACTCCTTGGTGAAGCGGTCGTAGCCGGCGAAATCGTCGAACCGGTCCCAGGACTCCTCGACACCGTCGACCCGCGAGTTGTTGGGCCTGAAAAGCTCGCCCTCCAACTGCAGATTATAGGGGGGGTCCGCGAACACCATGTCCACCGAAGCCTCGGGCAGGGCATTCATCGCCTCGACGCAATTGCCGAGAATAATACGGTTGGCGCCGCTCGCGCTTTGTCCATCGATCATGGCCAGAGCATGAGTCAGACGCGATTCGCCGTCAAGAATTATTTGGATTCAATGGCTTAGGAGGCCGAGTGGCACAACATATCGAGTCCGCTCTTCAATGGTGACTCAAAATGTGGGCGATGGGACGGAAGCTGCGGCGGTGGTGGGGGGTCACCCCGAGCCGCCCGAGCGCCGCGCGATGCTCCGCCGTGCCATAACCGGCGTTGCGCTCCCAACCGTAGCCGGGGAACGTGTTCGCGAGTTCGGCCATGATCCGGTCGCGGGTCACCTTGGCGACGATGGAGGCGGCGGCGATGGAAAGACTGAGGCCGTCGCCGCCGATCACGCAGCGAACGCGGCACCCGAGCGCCGGCGGCCGGTTGCCGTCCACCAGGGCCACGTCGGGCGCCATCCCCAGCGCATCGACGGCCCGCGCCATGGCCGCGTGGGTCGCGGCGAGGATGTTGATGGCGTCGATTTCGTCCACCTCGGCGGCGCCGACACCGATGCGCGCGCACTGGCGCAACCGCTCGAACAGCTCCGAGCGCCGGGCCGGACGCAGTTTCTTGGAGTCGTCGATCAGCGCGAGCATGTCCACCGGCAGGGACGCGGCGTCGAGCACCACGGCCGCCGCCACCACCGGGCCGGCCCACGGGCCGCGCCCCGCCTCGTCGATGCCGGCCACCACGCCGCCGGCCGCCGTCTCCAGGGTGAAATCGGGCATTCGTGGCTTATACCGGCACCGGCCCGCGCCGGCGAGGGATTTGCTCAGAGCAGGGAGAGTTGTTCGCCGTCGGCGGGCGGCGGGCGGAACCGGCGGGTGTCGAGAGCCGTCTCGTTCGGCCGGTCGGTGTTCAGGCCCAACCGGCGGCAGGCGAGGCGGAAGCGCTGGGCCAGGAGTTCGGCGTAGGCGCCGGTTCCGGTCATGCGTCGGCCGAACTCGGAGACATAGAGATGTCCGTTGCGGGCGTCCCGCACCTGGTTCAGCACGCGCTCGGCGCGATCCGGAACATGGGTCCGGAGCCACTGCGAGAACAGCTCCCTGACTTCCATGGGCAGGCGCAGAAGGATGTAGTTGGCCCGCGCCGCGCCGGCGCCGGCGGCGGCGGCAAGGACAGTCTCCAGTTCCGGGTCGTTGAGAAACGGGATCACCGGAGCGACCATGACCATGACGGGGATGCCCGCGCCGCTCAGGGCGCGAATGGTTTCGACACGCCGCCAGGGCGCCGCCGCCCTTGGTTCCAGGGTTCGCGCCAGGCCGGGGTCGAGGGTGGTGAGGGAAATACCCACCGAGGCCAGTCCACGTTCGGCCATGGGCGCGAGAATGTCGATGTCGCGGGCGATGAGAGCGGATTTGGTGGTGATGGCCACCGGATGGTCGAACGCCGCCAGAACCTCGAGGATCTCGCGGGTAATACGCCGTTGGCGTTCCAACGGCTGGTAGGGATCGGTGTTGGCGCCGAGCATGATCGTCCGGGGGCGGTAGCCCGGCTTGCGCAGTTCGCGTTCCAGGGTCCGGGCGGCGTTGGGCTTGGCGAACAGCCGGGTCTCGAAGTCGAGCCCCGGCGACAGTCCCAGGTATGCGTGCGTGGGACGGGCATAGCAGTAGACGCAGCCGTGTTCGCAGCCCTTGTAGGGATTGATGGACTGATCGAAGGAAATGTCCGGCGAACTGTTGCGCGAGATGATCGATCGGCTCAATTCCTCGACGACGACGGTCGGCGGGGCCTCCGGCAGGTCATCCTCGCCGATGGCATCGCCGTCGCCGAGGGCCTCGCGGCTGTACCGCTCGAAGCGGCTCGAGGCGTTGCTCACCGCGCCCCGGCCCTTGAACGGCATGATGGACGTTTGCTGCTGCATCCGGGAAGGGTAAGCCGGAAGAAAGAACATATCAAGAACAATTTTCATCCGGATTGCCACGCCACGAAGGGCGGGCCGTCGTGGCAAAAGGGACACACGCCGGTCGATTCGGTGGCGTCTCCGCATTTCCCATTGGCGCGCTCGCCGTCCTGATCGATAGTCCTTGGGTATCCATAACAGGCGGCCCGGTCATCGTGCTCAGTATCGTTATTCCCACGCTCAACGCGGTTCGCGGTTTGCGGCAGACCCTCGACAGCATTGCCGCGGTCAGCGGCGAGCTTCCGTGCGAGGTGATCGTGGCGGACGGTGGGTCGGTGGACGACACCCATCTCATCGCCGCCGACTGCGGAGCGATCTTCCTGGAAACCCGGCGGGGCCGTGGCTGGCAGCTTGGCGAAGGCGCCAAATTCGCGGCCGGCGACTGGTTGCTGTTCCTGCACGCGGACACCGTTCCCCGGACCGGCTGGGAGCTGGCGGCGGCGGCGTTCATGGCGGATCCCGCCAACGGCCGGCGCGCGGCCTACTTTAAGTTCGCCCTCGACGACGACGCGGCGGGCGCCCGGTGGCTGGAGCGCATCGTCGCCTATCGCAGCCGCCTGATGGGGTTGCCCTATGGCGACCAGGGATTGCTGATCAGCCGCGAGTTCTACGAGGACCTGGGAGGGTTCCGGCCCATGCCACTGATGGAAGACGTGGACCTCGTGCGGCGGATCGGCCGTGGCCGGCTCGCCGCTCTCGACGCGGTCGCGGTGACCTCGGCCGAGCGATACCGCCGCGACGGATACCTCCGGCGGCCCCTGCGGAATCTTCTTTGCCTGGGGCTTTTCTCGGCGGGCGTCCCCCCGAAATACATCGATTCGCTCTATCGCTGAGCGCCGTCACCCGCGATCCGGCCGGCCCATCGGTCCCGTCGACCCCATCCACATGACTCCCGCCCGCCATCTCGTCGCGTTCGTCAAGGCCCCACGCATCGGCCGGGTGAAAACCCGTCTGGGCAGGGATATCGGGATGGTGGCGGCGCGGTCGTTCTATTGGCGGACGACGCGAAAGATCCTGGCGGAGCTGCGCGGGGCCGGGCGCTGGCAACCGTGGCTGGCGGTCACGCCCGACGCCGCCGTGGACCTCGGCCGCATGTGGCCGGCGGGCTGGCGCCGCTTTGGCCAGGGTCCCGGCGACCTCGGCGAGCGCATGGCCCGGACCATGCGCCTTATGCCGCCGGGACCGGTGGTCATTGTCGGCACCGATATTCCCGACCTTCGGGCGCGGCACGTGGAGCGGGCGTTTCGCGCCCTCGGCGATCGCGATGCCGTATTCGGGCCGGCGGCCGATGGCGGCTATTGGCTGGTGGGTCTCAGGCGGAGCCCGGGGGTTGCCGATATTTTTGCGGGGGTGCGGTGGTCCACCAGCTTCGCCCTGGCGGACACGCTGGCCAATCTGGGGCCCAGGCGGGTGGCGATGCTGGAAACGCTGGAGGACATCGACGACGGCGACGATTTGCGCCGCTGGCGGCGGCGCCCGTGAGGATCAGTGGGCGACGTGGTCGCGGGCGATGTACCGGCCTCCTTCCACGCCCGAAAACAGTTCGTCCACCTGCGGGTGCGAGATGGGGTCGCCGCTTTCGTCGGGCACGAGGTTCTGCTCGGAGACGTAGGCGATGTAGGACGTCTCCTCGTTTTCCGCGAGCAGGTGGTAGAACGGCTGGTTTTTACGCGGGCGAACGTGCTCCGGAATGGACAGCCACCACTCGTCGGTGTTGGCGAACTCCGGATCCACGTCGAAGATCACGCCCCGGAACGGATAGAACCGGTGGCGGACCACTTGCCCGATCTCGAACCTGGCTTGTTTCACATCCTTGATCCTATCGCTGCGTCCAAAGTCCACTTTGAAGCATACGGGTGCCCAATATCAACCCCCGGCTGGTCACAACTCCACCGATTTAATACGCCGCGTGGGCCGTCGCGGACGCCGGATTTTTCGGAAATCGGCGACTTTTCCGTCGTCTTGTCGTAGCATGGGGGCGATTATGGGCACGATTCGGAACCGGGTTTGATGCATGTGTGACACATTCGTTGCCCTGAGTCCGGCCACGGCCGATGGCTCGGTGGTGTTCGGAAAGAACAGCGACCGGCCCGCCGGAGAGGCCCAGGCCGTCCGCCGCTTCGCCGGAGGACGGCACCCGCCGGGGTCCACGGTGCGATGCACCTACGTGGAGATCCCGCAGGCTCCCCGCACGTTCGCCACGCTGTTGTCCAAGATCGGCTGGATGTGGGGCGCCGAGATGGGCGCCAACGAGCCGGGCGTGGTCATCGGCAACGAAGCGGTGTGGACACGCGCGCCCGCCGGGCCGCCGGCCCTTCTCGGGATGGACCTGGTGCGCCTGGGGTTGGAGCGGGGCGAGACCGCGCGCGAGGCCCTCGAAGTCATTACCGGTCTTCTCGAACGCTTTGGACAGGGCGGGCCGTGCGCCGAGAACGACGCCTCGTTCACCTACCACAATTCCTTCCTGATCGCGGACGCGTCCGAGGCCTGGGTCCTGGAGACCGCCGGCGCGCATTGGGCCGCCGAACACGTCATTGAGGGAACCCGAAATATTTCCAACGGCCTGACGATTCGCGCCCATTTCGATCTCTGTTCGCCGGGGCTGGTGGAGCACGCGCGCCGGCGGGGCCTCTACGACGGCGGCGGCGCGTTCGATTTCGCCGCCGCGTTCAGCGCCACGCCGGTGGATCCCGGACCGGATTCGCGGCAGGCTCGCGGCCGCCTTCTGCTGTCCCGGCATTTCGGACGAATGACGCCGGACGTGATGATGGATATTCTCGGCGACCACGACAGCGGCATCTGCATGCACGGGCCGTTCGAAACCACGGCCTCCATGGTGTCGCGGATCGCCGCTCCGCATGGCGCGGATCATTGGTTCACGGGCGCGCCTCATCCCTGCCGCCGTCCGTTCCGCTCTCATTGCTTCCATGGAGGCCCGGACCGGCGGGGACGGCCGCCGCGCCGCGCGAAAGAGGCCGCGAGTGGGGCGCCCGAGGGCTCGGCGCGGGGACTGGCGTGAATATTCTGTCCGATACGCACGGGGGCGCGCGCCCCGACGAGGGCCGTTCCATCCTCGTCGAGATCGTTTTCGATCCCGCGTGCCCGTGGTGCTACATCGGCAAGCGCCGCCTCGAGCGCGCGCTGGCCATGCGGCCGGACCTCCGTCCCGTCCTGAAATGGTGGCCGTTCCTGCTCAATCCGGAAATGCCGGACGAGGGGATCGACCGGACCACCTATCTGGTGCGCAAGTACGGCAGCGAAACCAGGGTCGGCCGGATCTACGGGGCGATCGCCGAGGTGGGGCAATCGGTGGAGATCGACTTCGCGTTCGACCGCATCCGCCGCGCTCCGAGCACCGTCAACGCCCATCGCCTGGTCCGGTTCGCCGCCGCCCGGGGCCTCGCCGACGCCGTGGTCGAGGCGCTGTTCTTCGGTTATTTCATCTCGGCGCGGGACGTGGGGGCGATATCCGTCCTGGTGGACATCGGCGCCGAGCTCGGGCTCGACGCCGCTGCCCTGAAACGCTACCTGGAGAGCGACGAGGACGTGGCGCTGATCTACGAGGAAAACGCGCGGGCCCACCGCCTCGGCGTCAACGGCGTGCCGTCCTTCGTGTTCGGCGGGTTCTCGATCATCAGCGGCGCGCAGGAGCCGAAGGTTCTGGCGCGAATGCTGGACGTCGCCCGCCTGATATAATGCGCGGCACGATCCCCGCCCGGATGATGACCGGCGCCCCTTCCGCGCCGGACCAGATGCCCGAGAATCCAGCGTTTCCCCGTCCTTGAACGGCCCCAAACCGTCCAGTGCGCGGCTGAGCGATGTCCGCGGTTACCCCCATTGTGTCAGGCGAAACGTCACCGTTTGCGTCACAAACAACAACCATAGCAAGAATTTTGGCTCGAATGGGTTGCGTTCAACCAGCGCGTGTGATACAACCAAAGCATGCATTACGAACGCCTTACACCACTGTTCAAGTGTGACATGGAAAACAAACTCCTAGAGATCGTCTCGAGCTTCTATGACGCAAGTCGGGACTGGCGTCTGTGGCCGGCGAGCCTCATGCGGCTGGGCGAGGCGCTGCAGGCAAAAGCCTGCGTGCTGGTTTCCCACGATTACGAGAGGGGCAACGGCCGCCTCGAGCAATCGATCAACATCGAGCCCGGCTTCGCCGCTTCGTACGGATCGGAGTTCGGCGCCATCAATCCCTGGCTTCAGCGCGAGGATCGCTTCCGGTCGCCGGGAGCGATTTGGCTCGGCGATCAGATCGTTCCCGAACGCGAGCTGGTGGACAGCGAGTTCTACAGGAACTGGCTGCATCCCCAGGATCTCCGGCACGTGCTGATCGGCGTTCTCGATCGGCAGGGCGACTCGGTCGTCTGCATCATGCTCGGGCGCTCCGAAAGTCATGGCGCGTTCGACGAGGAGACCGTCCAGTTGTTCCGGCGGCTGGTGCCCAATCTCCAACGCGCGTTCCGGTCCGGTCAGACGTTCCGCAAGGCCCAGCATGTGCGCAACGTGGCGCTGGACGTTCTCGACGTTCTACCCATCGGCGTGGTGCTGCTGAGTTCCGCCGGCAACGTGGTCGCGGCCAATCAGTTGGCCAAGAAGATCATCGAGACGGACGACGTCTTTTCCAATGGCAGCGGCGGTCTGGGTATCGACTGGGGCTGGCGGCGGCTGCGCCTGAAGGACCTCATCTCGCGCCCCGAACTGGCTCCGGGACGCAACCAGCCGGGCGAGATTACCTCGTTCACGGTGCCGAGGGCCACGGGCTCGAAGCCGATCTCGGTGCTCGTGTCGCCGCTGGACACCGGCGGCGAGCGTCGCTCCCTCGACGAACCGGCGGCCATCATGTTCATCGGCGATCCCGACCGTCCCACCGAAATCGATCAACGCCGGCTGACGCAGCTCTATGGCCTCAGCCGGGCCGAATCCCGCGTGATCGCTCTGCTGGCCAAGGGGTACCGGCTGGACCAGTGCGCGGAAACCCTAGGCGTCGCCTACGAGACCGTTCGCAAACACCTGAAGCAGGTATTCGGCAAGACTGGAACCGACCGCCAAGCGGAACTCGTGCGTTTACTGGTGACAGGACCGGCGGGCCTCCGGCTGTAGGCCGAATCGCCCAGATCGACGGGTCGAAAAAGGGCCTCCGGATGTCCGTTCCCGGGGCCTTTTTCGCGCCTCCGTTTCCCGGCGCGTTACTTGGGGCCGAACAGCAGCCAGGCGATGAAGCCGAACACCGGCAGGATCAGGACCACCAGAATCCAGATCACCTTGGCGCCCGTCGACGCGCCGCTCTGAACGGTTTTCACGATGGCCCAGATGTTGAGGGCCAGTAGGATCAGTCCAAAGAACCCGCCGACTTCGATACCCATCGCCATTCCCCTCTGTTCGCGTCCGCCGTCTTCCCGACGGCCCGAAAGCAAGACCGGATATGCACCAGACCCGGGCGCGGCTGTCAAGACCGCTTTGTCTCGGGGGCGGCTTGGTCATCGCGGGCACGGTCGCTTCCCGTGGCGGGTGCGCCGGCGCTCGCCGCCACCAGCGGCCGAAGCAGCACCGCGAGCGCGATGCCCCGGACGGCCGCCGCGACGCCGTGCGAGACGAGCAGGGCCGTCGCCGCGCCCTCGGCGCCGTGGGCGGAGATGGCCCACACGCCGAACGACCCGAGGATCACCAGCGGGATCAGGTTGATCCAGAAATCGACGTCGGCGCGCTCGATGGCGAACAGCCCGCGCGAGAAACAGAACGCCGCCCCGCGCGCCACCACGGCGATTGCCATGATCGCGAGCACCATGGCGGCGCTGGCGTAGATCTCTCCGTAGAGTGCCGCCAGGATGCGGTCGGCGAAGACGATCAGCACCGAGCACAGGAGCGCCAGCCCGGCGGCGAAGCCGGCGGCGGCGCGAAACACGAAACGCCGCAACGGGGCGGGCCCACCGCGCGCGTAGGTGATGGCGATCCTGGGGCCGAGCCAGTTGGTGATGCCCCCCTGCGGCACCACCACCAGGGACAGCGCGCCCAGGCAGGCGCCCCAGACGCCGGCGGCCCCGGTGCCGTGCAGCACGGCGAGAATCCACGGGTAGGCATGGATGCCCAGGGCCCACAGCACGCCGCTGGCGAACAGCCACCTGCCCATGGACCAGTTCAGTTTCAGATCCCGGCGCGCGTGGCGGACCGAAGGCTCGAACCGGTGGCGGTTGCGCCGCATCCAGACGAGGGACACCGCCGCGCAGGCCGCTCCGATCACGATGTGCGCGAGCGGCGCGTTCAGCGCGCCGAGCATGGCGAGCGCCGCGAGGCCGGCCAGTTGCAGCGCCGACACCGCCATGTCGAGCACCAGCGCGCCCTCCATCTCCAGGCGGGCCATGGCCACCCGGCGGATGAAATCGCGCAGCAGGATGAACAGGATGACGATCGAAAGGGCGCCCAGCACCCGCGCCAACCGCCGCCGCCGCCGTCGAAAATGGCCAATCCCGCGGCCGCCACCCCGAGGGCCACGGCGGCAAGGCCGCCGAGCGCGAGTTGCAGGAGAAGCGTGCCGCCGGCATACCGGGCGCGCCTCATGCCGCGCAGCCGCGGGCTATAGACCATGTAGGGCGACGAGATCAGCGCCGTCTGAAGTTCCACCAGGAACGCCACCACGGTGACGCCGAGGACGTAAAGGCCGAACTCCGCCGGGGTGTTGGTCCGCCCGATGAGCACGCTGGCGATGAATGGCGTCAGGCTGACGATCCCCTGGTCGAACAGGCTGATGGCGGGCTTGACGACGCCGTAGCGGTTGAGAGCGATCATCGGCTCACCAGACGGCGATGTGGGATTTGGGCAGCAGCAGGAACCGCTCCGACGTGACCCGGGCCGCCGGAAACAGCGCTCGCAT
The DNA here is from genome assembly GCA_963701445.1 of uncultured Alphaproteobacteria bacterium. GTDB lineage: Bacteria > Pseudomonadota > Alphaproteobacteria > Rhodospirillales > Defluviicoccaceae > CAKZLS01. The sequence continues at coordinate 269,062 of CAVPAM010000038.1, forward strand.
CTCCTTGGCCGTCACCAGGTTGATGTCCACCCAGGCGCGCATCTCGTCGAGGGTGCCCGAATAGAACAAGCCGACGACGGCGCGGCGGATGGGGACCCCGAACCAGTGCACGAAGGGAATCAGATGATGGACTTCCAACGGGAACTCGAAGGCCGGCACCTGCACCCAGCCGTGCCGGCCGACGCGAACGATCTCACGGGCCGCGTCCACCATCTTCCCCCAGGCGCCCACGTGCTCCAGCACCGAGTTACAGACCACCAGGTCGAAGCTGGCGGTGGCGATCTCCGGCATGGCGCAGGCGTCGCCGATCACCAGCTCGAAGTCCCTCAGGGTTCCGGGTTCGAAGTAGACCGCCTCCTTTTCCGATACCTGCTTGTTGAGGATGGTGACCCGGCACTTTTTGACGGCCTCCACGCTCTCCCAGAAGAACGGCGTGCCGCCCACGTCGAGGACCCGCACCGGGCCTTCGAGCGAGTCGATCAGGCGGCTGAGCGCGCGGTTGCGCCGCGCGCGGAAGCGCAGCATCAGTTCGTGCTTTTTCGATCGCGGGGGGGCGGCATGTGCGTCGGAAGTCAATGGAATGGAAATTCAATCAAGGCTGGGTCCCGGGCTCCCGTTCCCACAAAGCACATAAACGCACGGAAACAGGAGGTTTTGAAGGTTCGAGTCGATGATAAACCGAATCAGCCTTTGTTTGCCTGGATAAATGTCCAGGTAGTAAGCGTCGGTCACATCCGTCGCGGACCCGAAGGTCTCCGCGCACCACGCCATCAGTTCGCCGCGCGTGTATCCCGCATGGGCGCCGCATTCGTTGCGGAACCGCCCGAGGGCGCGCATTCGCAGGTCCGCGAGGTTCCATCGGATCTTGGTCCAGGTGTCGGTGGCCGATCCCAGGTATCCCACCCAGCGAAGCCGGTTGGGGGTGCCGATACACGCCACGCCGCCGGGTTTAAGCACCCGGTTCATCTCGCGGAGCGCGGCCCGGTCGTCGGGGATGTGCTCGAGCGCGTGAAACGAGTACACCAGATCGAACGCCGCGTCGGGAAACTCCAGCGCGGTCGCGTCCATCACCCGCAGGTCCACCGTTTGTTTGGCCTCGGCGTCGAAGGTATCGGCGATGTCGATGCCGGTGGTCGGGGCGCCGAAGTGTCCGGCCAGGGTGGCGGCCTCGCGGCCGTCGCCGCAGCCCACCACCAGGATGGCGCCGAAGTCCCGCCGCCCCGAGTGCGTCTCCAGAACGCGGCACAGACTCAGCGTCTTGCGGTCGAACCGGTCTTTGAAGGCGGGATCCGTCGCCGCCATGAGGGGTCCACTCGACATGGTTGATTGATTTGGGCCGCTTAACACCAATCCATACACGTCGATGGCGCGTCGGCGCAAAGACAAATGTGCGTCCGGAGGAACCGTTCCGGCGACGGTCCCGACTGACGAACCGGGAAACCTGTGATATTGTGGGGTTGTCATTGTTTTTTACTGCCATCTGAAGTAGTGTAATTTCAGAGGGGACGTGAGCCGGCGAGGATGCAGGGAGGCAGGGAGATGGCGCGCAGTATCGGGGGGCTGATCAGGGTGTGCGGACGGTTGTTCGTCGCGGATGGTCGCGGACGCGGGATCATCGCGCGTACCGTGACGGGGTTGATGTTCGGTCTGTTCCTTTTGGGCAGTCCGGCCATCCAGTCGACCGCGAATGCCGCGAGCGTCGGCTTTGTCACCGGCGATTCCTTCTCCAACAACTCGACGGACTGGCCCTTCCTCATGACCTCGGCCACCATGTACTCCACCGCCATATCCGGCCAGAGACTGGTGCAGATGGAGACGACCTTCGCGGACCAGCTTGCGTTTCATATCGCCAACCACGCGATCGATTTCGCCGTCGTCCAGGGAGGGGTGAACGATATCGCCAACAACAGTATCACCCTCGCGATGGCCCAGAACGCGATCGGCAACATGGCGTCGGTGGCCGCCGCCGCCAACGTGCCGCTGTTCATCGTCAACATCGCGCCGTGGACGAACGCGTCCTCGCAATTCAAGCGCGACGAGATCGACATGTACAACGCGTGGCTCGACGCGACCCTCGGGGGTGGAAGCGGGACAGCCGTCGTCGATATCTATTCCCTGCTCGTGGATCCGGCGTCCGCTCAACGGATGAACCCGCTATACGACCTCGACGGGGTCCATCCCAACGCGGCCGGCCAGCGGCTCATCGCCGCCGCCGTCGATGGCGCCGTCCTCTCCTATGTGCCGATCCCGGCGGCCGCGTGGCTGTTCGGTTCCGGCCTGATCCTTCTGTTCGGTCTGCGGCGTCGCGCGCTTTCCTGATCCAGGGGACGGGTCCGCTTTTCGCCAAGTTGAAACTGAGCGTGGGGCGCTTTCGGACGGCGCAACCCGTTACGGTCGCCCCTTAAATGGACCACTCGTCGCGGATGACGCCGACGAGGCGCCAGGAACCGTCGACGTCTTCGAAGACGAGCCGGAGCGCCGCCCAGTCGTGGCCGCCCCCGATACCGCCGCTCGGTTCGATGTAGTATTCCACCCGCGTCGCCGCCGGATAGACCTCCCCGGCGTTGTTTCGCGTGGTGCCGGCGGCCCGGTCGGCGTCGATGTTGACCGACGATGCCCGGGAAAAATCCCGGTCGAGGATGTACCGCTCCGCGTAGGCGGAGGGCGTCAGCTCGATGGGATTGCCGCTGCCGTCGGCGTAGCCCCACGGGTAGGTCGTAGTGTCCGTCCAGAACCCGGCGATGCGGTCGCGCGGGAACACGCGGTCCTCGTCCAAGTCCACGTAGGCTGAAGGGGAGAACCGCACGCCTTTCACCGGGTGAACGAAGGCGGCGAGGCGCGCGCCGTCCCGGGCTTGAAACGCGGCCACCACGTCGTCGGCGGTCTCGCGAACGGTCGCGGAGGGCCGGTTTCCATCGACGGCCCCCGCATTCGACGGTGGCTCCGCGCAGGACGCGCAGAGCAGCAGAAAAACCATCAGGATGCCGGTCCATGCGCGAGACTTGATCGAATGGTTCAAACGCATTGTCATAGAAGTCTTCCGTGCCCCTGGCTGTTGTTCCGGGGGGAAGTATAGCGCCGCCAGGGAAAAGGGTAAGGGGCCGCGGTCCGCCGCCGCGCATGGCGGATCGGTGTCGATCGTTTGACAACGGCGGATACCCGTCGCAAGGTCCCCGTCCATCGTTCCGAGACTCCCGCCTGGACCCGCCGAATGAGCCGAACCTTGAACACGCCCCGCCGTGCCGTCGCCTATTGCGGACCCATCGCCAGGGCGGGCGCGCCGGCGATCGGCGGCAAGGAGGCCGGCAACCGGAGCATCGTCGACCGGCTGCGCGACAAGGGCGTCCGCGTGGCGGAGTTTCCCTATCCCCGCGCGGACCGGCACGGGAGCGCGCCGATCAAAATGGTGATCTACGGCGCCGGGCTGACGGCGTTGCTGTTCCGGCTCGCGGTTTCGTCCGGCCGCTGGGATGTCCTGCATTTCAACGGCCATTGCCGCCACTTCATCTATTTCGAGTGGGTGTTTCCGGTGTTGGCCCGGATTCTCGGCAAACGGATCGTCACCCACATCCGCGCCGGCGACATGCGCGCGCAGTACGACGAGCGGTCGCGCATTTACCGCCGGTTGTTCGACTGGATGCTGCGGAGCAGCGACGCCGTGGCGGCGCAGGGCCTTGAGGACATGGCGTTCGTCGACCGGCGCCGGCCCGGTCTCGCGTTCTATCTGCCCAATTTCGTGATCGAGCCGCCCCGCGACAATCTCCGGGTCCTGCAGCCGGGGACCACGATCCACCTGGTCTCCCTGGGGCTGGTGGCGCCGGAGAAGGGCGTGGAGGTGGCGATCCAGGCGAAACGCGCGCTCGACGGGCGGGGGATCGCGGCCCGGCTCGCCATCATCGGCGCGGGCGACCCGGACTATGTCAACGCCCTCAAGACGACTTCCGCCGATCCCGGGATCGAATGGCTGGGCGCCGTCGATCATGGGGCGGTGCGCGGCGCGGTGCGCGGAGCGCACGTGTTCGTGTTTCCGACCGCCTGGCCGGGGGAGGGGCACTCCAATGCCCTGACCGAAACCATGGCCGAGGGGATCGTTCCCGTCTGCAGCGATCACGGCTTCAACAGACGAATCGTTGCGGACGCGGGCGTGGTTCTGCCGCCCGGGGCGTCCGGATCGGACTACGCCGACGCCATCGCGGAGCTCTGGAACGCGGGATCCTGGCCCGCGTACTCGCGGAAATGCGTCGAAAGGGTTCGCGAGCTGTATACAGCCGACGCGGTGATCGACAAACTCATCGGGCTTTACGAGACCGTGTAGCCCAGCCACCGGATTGCCATGTGCGGATTTGTGTTCGTTTACGCCAAGCGCGAGGGCGCCCTCCCCGGCGAGGAGGCGCTCGCGGCCATGGACCACGCGCTCGCCCACCGGGGGCCGGACGAAAACGGCCGGAAATCGCTCGACCGCGCCCTGATGGCCCATCGCCGCCTCAGGGTCATCGACCTGACCGGCGGCCAGCAGCCCATGGCCAGCCCGGACGGCCGCGTGTGGATCGTGTTCAACGGCGAGATCTATAACTACCGCGACGTGCTGGCCGAACTCCGCGTCCTCGGCCACCGGATTTCCGGCGGGTCGGATACCGAGGTGCTGCTGGCGGCGTACCTGGAGTGGGGCGACGCGTGCGTCGATCGACTGAACGGCATGTTCGCCTTCGCCGTTTACGACGGCCGCGACCGGGATGGGCATGCCGGGCGGGTGTTCGCGGCGCGCGACCGCTTCGGCGAGAAGCCGCTCTATGTTCACGAAACCCCTGACCGCGTCTATCTGGCCTCGGAGCTGAAAGCCCTTGCCGCGGCCGACGTGTTCGAGAAGCGGATCGATCCCGTCGCCCTCTACAGCTATTTCTCCACCACCTATGTCATCGGCCCGCGAACCATCTTCAGCGACGTCTCGAGGCTGCGGCCGGGACACGCGCTGTCGGTTGCCGACGGTACTGTTAAGACATGGCCCTATTGGCAACCGCCGCGCCCGAGCGCCGAAATCGTCGACGAGGGCGAGGCCGTCCGGCAAACCCGTGAACTGCTGCGCGACGCGGTGCGGCTGCGCCTGGTAAGCGACGTTCCCATCGGGTTTTTTCTCAGCGGCGGCGTGGATTCCAGCGCCGTCGTCGCCCTCGCCGCCGAGCTGAGCGCCTCGCGCCTCGACACCTTCGGCCTCGGTTTCGACGAGCGCATGTACGACGAACGGCCCTATCAACGGGCCGTGGCAGAGCGCTTCGGAACCCGTCACCACGAGTTGGTCCTTAAACCGCAAGGCGTCGACGTGATCGAGCGGATGGCATGGCATCTCGACGAGCCCTTCGCCGACAGCGCCGCGCTGCCCGTTTGGTTCCTCGCCGAGGACGCGCGGCGCGCCGTGACGGTGGCGCTCTCCGGCGACGGCGCCGACGAGATGTTCGCCGGCTACGACACCTATCGCGGACATGTTCTCAGCGAGCGGCTCAAGCGGGTCCCCGGGTTCGTCCGCGCGGCGGCGGCGGGGGCTCTGCGCCGTCTTCCGGTTCGGGACGCCGGTGGCCGGGCGCGATACGATCGCCTGGCACGGAATATACAAGACGTGGCTCTCCCCGCCGGGGAACGATTTCTGGGAAAGCGCCAGAAGGCGTTCCGGCGCGACGCGCTTCGGGAGCTCTCGCCGTATCTCGCCGGTTTCTGTACGGAAAGCAGCGACCGGGCGCTGTTCCCGCATCTGTTCGACGAGTCCCTGGAGCCGCTAGAGGCCCTGACCCTCGTGCATCAGACCACGAGCTTGCCGGACGACATGCTGGTGAAGATCGACCGCATGAGCATGGCCCATTCGCTGGAGCTCCGCGCGCCGTTTCTCGATCACCGCCTCGCCGAACTGGCCAACCGCATGTCCTTCGATGTGAAACTGCCCGGCGGGCGGACCAAGGCCGTGCTCAAGAAGGCCATGGAGCCGTATTTTCCGAGGGAGTTCTTGTGGCGGCGGAAGCAGGGCCTGGACGTGCCGCTGGCCCACTGGTTCAAGGACGACCTCCAAGGTTTTGCGCGCGACCGGCTGCTCGGCGAGGGGGCTGTCGTGCCCCGGTTGTTCGACCGGACGGCGTTGGAGGGATTGCTGAGCGAACATGGCGCGGCGGCCCGCGATCGCAGCACGCAGGTCTGGACTCTGCTGATGTTCGAGATGTGGTGCCGCGCGTACGGCATTTCCCGGGACGCGTTCGAGCGGGAGCCGTGAAGGGTGTCGTCGGTCTGCCGCGACTGCTGGGAGCCGCTGGAGGGTGCGCCGCCGGCCTGCCCGCGATGCGGGTCGGCGCGGTTGGTGGCGCACGCCGAACTCACCGAGCTCTGCATCGCGCATATCGACTGCGACGCCTTCTACGCGGCGGTGGAGAAGCGGGACAATCCCGCGCTGGCGGACAAGCCGGTGATCGTCGGCCATCCGGGCGGACGCGGGGTGGTGACGACGGCGTGCTACATCGCCCGCCGCTACGGGCCGCGCTCTGCCATGCCCATGTTCAAGGCGCTGGAGCTGTGTCCCGGCGCCGTGGTGATCCCGCCCGACATGGCCAAGTACAAGCGGGTCAGCCGGCAAATCCGCGAGATTTTCCTCGCCGCCACGCCCCTTGTGGAGCCGGTCTCCCTGGACGAGGCGTATCTCGATCTGTCGCGGGAGGCGCGGATGGGGGCCCGGCCCGCCGCCGTGACCCTGGCGGAGACGATGTCGCGGATCGAACGCGAGGTGGGCATCACCGCGTCGGTGGGCCTCGGCGCCAACAAGTTCCTCGCCAAGCTGGCGTCCGACCTGGAAAAGCCGCGCGGGTTTTCGGTCATCGGCCGGGCCGAGGCCCGGGCGTTTCTCGGGCCCCTGCCGGTTCGCAAGATCATGGGCGTCGGTCCGGCCACCGCCGCGCGCATGGAGAAACTCGGGATCGAGACCATCGGCCAGCTTCAGGAGATGCCGGACGCCGAGATGGTCGCGCGCTTCGGCCGGTTCGGCCGGCGGCTGGCCGGTTTCGCGCGCGGAGAGGACGACCGCGAGGTGGTCCCGGACCGGCCGACCAAGAGTGTCTCCGCCGAGACCACCTTTGCCGCCGACATCCGCGACGCCGGGCAACTCGTGGAGGAGCTTCGCCCCCTCTGCGAGCGGGTGGCCAACCGCCTCCAGCGCGGCAATCTGGCCGGCTGGACGGTGGTGCTCAAGCTCAAGACGGGCGACTTCCGCGTCTTGACCCGCAACCATCGCCTGGGCGACCCCACCGGCCGCGCCGAGGTCATTTTCCGCGCCGCCGTTCCGCTGGTCGGCCGCGAGGCCGACGGCCGGCCCTTCCGCCTCGTCGGCGTGGGCGTCACCGACCTCTGCCCGCCCGACAACGCCGACCCGCCGGACCTGTTCGATCTGATGGTTTGAACCGACTACTCCACGAATTGCCTCGCTATTCGGCGCATCGCCCTTCGGGCCAGAATTCTAAACATGTATGCGGCTTGTATCTTGTCTACGGCCCTAATAAGATGTAAAGAAAATATATCTTTTGGTTCGGCCCCCGGATCGGCGATTAACCGAGGTTAAGGCGTGAAAGGTGAAAGGCGTTTTATCTGGCGAAAATCGGGCCTGACGCGTGATCCGAGGCGTGACCTGTCGCCGCTGAAAAGGGAGGTTCTTCATGCACAACATCCGTCGCCTGTGGATCGTGCTCGCCATCATCGTCGTTGGCTCGTTTGTCGTCCTCGGTTTTGTCGGCCGCCAGATCTATGTGCATAAGCCCCCCGTTCCGTCCGCGGTGGTGACCGAACAGGGTGAAACACTCTTCACCGAAGAGGACATCCGTCGCGGCCGGCAAGTGTGGCAGTCGATCGGCGGGCAGCAGCTCGGCTCGATCTGGGGACACGGGGCCTATCTGACGCCGGACTGGTCGGCGGACTGGCTTCACCGCGAGCTGACTTTCATGCTCGACCGCTGGGCTGAGCGCGACTACGGCGTGTCGTTCGACGAAGTGGGCCGGGAGCGGCAGGCGGCCCTCAAGGAGCGTCTAAGCGGGGAAATACGCAACAACCGCGTCGATCCCGAAACCGGCGTGCTGACGGTTTCGGCCGAGCGCGCCGCCGCGATCCGGGATAACCGCGCGTTCTACGAGGGTCTGTTCGGTACCGCGCCGGATCAGGCCGTACTGCGTGAACAGTACGCCATGCCCGAAAACCCGATTCCGGACGCGTCGCGGCGCGCGGCGCTGACGACGTTCTTCTTCTGGGCGTCTTGGGCAACCGCGACCGAGCGGCCGGACATCAGCGCCACCTACACCATGAACTGGCCGCACGAGCCGCTCATCGGCAATCTGCCGACGACCGAAGCGGTGGTGTGGTCGGTGGCCTCGTTCGTCGCCCTGATCGGGGCGATCGGGCTTCTCGTTTGGTATCAGGCGGCCCAGATCGCCAGGGAGCCGGACACGGCGCCGCCGACCAGCGATCCCATGGTGACACTGCGGCCGACGCGCTCGATGCTGGCCGTGCGCAAATACTTCGCCGTCGTGATGCTCTTGTTCCTGGCCCAGATCGGGCTTGGCACCCTGACCGCGCACTACACCGTGGAGGGGCAGGAGTTCTATGGCTTCCCGCTGGCCGACTGGCTGCCCTACGCGGTAACCCGAACGTGGCACACCCAGATCGCGATCTTCTGGATCGCGACCGCTTGGCTCGCCACCGGGCTGTATATCGCGCCCGCGATCTCGGGCTATGAGCCGCCGAGGCAGACGCTCGGCGTCAATGTGCTGTTCGGAGCGCTGCTGATCGTGGTCGTGGGGTCGCTGACCGGAGAATGGCTGGGCGTACAGCAGAAACTTGGTCTCGACATCAACTTTTGGTTTGGCCATCAGGGGTACGAATATATCGACCTCGGCCGGTTTTGGCAGATCCTGCTGTTCGTTGGCTTGCTACTATGGTTGTTGCTGGTCGGCCGGGCCCTATGGCCGGTGCTCCGTAAGCCCAGTGACAGCCAGCCGTTGATCGCCGCCGTGTTCATCTCCACCGTCGCCATCGCGCTGTTCTACGCGGCCGGGTTCGCCTGGGGCAAGCACACCCATCTGTCGATGATCGAATACTGGCGCTGGTGGGTTGTCCATCTGTGGGTGGAGGGCTTCTTCGAGGTGTTCGCGACCGCCGTCATCGCGATGCTGTTCATGAAGCTTGGCCTGGTTCGGCCGCGGATCGCGTCGTCGGCGGTGCTGGTCTCGACGATCATATTCCTGTCGGGCGGCATTATCGGCACGCTGCATCATCTCTACTGGGCGGGCACACCCCCTTCAGTGATGGCCTTGGGCGCCGTGATCTCGGCTCTGGAGGTGGTGCCGCTGGTGCTGCTGGGGCTGGAGGGCTACCACAACTATCGCATGACGAAATCGGCCAAATGGGTGCTCGCTTATCGCTGGCCGATCCTGTTTCTCGTCGCCGTTGCGTTCTGGAACATGTTGGGAGCCGGGGTGTTCGGGTTCCTCGTAAACCCGCCGATCTCGCTCTACTACATTCAGGGCCTGAATACGACGGCGGTGCACGCGCACGCCGCCCTGTTCGGCGTCTACGGCATGCTCGGCATCGGCCTGATGCTCTTCTGCCTGCGCGGGCTCACCGTCCGCGCGGCGTGGGACGACCGCTTACTCAAGTGGGGTTTCTGGGGCCTGAACATCGGTTTGATGATGATGATTTTCCTGTCCCTGCTACCCATAGGCGCCATTCAGGGCTGGGCGTCCGTCTCGGAAGGGCTATGGTACGCACGGTCGGTGGAGGTGGTGCATTCGCCGCTCGTCCGCACGCTCGTGTGGATGAGGGTGCCGGGCGACATCGTCTTTGGGCTGGGCGCGCTGTTCATCGCCCTGTTCGTCTTCAAGCTGTGGCGCGGCAGCCTCGGGCGCGTGCCGCTCACAACGGGCGTCGACGGTGAATCGCCGCTGGCTGCGGAATGACGGAGAGGAGAGTTCATGACCGGTTCGCCCAAGCCCGATTGGGATCCGAGATCCGAGGCCGCTCTTGACGATCAACCAGCCGCCTACGACGAGATGCGCGAACGGTGTCCGGTCGCATATAGCGATTACCTGGGATGGTCCTTGTTCCGGCACGAGGATGTCATGGGTGCGTTGAACGATCCCGAGACGTTCAGCAACGCGGTGTCCAGTCATCTTTCCGTGCCGAACGGGATGGATCCGCCGGAGCACACCGCGTTCCGGCGGATCATCGAACCCTATTTCGCGCCCGCACGGATGGAGGCGTTCGAGCCGGTTTGCCGGGAAATCGCCGCGGACCTGACTCGCTCGCTGCCGGCGCGCACCCGCGTGGAGTTCATCGCCGACTTCGCCCAGCCGTTCGCGGTCCGTGTCCAGTGCGCCTTTCTCGGCTGGCCGCGCGAAATGCAAGAACGGCTGCGCCTTTGGACGCTGAGAAATCGCGAGGCAACGCTTGCCCGGGACCGGACCGTGATGGCTGACATCGCCCGCGAGTTCGAGGCGTATATCGACGAGATGTTGCGGGTCCGGCGCGAGGCCGGCGCGAGGGCAAGCGACGACGTAACCGCCAGATTGATGCACACCTTAGTGCGGGGCCGGCCGTTGCGCGACGAAGAAATCGCCAGCATTTTGCGCAACTGGACGGTCGGTGAAATCGGCACGATCTCGGCGGCTTTGGGCATCCTGGTTCATTTCGTCGCCCACCACGCCGATCCGCAGGGGCGATTGCGCGGCCAACCGTCATTGCTGCCCAACGCCATTGAGGAGATTCTCCGGGTCCATGGCCCGCTCGCGGCTAACCGCCGCGTTACCACCCGGCCCGTGACGATCGGAGGACGGGAGATCGGCGCCGGCGAACGGATCTCGCTGATCTGGATCTCCGCCAACCGCGACGGGGAGGTCTTCAAGGATCCGGAGACGGTCCGGCTGGATCGTGATCCGGCTGGCAATCTGCTGTGGGGCGCGGGAATTCATATCTGTTCCGGCGCTCCGCTGGCCCGTCTGGAGATGCGGGTCGCCATGGAGGAGCTTCTCGGCGGGACAACCCACATCGAACCTGCCCCGGGCGAACCGCCGGCCAACGCGATGTACCCCGCAAGCGGTTTCGCCGCGTTGGCCCTGCGGATCCGATGACCGATCGTTCCAGGCCCGCGGAACGGGAGCCATCCGCCTGAACGCGCCCTATGGGTTCGTTTCCGAAGCGGGGGTACGAGATGCTGGACACGGACCACTAGGAGAGCTTGCGGTCGGCGTCAGTGGCATTGGCGTTACGGATATCGATCGGGAAGGCGCTCGAAAGCCCGGCGGCGGGGACCAGGAGATCCGCCAGGGTGTATAGGTCGAGGGTGTCGAGAAATCGGTCCCGCGCAGCCTCCAGCGCAGGCCGCAAAACACAGTCGGTCACGATTCGGCATTGCCCTCCGGCGGTTCGGAAACACTCGACCAATTCCATGTCCGGCTCCATATCACGGACGATGTTGCCTACCGTGATCTGTTCGGGGAGACGGCCGAGCCGCAGTCCGCCGTTCTTTCCCCGGATTGTTTCCACGTATCCCAGCCGCCCCAATTCGTGAACCAGCTTCATCAAATGGTTCTTCGAGATTCCGTATTGCTCAGCAATTTCCTGAATGGTGGCGAGTTGCTCGCCGCGCAGTCCGAGGTAGATCAAGACGCGAAGGGCATAATCAGTGTAGGCGGTTAGGCGCATTGGTGCCTCCGGCTGGTCGACGTCCGCACAGGCCGCGCGCGCGAACTCCACAATACATGTATTGTTGATGTATCTACAATGCCAGGCAACTGTCGCTTCGACTTGCGAGGGAGACTGTTATACTGGGCAAAATGATCGCGACACCGTATCCGTCCGAGCCGTCCGAATGAGCGAACCCAAGGTCTCCGTTGTCGTAACGGCTTACAATCGGCCGGACTATCTGGCGGCGGCGCTCGACAGCGTTCTCGGTCAGACCCATGGGAACCGCGAGATCCTCGTGGTGGACGATTGCTCGGAGGCCGACCTTGAGGGCGTCGTGCGGTCCCGCCCCGGCGATATCCGCTATGTTCGTCAGGACCGGAACGGCGGCCCCAGCAAGGCGCGTAATCGCGGGGTGGCGTTGGCGGTGGGCGAGTACGTGGCGTTTCTCGACGACGACGACACGTGGCTGCCGGCCAAACTGGAACGGCAGGTCGCGGCCATGGACGGACACCTGGCCTGTCTGTGCGGGTTCCGGTTTCTCGAGCGTGACCGGGTTCGGGTCCACGCCGTCGACGCGATCACCGGCGACGACCTGCGGCGTGGCAACATCTTCTGCGGCGCCAGCGGGCTCATGGCGCCGCGGGACGCGCTACTCGCGTGCCCGTTCGACGAAGGCCTTTCGAGCGGCGAGGATTGGGATCTGTACGTGCGCCTGTCGCAACGGGGCTCCCTCGCGTATGTGCCGCAACCGCTGTTCCTGTACCGGCTGGGCAGTCACGAGAGCATCACCACCAGGGCGCGGAGCATGACGCTTTCGGATATCGGCGTTCGCGTCGAACACATCCACAAGAACCGCGACTGGCTCGGCGACGGAAACTACCGACGCCTTCTGGCGGCCAAGATCCTGGAATACATCGGCGGCAAACCGAACAAGCCGGCCTTCCTCGCCTATTCCCTCCGCCACGCCGGCCTCGGCGCGACCCTTCAGGTGCTGTTGAGAAAGGCGCTTCGGACGCCGGAGAGGCTCGGCCGATAGATCGGGGTGAAAACCCTTTGTGAACAACCATCTTTTTGCGTAAAAATCGGAAACGATATGGTTTGCGGTTCATCGTCGGGGATGCCGGCGGTCCACGATACAGGAGGGTCGAGTACATGAGCATGATGCAGGAATTCAAGGAGTTCGCGGTCAAGGGGAATGTCGTGGACATCGGTGTCGGTATCGTCATCGGCGCCGCGTTCACGTCCATCGTCAATTCCCTGGTGGCCGATATCATCAATCCGATCATCGGGGTGATCACCGGCGGTATCGATTTTTCCAATCTGTTCATCAATCTCGGCAAAGAGGAGTATGCCAGCCTCTCGGCGGCGCAGGCGGCGGGCGCGCCCACGGTCAACTATGGATTGTTCATCAACGCGATCATTTCGTTTCTGATCGTCTCGTTCGTTCTGTTCATCATCATCAAGAACGTGAATCGACTGAGGAACATGGTCGACGAACCGGAGGAGGAGAAGGAACCGGAGCCCTCCGACGAGGTGAAGCTGCTCACCGAAATCCGCGACGCGCTCAAGAAGGCCTGACGGTCCAGGCTGCTCGCCACCGCCGTTTCCGGTGGCGGCGGCGGTCCGCGCCGCCGGGCTTGACGCGAATATCGCCGCGAACCATATGCACGGCGGCCCATTGACTGGATTGCGCGCGACGGCGGACGGCAAACATCAAACTGGGTGAACTCTCTCGCGGAGGAATCCATGGTTTGGATGTTGATCGTCCTGGGGCTTGTCGCGCTGGTGGGCGGCGCCGAACTCTTGGTTCGCGGTTCCGTGTCGGTCGCGCGCTCCCTGCGGGTATCGCCGCTGATCATCGGCTTGACCATCGTCGGTTTCGGGACGTCGACCCCCGAGTTGTCGGCCAGCATCGGCGCCGCCCTCAAGGGGGCGCCGGGAATCGCCGTAGGCAATGTCGTCGGCAGCAACATCGCCAACATTCTTCTCATCCTCGGCATCGCCGCGTTGATCACCCCCATCGCGACCACCAAGAGCGCCTTCGTTCGCGACGGGTCGGCATTGGTCGGAGCCAGCGTCATCCTGGCGGTCGTCTGTCTGTTCGGCGTCCTCGACAGGGCGGTCGGGTACGCATTCGTCCTATTGTTGATTGGGTACATCTATATTTCCTTCCGACAGGATAGGAGGGGAAACGGAGCCGCCGTCGTCCACCGGGAGCAGGCGGAGGAAATCCACCATCGGCCGGCGGCGACGTGGACCGCCGCTCTCTTTATCATGGGTGGCCTCGTCGGACTGATCGGGGGCGCCTGGTTTCTCGTCGACGGAGCGATTTCGGCGGCGCGCGCGTGGGAAATTCCCGAGGCCGTGATCGGATTGACCATCGTGGCGGTGGGGACCTCGCTTCCGGAACTGACGACCTCGGTGGTCGCCGGACTGCGCGGTCACTCCGATGTCGCGTTCGGCAACATCGTCGGCAGCAACATTTTCAATATCCTCGGCATCCTCGGTGTCACCGCCGTGATCACCCCCCTCGAAATCCCGTCCCGGATCGCCGGCATCGACATCTGGCTGATGCTTGGCGTGACCCTTGTGGCAGTGGTGTTCTCCATCACCGGATGGAGGGTCTCCCGTTGGGAGGGATTTGTGCTGCTTTGCGGGTATGTGGGTTACATGGCGATCCTGTTCCTGCCGTTGTAGCGGTCTCCGTTCCGCCCGTCCGGACGCTTGGCGGTCCTTCGTTATTCCTTCGAACCCTTAGCGACCGGGGAAAGAACCGGTGGATATATGCTTCAGTGTTTTCGATATTAAATATCAAATAAATTCCATTTTCAAATTCTACTCCTTGGCTAGAATCGGCAGCTGGCTGTACGCCATTACTTGAGAGCACCTAACAACAGGGCTTTAGTGGGAAAAGGAGACACGGGCCATGATGATGGATAGGGAGACGAAGCAGAATCTCATTTGGACCCTGGGGACCGTTGCCGGTTTAGCGCTTGTATTTGTCGCCATCGCATACGGGTTCGGTTGGTTCGGCGGCGCTCCGCTCCCCCAGTAGGGTAACGGCGCGCGGCGGCGGCCCCGGATACCCGGGTCCGTCGCGGGCAACGAGCGTCATGGACATCCGGCCGCCGGGCCATCGTTTCATGTGGACCGTTCAATCGCGCGCGGGTTGCATCGCCTCGCCCATCGGCGCCGGTAAGTTCGGCGGCACGGAGACCCGCGATGCACGGGAGTAGCGGATTACCAGCAGGCCATCGAAAATCGTGACCATCAGGTTCCACGAGAAGACGTAGATCAATGGGTTCAATTGCCCTCCGCCCCTGCCAGGCGAGCATCAGCGAGGCAATGCCCAGGCCATAGCCGACGCACACCATGAGGGCGAAACTCAGGCTCTTGCCGGTAGCCGACTTGGTCCGCAGCAGCTTGGCGATGGAACAGTACCAACTGGCCGAGAAGCTGAAGAACATCAGCGCCTGAAGGATTTCGATGGTGCTCATGACCATGACCTCGAATGAATCGCGTCGAACCAACACCCTTTCTATTCTTGGGGTTGTTGATGGGGCCGGGCGCCCTTTCGCGAAGGCGACCTTCATCCATAGGCCCCTTGGGCCGCAAAATCTGTGAAGCGGTTCACACCGTCGGGAAATTCGCAGAGAGCATTGGCATTGAGTTGCGCGGCGCGCCCGGGGGGTGAGGGAGTTGCCGCTCAGGTGACGCGGTAGACTTGTCCGGTCTGGGCGCCTTCCACGCTCTTGGCGTAGGCGAGGGCGGCGCGGGCCGCCGGCACGGGCTCGAAGCCCCGGAAGAACGGCGCGTAGTCCGCCATCGCCTCGGCGATGACGCCGGGACTGACCACATTGATCCGCGTTCCGCGCGGCATCTCGATGGCCGCCGCCACGACGAAGGCGTTGACGGCGCCGTTGACCATGGACGCCGACGAGCCCATGCGGATGGGGTCGCTGTCGAGCACGCCGGTGGTGAGGGTGAAGGAGCCGCCGTCGGCGATGAACTCGCGGCCGATGAGGACGAGATTGACCTGTCCCATCAGCTTGTCTCCGATGCCGATGTCGTAGTCGGCGGCGTGCATGTCCTCGAACGGCGCGAACTTCACGTGACCGGTGGCCGAGACCACGGCGTCCACCGTCCCGACGGTCTTGTAGGCGGCGCGGATCGACGCCACGTCGGTGATATCCATGGTCACGTCGCCGGACGCGCGCCCGGCGGCGATGATGTCGTGGCGTTGCGCCAGCTCCGCCGCCACCGCGCGGCCGATCGTGCCCGAGGCGCCCACCAGCAGAATTTTCATGCCGCCCTCCCGATAAAACCGTCTAACGTTTCGACAACACGATACGCGTGTTCTGCTTCCGTGTCCAAGTGGGTGGTGGCAATGACGTTCGCGACCAAGACTCCTCGCGCGCTGACCCTGGCTTCGCTCCGCGAGGGTGCCCGGTGGTTGGCCGAGACGGATCCGGGTTTCGCCGGCATCTTCGAGCGGCTGGGGGAGCCGCCCATGTGGGGCCGGCGGCCCGGCTTCCCTACTCTGATCCAGATTATCCTTGAGCAGCAGGTGTCACTGGCCGCGGCCCGCACCGTTTACCGCCGGCTTGACGCCCGGCTGGGCGGCGTCACGCCCGAACGGGTCCATGCCATGCAAATCGGCGGGCTGAGGGACTTCGGCCTGACCCGGCAGAAGAGCGCCTATTGCTTCGGCCTCGCCGAACGCATTCTCCGCGGAAGCCTCGACCTCGCCCGGGTGGCGCGGGCGCCGGACGGGGAGGGACGAGCGGCCTTGCTGGCGGTGCCCGGTCTGGGGCCGTGGAGCGTCGATATCTACTACCTCATGGCGCTTCGGCGTCCCGACATCTGGCCCCAGGGAGACCTGGCGCTGGCGGCGGCGCTCCGCGAGGTCAAGGGCCTGGACCAACGTCCGACCAGGGACGAACAGCACGCCCTGGCCCTCGCCTGGATGCCGTGGCGGTCCGTCGCCGCCAGGATGCTGTGGGCGCATTACCTGGCGGCGCGCGGACAATACGGTCAGTGACCGCTCATGGACCGGTTACGCGTTGATATCGACGACGACGCGGCCGCGAACCTTCCCCGCCATGATGTCGTGGGCGACCCGCTCGGCGTCGGCGAGGCCCACCGTGGAGGTGATCGCTTCCAGCTTGGACAGCGGCAGGCTGTCGCCGAGCCGTTTCCATGCTTCCAGCCGCTTCGGTTTGGGGCACATGACGGAGTCCACGCCGGCCAATGTGACACCGCGGAGAATGAACGGCATGACGTAGGTGGGTAGATCGGCGCCCTGCGCCAGGCCGCACGCCGCGACGGTGCCGCCGTACTTGGTCGAGGCCAGGACGTTGGCGAGGGTATGGCTGCCCACCGCGTCGACGGCGCCGGCCCACCGCTCCTTGCCCAACGGGCGGCCTTTTTCGCTGAGCTCCGCGCGGGGGATGATATCGGCGGCGCCCAGGTCCTTGAGGTAAGCCGCGTCGGCTTCCCGGCCGGTGGCCGCCAGCACCCGATAGCCCAGCGTCGCCAGGATGGACACCGCGACGCTGCCGACACCGCCGGCCGCGCCGGTGACCAGGACATCGCCGCTGTCCGGCGTCACGCCGTGATCCAGGAGTTTCATGACGCACAGCATGGCCGTGTATCCGGCGGTGCCGATGGTCATCGCCTGTGCCGGGGAGAAGGCATCGGGAAGGGGCACCAGCCAATCGCCTCGAACCCGCGCTTTCTCGGCGAGGCCGCCCCAATGCACCTCGCCGACGCCCCAGCCGTTGAGGACAACCATGTCGCCGGTCTTGAATTCGGGATGGCTGCTGTTGCTGACCGCTCCCGCGAAGTCGATCCCCGGCACCATCGGCCATCGCCGGACAACCGGGCCCTTGTTGGTCATGGCGAGCCCGTCCTTGTAGTTGATGGTGGAGTAGTGCACGTCGACGGTGACGTCGCCCTCCATCATCTCGGCCTCTTCCAGGTCGCTCAGCGCGCAGCGGAAGGTGTCGTCGTCCTTGGTAAGTTTCCAGCCTTTGAATGTCATGTGATCGTCTTTCGTTTCGAGGGGTTTGGGCCGAATGAGCGTTACGATTTCCAGTCCTTCAGGTCGCACAGTGCCTTGGTCCACGGCATCATGTCATTAACATGAGCTTTACCGTCGGCGGGCCGGCACAGCCGGGTCGACTGCTGGTTGTCGCGCGCGGTGGAGCGTGCCCACACGGTGACCAGACCGGAGTTTTCGATGGTGGCGTTGCAGCCTTCCTTCAGGTGAAAGGCGTGGATGGCGTTGCGTTCGAAATAGGTGAGCCACTCGGCGGTGGGGTCCTGGTCCGCGAACCAGGTCTTCCAGGCGTCCGAGGATCCATCGACGGTGACCGTCCATCCGTCCGCGACCCGGTCCTGCCGCAGCTGATCGCTGTCCCAGTGCAGGACCATGTACTTGTTCTGGTCGATGCACGCCGGCTTGGTCAGGGTCATGTAGATTTCCTGGGGATGGTGGTAGTGGAACGGATAGGAGGAGTCGAACAGCTGCACGGTCATGCCGATTTCGGCGCCGACGGTTTCGCCGTCGATCTCCTCGATCCTCAGATTGCCCCATGGACCCATGACCTCGGCGTACAGGTAACCGCCGCGAAATCGCTCGTTCCGGGCGTCTTCGTTCTCGGCGTAGAAGGGAATCCAGCCGACGGAAGACCAGAGGTGCGGGAGACCATTTATGCTCACATCGCGCTTCCAGCGCGTTTGCGCGTCGGTCTTGGCGGCAACGGCGGCGAAGTTTTCGTTGAGTTCCAGTCCGGCCTTGCCGATGGGGCCACCCATCTTGGTGAAGTAGTCCGTCAGCAATGGCCGATCGATCCACTCGGAGACAGCCGACATCTTCTGGACCGCCGCGCTCGGCGTGTAGAGTTGAAATGCCGTGTAGGCCTTCTGCGGATCGAAGCAGGCCTTGGCCTTGTCGGGTTCGACTAGAATGGCCTGGAGGTGTTTGGCCATCAGTTCCATGTCGCGGTACTTGAGTATACAGCGCGACTGCTTCTTGCCCGTCGCCGAGTTCGAACGTCTGGATGGTCGCCTCGGCCGAGTCCTTGCACGCCCCGGTGGGCGTCTTCAGCGCATCGAGATAGGCATCCAGATACAACAGCGTCTCCTGCCAGAACTGATCCACGAGCTGCTGTTGTTCGGCGGTATATTCAGGCTTTGGAACATCGTCCTGGCATTTGAACTCCGCCGCGTGAACGTTGGAAACGCTCAAGCCGACGAACAGGGCCGCTCCGGCGATGATCGTTCGCATCGTCTTTCCTCCCATGTGCGGTTGTTTGGTGGGTCCGCTTCGCGGATCGTTGACGCATGATTTCATCAAAGAAAAATCGATATTCATATATTTGTCAAACAAATTAATATATATCTGAATATCGAAATATTGCTCGTCATTCCGATACCGTTGGTCTATCTGTGGTGGCATGGTCGCGGGGTTTGAGTCCCCCGCTGGCGATCCATCGCATGAGGTGGGCAAGTGTTTGCGATTTAATAGATTTCAAGCGAAACCCGAGAGACGTGAGCGCGGAACAGATGGCCATCAAGTATGCACCGCTGGTTACCGACAGCCTTGCCAAGCAGATTGCCGAGAGCATTCGTGGAGCCATTACCGACGGCAGTCTCAAGGCCGACGACCGGTTGCCCACCGAGGAGGAACTCGCCCGGAGGTTCGAGGTTTCGCGCCCGACCATCCGCGAGGCGCTCAAGCGACTTGCCGCCCAGAACCTGATCCGCTCGCGGCGCGGGCCGACCGGCGGCAACTTCGTCAATCGTCCGAGCCAGGAGGAACTCAGTTCCACGCTTGCCACCGCGTCCGCGCTTCTCGTGGGCCTCGGCGAGTTCGACGTGCCCGACGTGATCGAGGCACGCTACGAGCTTGAGGTGGTCTGCGCGCGGCTCGCCGCCCAGCGGCGCGAGCCGGCGGAACTGGCGGTCATGGCGGCGGAGCTTGAGGTCCAATCGGACGCCGCGCTCGGTGACGAGGACTTCTGCGCGTCCGACGTCCGCTTCCACCGGGCGCTCGTCGACGCCACCCACAATCCGGTGATCCAGT
This sequence comes from uncultured Alphaproteobacteria bacterium, assembly GCA_963701445.1. Lineage (GTDB taxonomy): Bacteria > Pseudomonadota > Alphaproteobacteria > Rhodospirillales > Defluviicoccaceae > CAKZLS01. The sequence goes on from CAVPAM010000038.1 coordinate 288,845, forward strand.
TCGTCATGTTCGCGGTCATCGAGGCGCTCCAGCCCATTGAGAACATGGCCGTGTTCCGCTTCAGCGACCGGCGGGCGGTCCTCGTTCAACACCGGAAACTGTTCCACGCCATCGAGGACCGGGATGCCGAGGCGGCGGTGTCCGCCATTGCCGAACAGATCAGCGATCTGCGCGAGGCCTTCGCCGCCGCGCAGGAATGGCGTCGCGGGCGCGCCGCGCCCTAATTGATAAAGTCCAGCAACCGTTCGACCCTCCGCGTTTTGGCTCTTGACCTTCCAGTTACTGGAAGGTCCATATAGAGGATGTCAGCGGGAGACATGACATGGCCGCGTCCTCGACGGCTAAGATGATCGAAGCGGAACAACAACCTCCATCCTCGACAGGCCGCCAAGCCCGGATCACGCTTGCCGTGGAGGGGATGAGTTGCGCCGCGTGCGCGTCGCGGGTGGAGAAGGCGCTGAGCGCCGTTCCCGGCGTCGCGTCCGCCACCGTCAATTTCGCCCTCGCCCGCGCCGACGTCACCTTCGATCCCTCGACCGTCGCCACGGACGCCCTCGCCGAAGCGATCCGGGCCGCAGGGTATGGCGTCGAAACCACCCGGGTCAGTCTCGATATCGACGGCATGACCTGCGCCAACTGCGCGGGCCGCGTGGAAGCGGCGTTGCGGGCCGTACCCGGCGTCGCCTCGGCGGAGGTGAACCTGGCCATGGAGCGGGCCGACGTGGATCTGTCCGACCCGCGTTTGGACATTGCCCGTCTCGTCGGCGCGGTGCAAAAGGCGGGCTACGCCGCCACGCCCAGAACCGGCGGCGCCGACGCCCGCCGCGCCCAGGATCGCGCCCGCGAGGAAGAGCAGCGAAATGCCGGCCGTCGCGACCTGTTCGTCTTGTGCGTTTCGGCGGCTCTCACTTTGCCGCTGGTGGCGCAGATGGTGGCCATGGCGGCTGGCCTTCCGATGTTTCTGCCGCCCTATGCCGAACTCGTGCTGGCCACCCCGGTGCAGTTCTGGGCGGGGGCGCGGTTCTATCGCGGCGCGTGGGGCGCCATCAAGGCACGCTCGGGCAACATGGATCTGCTGGTGGTGATGGGAACCAGCGCCGCCTATCTGTTCAGCCTCGTCATGCTGATGCGGCTGGGCGACGCGGCGGAGGGACATCTCTATTTCGAGGCCGCGGCCGTGATCGTCACCCTGGTGCTCGCCGGCAAGTGGCTGGAAACCCGGGCGAAACGGGGCACCACCGCCGCCATCCGCGAACTGATGGCGCTCAGGCCGGAAACCGCGCGGGTGGAGCGCGGCGGAGACGTGACCGAGATCGCCATCTCCGATGTGGTCCGGGGCGACGTGGTCATTGTCCGCCCGGGGGAGAGGATCCCCGTGGACGGCAAGATCGTCGATGGTGAAACCGAAGTGGACGAATCGCTGATCACCGGCGAGAGCTTGCCGGTGCCGCGCGCGGCGGGAGAGAAGGTCACCGGGGGCGCCATCAACGGCACCGGCCTGATCCGCGTGTCCGCCACGGCGGTGGGCGAGGACAGCACGCTCGCCCGGATCATCCGCCTGGTGGAGAACGCCCAGGCCGGCAAGGCGCCGGTGCAGAGGCTGGTGGACCGCATCAGCGCCGTTTTCGTCCCCACCGTCATCGCCATCGCCACGGCCACGTTGGCCGGCTGGCTGCTCGCCGGCGGCACCTTCGAGAGCGCGCTGGTGGCGGCGGTGTCGGTCCTGGTGATCGCATGCCCGTGCGCCCTCGGCCTCGCCACGCCCACCGCCATCGTCGCCGGAACCGGTTCGGCCGCCAAGGCCGGTATCCTGATCAAGGACGTGGAGGCGCTGGAGCGGGCGCATCGCGTGAACGTGGTGATTTTCGACAAGACCGGGACGCTGACCGAGGGCCGCCCGGTGGTGACGGACGTGGTGGCGCTCGGTCTCGGCGAACGCGAGCTTCTCGCCCTCGCGGCCGGCGTCCAGGCGGGAAGCGAGCATCCGCTGGCCCGCGCCGTGGTGGAGAAGGCGAGCGCGAGCGGCGTCGAGCCGGAGGCCGCGCGCGGCCTGAAATCGCACACCGGCCTCGGCGTGACCGCGTCGGTGGGAGACCGCCGCGCGGTCATCGGCAACACCGCCCTGATGGAGGCCCAGGAGATCGATTTCGCGACGGCGCGCGAACCGGTGGACGCGCTGGAGGCGGACGGCAAGACCGCCATCGTGGTCGCGGTGGATGGGCGGATCGCGGGCGTCATGGGTATCGCCGACCGGCCCCGGCCCGGAAGCGCGCGAGGCCATCGCCGAACTCAAGGCTCGCGGCATCGAGACGCTGATGCTGTCGGGGGACGCCGAACGGGTCGCCGCCGCCGTCGCCCGGGATCTCGGCGTCGACAGCTTCCGGGGCTCCGTCCGTCCCGAGACCAAGGTGGCGGTGGCCGAGGAACTGCGGAGCGCCGGCAAGGTCGTCGCCATGGTGGGCGACGGCGTCAACGACGCGCCGGCGCTCGCCGCCGCCGACATCGGCATCGCCATGGGCACCGGCACGGACGTGGCCATGGAGACGGCGGGCGTGACCCTCATGCGCCCGGATCCGCGTCTGGTGTGCGCGGCCCTGGACGTGTCGCGCGCCACCTGGTCGAAGATCTGGCAGAATCTTTTCTGGGCCTTCATCTACAACGTCATCGGCATTCCCCTGGCCGCCAGCGGCCTGTTGAGCCCGGCCATCGCCGGCGCCGCCATGGCCATGAGCTCGGTCAGCGTGGTCACCAGTTCGCTGATGCTCAGGTCGTGGACGCCGAAACGGATCGGAGCGAAATAGATCATGAACGTGGGTGAAGCCGCCAAACGCTGCGGCCTTCCGGTGAAGACCATCCGGTATTACGAGGAGATCGGGCTTGTCGTTCCCGGCCGCCAGGACAACGGCTACCGGGCGTATGGCGAGGCCGACGTCTACAAGCTGCAGTTCCTCCAGCGCTCGCGGAGCCTCGGGTTCTCCATCCAGGACTGCCGGTCCCTGTTGTCGCTTTACGAGGACCGATCGCGGGCGAGCGCCGACGTCAAGGCCATCGCCCAGGCCCGCCTCGCCGATATCCGCCGCAAGATCGACGAGCTTGAGTCGCTGCACGCCACCTTGTCCGGCCTGGTGCACGCGTGCCACGGCGACCACCGGCCGCATTGCCCCATCCTCGAGGATCTGGCGGGTGGCGCGCCGGACGCGGCTGGGTGACCATGCGGTCCAACCTGTACACCATCGTGACCATCGGCGGCGGCCTGGCGTTGATGGCCTTCGCCGCCTGGCTGGTGCTGGGATACGAGGGGCCGCGTAAAGACGTTTCGCTGAAGCCGGACGACGCGGAGGTGGTGGACCGGGGCAGCCAGGTCTACGGCGCCCTGTGCGCGTCGTGTCACGGCGCCAACCTGGAAGGTCAGCCCGACTGGCGGCGACGGCTGGATAACGGCCGGTTGCCGGCGCCGCCCCATGACGCCACCGGCCACACCTGGCACCACGCGGACACGCAGTTGTTCGAGCTCACCAAGTTCGGCCCCGCCGCCCTGGTTGGCGGCAAGTACGAGAGCGACATGCCCGGCTTCGAGGGAACCTTGAGCGACGCCGAGATCGTCGCCGTTTTGTCCTACATCAAAAGCACATGGCCCGGCGATGTCCGCCGGCGTCACGATCTTCTCAATGGCCCGCAAAAGCGAACAGCGGCCGACCGCTAACCAAAACAGGAGAGGCGTTTCATGAAACCAACTCGATTAATCTTGATGTCCGCGATCGTGGCGACGGTCACGATTGGCGCTGTTTCCATCGCGCCGGCGACGGGGCACGACGGCGCCACCGGCGTGGTCAAGGAACGCATGGCGCTGATGAAATCCATTGGCGAGGCCATGAAGGGCCTGAGCGCCATCATGAAGGGCGAGCGCGCCTACGACGCCGCCGAGGTCGCGTCCCTGGCCACGTCGATCCAGTCGAAATCGGGCGAGATCGCCAAACTGTTCCCGGAGGGGAGCTTGCAGCCCGCGAGCGAGGCACTGCCCGCCATCTGGACGGATTGGCCGAAGTTCGAGGGCTTGACCCGGCAACTGGGCGAAACCAGCGGCGCGGTGGCGAAGGCCGCGGATGGTGGCGTCGCCGCCATGGCCCCGGCGTTCATGAGTCTCGGCAAGACCTGCGGCACCTGTCACACCGACTTCCGCAAGAAAAAAGAGTAGCGACGCCTCGATGAAACCGCGGGAGGGGTTGCTTCTGTTTGTGGTGGCGATCGGCGTGATCGCCATGTTGGTGGCTTCTTATGTGTTCGGCGGATACGGCGTCCCGGAACGCGAGGTCACCCGTCTCGATGGCGACCCCGAACGCGGCGCGTACATGCTCAGGGTCGCCGGCTGCGTGGCATGCCATACGGACGCCAAGGCCGGCGGCGCGTTTCTCGCGGGGGGTGCGCCCATCAAGACCCCCTTTGGCGCGTTCGTTGCCCCGAACATCACGCCCGATCCGGAAACCGGGATCGGCGGCTGGACGGCCGAGCAGTTCGCCACCGCCCTGACGGCCGGGGTCGCGCCCGACGGCTCGTACTATTATCCGGTGTTTCCCTATGCGTCCTATACCCGCATGCGCGACCAGGACGTGGCCGATCTGTGGGCGTACCTGAAGACGGTTCCGCCGGTCAGCAACGAGACGGCGGGGCACGATGTCGCGTTTCCTCTCGGCTTTCGGCCCCTTCTGGCCGGATGGCAGACCCTGTTCTTCGATCCAGAGCCGTTCAGGCCGGACCCGGCCCGCTCGGACGCGTGGAACCGTGGCGCGTACCTGGTGACCGGCCCGACCCACTGCGGCGAATGCCACACCCCGCGTAACGCATTGGGTGGACCGGACCGGGACCGCCCGCTCGCGGGATCCACCGACGGACCCGGCGGCGAAAAGGTTCCGGGTCTGACCCCGAGACAGCAAGGACTTCGGCACATGGTCGCGGGGCGACCTGGTGTTCGCGCTCCGCTTCGGCCTCATGCCCGACGGCGATTCCTTCAGCGGCAGCATGGGCGAGGTGGTGCGCGACGGCACGTCCCATTTCACCGACGCCGACCTCCACGCCATCGCCGAATACCTGATCCCGGAGGCACCGGCCAAGCCATGAAACCAAGGGGAGCGCGCCCAGTGAGCAAATGGAGATCGGGACCCGTCGTCCTTCTGGGACTGTTCGCGGTGGCCGCCGGGGTCGCCGGCGGCGTCGGCCTCGAGCGCCTGTACTTCAATCGAGGCGGCGGAGAGCGGGCGGCGGAAACCGCCGCCCCCGGCGATGGGGCCCAGGGCGAACGGAAGATCCTGTATTGGGTGGCGCCGATGGACCGGAACTACCGGCGCGACGGTCCCGGTAAATCGCCCATGGGCATGGACCTCATTCCGGTCTACGAGGGCGACCAGCCCGACACCGGCGGGGACGAGGACGCCGTCACCTTGTCGCCGGCGACGGTGCACAATCTGGGCGTGCGAACGGCCGAGGTCGAGCGGACGACGCTGCGGCCGACCATCGAAACGTTCGGCGTGGTGGCGTACGACGAGACCCGGACCAGCCATGTTCACGTGCGGACGCGGGGGTGGATCGAGCGGCTGAACGTTCGTTCGTTGGGGGAACCCATCTCCAAGGGTCAGGTGTTGTTCGAAATTTTCTCGCCGGATCTGGCCATCGCCGCCTGGGAGTACGTCCGCGAACTCCAGCAGGGCGACCAGCGAACCGTTTCGGGCGGTCCGCGCAAGCTGTTGTCGCTCGGCGCCGATCCGCGGCAGGTGGAGGAAATCCGGAAATCCCGCGAGGTTCCCGACCGGATCAAGGTCTACGCGCCGCGATCCGGTGTCGCCGTCGCGCTCAACGTGGCCGACGGGATGTTCGTCGAGCCCGACATGACCACCATCTCCATCACCGATCCCTCGGTGGTGTGGCTGATCGCCGATGTTTTCGAGAGCCAGGCGGCACTCGTGCGCGAGGGCATGGAAGCCGATATCCAAATCACCGGCATGCCCGGCCGGGTCTGGACCGGCGTCGTCGAGTACGTCTATCCCGACCTTCGGCCGGAAACGCGAACCGTCCAGCTGCGGCTTCGCCTCGATAATCCGGGCCTTGCGCTCAAGCCGAACATGTACGCTTCGGTTTCGCTGGCGACGGGGGCCAAGGAGAACGTCCTCGCGGTGCCGCAGGGCGCGGTCATCCGTACCGGGCGCTCCGACCGGATCGTGAAGGCGCTGGGCGAGGGCCGGTTCAAGGCTATCCCGGTCAAGGTCGGCCAGCCGGTGGGCGAGCGGTTCGAAATCCTCGAGGGCGTCTCGGAGGGGGATCGCGTCGTCGTTTCGGCGCAGTTCCTGATCGACAGCGAGAGCAGCCTGGCCGCCGGGTTCCGGCAGATGGAGGATGTGGAAACCACGCCGGAACCGGCGGCGCCCACCCGCGCCATGGGGCGGATCGACGCGGTGGACCTCGCCGGGCGGAAGGCGACGCTCACCCACGAACCGATCCCGGCGCTGGGCTGGCCGGCAATGACCATGGACTTCGCGCTCGGCGCCGATCTCGATGCCGCGAAGGTGACACCCGGCAGCCAGGTGGAGTTCGACTTCGTCGATACCGGATCGGGAGTGTTCGCCATCGTCGACGTCCGCCCCGTCGGCGGCGTGGCACCCGCCGCCGGCGGCCCCGAAGCGTGGACGGTCGCCAAGATCAACGGTCCCGGCGCCGCCGACGGGCAGGTCAACGTTACCCACGAACCGATCCCGGCCCTGGGTTGGCCGGCGATGACCATGGACCTCGGCGTGGACGCGTCCGTCGCGCCGGACGATGATCGCGCCGGGACAGCGGCTCAGGATCGGTTTGGCCAAGGGCACGGACGGTCTCTATCGCATCGTCGCCGCCGAGCCCGACGCCGGGGGTAGTTGACGTCATGATCGAACGGGTCATCGCCTGGTCGGTTCAGAACCGGTTCATCGTCATCGTGCTCGCGCTGGTGCTGACCGGCGGCGGGTTGTGGGCGGTGCGGACGACGCCCGTGGACGCCATCCCGGACCTGTCCGACGTTCAGGTCATCATCAAGACCACCTTTCCGGGACAGGCGCCGCAGGTGGTGGAGGACCAGGTCACCTATCCCCTGACCACGGCGATGATGTCGGTGCCCGGCGCGGTCACGGTGCGCGGGTTCTCGTTCTTCGGCGATTCATACGTCTATGTGCTGTTCGAGGAGGGAACCGATCTCTACTGGGCGCGGAGCCGGGTGCTCGAGTATCTCAGCCAGGTCACGCCGCGCCTGCCGGCCGGCGCGCTGCCGGCGCTCGGCCCCGACGCCACCGGGGTTGGCTGGATCTATCAGTATGCCCTGATCGACCGGACGGGCGGACACGACATCGGCCAGTTGCGGGCGCTCCAGGACTGGTTCTTGAAATACGAGCTGCAGACGGTGGCCGGCGTGTCGGAGGTGGCGACCATCGGCGGCATGGTTCGGCAATACCAGGTGGTGGTCGATCCCAACGCGCTCCGGGCCTACGGCTTGACCTTGCAACGGATCCGCGAGGCGATCCAGCGGGGCAATCAGGAGTCTGGCGGCTCGGTGATCGAACTCGCGGAAGCGGAATACATGGTCCGGGCGTCCGGGTATATCCAGGGCATCGACGATCTTCGGGCGATCCCGCTCAAGGCCGGTCCCGGCGGCGTGCCCGTGCTGCTCAAGGACGTGGCGGAGATCCGCATGGGGCCGGAGCTTCGCAGGGGCGTCAGCGAACTCGACGGCCAGGGCGAGGCCGTCGGCGGCGTCATCGTCATGCGCTGGGGCGAGAACGCGCTGGCGACCATCGACGCGGTCGAGCAAAAGCTGGACGATCTTCGCCGCGGCCTGCCGGCGGGCGTGGAGATCGTGACCACCTACGACCGGTCCGGCCTCATTCTTCGCGCCATCGAAAATCTGTGGCACAAGCTGGGGCAGGAATTCGTCGTCGTCGTGCTGGTCTGCGCCGCCTTCCTGCTCCACCTGCGGTCGTCCCTGGTGATCGTCATCACCCTGCCGCTGGGCGTTCTCTCGGCCTTCCTGATCATGCGGTTGCAGGGGATCAACGTGAACATCATGTCGCTCGGCGGCATCGCCATCGCCATCGGCGCCATGGTCGACGCCGCCATCGTGATGATCGAAAGTCTCCACCGCCGGCTGCAGAACGAGCGGGACGTGGACGGGAACCGCTGGCGGATCGTCACCGAAACGGCCAACGAGGTGGGGCCGGCGCTGTTCTTTTCATTGTTGATCATCACCGTCAGTTTCGTGCCGGTGTTCGCGCTGGAGGCCCAGGAGGGCCGGCTGTTCAAGCCGCTGGCGTTCACCAAGACCTACGCCATGGCGGCGTCGGCCATATTGTCCATCACCCTGGTTCCCGTGCTGATGGGTTATTTCGTCCGCGGCCGCCTGATCGCCGAGGATCGCAACCCCCTCAATGTCGCCTGCATGTGGCTTTACCGGCCGTGCCTCAAGGGCGCGCTCGCCCAGCCGTGGCTGGTGATCGTGCTCGGCGTCGTGCTGGCGGGCAGCATCGTCTTTCCCTTCGCGCGCATCGGCACCGAGTTCATGCCGGAGCTGGACGAGGGCGATCTGCTGTACATGCCGAGCCTGATGCCCGGGGTCTCCATCGGCAAGGCCCGGGAAGTGCTGCAGCAGACCGACCGCCTGATCGCCACGGTTCCGGAGGTGGAACACGTCCATGGCAAGGTCGGGCGCGCCGAGTCCGCCACCGATCCCGCGCCGCTGACCATGGTCGAGACCACCATCAAGCTGAAACCGCGCGACGCCTGGCGGCCGGGGGTCACCATGGACGACATCCGCGCCGAGTTGGACCGTATCGTGCAGGTGCCCGGTGTCACCAACGTCTGGATCATGCCCATCAAGAACCGCATCGACATGCTGTCGACCGGCGTCAAGACGCCGGTGGGCGTGAAGGTCTCCGGTCCAGACCTTGGCGAAATCGGCCGGATCGCCGCTCGCATCGAGACGGTGGTCAGGGACGTTCCCGGCACGCTGTCCGCCTATGCCGAACGACCGGTGGGCGGACGGTACCTGACCATCGACGTGGACCGAGAGACGGCCGCGCGCTACGGGCTCAACATCGCCGACGTGCACGACGTCGTCCGCACCGCCATCGGCGGCCTCAAGGTGACGGAAAGCATCGAGGGCCAGGAGCGCTTTCCGGTCAACCTGCGCTACCCCGCCGACTGGCGCAACAATCCGGAGGCGCTGCGCCGGCTTCCCATCGTCACGCCGAGCGGCGCGCACATGGCGCTCGGCGACGTCGCGGCCATCGCCATCGAAGACGGCCCCGGCATGATCCGTACCGAGAACGCGCGCTTGAACGGCTGGGTTTTCGTCGATATCGCGGGACGGGATCTCGGCGGCTACGTTCACGAAGCCCGCGAGCTGATCGCCCGCTCGGTGGACCTGCCGCCGGGGTATTCCATCGCCTGGGCGGGGCAGTTCGAATACCTGGAGCGGGTCCATGACCGGCTGGTCATCATCGGACCGCTCACGGTGGTCATCATCGCGCTGATGCTGTGGCTGACGTTCCACCGGCTGGGCGAGGTGCTCATCGTGCTGGCGTCGCTTCCGGTGGCGCTGGCGGGCGGGGCATGGCTGCTCTGGATCCTGGATTACAATCTGTCCGTGGCGGTCATCGTCGGCTTCATCGCGCTCGCCGGTGTCGCGGTCGAGACGGTGATCGTGATGCTGGTGTACCTCAACGTGGCCATGCGTGCGCGCATCGAGGACGCCCGGCGCGAGCGCCGCCTCGTGCGCGGCGACGAAATCGAAGACGCCATCGTCGAGGGGGCGCTCTTGCGGCTGCGCCCCAAACTCATGACCGTGGCCACCATCTTCGCCGGCCTGCTGCCGATCATGTACGGCACGGGCACCGGCTCCGAAGTCATGCGCCGGATCGCGGCGCCGATGGTCGGCGGCATGGTGACCGCCACTTTGCTGACCCTGATCGTGATCCCGGCGGTGTATCTCGTCTGGCAGCGCGCGTCGCTCAGGCGACAGGCGAGGTTCGCGACCGAGACGCCCCCGGAACTGTCAACCAAACCCGCGGAATGAGGAGACCCGATCCCATGAAAGCCCCTGCTCTTACTCTCGCCGCCGCCGTCGGCCTGTCCGTTGTCTCATCGGTTCCGGCCATGGCGCAACACAATCACGGCGGCGAGCCCATGCACGGCGACATGCACGCCCAGCAGGACGCCGCGGCCATCGAAGGTAAAGGCGTGATCAACTCCGTCGACGGCGGCAATCGCATGGTCAATCTTTCCCACGAACCCATCGCGGCCATCGGTTGGCCGTCCATGACTATGGACATGAAGGTCGCGGACGGCGTGGCCCTGTCCGACGTCGAGAGCGGCGCGGCCGTGACCTTCACTCTGGAACGCGGCGCCGACGGCATTTACATGATCACCGCCATCGAACCCGCGCCTTGACCGGGAACCTGGGCGTAGGCGGATTTCGGCGCCGTCGCGCCTACTCGGCGGGCGTTTCCGCCGGCTTCCGCGCCTTGAACTTCTTGTAGGCGATGGGCAGCAGCGACAGGAGCGCCAGTCCAACCAGCGCGGTGATCACCTGCGGGGTCAGCACGGACGCCGGATCGAACTCCGCGTTCATCTGGTCGAACACGCTGCCGATGCCCGATCCCACGGAGGCGAAGACGAACGCGCCGGGAATGATGCCGAAGAAGGTGGCGAGCGCGTAGGTGCGCAAGGAGACGCCGAGAAAGGCCGGAACGATGTTGACCAGGAAGAACGGGAACAGGGGGATCAGCCGCAGCACCAGAAGGTAGCTCAGCGCGTTCTCCCGGAACCCCGCTTCCATCTTGCGCAGCGCCGGGCCGGCCTTGGCGCGCAGCGTTTCGCCGAGCGACGTCTTGGCGATCAGGAACACGGCGATCGCGCCGGCGGTGGCGCCGATCACCGCGTACAGCGTTCCGAACCAGGTGCCGAACAGAAACCCCCCGGTCACGGTCAGAATGGCGCCGCCGGGCAGCGACAGGGCCGTGGAGAGCGCGTAGACCAGGATAAACGCCAGGACCGCCAGCGCCCCCTGATTCTCGACGAACGCCGTCAGCACCATGCGATTGTCGTTGAGCGCCTGGAAGGTCACGTAGCGGTCGAGGCCGAGCGCGAAAAACAATCCGAAACCGAGGGCGAGGATGGCGAGCGGGATCAGCCGCTTCAGGGAAAAGCCGCTCGCGGCGGGCCGCGGCTGGGGATCGATGGAGGTCATGGATCGGTCCTATCCGGTCGAGGTATTGCCGCGCCGACAGGATTTGTCTTCATCGGATCACTCATCGCCAAGCCTCCTCCCTCGGTCCTTCGGGGGGCCGGTTCAGCCTTCGACGACCAGCCGGTAGTCGGGCGTGGGGTTGAGCGGGCATGAATACACGTACTCGCCCGGTTCCAGGGTGATGGCGTACTCCTTGGTGGCGCCGGTCGTCAGGCCGCCGCCGGAAACGCTGGGGAGCGTGGTGCGCGCGACGATCCCGTCGCCACGCAGCCAGAAACCGAGTTCGTAGGGTACGTTCTTGTTGGTCACGCGGAACACGTAGCTGCCGGGCTTGAGCTTGAGGGTTTGGGCCTCGGCCAGGCGCTGTCCCCCGGTGTCGCCGTTAATGCTCTTGCAGTCTTCGGCGGACGTCGGCGCGTAACCGTGATCGACGCCGTTTTCCAACTCGACGAACTGACAACCGGTCTGGGTCAGGTCGATCACCGATACCTGGTCCGCCGCCTGCCCGCCGCCGGCCGCCAGAAGCCCCGCGACCGCCGTGGCCGCGAACAGACTGTTGCGGGCCGTCGTCCGTGCCGTCTTTGAAGCGTTCATCGTACAATCTCCCGATGCAAGTTAACCCTGTCTGTTGAGTTAAGGTATCCCACGGGCAATGTGAAAGGCCGATGGGCTCTTGATTCCATACCTCGCGGCTATGTGATGGATCGTGTGCGAACAAGAGGAGAACTCCGGCGATGGAGATGTGCGGGCGCCGGTGTCGACGGTCTCCATCGCCGACCGTGGTTCTCCGTTTTCCAATCGGGATGATCCATTTCGCGTCGATAACTGTACACAGTGTGACGTTATAAGGTTGTGGCGGTACGACGGCCCATGTCCAAACGAGCCTTGCACAGACTGTTTTCAGCGGAGCTGGACGGGGATTTCGCCATCCTCCTGATCGGCATGCGGGTTCACCGGCCCTGGAAACTGCACAAGATCCTGTGGGTGCAGCGCGCCATGGCGGGAATGATGCGGGAACTGGGGGAGCGTCGCGAGTTGGGCATGCTGCATGCCGAGAGTTTCTTCGGGCTGTCCAACTTCATGCTCGTGCAGTACTGGCGGTCCTTCGAGCACCTGGAGCGCTACGCCAACGACCCGGCCCTGGGGCATGTGCCGGTGTGGCGCGCGTTTCTCAAGAAGGTCGGAGCCGATGGCGATATCGGCATCTGGCACGAGACCTATGCCGTGGATAACCAGCGCTACGAGTCCATCTACGGCGCCATGCCGCTGTTCGGGCTGGCGCGAGCGGGACGCCGGGTCGACGTGAAACACGCCAACCGCAAGGCCAGCCAGCGACTGAAACAGCGGCCTTCGATGCCGGCGGCGGCCGAGTAGGGCAGCGCCGCCGCCGAGCCGCGAA
>CAVPAM010000039.1:0-217295 GCA_963701445.1 uncultured Alphaproteobacteria bacterium
CTAAGGCAGTTTCATGCAGTTGGCGTAGTAGGTCACGGTGGCCGGCCAGTCGGAGAAGATGCCCTTGATCTTCACGTCCCGGGCCAGCACGTGCAGCAGTTTCAGCGCGACCCCGTCGTTGTCGGTGGCGTCCTTGATGGTCTGGTAGTACCACCCGCCGCCGCCGTCCAGCGGACCGGAGCGTTCGAGCGTCCAGGTGATGATTTCGAGCCCCGCGTCGCGGGCGGCCTTGGCGTACACCGAGGGCACGATCTCGCCCTTGTCGTCGAGCGCCACCAGCATCCACAGCGGCGGCGCGATGATCTTGACGCCCTCCTTGGCGAGGGTTTGCATGTCGGGCGACCAGGTGGACGGATCGGCGTGGTTGAAGGCCTTGTCGTCGTAGCGGTCGTCCAGATAGACCGCCTGGGCGCCGAATTCCGGTTCGTTGGCGATCCAGTAGCGCACGTCGTCGATGTTGAAGGATTGCGCGAACACCCGCGCCGGGTCGATGCCGGCCGCCTTGTATTCGTCGATCAGCTTCTGGGCATAGGCCGCCTGGGTGAAATCGCCGTCGTAGGGCATGTCGACGCTGGCGCTCTTGAGTTCCGGCGTGAACTTGGCCCCCAGTTCGTCGAACAGCCGGATGCTCTCGGCATGGGTCACGAGGGTGCCCGGATTGACGTAAAGCTCGGTCCGCCAGGCGGCCGTGCCGCCCATGAACGCCTCCACCGTGGTGGCGTCGGGGTCGGAGGCGTCCATCTTGCCCTTGAGCGTCTTGAACTCGGCCAGCGTGATGTCGCTGGTGCAGCACTCGGCGCTGGCCTTCGTGCCGGACGCGGGATCGGCCGGGGTGAAGGGCTTGCGGCATTTGGCCGCCAGCTCGGGGACCGCCAGGATGTTGGTGGTGGTGTGCAGGTCGCACTGGGAATGGCGGCAGACCAGTTCCCGGTCCTTGGTGAAGGTGACGTCGCATTCGAGGATCCCGGCGCCCATGCGGGCGGCCGCGACGTACGACTCACGGGTGTGCTCGGGGAACTGCAGGGCCGCGCCCCGGTGGCCGATGGAGAAGTCGCTGCGGACGAAGGGGCCGCCGGCGCAGGCTTGAAGGGCGGTCTTCAGTTCGCCGTCTTCCAGTTTGTCCACCAAGATAGAAGGGCCGTGGCCCCAGTTGCGCGCCGCCGCCTTGCGTGTCGGCGTGAACGCCGGCGGCGCCGCCGCCGATAAATGCCGCGAGCGCCGCGGCCGCGAGCCTCGCTCTCATAGTCGCCATGGTGATCTCCCCCGCGTTGAAGCCGATGTCAATCCAGGACGGCGACGGGTATCACCGCCCGATGACCGTCCGGTGATGATTGCATGAAACATCGGTGACATCGTCGTGCTGGCGGCGGCGCTCGGCACCGCCTACATATCGAAGGGTCCAACATGCCATTCTACTCACCAGGACCGGCCCGCCGCCATGATCGATCTTTACACCGCCGCCACCCCCAACGGCTTCAAGGCGTCCATCGCGCTGGAGGAACTCGCCCTGCCCTACGAGGTCCACGCCATCGATCTCGCCAAGCAGGAACAGAAGCAGCCCTGGTTTCTCGAGATCAATCCCAACGGACGCATCCCGGCCATCCGCGACCGCGACGAGGACGGCTTCGCGGTGTTCGAGTCCGGCGCCATCCTGATCTATCTGGCGGAAAAAACCGGCAAACTCATGCCCGCCGACATCAAGGGCCGCTCGCTGGTCCTGCAATGGCTGATGTTCCAGAAGGGGGCGTCGGCCCGATGATGGGCCAGGCCAACGTCTTCCACCGCTACCTGCCGGAGAAGATCCCGGTGGCCATCGAGCGCTACCAGAACGAGTCCAAGCGCCTCCTGACCGTCCTCGACACCCGGCTCAAGGACAACGAGTACCTGGCGGGGGACTATTCCATCGCCGACATCGCCAACTGGGCCTGGGCCCGCACCCACAAATGGTCCGGCGTCGATATCGACGACCTGGCGCACCTCCAGCGCTGGATCGCCCAATTGGCCGAGCGCCCGGCCTGCCAGGCCGGCATCAAGGTGCCATACGACGTGGCCGCCCTCTCCAAGGGCGACGGCAAGGGCGCCGAGGAATTCTCCCGCAACGTCCGAAGCTTCGTCACGCGCTAACCCGCTTCCCGCCCCGGACGCAAAAAATCGACGGATGCCGATAAATCGAGAATGACCCCATATGGGTTTTCTCGTATATGCTCGACGGTGCTCTCAGGCGGCCGGCGCGTATTCCCAAGACGGATCGTGGGAAACGGGCGCCGCTTTACTTGAGGGGCCTCGACCAACGTAGCGTGCCTATCCGGTTATGACAGATACCCACTACATATAGAGTAAACAATGCGTCATGCCGACACCGCCCAATCGGCCGGTACAATAATAGGCGTTCATAGAGGCACGGATAGACGGCTCTAAAACAGACGGTAGTTGGGTTCATTGCATAACACTCGTGCATATTTCGCAGAGGACCGTTGTATCAATGGCGTTTCGCACGCGCAGTGGTGCAGCAGTGTTATGGAGGGTTCTCGAAGACACGGCTGGAACTAATGCAACGTGGTGTCCTGATCTAGGCAGCGCCGGGCGCCCATTTCGGCGATAGTCGCGCAGCATGTACAACGGCACCATAGCTCGAGCTTCATTGATTGATCGCGATTACGATGACTCGCCTGAGTCGCGCCATCGATTCAGCGTTTATCGAGAGCAGTTGATGTCGAGATCGCTGTTCTCGATCGATGTCAGCAGGGACCGGTTCGCTGATCGACGTCGCATCTCTCCGATCTTGTCGACTGACTGTCGAGAGATTGGATGAGAGTCATTTAGGCACACATCTGCGTGACGCTACGAGAACGACAACATTCCGATCTGCGAGAGGCTCGCGTCGAACTCTAGCATCCGAGATGACCAATCGCTCAGTGGCGATACTAAAAAACATCGGCAACAGTCTCGCAGCCTGATCGACAGCTGCCGTTGGAACGGTATTGCAGCCAGTTGCCATTAGTCATCAGTGTGCGACACAGGACTCTGAGCCCTTTGGTGCTCTTACCGACTTAGACATCGCCAAGAAGGCTAACCATGGCCATGCATCGGTGGCATCGATGACAAACCAGATTACGGGGTCAGGGAATAGTTGATCGCACGAAGTTATAATAGGATGGACTGCCCTAAGGCAACTGCCAGTCGCAGGTGACAAAGTCAGGAGACCGTTTATCGAAGTGCTGTTGCCCACGGGCTGACGGATCACGGTGGTGATGGAATAGCGCATATCTAGGACTTCGACACGATGATCGATGATCATAGAGAAATCTGTGGCGCTGGTGGAGAGAACGAAGGCTAGATTGCCCATGCGTGCGTTTACGACCATGGAATTACGAGAAACCTTACAGCAAAGTTCGGAGCTAATTGCTGCCGTAAAAGGATATGTGCGGCAACCCGATATGTAGTGGGTGTCTGACTAAAGCGGATAGGCACGCAACGTAGAACCATAAATTCGCCAATATTTCGGTTATGTTTTCTATCGTCTTATTGAAACAAAACAACCAAACAAATCGTTCATAGTCATACGCGCGGGGAACGCCATGCTCTCCAATATAGATTGGATTGTTATCGGTCTTTATTTCGTTCTGGTGTTCGGCATTGCCTACTGGGCCACGCAAATCGACATTTCCGCCCGGGAATCCACCGCCAACTATTTCCTCGCCGGGCGCAACGTCGGGTGGTTCGTCATCGGCGCCTCGCTGTTCGCTTCCAACATCGGCTCCGAGCACCTGGTGGGACTGGCGGGCGCCGGGGCGTCGAGCGGTGTCGCCGTCGGCCAGTTCGAGATCCTCGCGTCGCTGATCCTGCTGCTGCTGGGCTGGGTGTTCGTGCCCTTCTACCTGCGCAGCGGCGTGTTCACCATGCCGGAGTTCCTGGAGCGCCGCTATTCGTCGGGCGCGCGCTGGTATCTCGCCGTGATCTCGGTCATCGGCTACGTGCTCACCAAGATCTCGGTCACCATCGCGGCGGGCGGCATCGTCTTCGAATCGCTGATGGGGCTCGATTTCTGGACCGGCGCGCTGATCGTCGTCGTCGCCACCGGGGTGTATACGATTTTCGGCGGGCTGCGCGCGGTCCTCTACACCGACATGCTGCAGGCGATCGTCCTGATCGCCGGCGCCGTGCTGGTCACCGTGATCGGTCTCGCCGAACTCGGCGGCTGGGACGTGATGTACGAGACGGCGGGAAGCGCCTTCTTCACCGTCTGGAAACCCATGTCGGATCCCAATTTCCCCTGGACCGGCATCCTGCTGGGGGCGCCCATCCTCGGCGTCTGGTACTGGTGCACCGACCAGTTCATCGTCCAGCGGGTGCTTTCCGCCGCCAACGTGGACCAGGCGCGGCGCGGCACCATTTTCGGCGGATACCTGAAGATCCTGCCGATCTTCATTTTCGTGATCCCGGGCGTCGTCGCGCACGCGCTGGCCGAGTCGGGCCGGCTGGACCTGGCGCACCCGGACCAGGCGCTGCCGACGCTGATCGGAACGCTGCTGCCGGCGGGCGTGCGCGGCATCGTCGTCGCCGGACTGCTGGCCGCGCTGATGAGCTCGCTGTCGTCGGTGTTCAATTCGTGCTCCACGCTGTTCACGTGGGATATCTACAAGAAACTGCACCCCAAGGCGTCGGACCGCCACCTCGTGCTGGTGGGCCAGTTGGCCACCGCCGTCCTCGTCGGTCTCGGGCTTCTGTGGATCCCGATGATGCAGTTCATCTCGGGCCAGCTTTACCAGTACATGCAGAGCGTCCAGGCCTACATCGCGCCGCCCATCGCCGCGGTCTTTCTGCTCGGCGTGTTCTCCAAGCGGATGAACTCCCGGGGCGCCATCGCCTCGCTCGTCACCGGTTTCGTGCTCGGCATGGGCCGGCTGGTCGCCGAGATCTTCAAGGACCGCCTCGAGCGGCTGGCTGTACGCCTACGCGGACATCAACTTCCTCCACTTCGCGATCCTGCTGTTCGTCATCTGCACGGTCGTGCTGGTGGTGGTCAGCATCACCACGCCGAGGCCGCCGGAGGACCAGCTCGCCGGGCTCACCTACGCGACGGCCGACGCCGGCGGAGGCGCGCCCGGAAGCATCGGCGAGCAGCCGGCCAGCCCGGGATGGAAGCGCATCGACATCTACCTGTCGATCATCCTCGTGGGATGCGTGTTCGCCGTCTGGCTGTTCTTCACCGGGTAGCGGAACCCCAACGGAAACAAGGCGGAAACGGTCAATGAACAAAGCGTGGTGTCTGATGGCGGGGATGGTGGCGATGACGGTGGGCGCGGGAACCATGGGACACGCGGGCGCCGGCGATACGGGAGCCGCTGGCTGGCCGAGGGTCGAGAGCGCCATCGCCCGCGATCCCGGGGTGGAGGCCCGGGTCGAGCGGCTGCTCGAACGGATGACGCTGGAACAGAAGGTCGGCCAGATCATCCAGGCGGAGCTGGCGTCGGTCACGCCCGCCGACGTGAAGGCCTTCCACCTGGGCAGCGTGCTCAACGGCGGCGGCAGTTTCCCCGGCCGCGACAGGCACGCCGCCGCGGCCGACTGGGTCGCGGCCGCCGACGCCTTTTACGACGCCTCCATGGACGAGTCCGACGGCGGGGTCGCCATTCCGATCATCTGGGGCACAGACGCGGTGCACGGCCACAACAACGTCATCGGCGCCACGCTGTTTCCCCACAACGTCGGCCTGGGCGCGGCCCGCGATCCGGAGCTTGTGCGCCGCATCGCCGAGGCCACCGCGCGCGAGGTGGCGGTGACGGGTCTCGACTGGGCCTTCGCGCCGACGCTCGCGGTGTCGCGCGACCAACGATGGGGCCGCGCCTACGAAAGCTACTCGGAGGACCCGGCCGTCGTCGCCGCCCTCGGCCGCGCGGCCGTTACCGGCCTGCAGGGCGGCGGCGCGTCCGAAACGCCGTTCGGGCCCGCAAGCGTGATCGCCACCGCCAAGCATTTCATCGGCGACGGCGGCACCGCCCTCGGGCGGGATCGCGGAAACACGGTGATCGACGAGGCCGGACTCCGCGCCGTTCACGGCCAGGGCTACGAGGCGGCGCTCGCCGCCGGGGTCCAGACGGTGATGGCCTCGTACAGCAGCTGGAACGGCGACACCATGCACGGCAACCGCTACCTGCTCCACGACGTCCTGAAGGAGCGCATGGGCTTCGACGGGTTCGTCATCGGCGACTGGAACGGCCACGCCCTGGTCCCGGGATGCTCGAACGCGAGCTGCCCCGACGCCATCAACGCCGGCGTCGACATGATCATGGTGCCCACCGACTGGAAGGCGTTTTACGCGAACACGCTCGCGCAGGTCCGGTCCGGCGAAATCGCGCCGGACCGCCTCGACGACGCCGTCCGGCGGATCCTGCGGGTGAAGGTCCGGGCGGGTCTGTTCGACAAGGGGCGCCCCTCGTCGCGGCCTCTCGCCGGCAAGACCGAATGGCTCGGCCATCCGGATCACCGCGCGCTGGCGCGCCAAGCGGTGCGCGAGTCTCTCGTTTTGCTCAAGAACAACGGCGGCCTGCTGCCGCTGGAGCCGTCGCGGACGATCCTGGTGGCGGGCGACGGCGCCGACGACATCGCCAGGCAGTCGGGCGGATGGACCATCACCTGGCAGGGCACGGACACCTCGAACACCGACTTCCCCGGCGCCACCTCCATCCTGGCCGGTATCGAGCGGGCGGTCCGCGGGGCCGGCGGCACGGCGATCCTGAGCCCGGACGGCGCGTTCGAAACGCCCCCCGACGCCGCCATCGTGGTGTTCGGCGAGGATCCCTACGCGGAGATGCCGGGCGATGTCGGACCCTCGCCTACCGGCCCGGCGACGGCCGCAACCTCGACCTCATGAAGCGCCTCCGGGCGCAAGGCATTCCCGTCGTCGCCGTGTTCCTGACCGGGCGCCCGCGCGAGGTCAACGCCGGGATCAACGCCGCCGACGCCTTCGTCGTGGCGTGGCTGCCGGGAAGCGAGGGCGGCGGGGTCGCCGACGTGCTGTTTCGCGCCGCCGACGGATCCATCCCCCACGATTTCACCGGCACGCTCCCCTTCTCGTGGCCCACGCGGGCGGACACGGCGCTCCCGGACGCCGAGTTCCCTTACGGTTTCGGCCTCGCCTACTCGGACCGGACCGACCTCGGCGCGCTCCCGGAGGCCGCCGATTCGGCTGTGGCCGGCGAACCCGGGGTCCTGCGCCTGTTCCAGGGCCGGGCGGTCCCGCCGGTGGAATTCTACGCCGGAGACGGCGGCGCCTGGGACGTCACGGTCTTCAGCGGCGGCGTCGAACCGGCGGGCGGTCAGCCGCTCCGTGTCCTTCCGGCCAGTCACGAGGCCGACGGCGACGCGGTCCAGGTCGCGTGGCCGGGAGGCAGGACCGGTCACATCTACCTGCAGGGACTTCTTCCGGTGGATGCATCGGCGTTCGGCGCCGGGCGGGGTGCTGTCGCTGACCGTCCGGGTGGACGAACCGCCCGATGCCGAGGTGTTCCTGGGGATGAACTGCGGAACCGGATGCGAGGCCGCCGTTCCCATCGGCCAGACGCTGCGATCGCTGCCGGTCGGCGCGTGGACGACCGTGACCGTCGAGCTGCGCTGCTTCGTCCGGGCCGGAGCGAAGCTGGCCGAACTGCATACGCCGTTCCGGCTGTACACCCAGGGGCGGGCGACGCTCGGCCTGTCGGACGCGCGCTTCGAGGCCACCGGAGCCGGGAGCGCAACGATAACCTGCGCGTCATGAGGCGTGGCCCCCGTGCCACCGCCCCGCGAAAAATTCCCGTGACCTCGAATTGTAACTCCCCCACACGGGGCACATCGATTATGGTGGAATGAAAGACTATATTAATGACACAATCGTTATTACTGCGGGAGTGCCCCGCTTCACCGACCACGGAGACAACGCAGCGTTGCGGATCTTCAGGATCATCGAGAGAGCCCGCTTGCGTCTTCCCGTTCTGCTGCTCGCCGCCTGGGCGGCGGTCGCCCTGCCCCTCGCCGCTGAGGCCCGCATGGAGCACCTCGACGGCGATCCCGGAATGACCGCGCAATCGACGGGATTCGTCGGCGTCCAGGGGCGGCGGTTCGTGGCGCCCGACGGCGCGACCCTGCACCTCAAGGGAATCAACCTCGGCAACTGGATGGTGCCCGAGGGCTACATGTTCAAGTTCGACCGCGCCAGTTCGCCCAAGCTGATCTACACCGCCATCGAACAGCTCGTCGGCGACCAGCGGGCGCGGTCTTTCTGGCGGGACTTCCGCGACAGCTACATCACCCGGGCCGACATCCGGTTCATCAAGCGCCTGGGCTTCAATTCGGTCCGCGTCCCTCTGCACTACAAGTTGTTCCTCTCCGCGCGGGACTCGAACACCCTCGACGGGCCCGGCCTCGCCCTGCTCGACCGGCTGATCGCCTGGTGCCGGGAGGAAGGCCTGTACGTCATCCTCGACATGCACGCCGCCCCCGGAGGCCAGACCGGCGACAACATCGACGACAGTTGGGGCCATCCGTTCCTCTACGACAGCGAGCACAACCAGGCGCTGCTGATCCACATCTGGCGAACCCTGGCGGAGCGCTACGCCGACGAACCCGCGGTCCTCGGCTACGACCTGCTCAACGAACCCATCGCGCACTTTCTCGATACCGACTACTTCAATCCGAAGCTGGAACCCCTGTTCAAGCGAATCGCCACCGCCATCCGCGAGGTGGACCCCAACCACATCATCATTCTGAGCGGCGCCCAGTGGGGCACCAACCTCGAGGTTCTCGGCGCGCCGTTCGACGGCAAGCTGGCCTACACCTTCCACACCTACGGCAGCAACCCGGTGCAGGACGCCATTCAGCGCTACATCGACTTCGCCGAGACCCACGACGTGCCGCTGTGGCTGGGCGAATCGGGAGAGAACACCGACGAATGGGTGGCGGCCATGCGCCAGCTCCTCGAGGACAACGGCATCGGCTGGGCGTTCTGGCCCTACAAGAAGATCGATTCGCCGTCGGCCGTCGTCTCCGCGCCCAAGACCGAGGCCTGGGACGCCGTCATCGCCTTCGCCAACAGTCCCCGGACATCCCTCGACGAGATCCGCGCCCATCGCCCGCCCCGCCACGTGATCGACACCGCGCTCGACGACCTCCTCGCCAACGTCCGGTTCGAGAACAGCACGCCCAACGTCGGCTACATCCGGGCCCTCGGCCTCGAAATTCCCGACCCCGAACCGGACGTCGCCGACAACCGCTGACGGCGTGCGCCTCCGGCGGTCATTTCCCGAACATTCACTGTCCAATGTTACGATAATATTACATGCTTGCGGTGTTCGCCGCCGGCGTCGAGCCCGCGCGGAACCGCCCGTGGAGAGGTGAATGCTGAAACGGATCCTGCTGCCGACGATCCTGGCGATCCTCGCCTTCGGGTTCTGGACCAGTCCCAACTTCGGCGAGATCGCCGCCGGCGTCGCGCTGTTCCTGTTCGGCATGCTGTTTCTGGAACAGGGCTTCAAGGCGTTCACCGGTGGCCTCCTGGAAACCCTGCTCACCAGGACCACGGACCGGCTGTGGAAGGCGCTCGCCTTCGGAACGGTGGCCACCACCATCATGCAGTCCAGTTCGCTGGTGTCGTTGATCACCATTTCGTTTCTCGGCGCCGGCCTGATCGGCCTGACCTCCGGCATCGGCATCGTCTTCGGCGCCAACCTGGGCACCACCACCGGCGCCTGGCTGGTGGCCGGTTTCGGTCTCAACGTGGATATCGACGTCTACGCCATGCCGCTTCTGGTGTTCGGCGTCATCCTCGTATTCCAGTCGTCGCGGACGCTCAAGGGCATCGGCTACGTGCTGGCCGGTGTCGGCTTCCTGTTCCTCGGCATCCATTACATGAAGGTGGGCTTCGACGCCTTCCGCGAGACCATCGACCTCACCCGGTTTTCCATGACCGGCCTCGAGGGCCTTGTGGTGTTCAGCCTGATCGGCGTGGCGGCGACGGTGATCATGCAGTCGAGCCACGCCACCCTGGTGCTGATCATCACCGCCCTCGCGGCCCAGCAGATCACCTATGAGAACGCGCTGGCGCTCGCCATCGGCGCCAATGTCGGCACCACCATCACCGCCATCATCGGGTCGCTCGGGTCCGACTACCGGGGCAAGCAGCTCGCCGCCGCCCACCTGCTGTTCAACGCGGCCACGGGCGCCATCGCCATCGTCTTCCTCTCGGAGTTCGAGGCGGCGGTGGACGCCGTCGCCGGCTTCGCCGGCATCGCCGCCGGCGACTACACCCTCAAGCTGGCGGTGTTCCACACGCTGTTCAACCTGACCGGCGTCGTGGTCATGACGCCGCTGATCCGGCCGTTGGAAATGGTGCTGACGCGGCTCATCCGGCCGCCGGCCGACACCCTGGTCGAACCGAAGTACCTGAACAGCGCGGCCATGCAGTTCCCCGAAACCGCCCTCAAGGCGGTCACCAACGAAACCCTTCACCTCTACGACAACGCCATGGAGATCGTCACCCACGGTCTCAGCCTGCACCGCCACGACATCCTCTCGGATCGCGACCTCGAGGACGTCGTGCGGCAAAGCCGCCGGGTCATGGACTTCGATCTCGACCAGGTGTACGAACGCAAGGTCAAGGTCCTGTATGGCGCCATCCTCGAATTCGTCAGCCGCGCCCAGTCGCGGTTGCCCGCGCCGTTCGCCGACAACCTCTACAACCTGCGCCGGGCGGCCACGCTGATCGTTCAGACGGTGAAGGAGGTCAAGCACCTGCGCAAGAACCTGCGGCTGTACATGAACAGCCGCAACCCCGAGATGCGCGCCGAGTACGACCGGATCCGGTTCGAACTGGCCTCGGTCATCCGCGGGCTCCACGAGATCCGCGTCTCCCCCGACGGCGAAACCGGCGTGCTGGACCTGGACGAGTTCAAGCTCGCCATCGACCGGACCGAACTGGTCGGCACCCGCGAACTCGACGACCTGATCCGCGCCGGGCGGATCACCGCGAAGATGGGCACGTCGTTGATCATCGACCTCGGCTACGCGCGCAGCGCCATCTGGAATCTGGTCAGGATCGGCAACGCGCTTTACGGTTCCACCGACGTGCACGACAAGGTGGCCGAGGAAC
This sequence comes from uncultured Alphaproteobacteria bacterium, assembly GCA_963701445.1. Classification (GTDB taxonomy): domain Bacteria; phylum Pseudomonadota; class Alphaproteobacteria; order Rhodospirillales; family Defluviicoccaceae; genus CAKZLS01. Next base: position 11,126 of record CAVPAM010000039.1, read on the forward strand.
TGCTGGCCCTGACCGACGAGGATGTGGAAGATATCCATCGCGAAGAGCGCGAGCGCGCGGCTTCATGACGGACTTTAACGCTGGGAACCGGCGATGGACGCCAAGGATCTGTTGAAGACGCTGAGAAAGGCCATGACCGCCGACGGCGTCGAGACGTCGGAACAGTTGGCGGCGGTCAAGAAAGCGCTGAAGAAGCTGAACAAAATCAAGAAGCGGCTCAAGAAGGAACTCGAAGCCGCCCCCCACGACAAGGAACGAAAGCGCATCGAGGATCGCCTCAAGGTCAACCGCGCCCACCGCAAGAAAGCCGTGAAATTCCTCCGCCCCGGCAAGGACGACGGCTGATCCCTCTGGCTCCCGCGCGCGACCGCCTTGCTTTTTCGATCCCTGCTCCCCGATACTCTGTCCGCCGTCACCAACCGGATCACCGGCCGTGGCCCTGATTATTCTGTCCCTGCTGTTGTGCGCGGTGCTGGGCTTTGCCGCTCACCGCTCCGGCGTCTGCGGTATCAAGGCCGTTGCCGAGGTGCTGAGCACCGGGCGCGCCTTCATGTTCCTGAGTTTCGCCAAGATCGTGCTCTGGGTCGTCGCCGTGACGCTCGCCCTCTCCTGGACCGGTTTGGGAGACCACCAGCCGCCCATGGGCTATTCGGTCGGCCTCCGGTCGCTCGCCGGCGGGTTCCTCTTCGGCGTGGGCGCCGCCGTCAATCGCGGTTGTGCGTTCTCGACGCTGACCCATCTCGGCAGCGGCGACCTGCAATTCTCGGCCACGCTCGCCGGGTTCGTCCTGGGGGTCGGCCTGTATCTGCAACTGGCGCCCGCCCTGCCCGCGCCCGACGTGGTTTTAACATGGAGTCCCCTGGTTGCACCGGATGCATGGCGGCTCCCCGTGGCCCTGGTGGTCTGGGCCTGGGCGGGTTGGGAACTGTGGCGGCTGTGGCGGCGCCGGCCACGCTCCAAACCATGGCGGGAGCGCCTGTTCGCGAGCCGCTACCGCCTGTCCGCCGGCGCCGCGCTGATCGGGATCAGCAACGCCTTTCTGTTCAACGCGCACGGATCCTGGGCGTATACCGGCGCGCTTGCCGAAACCGTCGAGGACCTGACGGTCATGGGTCCCGGCGTGTCGCCGTTGCGCGGCGCCCTGGCCCTGGCGTTGATGGCGGGGATCGTGTTTTCGGCGGTGCAGGGCCGGCGGTTCCGGTTGCGGGTCCCGCGCCCGGCCATCTGGCTGCTTCACCTCGTCGGAGGAACCATCATGGGCCTGGGCGCCGCCCTGGTACCCGGCGGCAACTTCTTCCTGATCCTCCAAGGCATTCCATCGCTCTCGCCCCACGCCCTTCCCGCCTTCGCGGCGCTGACCATGGGCATCGCCGTGGCATTGCTGGTGGCGCGCGCCGTCACCGGCAAAACCATGCGGGTCACATGCGGCGGCGATATCTGTCGGGACTGACGCACGCGATCACGCGCCCTTGAACACCGGCTTGCGGCGCTCGCTCAGCGCCCGCTGCCCCTCCTCGTAGTCCTGGCTGTCGTAGGCCGTGCGGCGCAGCCCCTGGACCTGTTCGAACATCAGCGGCGTGATGGAATGGGCGCTCCCCAGCAGCCGAAGCTCCTCCTTCATCACCGAAATGCTGAGCGGCGCGTTGGCGGCCATGGTTTCGGCCAGGCTCAGGGTGAACGCCTCGATCTCGCCGGCCGGCACCACGTGATTGATCATGCCCGAGCCGCAGCGCCCGGTCGGCGGCGATGGGCTGGGCGGTGAACAGCATCTCCTTCACCACCGGCAGCGGAATGGCGTTGAGGAACGTCAGCATGCCCGAAATATTATAGGGAATGCCCAGCTTGGCGGGCGTAATGGCGAAGGTCACGTCGGGCGTGGCGATCAGGAGATCGCACGCCATGGCCAGCTCGCAGGCGCCGCCCCAGACGCCGCCCTCCATCAGCGCGATCACCGGCGCCGGAAACGCCTCCACCGCCCGCACCAGCACCCGCAGCGGATCGTCCCAGCCGAGCGGGTCCCGCCCCGCGCGCGACAGCTCCGACAGGTCGTGTCCCGCCGACCACACCTTGCACCCCGCCGGCGCCCGCACGATCAGCGCCCGCGCCTTGTCCGCCTCGAACGCCTCCAGCCCGGCGAGGATGTCGCCGATCAGCGCCCGGCTCAGCGCGTTCCGCTTCTCCGGATGATCCATGACGAGAACCCCGATCCGGTCCCGCCGCTCGCGCCTGACGTGCATGGCTATTTTCCCCGCTGGTTGGCTTCAGATCCCGCGCATCGACGCCACCGTACAGGCCTTTTCGGAGCCCGGAAACTACGCGATTCAGATTGTATATCGAGGCCCCTCGTGCGATAATTACTCTATAAGTTATACACGCATATGGATACCGCGGCGATGCTCGCCATCTCCCGATGACGGCGTTGCCCGCGTCGCGACAGGAAGGCCGGTTCGAAACCACTGTGAACGGAATGGGACCGTTCCGGAAGGAGGAGGACAAGATGGACCTGAAAGTCTTATCCGGAGTGCTGATCACCCGCGACCATGAAAAGGGCAAGGCCATCATCGATCTCGCCCGAAACGACCTCGTCGGCGGCGATTTGGAGGCCCGCGACCTGAAACGCGAGAAGATCATCGCCCCGCCGGGGTTGAAGAACAGCTACTTCGACGAGGAGCCCTGCCGCACCATCGGCCTGCGCGAGATCCGGGTTCACACGGTGGACCGCGACGATTTCGGAAGCCGCCCGCCCCGGGCGGAAGAGGACCACTTCGAGATCAACTCCACCGCCACCAGCACGCGCCTGACCATCAGCTGGGCGGGCACCGGCGCGTCGAGGGTCGAGGAAATCTCCTACTTGGCCATCGGCCCCGTCTCGTCCCCGGCCCCCGGCCCCGACTGATCGGGCGGGATTGAGCGGCGGCGGACGTTAGCTTGCGATCTGGCGGGTCACCAACGGCGTGACCCGCCATTTTTTCGCATCCATCCGGCTGCTTCGGATAGATCCGGCCCGGGTTCTGGGGAGCATGATGTTGATCTACTGGGATCGACGCCGCGTGCGAGCCGTGCCATGGGCGACCCATAGGTCTACCATTCGATAACATGTCCACGGGGCCGGCGTGCGCACGAAGCTGCCGGAGGCGCGAGGAAGCGGAAGAAATGAGGTGAGGAGACACGGGCGTTCGGAGGCGGCTCCTGAACACTGCGGACAACTGGTTGGGGCCGGTCGGTGATTTCGATCGCGACGGGCGGGACGAATTTGTGATCGCAAGCCCGTGGGGATTGGGTCTGCTCAATCTATCCGGCAGCAGCCTCACCCCGCTGACTATGTCACCCAACGGCACACGCTTTGGCGGATGGCTCCTCAACACGTTCGACAACCGGATATGGGCAGCGGCAGATCTCGACGGAGACCGCCGGGACGAACTCCTGATCACCAGTCCTTGGGGAATCGGGGTTCTCGCATGGTCAGCCGGGGCGATCAGCAGCGTCATGCTCGAACCAAATGGCACCCGTTTCGGCGGATGGCTGCTCAATACCGGCTGACAACCAGTTCCGCAATTTCCAGAACATGACGGGCGCCGGCAGGGCCAGTATCCTTGTCGAAAGCCCCTGGGGCGTCGGGATTATGACCTTGCAGGGCGGAAGTTTCCAAGTCCCGGGGATGACGCCCAATGGCACTCGCTTGGGCAGGTGGCGTCCAGAACACCGTGTCCCCGTCACCCCGGGCGCGGCATGGCCAAGCGCGGAGGCCGATAACAAAAATTGCACTATTTATGTTATCTCCGCTAATATGGACGATGAGGAGAGTTGGCTTATGAATGTGTCCATCGGGCAGCGCTGGGAAGAGTTTGTGGAGAGCATCGTCAAAGACGGGCGCTATGGCTCGGCCAGCGAGGTTGTGCGCGAGGGACTGCGACTGGTCGAGGAGCGCGAGGCGAAGCTGAACGCGCTGCGGCGGACGCTCGATGCTTCCATCGCGGAGGGCGGGGAGCGCAACCAGCACGATGTCGGCGCTGCGCTCGAGGCAAAGACGAAGGCCCTCTCGGAAGAAGGATATTAGTGCGCCGCCTGGTCTACCTGGCGGCCGCCGAGCGCGACCTCGTCTCGATCCTGGAATACATCACGCGGGAGAGCGGAAGCGTCGCCATTGGGCGCGGCTTCACCGACCAGTTGCAGGCGCACTGCGCAAAGTTGGCATCGCTGCCGGGCACGCTCGGCCGAGCGCGTCCCGAACTGCGCCCCGACATCCGCAGTTCCAATTATAAGAGCTACGTTGTCTTCTTCCGCTACCGTGAGGGCGCCCTGGAGGTAGTGAACATCCTGGAGGGCCACCGGGATATTGAAACGTTCTTTTCCTGAGATCACTGGCCCATGGAAAAGCAAAGCCAGGATCATATGGAGTTCGGATTTCCGGGGAGGGACACAATACGTACATCCGGCATTCGGCGGCGTCAATTAAGTATCATGTCCCCGGAACCAAAATCTGGAAGTCGATGTCACACTTGTCGGCAAGCTCGCGTTCAAATGAGCCACCAAGCCGGGCATCCGCATCAACATTCGTTTGTTTCAGCTTCAGAAGCGTCGGCGACCCAATCATCAATGTCAGCCATGCGCAACGCCGTTCGTTCCCGACGCGGCTTTCCCAGAAACTTCGCAGAGCCTTATCGGCCTGCCGGGCAAATACTCGAGGCGGAACAAGGCGTACTCGTTCATCAGGGGCCATACTCTCGCCGGTGTTGGCGCGTCACAAGGATCGACAATGCTTCAAAAATGGAGTTTAACTGCTTGCCATCACTGCCGTCATTCGGCCAGTACGATTCCTGCACCGGCTTGTCCTGCGATTTCCGACCATGTAGGTGGTTGTGCTGAGGCTAACCGACCAATCTTGGCATGCACTGCCAATGTCGCGGTGCCAGAAACGGCCAGAAAAAGAACATTGACTATATCCGGCGATCCACAGCGTCAAAATTAAATCACACTCGCGACCAGACGCGATAATGAATTATGATAGCATATTCATATGCCGGGTCGATTTGTCGTACATGGCTAGGGCTCTATGCCGCTAACGCATCGCTCACGTGACCCACACAGACGTCACCGCGGCGGTGCCTTGCCGATGATCGCATCCGAGTCACGCCATGCTCCATCCTTGGCTGCGCCATCGTCTTTGCCGACGGCACGACCTACGCCGAATTCGGGGTCAGGTCTATCTTCGCAGCAATCCATGTGCTAGACGTCTCGCATGTCCAGACCTCTCAGGATCGAATTTGCGGGCGCGCTCTACCATGTCACCGCGCGTGGCAACCGCCGCGAGGCCATCTACGAGGACGATGCCGACCGCCGACTGTTTCTCGACGTTCTCGGCGATGTCGTCGAACGTTTCAACTGGCTGTGCCACGCCTACTGCCTGATGACCAACCATTACCACCTGATGGTCGAGACGCCGGACGGAAATCTCGCCAAGGGCATGCGCCAGCTCAACGGCGTGTACACCCAAAAGATCAACCGCCGTCACCGCCGCTCCGGCCACGTGTTCCAGGGCCGATACACCGCCGTCCTCGTCGATGCCGACGCGCACCTGCTCGAAGTGGCGCGTTACGTGGTGCTCAACCCGGTTCGCGCCGGCATGGTCGACGCGCCAAGGGCGTGGCGATGGAGCAGCTATCGCGCGACGGCCGGCGGGGCCAAGGCGCCGTCCTGGCTGGCGGCCGATGCCCTGCTGGCCCGTTTCGCCGATGACCGGGCGGCCGCGGTTCGCCGTTACCGGCGCTTCGTCGCCGAGGGCGGGAACGCGGTCTCCATCTGGACGAAGCTCAACCGCCAGGTCTTTCTCGGAGACGACCGGTTCGTCGCCCGCATGCAGGCACTGCGGCGCCACGGTTCGCCAGACATGGCCATTCCCCCCGACACGGCCATTCCCAGGGCGCAGCAACGCCCGCCGGCCCCACCCCTGGACGCGTTCGCGTCGCGCTATCCCGACCGCGACGCCGCCATCGCCGCCGCCCACGCCACCGGCGCCTACAGTTATCAACAGATCGCGGAGGTGTTCGGCCTGCACTTCACCACCGTCGGCCGCATCGTCCGCGCCGCCCGGAAGGCTGCCATGCTACGATGATAGACTTGACCCCTTTACGGACTCACGCCACCCATGTCTCCGGAACACCCCGAGTCAAGTGGTTGTGGTGGTCCACGTTTTATTGAAGAATCGCAAACATCGTGCGTCTCGTTTATGAGATGTTGAATTGTCCATTCTAGCTCATCTTGATTGCACCAATATTCGTCTATTTCTCCAAATATTTTAAAATTTGATCTATTGAAGCCATCCTCGATATCATTGTACCAAATCACATTTCTTCCAATGATTCCGACTACCCAAAACCCACCGCCGTCATTGCCCCATGGGTGTTGGCTCCATTTTTCTGGCATTATTCGAATAAGTTCCCATAATCGTTTTTGCTCAAGGCTCATTCGCTCACGGGAATTATTGATCAGATCCCAAATCTCCGATTCCGAAATTGGCTGCCAAGACATCCCAGGTTCGCCTCGCGTCTAAATTTTCCATAGAATAGCGATATATCGAAATACACTTCAATCTTGATGTCACTTTCTGGATCCAAAGCCTCCAATACATCAAAATAGTTTCCATTGTGATAAATGAGGCGTTGGCCCCGTAGGGCGAGATCGGAAACGTCTATAAAAAAATACTCCTCCTCGGTATTGATCACTTTTAGTGCCGTATTGGGACTTTTCCCATCACCGGACTGGCAAATCGAGTCAAACAGCCCTATCCATACCGCGCGATGAAAGTCGGCTTGTCGGAAATTTTCAAACTCCCTGTGGCAAATGGCTGCGACCACATGTGCCCCGCCGTTGGTATAGTCATTTTCCAGTATTCGAGTTGCCAGCGTCAGCGCTTTCTTGAGATTGCCCTCGTTAACAGCGCTCACGGCGTCCGCGGCGATGACTTCGGCTTCATACGGTTTGTGTTCCGGCGTTCGGACGTAAGCGAAACGCAAAGCGGTCAGGTTTACAGAAAGGTCACCAGCGATCAGCCGTTGACGCAGTACTTGGTATTCTGACGTCGGTTGTATCTTGCGCTTTCCAAACATTGGTTTCCTCACATGGGGGACTGGGGCGCGGAGCGATAAATCACCACGCCTGCGCCGACACCCTAGCGATCTGACGTGAACACGGGGTTAATGAGGCGATTGACGCCTTGGCGCCGCGGATGTTCATGCTTACTGCCTTCCACCAGCCTCCGTGCGAAGGAGAAGAGATCACCGTTCCCAATGCAGATTGGGGTCTTTCTATTTTCTAAGTCTCGTCAACTGATGGAGAATCTACAGAATTTAAAGAAAGATAGCAGTTGGATACCTCGAAAAACCTAATTCTGAAAACCGCGCCGCAATCATTTCAATGCCTCGGAAGGCTTGAATCCGCTTATCTATCGGTTTTTCGAGGGGTCCTCGACCCTCCCCAAGAACAGGGGACCTGGAAGGTTGACGTTGTCAATGGCGAACAAGAACGGGCGATTGACGATCATCTCAAATGGTGGTGGTGACTCCATTGATCCCCTAGATCCAAAGCCCCCTGCGGTCGTGACCGCGGCCGCTTCGGTCCCCTCTTCATCCACCGTAACATGGGCCTTATGCGCTAACTGGGGTGGGCTCACCAGGGAGCGCTGAACGATATTTGGAAAGCTGCCTTGACAGCTCAACGTGGCGACGAGACCGGCTGCTTCGAGAGCCTCATTCAGCTTCTGACCCCATTCGATCTTGAACCTCGGCAACAGCAGTGTGCCCCGAGTTTCGCGAAATCCTCCTGGAAGTTGACCAAACGGGTGCTTACGCAACAGCTGAATGACGGCGTCGACGCTGGATGATGGTTTCGGAAGCAAGATTAACATTCCGAACTCCTTACCCTCATAATCCAAATAGCAAGCCTGGAAATGCTCAGTTTCTACGTATGGTATTCGGACGCCGTACTTGGCCATCGTTGGTACAGCGACATCACGGCCATTCGTCAAATAAAATGGCCTTGCTTCTGTCAAAAAGGCGTCAAAGGGTTTGGCCCAAAGGCCTTTAAAGTAAACCGCATTGGCGAGCACAACCGCGAGTGGCGCAAGGGCTTCTGGGCCAATCACCTCGCGAATGCAGTTTCGGGTGTTGTTGGCGGCCCACGTGTTTACGATACGAGCCGACTCTTTCGCACGCGACGGATCGAACAACTCGAGATGGGCATCAAACTCGAGCCTTATGGCTTCCGCGAACTCGTGCTTCACCTGAAGAATGCGATCAACCCAACCGGCATTGGCCTCGGCAAATGCGTTGGGACCTTGGATATGCGGTCGCCAGACCGGATCAAGCGTTTGCTGATCGGTGGAGTATACCGCGTCAATCTCGTCGCGAGCGTGTGGGCCGGCGCCGCGCGCCAGCATTGCCAACAAAACACCGACACTGCGGGGAGATAGCACACAATTCCCGCTCCACGAGGACAGCAGAGACAGACCCAGCCGAGTGGCCTTCTGCGAAGCCGTTTTGGTGGTTTCGTTTTCCAACATCGCGGGCTGGTAGTGATGGGCTGTCGTCAACGTTTTGGTCCTTTCCTGCGCCTCGCGTCGGCGTACCGGCACGGATACAAAATCTCGAGTAAGCGGAGCCTGAAATCTCGCAGATATTTCTTGAAAACTTGTCAACGGAGTGGCGACGCATAGACCCTACGTTGACCCGCCTCCGGAAACCGCCCGTGTTCAAAGCCCGATTTATGGAATCGTTATGTGCGTCAAGTTCAGCAATTTGGTCATGGCGGCGGAAGTGGTTGGCCCCGTGGTCAACGTGGAACGTTGTCCACGGGCCATTGATCAGGCCGCGTTGCGGAGCGCCTCCTTTTCGGCCGGAGGGTCAGGGCTAGCATTGTAGCAGAGTCCGGGTCCGGTTTGGCGCGTTTGACGGCCCTCGAACCTCTCCCCCGAGCTGTTTTCGTCACATTCAGCGGCAACTCCACGGTATACGGGGCCGTCCGGAAGGTCCTGTTTCGCGCCACCTCGCGGCCCCTATTCGGGCATTCGGTGGGGCATATAGCGTGATTTTGCCCACCGATTCGATGAATAATAGCGGTCCCGGAAGCCGGTCGTTCCCGGATCGCATCGGAATGTTTCGTTTTATATCAATAGCTTACGCCGTTGCGGAGCGGCAACGAGCGTTTTAAAAGTTCAAATATTTCAATAGCTTGCGGAGGAATTCTACTGTGCATGGGGTTGTTTTGCAAAAACGCGTTACACCCCCCCCCCCCCGCAACGTGCGCGGACGGCGGGCGAGCGATTCCGCCGCCGCTACATGAAGTTCATCAGGCTCAGGCCGCGCAGCGTGGCGATGGCCTTGAAGGACGCTTCCAGGGACTGGGACTGGTCGAGGAGTTCGGTGACGGCGCGGTTGATGTCCACGTGCTCGATGTCGGCGATGCGGGACTCGAGCGTGGCGATCAGGTCCTTGTGGCGGAGGTTGGACTCCTGGATCAGGTCGCGGTTGAAGCCGAGTTCGCGCTGGACGTCCTCGATGCCGCCGGCCCGCTCCGGGCCGAAGGGCGGGGTGCCGGACACCACCCGGTCGAGCGCGCTGTTGAGCAGGTACATGGCGTCGTCGATGCGCCTGGCGTTCTGGTCGAGCCCGCCCTCCTTGCCGAACGTGCCCTGGGCGATCAGGCCCATGGCGCGGATGGCCTTCTCGAACGCCGGGTCGATGGCGGTGATGTCGAGGTCGATGGACCGGCCCTCGGCCACGCCGTGGGACCGCGCGAGCGTGTCGCCGCGATACCACGACGGCGCCGACAGGGTGGACGTGGCGGGCGCCGGGGTCTCGTCGGCGAGCCGGCGGGTTTCGATGGCGATGGTGGTGCCGTCGTTGGAGAGCACCGTGTAGCGGCCGTCGTTGCCGGGCGAGCCCTCCACCGTGAACACGCCGCCCACGGGGATGTCGGCCAGCGAACCGGCGACGGCGGCGGTGACGGTCTGGGCGGCGGCGTCGAAGTTCAGGCCGCCGGTGGCGCCGGCGTCGAACACCACGGGCTCGGGCTCGGCGGGGATCGAGAGCTTGGCCGCGGGCGCGGCCTCGGTGGCGGCGAACCGCTCCATGGCGACCGTGAGCGTGGTGCCGTCGTTGGCGGTGACCACGAACAGGCCGTCGTTGGCGCCGGTGCCGCCGATGCTCGAGCGCGGTGCCCACGGGGATATTGGCGAGCGAGCCGGCGTTGGCGGCGGTGATGGTGCCGGTGGCGCGGTCGAAGGCGAGGTCGCCGGTGTCGGCGTGGGCGAGATCCACGCCGGCGAGGTGGGCGTCGCGGCTGGTGGGATAGCCCGTCGCCGCGCCGTCGAAGCGGGCCTGGAAATCGGCCAGCGTGGTCAGCCCGAGGTCCACCGGCTCGGTGGTGGCGCGGCCGCCGGCGAACAGGTAGCGGCCGTCCACCTTGGTGTTGAGGAAGCCCTCCAGGCTCTGCATCGCGTTGAACGCGGTCTCCTGGATCAGCCGCACCTGCTGCTCGTCGTCCATGTCCACCATGCTGAAGTCGAGGACGGCGGAGCGGAAATCGGCGACGGTCGCGCGCGCCGCGCCGACGGCGGTGTCGGCGGTGGTGAGCTGCAGGTCCACCATCTCGTTGTTGCGCACGAAGTGGTCGAGCGCCATGCGCATGGTCTCCATCCCCACCAGCCGCCGGGTGTCGCCGGCGATGCCGGCGTAGTCCTGGGACTTCTGTTCGCTGGCCACCTGCAACTGCAGCTCCTCCAGCCGGCCCTGGGTCCGGTTGATGTAGTTGACCATGTGGGTGTTGGCGGCGGAATTGGCGGTGCGGATCATGGCGGTGTATCCAACTTGGCGGCGGGCCGGGTGGCGGCCTAGATGATGCTTTCGAGGTCGTCGAACATGCTCTGGACGGCGGAGAACACCCGCGCGGCGGCGGAGTAGGCCTGCTCGAAGAGGATCAGGTCGGCCATCTCCTCGTCGAGGTTGACGCCGCTGATGGAATTGGACTTGTGCTGGAGGCTCTCCACCAGCGATCCCTGGAGCATGGCGCGGTCGGCGTTGGTTTCCGCCATCGCGCCGTTCTCGGCTGATGATGTCGGCGGCGTACTGGCTGAAGGTGACGCCCACCGCGTCGATCCCGCCGGCGGCGTCGAAGGCGTTGGCCGACGTGAACACGTCGGCCAGCGCCCGCACGCCGGTGTCGTCGCCCTGGCTGAGGAAGTAGCGGCCGGACGTTCCGAGCGCGGGATCCCACTGGACCGCCCCCCGGGAGACCAGTCCCGGCCGGGAGACGATGTCGCCCCGGACCGCCAACGAATTGGAGACGCCGAGGTCGGCCGGGTGCATGCCGAGGTTGGTGAGCAGGTTGTCGCCGCCGGGCACGTCCTGGGTGACGGTGAAGCTCGATCCGTCGTCGGAGCCGATGCGCAACCGCGCGCCGGAGCCGTCGGTGACGACACTCGCCGTGACCCCGAGCGCGGCGGCGTTGATGGAGTCCGCGATGTCCCTGAGCCCGTCGCCGGCGCTGACCGCGACCGCGGGGCCCATGGCGCCCGAGGCGTTGCGGAAGGTCAGGGTGGCGGCGTTGGCGATGAAGATCGGATTGACCACCTTGGACTGCTGGACGCTGTCGGTGTTGAGGTCCACGTAGAAGTCGTTGAGCCCGAAGAAGTTGGAAAACCCCTCGACCGTCAGGTCGGTTCCGCCGTCGGCGTCGGCGTCGAACTGGAGGACCGCGTCCTTGGCGGCGCTGCCGGCGGCGGTGGCGCCCTGGTCGCGGATGGTCAGCGCGCGGTCGGCGCCGGTGACCGAGATCGCGAGACGGCCGTCGACCATGGCGGCCGAGCCGTCGGCCCCCAGCCAGGTGTCGATGGCGCTGGTCACATCCTGGACGGTGCCGCCGGCGCCGCCCAGCAGGGCGCGGACGGTGGTGGAGCGGACCTCCTTGCCGTTGGCGTCGAACAGGGCCAGCGTGGTGTCGTCCGTGCCCGCGAAGGTCACGGTCTGGGTGGCGGGTTCGGTGAAGGCCCGGGTGCCGGTCATCTCGGTCATGCCGGGAAAGGGCACGCCCCGGTTATGGACCTGGTTGACGGCGTCGCGCAGCTCGGCCGCCAGTTCGTCGATCTGGTTCTGCAGGTTGGGCAGGATGGTGTCCCGCATCTCCACCAGCCCGGCCAGCTCGCCGGAGCGCAGCGAATTGGTGATGTCGTTCTGGGCGATCGCGGCGCCCACGTAGATGCCGTCGAGGTCGCCCTCGCCATGGGTGGCGCCCGCGCCCATGAACGACGCCGACACGTGGCTGAGAGTGGTCGCCCGGTTGTCGGCGAGCTTCTGCCCGTCGGCGGTCAGCACCACCACCTCGCCGCTGCCGCCGGTGAAGGTGCGGATGTCCATCAGCCCCGACAGGCGCTCGAGGGCGAGATCGCGCTGGTCGCGGAGGTCGCCGGTGTCCAGGCCCACGGCGCCGTTGCGGCCGATGTCGTTGTTCAGTTCGGCGATGTTGCGGAGCAGGCCGTTGATCTCGTCGACGGCCTGGCCGATGCGCTGGTCCGCCTCCAGGCGCAGGTCCTGGATCGAGTTGCCCATCCGGTTGAACTTGACCGCCACCTCCTGGCCCCACCGCACCATTTCGCGCTGCGCCAGGGCGTCCTGCGGGTTCACCGCCAGGGATTGCGTGGCGCCGGAAAACTCGGCGAGGATATGGCTGAGCGAGGAATTTTCCTCGGGCCGGCCGAACAGGTCCTGGATCCGCGAAAAATAGGAACCCCGGGCGTCCATGGCGTTCAGCGCGCCCAGTTCCTCGCGGATGTTGCGGCGCAGGCCCTCGTCGACGCTGCGGCTGATCTGGGAGAGTTGCACGCCGGCCCCGGCCCCGGCCACCGTTCGCGACTGGAACTGCGGATCCTTGCGCGTGTAGCCCTCGGTGTTGGCGTTGGAGACGTTGTTGGCGACCACGTCGAGCGCGGCCTGATTGGTCAACAGGCCGCTGCGCGCCGTATTGAGAGCGAGGGAGAGAGTACCGGACATGGCTGGTTCCTGGCGGACGCGCTAGAGGGTGTGGTTGACGGCGAGCGAGAGCGGCGCGCCGGCCCCGGCCGGCCGGCCGCGGTGCATGGCGCCATTGCGGGCGTACACCCCCGGTCCCGGCGCCATCGCCTTGACGGCGTTGGTCACCGACTCGGCGATGCGGCGGTTCACCTCCACCGCCACCCGCAGGCGGCGGTGGTTTTCCGCCGCCAGGTCGGCGATCGCGCGGGCGAGCGCGCCGATCCGCTGCTTGAGGGCGTCGGAGGCGCCGGGCACCGCCGCTCCCGTTCCGGCGATGGCCTTCATGTGGGTCTCGTAGATCCGGGTGGCGGCGAGCTTTTCCCTGACCAGGGCGGGAAGCTGGTCGCGCCGCCGCTCGCGCAGGGCCTCGTTCTCGCGCGCCAGCGCGTCGCTCAGCCGCTGCATGGCGGCGGCCAGTTCGGCCGCGGTGACGGGCGCGGTGACGGGATTTTGCTGGGTCGGGTTCATGGCGCCGGGTTCTCCCCCATGTCCTGCATTCTCAACATTTCGCGAACCACCGAGTCGGCGAGGCCGACGCCGCCGTTGCGGGCCAGCGCCTTGCCGTATTCCTCCACCTGCAGGGACCGCCACATGTCCTCGCCGGAACCGCCGTTGAACGGATCGGCCGGCGACACGTCGGCGAACATGGGCTGCAGCGCCTGGGCCAGGTAGAACGCCTCGAACTCCTCGGCGGTCTTCTCGATCGCCGCCCTGTCCATGCCCGCGCGGGCGGCCGGCGGCGTGGCGGCGCCGGCGGACAACGCCTCGTGGGCCGGGGATGTCAGCGGGGTCAGCATGGGTGTCAGCATGGTCCTGTCCATTGTCACATCACCTCGATATCGGCCTGCAGGGCGCCGGCGGCCTTGATCGCCTGCAGGATACTGATCATGTCGCGGGGGCCGACCCCCAGCGCGTTGAGACTGTTCACCAGGTCCTGAAGCGTGACGCCCGTGGTCAGCACCGCCATGCGGTTCTGGGCGTCGTCGTCCACCGAGATGTCGGAGCGCGGCACCGTCACCGTGCTGCCGCCGCGCGAGAACGCGTTGGGCTGGGAGACCTCCGGCGTCTCGGTGATGCGGATGGTGAGGTTGCCCTGGGCGATGGCGACGGTGCTGACCCGCACCTCCTGGCCCATGACGATGATGCCGGAGCGTTCGTCGATGACCACGCGGGCGATCTGGTCGGGATTGATCAACAGCTGCTCGATGTCGGTGAGCAGGTTGACCACGTTGCGGTCGTAACTGGACGGCACCGCCAGGTGGACGGTGGACGGGTCGCTGGACTTGGCCGCCGGTTCGCCGAGAAACGCGTTGATGGCCTGGGCGACGCGGCGCGCCGTGGTGAAATCGGGACTGCGCAGGCTAAGCTTGATGGTGTCCATGTTGGCCAGTTCGAAGCCCACCTCGCGTTCGACGATGGCCCCGTTGGCGATGCGCCCGGTGGTGGGAACGCCGCGGGTGACGCTCGATGCCTCCGCCGAGGCGGTAAACCCGGAGACCCCCACCTGCCCCTGTGCCACCGCGTAGACTTCGCCGTCGGCGCCCATCAGCGGCGTCACCAGAAGCGTGCCGCCTTCGAGGTCGCTGGCGTCGCCAAGGGCGCTGACCGTCACGTCGATGCGATTGCCCTGGCGCGCGAACGCGGGAAGCTGCGCGGTGATCATCACCGCCGCCACGTTCTTGGATTCCAGCCCGTCCTCGGTGGGCTTGACGCCCATGCGGTTGAGCATGGATTTCAGGCTCTGCTTGGTGAAGCCGCCGTCCTTCAGCTTGTCGCCGGTGTTGTTGAGGCCGACGACCAGCCCGTAACCCACCAGCTGGTTTTCGCGGACGCCCTCGAACTCGACGATGTCCTTGATGCGCGAGGCGCCGCTCGCCGTGTCCGGCGCCAGGGACGCCAGAACCAGGGCGAGAAGCCCGGCGGCCAGCCATCGCGCGGTTTTCGGGGCGTCGGCAAGGTCAATCATCGCAATCTTTCCTGTGGCCCATGGACAAACGGAATCGTGTTCGCCCATTCGCTTGCGAAGACCGTGCCAACAGGCGTCCCGGAAAATGTGCTTGTTTTCAGTGTGTTGAGGCTGGGGATCTGGCGGCGGCCTCGCCGCGCCGGGAAAACCGTGCCGCGGTGGGCAGTTCTTGCCGGGCCGGGCCCGACCAGCCGGCGACGATCGGCCGGCCGAAAAAAAACGGCGGCGGGCCGAATGATCGGACCCGCCGCCGCCGGTCGAAGTGGAGGGAGGTGGAAGCTGTCTACGCGTTCAGGCCGGCCCGCTCGAACAGGGGAACGAGCGACGGATGAACGTCCGGCGACTGCGTCTTGATGAATGCCAGCAGCGCCTTTTCCGTATCGTGCATTTCGCCGTCCTCGCCGATGCGCCCGATCAGCCACGCGGCCTCGGCCTCGTCCACGGCTTCGCGGCGTTGCGCGTCCGCCGCCTCCCGGCGCTGACGCTCGGCGTCCTCGTGCCGGGCGCGGGTACCGAAGAGATCGGCGGCCGCCCACTTGTCGGCGATTCCGCCGTCGGCCACGGCGCCGCCCATCTCGGCGAGAAGCCGGCCCACCCCCCTTCGGTCGTTGAGCCACGCCTCGCGGCGCAGGGACTCATGCACGCCGGGCAGCCTCGGCGCGCCGCGCGGGAACATCAGGTGGCTGGCCACCGCCTTGACGAACAGCTCGGACCAAGTGCCGGCGTTGTCCCTGGCAACGGTCGCGTTGTTCAGGTCGAACAGCATGTCGGCCTCGCGCCGGGTGATGGTGTGTCCTCCGCCACCGCCGCCGGCATAGACAAGCTTGCGGATGACCTCCACGTCGGCACGGTCGATGACCCCGGCGCGCCGGCGTTTGGGGCCGAACAGCGGCCCGCCGCCGCCGAGGACCATCTCCTTCACGGCGCCCAGCGCGAGCACCAGCACCTCTTCCGGAACCTCGCGGGCCCAATGGACGACGTTGACCAGCAGTTCCAGTTCGGTCGGGCCGTCGATCCGTCCGTCGCGCATGATCCTGTCGATGAGAAACCGGGCGGCGTCGTCGCCGAGGTATCCCCTGGGCTTCTGCCGCCAGACGAAGTATTCGGTCAGCGAGTCCACGAAAAAGTCGTTCCAGGCGGGATCCTTGAACGCGCAGGCATCATTGAGGTCGAACAGCGTTTCGGCCTCGGCGCGGTCGATGGCACCGTCGTTGAACACTTCCCAGCGCAACTTGAGCACCTGGGCGGCGGTGATGGTGCCCCCCTCGGCAACCGACATGAGCAGGTCGCCGGCCGGCTTCGGACGGCTCGCGGAAACGGTCATGGTTGTGAATCTCCGATGTGATTTCGAGACAGGATCGGCGCCGTCCGGGACTCTGGATAGGTTCATGGGCTCGATTGGAACCGCCGGAATGGATCTATGTGGCACCGCGCGGGCGCGCGCGAGGCGCCGCCCTGAAGAGTTACGGAGTGTGCCCGAATTCACGGCTGATTGCAACTATTACGAGCATTCAATTTGTGGATGGTGCTCTTGCACCTCTGGCCGAGAACTTAGTTTTGGATCCGGGGCCCGAAGAGCCCGTGCGGCCGAGCATGGCTATGGAGAAGATCCGGCCCATGATCCGGGCGCTCTGAGGACGGGACGGGATCCCCTTATTCTGTTCGTTCTCTGGGGATCCCTCCATTGGCGCACGGCAGCGAAGACGGGGATGCACCCTCCGACAACGTGCGCAACGCGGCCCGCGCGTTCATGGCCGCGTCGATCACCAGTTCGAGGTCCCGGTCCAGCCGGGCGCTCCGCGTCGCTTCCAGTTTCTCGCCGGCAAGCACGGCAGGAAAATCCCGGAACGCCGCAGACACGTACTCTCCGAACGCCTTGAAATCCGCGCACAACGAAACTGGATTTCTCGGCGACGGCACGCAGGCACATCCGTTCAAACTGGTGAGTTCGTTGAAAAGCGCGCAGGACCCGGTCGCGATCGTCAAGTCGCCGGCTCCGAGCAGGAACGTCAGCAGATCCGCAACGAGCATCACGAACGGATGCGCAAGCGGGCGGAGGAACAGGGCGTCGCCCTGCCGAGCCAGCCGCCCGCTCAACGCATGGGACGCGGAGGCGGTCAGGGCAATAGCCCGGGAATGGGACCGAAATCGGGCGGATCCAGCGGTTCCGGCGGCGGCAAGGGGCGCAATTGACGGCTCCGTGTTGGCCGCGCGCGCCCGCGGAGAAGCTCCCGCCCCTGGTCCAGGCACATTGAGGGCCGGACGGCATCGCCGCGGAAACCGAATCAATTCGCCGTTTCGCGCGGCGGCGTCCTCGCGGCCAACCGGCATTTATCGTCCGCTCAGAAAGACTTAGCCGCGATTGTTGACAGCGAGTCGCAACCGACGATCATTGAGTCCCCCAACAGAGGCGCGTTTCCCCAACAGGGAGTCAGCACCATGAGAAGTGCGCATAGCACCGGTGGATCCTCGGACTTGGCGACGGTCAGCCGTGTCGTTCACCGGCATGATTGGCGGGACCTGTCGGAATGGGTCGCCACCTTCGAAGACCTCGCCGACCTCAGCGACGAACAGATCGAAC
Organism: uncultured Alphaproteobacteria bacterium; assembly: GCA_963701445.1. GTDB lineage: Bacteria > Pseudomonadota > Alphaproteobacteria > Rhodospirillales > Defluviicoccaceae > CAKZLS01. The sequence goes on from CAVPAM010000039.1 coordinate 28,734, forward strand.
GTCTGGTGGCCAACCCCACCGTGTCGTAGACCCGCTCCGATCCGCTCCCGGAAGGGCGCGACGCCGGCCTCGGATACGGCCGCAAACCCGGTGTGGAAAACTTAGACCGTACGCGGTACGATCATGCCCGCGGGGATCGAGACGATCGCGTTCAACAAAGCCTCAAAAGATCGCTGTTTCTCGCGCTTGGCAACCGTGAATGTCGCCAAACCAAGAGCTTCGCGGGGGAGAAATGTCGATCAACACCGATACCGGTGTGCGCAAGGGATTTTCCGAGCAGGAGGATCCCGCGCGCGCGGCCGGGGAGCTGTTCGAGAAAATTCATCAGCCCGATGCCTCGCTCGGCGTGTTTTTCTGCTCGACCGCCTACGATCTCGAACGTCTGCAACAGGAGCTTTCGGAGCGCTTTCGCGGCACCCGGCTGGTCGGATGCACGAGTTCCGGCGAAATCACGCCGGCCGGCTACGTCGACGGCGGCATCACCGGCTTTACTCTCGCGGCGCCGGATTTCCGGACGGTCGCCGCCCCGATCTTCGATCTCAATTCCTTCTCCATCTCCGACGGAATGCGGGTGGTGAAGGACCTCAGGACCGATCTCGACGACATTTCCCCCGAATCGCGGCCCGGCGATACATTCGCCTTCCTCCTGATCGACGGCCTGTGCCAGTGCGAGGAGGTGATCGTCAGCGCGCTGTATTCCGCCCTGGGTGAAATCCCGCTGTTCGGCGCCTCGTCCGGGGGCGACTCCCATTTCACCATGACGCGTGTCTATTTCGACGGCGAATTCCGATCGGACATGGCGGTTCTGGTTCTGGTCAGAACCATTCATCCGTTCAAGCTCTTCACCACCGACCACTTCATCCCGTCGGACACCAAGATGGTGATCACCGAAGCCGATCCGGCCCGCCGGGTCGTGACGGAGATCAACGCCGAACCTTCCGGCCCCGAATACGCGCGCCTGGTGGGGCTGAGCCCGGACGACCTGACGCCGATGATCTTCGCGACGCACCCCGTGGTCGTCAAGGTGGGCGGCCGCTACTACACGCGGTCGATCCGCAACGTCAACGAGGACGGAAGCCTGACCTTCTTCTGCGCCGTCGACAAGGGAATCGTGCTGACCCTGTCGGAGGGCACCGACATCCTCTCCAATCTGAGAGAGACGTTCTCGGATATCGAAAAGGAGATCGGCCCCCCTCAACTCGTCATCGGCTGCGAATGCGTGTTGAGAATTCTGGAGCTGGAAAAAAAGCAGCTCAAGAACCGGGCCGGCCGCGTCATGGTCGACCACAATGTCATCGGATTCGGATCCTACGGCGAGGAGTTCCGGGCGATGCATCTGAACCAGACGTTCACCGGCGCGGCCATCGGCGTCCGCCAGGATCGACGGTAGGGAGGCGCGGAGATGGTTGTTCTCTCGAAAACACCCGGGACAGAGGCAGTTTCCGACATCGGCAAGACCCAGAAAATCATCGGGGTCCTGATGGATCAGGTGGAGCGCGGGATCAACTCGCAGGGCAACGGGTTTTCCCTGTTCCAGGCCGCCATTCTTCTCGAGGACAGGGTCAGGGAGCGGACCCGGACCCTCCAGGGCGCGTTGCGCGATCTCGAGGATGCCAATCGGGCGCTCTCCAAGGCCAAGGCGGAAACCGAAGCCACCCAGACCCGCCTGATGGAGGCCATCGAGACCATTTCCGAGGGCTTCGCCCAGTTCGACAAGGACGACACCCTCGTCCTCTGCAATTCCAAGTTCATGGAGCTGTGGCCGGGCATCGAGGCGATCGCGCGTCCCGGCGTCGCCTTCGAGGACATCTCGAGATGGACCGTGGCACAGGGCCTGGTCTCCCCCACCGTCGGCGACGCGGATGAATGGGTCCGCGCCCGTCTTCGCTCCCACCGCTCTCCGAACGAGCCGCTCGTGGTTCCGTTGACCGACGGGCGCTGGCTGCAGATCACGGAACGCGTGACCCGGGACGGCGGGACCGTCGGTATCTACACCGATATCAGTGAAATCAAGCGATCCGAGGAGCGGCGCCGCGAACGGGAGCTGGCCGAGAAGTCCGTCCTGCTGCAATCCACGCTCGACAACATCGTGCAGGGCGTATCGGTGTTCGACAAAGACCGCAAATTGGTCGCGTGGAACGACCGTTTCGTCGACCTTCTGGATCTGCCGGACTGGCTGGCCAGGCCCGGCATGCTGTTCTCCGATTATCTCCGCTACCGGTGCGAGAAAGGCGACTACGGCAGCGACGGGGCCCATGCTGTCGCGGTCCGCCTGGACTCGGCCCAGAACGCGAAATCCATGCATCTCGAGCAGACGCTGGCGAACGGGACCGTCCTCGAAATCCGGCGCGATCCCATGCCGCAAGGCGGCTTCGTCACCACCTACGCCGATATCACCGACCGCAAGGAGGCCGCCGAGTTGCTCAGGGAATCCAAGGAAAACCTGGAGCGGCGCGTCGAGGAGAGAACGGCCGAACTGACCAGCGTCAACGCCAAGCTTCGGCTGGAAATCGAGGAGCGGACACGGATGGCGGAGGCGCTGCGCGCCGCCAAGGCGGAGGCCGAGGATGCCAACCTGAGCAAGACCCGGTTCCTCGCCGCCGCCAGCCACGACCTGCTCCAACCCTTGAACGCGGCGCGGCTGTTCGTCTCGGCCCTCGCCGAGCGGGATCTGCCTGAGAAGGAAAGCGTGTTCGTCTCGCGGATCGACGGAGCGCTGGCGAGCGTGGAAGGCCTGTTGGGGACGCTGCTCGATATCTCTAAATTCGATGCGGGCGTCGTCGCCACCGAGGAAGCGGATTTCCCTATCGGCGACCTCTTCCGCGCCCTGGAGCAGGAGTATGGCCCCCTCGCCCACGAAGAGGGGTTGGGGTTCAGGGTCGTTCCCTCGGCGGTCATGGTCCGCTCGGACCCGGCCCTTCTCGGGCGCATCCTCCGGAACTTCGTGAGCAACGCTATCCGCTACACCCGGGAAGGACGGATCGTTCTCGGATGCCGCCGCATGGGCGGCCGCGCGCGGATCGAGATCTGGGACACGGGGATCGGAATTCCGAACGATCACCTCGGCGATATCTTCGAGGAGTTCCAGCGGTTCAACGTGCCTCAACATCTCCGGGAGAGAAGTTACGGGCTCGGCCTCGCGATTGTCTCCCGCATCGCCCGGATTCTGGGTCACCGGATCGGGGTCCGGTCGTGGGAGGGGAAAGGATCGGTGTTCTCCATCGAGATCCCGCTCTGCAAGGCCGGCCGCGCGGCCGAACGGCCAAGGCCCATCTACCCGGCGCCCAGCGACAATATTTCGGGTTCCTTCGTGGTGGTGGTGGAGAACGAGGACAGCATCCTGGCGGGCATGCGGGAGCTGTTGGAAGGATGGGGCTGCGAGGTTCTCACGGCGACGGGGGCCGCCATGGCGCTGTCCCAGTTGACCGCGAGCGGCCGCGTCCCCGACATCGCGGTCGCGGACTTTCACCTGGACGAGGGTGGAAACGGGTTGTCGGCGATCCAGGACATTCAGCGAACTTGCGGCCATGACGTACCGGCCATGATCATCACCGCGGATCGCAGTTCCGAAACCCTGCGGCTGGTCAGGGAACACGGCTTTCCGGTGCTCAAGAAGCCCGTCAAGCCGGCCAAGCTGCGGGCGCTCATGTCGCATTTGCTGACCGAGGAGATGACGCCGGTCTGACGCAACCGGGTCGCGAGGGACGCCGCCGTCAGCTCTTGCCGAAATCCAGGTCGCGGGCGGCCAGAACGGCCTGGGTGCGGCTGTGCACCTTGAGCTTGCGGAGAATGGCGGTGATGTGGGCCTTGACGGTGGATTCCCGGATATCCAGCTCGTAGGCGATCACCTTGTTGGATTTGCCGTTCGCCAGAAGCTTCAGGACGCGAAGCTCCCCCCGGGTCAGCGCCGGACGCCGCTCGTCGCCCGCGTGCCTGGCGCCGACGCCGCCGCGTCCCGAACCGGCGTCGGCCGCCTCCTCGTCGGGGATGTACAGGCCGCCCGCGATCACGCATTCCATTCCCTCGCGGATGGCGTCCCTCGAAAGCGACTTCGGAATGAACCCCAGCGCGCCGTAGGTGATGGAATCGCGGACGACGTCCCGCGACGTCGCCGCCGACACCACCACGATGGGAACGGAGGGCGCGATGTTGCGCAGTTCGATCAGCCCCGAGTAGCCGTTGGATCCGGGCATCTGAAGATCGAGCAGGATGAGATCCAGGTCCAGGTCCGGTTCCGCGGTGACAAGGTCTCGGGCTTCGTCCAGGGTCCCGGCCTCGAGGATTTCATGCTCGCCGGACATGCCGTCGATCACCTCGCGGAGGGCGGCGCGGAACAGCGGGTGATCGTCGGCGATCAGAACGGTGAACATGTCCGCTCGCTCCCAAGGCGTTCACGACAGGTCACGAACAACGGTCTCCTTTCTCGCGCCTCGATAGACGACGGTCTCGGCGGTGCTTCCGGCTTCCTCGGCCGCCATCGCCCGGACCGTTTCATGAAGGGGCGAGAGGGCGCACACGGGATCGGTCTGGGCGGCGTCTCCGGCCAACGCCATGGCCTGGCAGCGGCAACCGCCCCAGTCCACCTCGCGAAATTCGCACGACGCGCAGGGCTCCGGCATCCAGTGCGTTCCGCGAAAGCGGTTGAAGGCCTCCGAGTGGTCCCAGATGTGCTCGAGGGTACCGTCGAAGACCGTGTCGAAGGTCAGTCCCGGGATCGTCGTCGCCGCGTGGCACGGAAGGACCCGGCCGCTCGGATCGATGTTCATGAACCGCCGTCCCCACCCTCCCATGCACGCCTTGGGCCGGCGGGCGTAGTAGTCCGGCACCACGTAGTCGATGGTCAGAACCCCGGCGAGCCGCCGCCGCGCGTCCTCGACGATGGCGGTCAGCTCGTCGAGCTGTTGCTCCGTCGGCATCAGGAACGCCCGGTTCTTGAGGCCCCAGCCATAGTATTGAACGCTGGCCACCTCCAGCCGGCCGGCTCCGAGTTCGACGGCCAGGTCGATCAGCTCGCCGGCGCGGCCGGCGTTGTGGCGGTGAATGACCGCGTTGACGGTGAAGGCGAGGTTCGCGTCCACGATCCGGCGCGCGACCTCCAGCTTGCGGCGATGCGCGTCCTTCAATCCCCCCACCAGGTCCCCGCACGCGGCATCGGTGTCCTGGAAGCTGAGTTGAACGTGTTCGAGGCCGGCCTCCGCCAGCCGGCGCAAGTCGTCGCCCTCTAGAAGGACACCGGAGGTGATCAGGTTGGTATACAGGTCGCGGCCGGCGGCATGGCGAACCAATTCGACGAGATCCTTGCGGACGGTCGGCTCGCCCCCGGAAAAATGGACCTGATAGACCCCCATCTCCGAGGCCTCGTCGAGAACCCGCAGCCACGTCGCCGTATCGAGCTCGCGGCTGGACGGCTCCAGGTTCAGCGGATTGGAACAGTACAGGCAGCGCATGGGGCAGCGGTGGGTGATCTCGGCGAGCAGCGCCAGCGGCGGTTCCATACTCATAACGCGAGGATTCCCTTGTCGGCCAGGTCCCCGACGAGCGCCAGGACGTCATCGGCGATCTCGACGCGCGGCGCGTCGAATTCCACCGACAACTGGTCGATGATGTCGGCCAGGGTGGCCTCGCCGGTGCAGCGTTGCAGGATTTCCACCGAATGCTCGTCCGGCACCAGGAGCCGCTCGGGAGCCAGCACCACCCAGTGCCCGCGGCGGCGGTCGAACTTGAAGCGGACATGCGCGGCGAACCGCGGCTTGATCTCTTCGCCAAGCAGGCCGGGCGCGGTCATCGGCCCGCGTCCGGGTCGAACGCGCCCGGCGGAATGCGGCCCGGTTCCACATAGGCGGAATGCAGGGCGTCCAGTTGCGTCCACAAGACGTTGCATTTGAACCTGAGCGCGTCGAGCACCGCCCGCTGGCGCTCGGGCGTCGTCGCCTCGCGCTTGACGTAGCCGAGGGCGAACTCCACGTCCCGCGGCGCCTGGGTCAGCCGCCGGCGGAAATAGGCCATGACGTCCTCGGCGATGAAATCGTAGTTCTCCAGCATTCCCGAAATCCGCTCGCGGTGGATGGTGGGCGCGAACATTTCGGTGAGCGACGACGCGATCGCCTCCAGCGTCGGGCGCTCGGCGACGAACCGCACATAGGCCTCCACGGCGAACCGGGTCGCCGGCAACGCGCCCTCCATGGACATGACATAGTCCCGATCCAGGCCGAGTCCGTCGGTCAGCACGAGCCAACGCTCGATACCGCCGGGATCGTCGCCGAAGCCGTCGTGATCGAGGATCCGGTGCAACCATTCCCGCCGCATCTCCCGGTCGGTGAGGCGGCTCATCAGCGCCGCGTCCTTGCGCGGAATGGCGGCCTGATAGCAATAGCGGTTGAGCGCCCAGGCCCGGACCTGGCCCTTGTTCAGCTTGCCGCCATGAAGCAGGCCGTGGAACGGATGCAGGTTGTGATAGCGCGTGGCGCCGATTTCGCGGAGACGGTCTTCCAGGCCTTGCGGGCTGAGCAATTCGCTCATAGCCGGATGTCCATTCCGTCTTCCGCGATCTCCCATCCCGCCGCCTCGGCCTCGGCGCGCTCGGGCGACGTCGAGATGAGCGCCGGGTTGGTATTGTTGATGTGCACGAAGATCTTGCGGCCCACGTCCAGGCCGGCGAACGCGGCGATGGACCCCTCGGGTCCGGACATGCACATGTGGCCCATGCGGCGTCCCGTCTTGACGCCGACGCCGGTGGTCCGCATTTCGTCGTCCGTCCACGTGGTCCCGTCGAAAAAAACCAGCTCGGCCGCGCGCAGGCGGTCCGCCAGATCGCCGGGCATGGCCGCGCACCCGGGCACGTAGAAGAAACTCCGCCCGTCCGACCGGTCGGTGATCCGGGCGCCGACGGCGTCCTCCGCGACGGTGCCGAAACCCGGGCCGGCCTCGGATTTTTCGAGGTAGAGCGCCACCTTGCCGGGGACCGGGAACAGTTCCACCGACAGTCCCGAAGGCCGCCCGCCCGGAAGCTCCAGTTCGATCTCCCGCCCGAGATCGAAGGCGCGCCGGTCCGACGCTGTCGGCGTTCAACACGTCGAACACGATATTGCCCGCGAGCACGTCATGCACCCGGCGGGTGGCGTACAGGGTCAGCGGCTGGCGTTCGCGAAGGGTCAGAAGCCCCGCGATATGGTCGACGTCGGCGTTGGTCAGCACGACGCCGGCGATCGGGCTGTGACGCGCCCCGTGAACGGGGTGAAGAGGAGGTGATTGAGTAATCTGCTGGCGGAGGTCTGGTGACGCATTGAGCAGGAACCAGTTCTCGTTGTCGGCCGTCACGGCGAGTGTCGACTGGGTCCGGGCGACGGCCGCCGGATCGCCCGCGCGTGCCCGGCGGCAGTTCGGACAGCCGCAGTTCCACTGGGGGAACCCGCCGCCCGCGGCGGACCCAAGTACGAGAATTCTCAACATGGGGCACCCGCCCCGAGGCCGGAGACGGCGCGGCGCTCATCCCCCGGGAGAGAGTACCCCCCGGAAGCGACGAGCGCCCGCTGAAGGCGCTACAGCTTGGCGCAAGCGTAGCAGTTGATTTCCATCCCGACGGCGATTTCGACGATTTTCGGACGATTCCACTTACGCATGATCGATCCCTCCCGTAATCACTGTTGACGATTCATTGTATCGAACCCGAACCTACAAGTCGTTTACGGTATCCCCCTCCTCCCCGCAATTGGAAAAAGGTCGAATGCGAGTGACTTTCGCTCGCGGTGTCCGGACGGCGGTGCGCGTTTTACGGCTCGCTCGGCGGCCGGTAGGAAATGCCGTGCGCGGCGAAGATGCGCTCGATGCCGCCGCTGGCCACTTCGGCGGCGACGATGTCCTCGACGGCGTAGCCGAGGTCGCGGGATTCGGTGTCCACCGCCACGCCGACCACCCAGCTCGACTGGCCGAAGCCCGTCATCGCGGCGGGAGCGAAACCGAAGCGCCCGGCGTCGGAACCGAGGCCGGCCTCCAGCTCGCCGCGGGGCGCCATGACGGCGGCGACCTCGCCGGCCACGAGTGCCCGTGTGGCCTCCCCGACGGTCCGGTAATGAACCACGTTCTCCCGGAGCTGTCCGCCATATGCGCTCGACAGATAGAAATCGGGAAGGGAATCCAGTTCGACCCCGACCTTTTCGCGCGTGAACACCATGGGATCCGGGTTGGCCCCGATCCACTCCGGATCGTAGGCCAGGGCGAACTCCCGCCTGAAATAGGGAGCGAAGAAAGCCGCCATGGTGTTGCGAAGCGCCAACTGCCGGTCCATGGGAACATGAAGCATCAGGTCCGCCACTTCGCGCGTGATGTAATGCCCCTTCCAGACGGCATTGCGCAGATCGTCGTCCATGTTCTCGTCGGCGGTGACCACCATGAACGAAACAGCCACGCCCAGCCGTTCCGCGATGAGCCGGCCCAGATCCACGTCGACGCCCACCAGCGCGCCATCCCGATGATACGAGAATGGCGGAAAGTCCCGGTAGACGGCGATGACGATGGTTCCGTCCTCGACGATGTCGTCGAGCGGGCGCGCGTGAGCGCTCGCCGCGCTCAACCCGATGGCCGCGCAGAGGGCCAGGATAACGGCCCTCCCGGCGCGGCCAAACACGGCATGGAGCGTGACGATCATCCGCGTGGCCCGTCGTCAGGCGCCCGCGCGCGCCACGTAGGCCTCCGCGATCCGGTGCGGATCGGCCATCAGTTTCTCCTTCCAGGGGCCCAGCGGGACCTTGGTCTGGATCAGGCCCCGGATCACGCCGACCCAGTCGGTGCGTCCCAGGCTGATGGCGCCCACGAGATGGTCATCGGCGAATTGCAGGTTGACGTACTTGAACGCGTCCTCGTCCACCCGTTCGGCGTGCTCGCCGCCCTCCACCCCCCGCCATTGACCGAACGAGCACGAGACCAGCCCCACCGTATCCAGCACGTTCATGACCAGGCTGCCCTTGAACGGCGCATGGCCGCCGGCCATGTTGATCGCGGCGATGCGGCCGTGATCGGCGGCGGTGGGTTGCACGGCATGCACCGAAAAACCTCCGGTGGAGAAGTCGGGGCCCTGCGCCACGTCGCCCGCGGCGAAGATGTTCGGATGACTGGACCGCAGGAACTGGTCCACCAGAACGCCCTGGTCGGTGTCGATTCCGCTGCCCTGAAGGAACCCCATGTTGGCGCGCACCCCGGCCGCGACGACCACCAGGCGCGCCGGCAGTTGCTGTCCGTTGTCGAGGTCCACGAGCAGGCCCTCGCCACCGCTGGCGGTGCCGGAGTCCGAGATCTTGCTGATGGACGTCGACGTCAGGACGTTCACGCCCTTGTTCTGGCACCATCTCTTCAGCATGCCGCCGGCAATCTCGTTCATCATCCGGGGTACCATCCGGTCGCCCATCTCGACGACGGTCAGCGTCACGCCCCGCTCGACGAGCGCCTCGAGAATGATACAGCCGATGAAACCGGCGCCGAGCAGCACCACGTGGGAGCCCGGCTCGGCCAGGCGGACGATGTTTCGGGCATCCTCGAGCGTCCAGCAGGAGTGCACTCCCGGCAGGTCCAGACCTTCGATCGGGGGCCGGACCGCGCTTGCGCCGGTGGCGACGAGCAGCCGGTCGAAGGGCACGGTCTCCCCGCCCCGCATGTGGAGACGACCGGCGTCGGGAGAGATCCCCTCGACCCAGCCGTGCCGGACGTCGATGCCCAAGTCGCGGAAATGGCCGGGTGTCTTGCGAAGCTCCGTTCCCGCCTCGTCGATCATGTTGGAGAGGAAATAGGGAATGGCCATGCGCGAGTAGGGTTGGCCACCCTCGCCGTGAATGAGCAGAATATCGCCCGACGTGTCCATCTTGCGCAGCGTCTCCGAGGCGATCACCCCGGCGGGCCCCGCGCCCAGGATCACGTAGCGGGTCGACCCGTTGGCCGGGACCGTCGCCTCGGCGGGTGCCGCCGTCACCGGAGCGTCGTGCCGCTCACCGGGCGGCTGGGCTTGCGGTGAACCGGCGAACAGTCTGCGAAAAAAATCGAGCATGGCTCAATCCTCTCAAGCGCCGTCGCGTGCTTGATCAATAAAAGGGGGCAAGGCGCGTTTGTCTCGCGCCTTGCCCGCCGAGGTTCATTGGGGAAGGAAACCTTGGCCACCATTCATAGGCTGAGCCGATGCATGGTTTCGTTGGTGGGGATGCCGTCGGGGGTCCAGCCGCGGAGCTGGTAGTATTCCGGCAGCATCTTGTCGAGGCCGTTGACCAGGCCCTTGGCCGGGCCCGTCTTCGCCGCTTCCTTGAGCAGGCGCTTGGGCAGCGTGTCGTCCTTGCCGGTGAACCCGGCGTCCAGGTTGTACTTGCGCTCCATGTTCCAGATGCGCTCGCCAACCTCCAGAAGCCGCTCCGTCGTCCACGACCCCTCGCACGCCGCGTCGATCTGCGGCGCGATGTCGTCCAGCGTCCACGCGAACGTGGTGAACACGCAGATCCCCGCCGAGTCCACCGCCGCCGTCGCGTCCTGGAACGCCTTCACCAGGCCCGCCTTGCCCTCCGTGCCCAGCGGATCGGTCTTCTCCGGGATCCCCAGGATCTCCGACGCCACCGTGTAGCCGCGAAGGTGGCACGCGCCGCGGTTGGACGTGGCGTAGGTCAGCCCCATCCCCTGGATGCCGCGCGAATCATACGCCGGGAACTCCTGGCCCTTGACCTGCATGGCCAGATCGGGGTGACCATACTTCTCGCACAAAAGCTTCGAGCCGAGCCCGATCTCCGCGCCGAAGCCCTCGCCCCGGCCGGTCAGCTCGGCGAGGTCGGTCAGCGCCTTGGCGCTGCCGAACGCGACCTCGATCCCGCCCGTCTCCTTGGTGGTGATCACGCCCATCTCGAACAGCTCCATGGCCGCGCCCACCGTGGCACCGAACGAGATCGGGTCGAACCCCTGCTCGTTGCAGATGAAGTTGGCGAAGGTGCAGGCGTCCAGGTCGTTCACCCCCGTGGCCGCCCCCAGCGCCCACGCCGCCTCGTATTCAAGACCACCGGACGCCTTCTGGTATTGCGGACGGTCCACCACCGTATAATGCGTCCGCTCGATCGCCGACACCCGGCCGCACGCGATGGTGCACGCGAAACACGCCTGGTTGGTGATCAGGTTCGACTTGCCGTCGCTCGCCCGCTTCGCGGCCATCGCCTCCGCCGATATGGCGTGCGCGCCCTCGAACTGAACGTCCCTGTGATTGCGCGTCGGCAAGGAGCCCGTCTCGTTGATCACGTTCATCAGCACCTGCGTGCCGAACGCCGGAAGGCCCTGGCCCGTCACCGCGTTGTCGGCCAGAACCTTCTTGCCCGCCTCCGCCGCCGCCAGGAACGCCGGCGCGTCCTTCACCCGAACCCCCAGCGTGCCCCGGATCGCCACCGCCTTCAGGTTCTTCGAGCCCATCACCGTGCCCACGCCCGAACGGCCCGCCGCCCGGTGCATGTCGTTGACGATGCACGCGTACTTCACGCCCTTCTCGCCCGAAACCCCGATCGACGCCACCCGGATCAGCGGATCCTGGTGCCTGGCCTTGATGTGCTCCTCGGTGTGCCACACCGACGTGCCCCAGAGCTCGCCCGCGTCCAGCAACCGGGCGTCGCCGTTCTGCAACAGCAGGTAAACCGGCTTCGGCGACTTGCCCTCGAAGATGATCATGTCGTAACCGGCGTTCTTCATCTCGTTGCCGAAGAACCCGCCCGAGTTCGAACACGCGATGGCGCCCGTCAGCGCCCCCTTGGTGATCACCGAATAGCGGCCCGCCGTCGACGCGCACGTCCCGGTCAGCGGCCCCGTCGCCATGATCATCTTGTTGTCCGGCGACAGCGGATCCACCCGCGGGTCCGTCTCCTCAACCAGGTACTTGGTGGCCAGTCCGCGCTGTCCAAGATACTGCCGCGCCCACTCCATGTTGAGCGGCTCGTCGACGCAGGTGCCCTTGCCCAGGTCCACCCGCAAAACCTTCCTTGCCCATGCCATGTCCCGTCCTCCCCGTCAGGCCGACGCCGAGGCGCCGGCGCCCGCGTCCGTCTTCGCCGCCCATTGACGCATCCGCTCCAGACCCGTCCAGTTGGCGTCGATATACGTGATCGCACCGGTCGGACACGCCTTCGCGCACGCCGGATCGCCGCCGCAAAGGTCGCACTTCATCACCTTGCCCGAATCCGCGTTGTAGTTCACCGTCCCGAACGGACACGCGATGGTGCATACCTTGCACCCCACGCACAGATCGTCGGACACGATCTTCGCCCCCGTCGACCGGTCCAGCGAAATCGCGTCCACCGGACACGCGTGCATGCACCACGCCTCCGCGCACTGCGTGCACGTGTAGGGCACAAACCGGCCCTCGTCGTGAAACGCGAACACCTTGATCCGAGACTTCGCCGGATTGAACGCCCCCTCGTTGACGTACGAACACGCCATCTCGCATTGAAGGCAATCCGTGCACTTGCCCGGATCAATGTGCAGTGATTTCATCATCGACGTCTCCTCCCCGAGCATCACCGCTCGATTTCGTTACGCCGGCGAGGAAAGCGACACGGCTTCAACCCAAGTCGAAACGCCAAGTCAAGGCGCGTTTGCCACACCTTGCCTTGTTTGTTGTATGGGATCGCCTTGTCCTTCAACCGTCCGCCCTTACGGGCGGATAAACCGGCCCCATGATTTTTCGTCGTTCACTTTATAAGTAGGGGAGAACCAAGGCAATTGATAGAAAGTCGAACGAACGTTTGGCGAACGCAATAAACGAATATTCGACGACCCAGGACATTCGGATGAACCGGCTTGCGGAAATCAGCCGTTTTACTTCGATCCAACGAATAATCCCGACGAAATCTCGGGGTGATCCATTTACTCGGACCGGCACCGGATGAACGCGGTTCCGGACACGACCACCGTCCGCTCCCAGGGCACGAACAGCTGGCAGAGTTCGCGCGGTTTCGAGACCCACCAGATCTTGATGTCGATCCCCACGTCCTTGCCGCCGGTGAACGCGATCGCGGTCGGTTCCGACATCTCGCCGACCCGCGCGCCGCCTCCCTCTCCGACAACCTTGACCGCGAGACCGGTGCGGTTCTCCACCGAGACGGTTCCCCCGGCCGCCGCCGGCGCGGCCAGGACCGCAAGCACGGCGGCGGCCGTCGCCCCGCCGATCAAACCCTTCTTACCGTTCATTTCTCCCGCTCTCCTCTCCCGCTCGGCGGCCCACGCGCCAACCATATCGCGGTTCTGTTCGCCGTCGATCCGAAAAATGCGCGGACGACCGTTCGGACACGTTCGACCTTCGTATCCATTGCCCGCACCGGACGCGGATGGGTAAGCTGTCCGAAAAGAAATGTCGGGAGGGGTTCATGGCAGAAGCATCGGGGACCTGGACGGCGCGCGGACTGTTGCCGGTTCTGGTTCTCGTTCTGGCCGCCGGCGCGGCGGTCGCGGCGCAACCGGCCGGAACCGCCGAGGTCCGGATCGCCTATCTCGGGCAGGCGATCGAGCGGCCGCCCTCCCTGTCCAATCTGGACTGGCTGGCGCCCGCCGACGACGAGGGCCTTCAGGGCGCGCGTCTCGGGATCGACGACAACGCCACCACCGGCCGGTTCACCAAGCAGCGCTTCCATCTCGACGAGACGATCGTTCCGATCGACGGCGACGTCGCGGCGGCCGTTCGCGGTCTTCACGCCGACGGTCACCGGTTCCTCGTCGCCAATGTCGGTCCGGAGGCGCTGGACACCATCCGGGCGATGCCGGAAGCGAAAACCATGCTGATCTTCAACGCCGGCGCGCCCGACGACCGTTTCCGAGTGGAAGATTGCGGGCCGTCCCTTCTCCACACGCTGCCGAGCCGCGCCATGCTGGCCGACGCGCTCGCGCAGTATCTGGTGACCAAGAACTGGAAGCGGTGGTTCCTGGTGACCGGCGCGCGGCCGGAAGACGCGCTGTTCGCCGAGGCCACGCGCCGGGCGGCGAGACGGTTCGGCGGCAAGATCGTCGCCGAGAAGACGTGGACATTCGACTATGACATCCGCCGGATGGCCCAGGAGGAAATGCCCGGTTTTACCCAGGTGGAGGACTACGACGTGCTGATCGTCGCCGACGAGATGGGGCTGTTCGGCGACTATCTCGCGTATCGCACCTGGCACCCGCGACCGGTCGCCGGAACGCAGGGCCTGGTTCCGACGGCGTGGGACCGGACCGTGGAGCAGTGGGGCGCGGCGCAACTTCAGAAACGGTTCGCCGCCAAGGCCGGCCGGGGGATGAGCGCCAGGGATTTCGCCGCCTGGGCCGCCGTCCGGTCCATCGGCGAGGCCGCGACGCGCACCCGGTCCAACGACTTCGACGCGATCGGAACCTATCTGTCGAGCGACGCGTTCGAACTGGCGGCGTTCAAGGGCCGCAAGCTGTCCTACCGCCCCTGGAACGGACAGCTTCGCCAGCCGATCCCGCTCACCACCGCGCGCGCCATCGTCACCCTCTCCCCGCAGGAGGGATTTCTCCACCCGCACACGGAGTTGGACACCTTGGGCTATGACGCGCCCGAGACCCGGTGCAAGATGAACTGAACCCGGCGCCGGAAACGCGCTTCGGGACGATGGGAGGAACACGTGAAATACCGGCTCTGGCTTGGCGCGATGGTCACGGTGTGCGGCATGTCCGCCGCCCATGCGCAAACCGTTTTCATCTCCAACGAAAAGGACGACACGGTTTCCGTCATCGACGCGAAGACGCTGGAGGTGGTGAAGACGTTCGACGTGGGCCGGCGGCCGCGCGGCATTCTGCTGAACAAGGATTTCTCCAGGCTGTACGTGTGCGCCAGCGACGACGACCGGGTGGAGGTCTACGACACGGAGACCTTCGCCAAGATCGCCGACCTGCCCTCGGGCGCCGACCCCGAACAGTTCTCGCTGCATCCCAACGACCGGCACCTCTACATCGCCAACGAGGACGACAACGTGGTCACGGTGGTCGACACCGAAACGCACGAGGTTGTGGCCCAGGTGGACGTGGGCGTCGAGCCGGAGGGCATGGCGGTCAGCCCCGACGGGCGGATCGCGGTCAACACCTCGGAAACCACCAACATGGTCCACTGGATCGACACCGAAACCTACGAACTGGTGGACAACACCCTGGTGGACCAGAGGCCGCGCGACGCCGAATTCAGCGACGATGGCACGCTTCTGTGGGTATCGTCGGAAATCGGCGGCACGGTCGCCGTCATCGACGTGGCCAAGAGAGAGACCGTCAAAACCATCTCCTTCGAAATCCCCGGGATCCACAAGGACCGCATCCAGCCGGTCGGCATGACCCTGACCTCCGACGGGCGATACGCGTTCATCGCCCTCGGGCCGTCGAACCATATCGCCGTGGTCGATGCCAGGACCTACGAGGTGCTGGACACCATTCTGGTCGGCCGCCGGGTGTGGCATCTGGCGCTGACGCCGGACGAACGCACGCTGTTCACCACCAACGGCGTCAGCGGCGACGTCACCGCCATCGACGTCGAGGACCTGAAGCCGGTCAAGTCCATCAAGGTCGGCCGCTATCCCTGGGGCGTGGCGGTGAAACCGTAGCGCCATGGCCGATACCCCGCAGTCCACGCGGAAATCCGCGCCGAGGTCCACGCGGCCGGCCCTGGAAATCGACGGCCTGGGGTTCGCCTACGGCGACCGTTTCGCCCTCCAGGACATCTCGTTCTCCGTTCGCGCGGGCGAGTTCGCCGCCCTGCTCGGCCCCAACGGCGCCGGCAAGACGACGCTGTTCTCGCTGATCACCCACCTGTTCGAAAGCCGTGAGGGCGCCATCCGCATCGGCGGCTGGGATATCCGCGCGGACCCCGCCAAGGCCCTGGCGGCCATGGGCGTGGTCTTCCAGCAGCCGACGCTCGACCTGGACCTCACCGTCCAGCAGAACCTCCGGTACTTCGCGTCGCTCCACGGCATCGACCGGCGGACGGCGGAACGGCGCATCGACCGCGAACTCGCGCGGCTGGACCTGTCGGACCGGCGCGGCGACAGGGTGCGCGTGCTGAGCGGCGGGTATCGCCGCCGGGTGGAGGTCGCGCGGGCGCTGCTCCACGAGCCGGCCCTGCTGCTGCTCGACGAGGCCTCCGCCGGCCTGGACGTTCCCACCCGCCAGAAGATCGTCGATCACGTGCACGCGCTGGCGGACACGGACGGGATCGCCGTGCTGTGGGCCACCCACCTGATCGACGAGGTGCACCCCGGCGACCGCGTGGTGGTCATGCACGGCGGCCGGATCCGGGCCGACGGAACCGTGGACGAGGTGAACCGCGCCGCCGGATGCGAGACGCTCGACGACTCCTTCCGCCGCCTCATCGCCCATGGACGTGACATGGGGCATGACACACGGCGTGAAACGGCGCCGGCCCCGTGACCGCCGCGCATTACCTTCGCTGTTTCAAGGGAATCCTGTTCCGCGAGGTGCTGCGGTTCCTCAAGCAGCGGGAGCGCTTTCTCGCCGCCCTGGTCCGGCCGCTGGTCTGGCTGCTGGTGTTCGCCGCCGGTTTTCGCGCGGCGCTCGGGGTGTCGATCATTCCGCCCTACGAGACCTACATCACCTACGAGGTCTACATCGTTCCCGGCCTGATCGGCATGATCCTGCTGTTCAACGGCATGCAGAGCTCGCTCTCCATGGTCTACGACCGCGAAATGGGGAGCATGCGCATCCTGATGGTCACGCCGCTCCCGCGCTGGTATCTCCTGACCTGCAAGCTTCTCGCCGGGACCGCCGTCTCCATCCTCCAGGTCTATACCTTTCTGCTCATCGCCTACCTGTTCGGCATCGAACTTCCGCTGCTCGGATACGTGGCGGTGTTCCCCGCGCTCGTGGTGGCGGGATTGATGCTGGGCGCGGTGGGGCTGTTGCTGTCGTCCACCATCCGCCAGCTCGAGAATTTCGCCGGGATCATGAACTTCGTGATCTTCCCGATGTTCTTCCTGTCGTCGGCGCTCTATCCGCTGTGGAAGATGCGGGAATCGAGTGTCGCGCTCTACCGCGTCTGCTCCGTCAACCCGTTCACCCACGCGGTCGAGCTGGTCCGGTTCGCCCTCTACGGCCAGGTCAATCTCGAGGCGCTGGCCTACACGGCGCTGGCCCTGGCGGTTCTGCTCGGTCTGGCCATTTACGGATACAGCCCCGCCAAGGGAATGATGCGGCGCAAGGCCGGCCCCGGCGCCGGGCGGCGGTTGAGACCGGTCATTCCCCGAGATCGAGCGCCCCGCGAATGACGCCGCCGCTCCGGTCGAGCAGCTCGGCGCGAAACCGCTCCATCGCCTCCCTGGTCCGGCGGTCCCTCGGCGGATCCACCGTCACGTCGGCGACGACCCCGGCGGGCGATCCCGCCAGGAACACGATCCGGTCCGCCAGCAAGATCGCCTCCGCGAGATCGTGCGTCACGAACAGGACGGTGGTGGGGCGCTGGCCCAGCAGGGAAACGAGAAGCCCGCGAAGACGGGTCGCGGTGGCCTCGTCGAGCGAGACGAAGGGCTCGTCCAGCAGCA
Source organism: uncultured Alphaproteobacteria bacterium (assembly GCA_963701445.1). Lineage (GTDB taxonomy): Bacteria > Pseudomonadota > Alphaproteobacteria > Rhodospirillales > Defluviicoccaceae > CAKZLS01. The sequence continues at coordinate 46,262 of CAVPAM010000039.1, forward strand.
GAATGTCGGGCTCCACCACGAACGCCCGCGCCAGGGCGGCGCGGCGCGACATCCCCACCGACAGGCGGTTGGGATAGACGGTTCGCGCCTCTTCCAGCTCCACGTCCGCGAGGACCCGGGACACCTTCTCGCCGGCGCCCTCGCGCGACGGCAGGACCAGCCGGATGTTGTCCTCGACGGTCATCCACGGCAGCAGCCGCGCCGTCTGGAAGACATAGCCGACCCGGGGACGCCGCCCGCCGCCGCCTCCTCCTCCGGCCGCCCCGAACCGCCGCCCGCCGGGGTTCAGCTCGACGGTCCCGGTGAAGTCCCGGTCGAGCCCGGCGACGATATTGAGCAGCGTGGTCTTGCCGCACCCCGACGGCCCGAACACGGCGACGAATTCCCCGTGGTCCAGCGACAGCCGGATGTCCTCGAGCACGGTTTTCCGGCGTGCTCCTCCCAGCGCCGGAAAGGCCTTGGTTTGGATGGCGATCTCCATCAGCTCACCGCCGCCATCGATTGACGCGGCGTTCGACCGGCCGGAGCACGAAAACCTCCACCGCCTGGATGACCAGGATGAAACTGAAGGCGTACGCCAGGATCCCGGCGATATCGAACAGCTGAAAGTACAGGTTGAGCTGGAAGCCCACGCCGTTGCTTTGCCCCAGCAGTTCCGCCACGAGGACGATCTTCCAGATCAGGGCGAGGCCGGTGCGCGCGCTCGCGGCGAGGAACGGATACATCTGCGGCAGGATGACGTGGAACAGCGTCGCGCGGCGGCCGAGAGCGAAGCTTTGCGCCATCTCCTGGTAGTCGCGATCCAGGGCGCGGGCGCCTTCGCGCACGGTGACCGCCACGTTCGGGATCTTGTTGACCGCCACCGCGACGACGACGGCGGCCTCCACCAGGCCCATCCAGACGTACGCGAGGATGATCACCACCAGCGCCGGCATGTTGAGGAAGATGACGATCCAGAAATCGAACAGGCGATCGACGAGGCGGGACCGTCCCATGACGACGCCGATCACGGTGCCGATGGCCATGGCCACCACGAAGCTGGCGGCCACCCGCGCCAGGGTGATGCCGAGATGATAGGGAAGCTCGCCCGTCGCCGTTTGCCGGAAGATCACGCCGGCGACCGCCGCCGGTCCGGGCAACAGGTCGCCCTGGGCGGCGGCGGCCGCGGCCTGCCACAAACCCAGAAACGCGAGAGCCGAGAGGACCCCGTACCAGCCGCGACGTGGAAAGTTCACCGCATCGTCAAGTCAATAGGTTGTTGTCGGCCAGAACGTGCCCGCCGCGAGGACGCGGCCCGGTCCGACCAGTTGCTCGCCGCCCACCTCGGCGAGGATGGCGAAAATCCGGCTCGCGGCGGCGCGTTCCGGCTCGCCCCACTGTCTCGGAATGCCGTCGCGGTAGCCGTCGCGGAGCGCGATGGCGGTTGCGTCGTCGTCCACCCGCATCAGCGGGCGCAACCGCTCCCATTCCGCGTCGGAGGAAAGCAGGATGTCCTTCGCCCGGCGCGACGCCCTCATCAACCCCTCGACCGCGCCGTCGTGTTCGCGGGCCCACTGCTCGCGAAAGACGAACCCGACCATCGGCACGTCCGCGTCCGCTCCCAGCGCGCGCATCGTCTCCCGCAGGCCAATCACCTCCGTCATTCCCTGGGCTTGCAGGCGCGCGGCGTAGTGCCAGAAGTTGATGACCGCATCGATCTCGCCCATCTCGATCTGCTTGTTGAGCAGGGGCGCCGCGCCGAACACCTTGTCGGTGCCGGCGTCCAGGTCGATGCCATGGCGCCGTTGGGCGAGCGCGCGCAGCAGCAGCCAGCTCTTGTCCAGGGGGCCTCCGGCGATGCCGAGGCGCCGGCCCTCCAGGTCGGCGAGGCCGCGGATCGGCGAATTGGCCGGAACCACCAGCGCCCCGACGGCGGTCGAGTAGGGAACGAATGAAAAGTCGCGTCCCGCGTGACGCTGGCGCGAAACCCAGATCCAGTCCGAGACGATCACGTCCACGTCCCCGGCCTGAAACGCCACCGTTGTCGCCGGCTTGCCGGCGAGTTCGACCACCTCCAGCCGAAGCCCCTCCGCCCGCGCCAAGCCATGGTGCTGGATCACGTCCAGTTCCCAGTTGACCGTGCCGAATTTGAGAACGCCGATCCTGACCGTCTGGAGGTCCGCGCTCAGTGCGTCGCTCGCCAACATCGCCAGCATCAGGACAATCGCCGCGACCGGGCGCATGCCGCGACCCACCGCCGCGTCTTCGGTGGATCGCTCCCCCTCCGCGCGCGGATCCAATCATCTCAAAACCCCCTTCGGCGGACTATTTCCGCTCGGTGACGGCGTCGTCCGCTTCGGTGTCCCGCTCGGGCGGGGTGTGCAGGTGCGCCCAGACCTCTCTCTTCAGCGCGATGAACATGATGGTGAGCAGAACGAGAAAGATCACCACCCGTATTCCCAGGCTTTTCCTGTCGTTCATGTGCGGGTCGGCCGCCCACGCGAGAAACTCGGTCACGTCGCTGGACATCTGTTCCACCGTCGCCTCGGTGCCGTCGTCATAGGCGACGAGGTTGTCGAGCAGCGGCGCGTTCATGCCGGTGTAATGACCCGGAACGTAGCGGTTGTAATACATACCCGGCACCGGCTCCTCGCCCTCGGGCGGATCGGTGTATCCGACCAGCATGGCGTAGAGGTAGTTCGCGCCGTCCTTGCGCGCCTTGGTGATCAGCGACAGGTCGGGGGGGTACATTCCCTTGTTGTCGACACGGGCGGCCTCCTTGTTGGGATAAGGCGGTGCGAACCGATCCGACGGACGGGCGGGCCGCATGTACATCTCGCCGCTTTCGTCCGGGCCGTCTTCCACCTCGAACTCGGCGGCGAACGCCTTGATGTCCTCCGGCCCGTAGCCGATGCCGAGCGCAGACAGGCTCCGGTAGGCGACATGCCGCAACGAATGGCAGTCCGCGCACGCTTCCACGTAGACCTGAAGACCCCGGCGAAGCGTACTTTGATCATAACGGCCGAACGGACCGGAAAAGGACCAGTCGGGCTCGGAGAGGGACTCCGTCGCGTCGCCCTCGCCCCGGGCGGTGCCGGCGCCGAGCATCGGCAGGACCGCGACGAGCCCGATCAGGGCCAGAAACGTCGTGAAGAGCCGCTTCATGATTTTTGTCCCGCCGCGACCGGACCGTCGAACCCCGCATCCGCCCGCTCGAAGATGGGGGTGCTGATACTCGTGGGCAGGGTCCGCGGTTTTTCGAGCAGACTGACCACCGGGATCACCAACAGGAAATGGAGGAAGTAGTAGGCCGTCGCGATACGGCTGACGATCAGGTACATGCCTTCGGGCACGTTGGCCCCGCACCATCCGAGAACGAAGCAGTTGACCACCAGGACCCAGAAGAAAATCCGGTGAATGGGGCGGAACGACGCGCTTCGCACCGGCGACCGGTCGAGCCACGGCAGCAGCAACCAGATCATCGGCGCGCCGAACATGGCGATCACGCCCGCCAGTTTGGCCGAAACGAAGCCCATGTCCGGCACCGCCCGCAAGATGGCGTAGTACGGCAGGAAGTACCACTCGGGAACCAGGTGCTCGGGCGTGACCAGCGGATCGGCGGGAATGTAGTTCTCCGGCTCGCTGAGCGCGTCGGGCAGGAAAAAGACCAGCACCGCGAACACGGTCGCGAAAACCCCCACGCCGACCAGGTCCTTGACGGTGTAGTACGGGTGGAACGGGATCCAGTCCTGCCGGCTCTTCAGGTCGATCCCCAGCGGGTTGTTGGACCGGGTGGTATGCAGGGCGATCAGATGCATGACAACGATCGCGACGATGATGAACGGGAACAGGAAGTGAAGGGCGAAGAACCGGTTCAGCGTCGGATTGTCGATGGAGTACCCGCCCCAAAGCCAGGTCGTGACGTTTTCACCGAAGAACGGAATGGCGGTGAACAGATTGGTGATGGCGGTCGCGGCCCAGAAGCTCATCTGTCCCCAGACCAGGGCGTAGCCCATGAACGCGGTCGCCATCATGGTCAGGAAAATGAACACGCCGGTCGCCCAGGTGATCTCGCGCGGGCTCTTGTAGGAGCCGTAATAGATGCCGCGAAAGATATGGATGTAGACGATGGCGAAAAACAAAGACGACCCGGTCTGGTGCATGTATCGCATCAGCCAGCCGTAATTGACGTCGCGCATGATCCGCTCGATGCTGTCGAACGCATGGTTGACGCTCGGCTGATACTGCATGGCGAGGAACACGCCGCTGAAGATCAGGATCACCAGGACGATGCCGGCGAGCGATCCGAAATTCCACCAGTAGTTCAGGTTCCGGGGCATCGGATACTCGTACATCTGGTGGTGCGTCGCGCTGACGATCGGGAATCGGTCGTCGATCCACTGAAGAAATCCGTTGTTCCAGCGCCGTGCGGCCATCGTCGTTCTCTTCATCCTATGCGGATTACGTTCTCGTCGACGAACGTGTACGGAGGGATCTCCATGTTCGTCGGCGCCGGCCCTTTTCGGATACGGCCCGAGGTGTCGTACTGGGCGCCGTGGCACGAGCAGAACCAGCCGCCGTAATCGCCGCGGGGGTCCGTCGCCCGCTGCCCCCGGGGCACGCACCCGAGATGCGTGCACAGGCCGACCACCACCAGCCATTCCGGTTTTTCCACGCGCTCGGAATCGGGCGCGGGATCCGGCAGGGCGGCGACGTCCACGTCCTCCGCCTCGGCGATTTCCTTTTCCGTGCGCCGCCGCACGAAAACCGGCTTGCCGCGCCACACGACGGTCACGCTCTGACCCTCCGCGATGGGAGACAGGTCGACCTCGGTGGACGCGAGCGCCTCCACGTCGGCGGCGGGGTTCATGCTCTGTAGGAACGGCCAGACGAAAAGATTGAGCCCGGCGAAACTGACAGCGATGGTGGAAATGTTCAGGAACTGGCGCCGCCCCCAGCCCTTCTTCATCGGGCCCAGGTCCGCCATGTACCGGGTGTCGAGAAGCTCCTGGATCCGCTCCGTTTCCGTCGCCGGACGCTCGGGGCCCATCGGTCTTTGCCCGTTGTCGTCGAACTCGCGTGGATTGTCGGCCGAACTCACCGGACTCCTCCCTCTGTCGCGTGTTGGCGCCGTGCCGTCCCCCGGTCGTACCGACGATCCACACGCGGAGGCGGAGTGGCGTTGTTTTTTTTCAACGATAACGCCCGTGTCACGATCCGTGCAATTGACAGAAAGTCTAAGGAACAGAAAAAGAACGATGGCTGCCGACTTGGTATATGAACAAGTCTGGCCCGAGCGGCATTGCGGGTTCGGTACAAATAGAGGCAACGCGACAACAGTAATGTTCCTATTTTGTTCGTGCGACTTTCTATCAATTGCACAAGCCGGCACCCTCTGAGTACTCTTCGGAAAAACATAGATGCCTCATATGGGTTGATGGTGGTGGGTCACGATCACGGCCCGGGGCGAAAAAAGGGTCCGTCCGTCGATTGACGCGACGGCCATGTGGCGGGAGGGCGTGAATGGCGAGAGGTTACCGATCCATTTTCTATGTCTGCGTTGCCGTCGTGGCGACATTCGCGGCAACCAATGTATTCGGGCATGGCGACGTCCAGCCCCAACCTGTCGACACCACCGGGCTGGACCCGCTGGGTGACGAGTGGCTGGCTGAAAATCCGTACAGCGGCAATGAGTTGGCCATAAAAATAGGGCAGGACGGGTACGCCAAGAATTGCGCCCGCTGCCATGGTCTGGAGGCAGTGTCGGGCGGTCTGGCACCCGACCTCCGGGAGCTCGAGCCCGGCGCCGAGGGCGATGGGTGGTATATCGAACTGACCAGAGATGGATACGTGCAGAACGGTGTGCCGAAAATGCCGCCGTTCGACGGCATCTTGAACCAGGAGGCCATGTGGGCAATCCGTGCATGGCTAGAAACAAAGTTCAAGGAATAGGGCGAAAAACATACGCTTAAATCAGTTACGATGCCCCAAAATTGGGAGGGAAACGGAATGAAACCGTCCAACAGATCAGCACGTGTTTTGGGTATTTTCGCGGCCATGTTACTGGCGGGCATGGGCTATGCCGTCGCTCAGGGCGTTACAGACGAGGATATCGCCAACGATGATAAAACGACCAACCAGATTGTAACGCATGGTCTCGGTCTGAGGGCGCAGCGTTACAGTCCTCTCGACAAGATAAATCTCGATAATGTCAAGGAATTAGTTCCTGTATGGTCCTACTCCTTCGGTGGCGAGAAGCAGAGGGGCCAGGAAGCGCAGGCAACGGTTTATGACGGCGTCATTTACGTTACCGGTTCTTATTCACGCGTGTTCGCCATCGACGCCAAAACCGGTAACGAACTTTGGCAATACGATGCTCGACTCCCACAGGGGATATTGCCGTGCTGCGACGTCATCAATCGTGGCGTCGCGCACTACGGAGATCTCGTTTACTTTGGGACTCTTGATGCCAAGATCGTCGCTCTTGATCGCAAGACCGGCAAAGTGGTTTGGAGTAAGACGCTCGACGATTACAAGGATGGTTATTCCATCACGTCCGCGCCAATCATCGTTAACGGCAAACTGATTACCGGCAACGCCGGCGGTGAGTTTGGCGTCGTCGGTCGCGTAAGGGCGCTCGACGCCAAAACAGGTGAACTGATCTGGGAGCGGCCGACCGTCGAGGGTCACCTGGGGACGCTGAACGGGAAGCCGTCGACCATGACCGGAACGGTCAACGCCACGTGGCCTGGCGACACGTGGAAGATGGGCGGAGGCGCGCCTTGGAATGGCGTTACCTACGACGCCGACACAAATCTCCTCTTTACGGGCACTGGCAATCCGTCGCCTTGGAACTCGCACACGCGTCCGGGCGACAATCTCTATACGGCGTCCAAGCTCGCCATCAATCCGGACACCGGAGAGATCGTCTGGCATTATCAAACCACGCCCAACGATGGTTGGGACTACGACTCGATGACGGAGGTTATCCCCTTCGATATGACCGTGGATGGTCAAGTGGTGAAAGCGGCGGCATCGGCCGATAAGAATGGCTTCTTTTATGTTCTGGACCGGACCAATGGAAAACTCGTCAGGGCATTTCCATTCGTCAAAAAGTTGACGTGGGCAAGCGGCGTTGACGAGAACGGACCGATCTTCATCGCCGACAACCGTCCCGGCAACCCGATTGAGGCCGCCGACGATGGCAAGGGCAAGTCCGTGTTTTCGGCGCCATCTTTCCTTGGAGGAAAGAATTGGATGCCGATGGCCTACCACCCCGGAACGGAGTTGTTCTACGTTCCAGCGAATGAATGGGGCATGGACATCTGGAATGATAAGGCCGTCTACAAGAAGGGCGCTATGTACTTGGGCGCCGGTTTCACAATTAAGCCGGTCTTCGACGACTATATCGGGGCTCTCCGGGCCATCGATCCGAAGACGGGTGATATCAAATGGGAATACAAAAACAAGGCTCCACTGTGGGGCGGTGTTTTGACGACGAATGGCGGACTCGTTTTCACGGGCACACCCGAAGGGCATCTCAAGGCTTTTAACGCCGAGACGGGTGAGGAGGTATGGAGCTTCCAGACCGGCTCGGGCATCGTTGCCTCGCCCATCACCTGGGAGATGGACGGCGAGCAGTATGTCGGCGTGGCCTCCGGTTGGGGCGGCGCTGTTCCACTCTGGGGCGGCGAAGTGGCCAAGTTCGTGAATCACCTGAACCAGGGTGGCAGTTTCTGGGTCTTCAAGCTTCACAAGTCGTAACCGGAAACCGCTGTTGCCGCACGCGGGGAGGGGACGCCCCTCCCCGCCGCGTCACCAAAACCCTGCTGGAAGACGGAAACATGAAACAGTTCCCAATCCGAATTTTCCTCCTGTCCCTGGGCTTCCTCATCGCCGCGAGCCCGGCTTGGGCCGGCGACGTGGAGAAAGGCAAACAGGTCTTCGTCAAATGTGAGCGGTGCCACTCGCTCGATCCCAACGGACCGCAGGAAGACGGCCCGCACCTCCACGGCATCTTCGGCCGCGAGGCCGGATCGGTGGAAACCTTCACCGGCTACTCGGAGGCGATGAAGGCGTCCGGCGTGGTGTGGACCGAGGAAACCCTCGATCTCTACATCGCGAAGCCGAAGGCGTTCATGGAAGGCACGAACATGAGATTCCGGGCCATGAGCAAGGAAGAGGACCGCCAGGATCTCATCGCGTACCTTCGCGAAGCCACGAAATAGGCATCTGACAATGGGAGCATAACTCTTGAGTTATTTGCTGCCAAAAAAGTGTCTTTACCTCGCGCTCCCGCTTTTCGTTCTCTCGGCATTCTCGGTTTCTTCCGCGTTTTCTCAAGACGCGTTTGGTGCGAAAGACCAGGCGAGTATAGAGGCCGTGGAGTCGTTGAACGCTGCCGCGGCCTATAAGACGGGAGACTATGAGACCGCGAGGCACGGATGGCTGGCGCTTGCCGACAAAGGCAACACCTCGGCGATGCTCAATCTGGCCAACCTTTACGCCCAGGGCCAGGGCGTGAAGCCGGACCCCGGCGAAGCGATCCGCTGGCTCGAAAAGGCCGCCGCCCTCGGCGATTCGCGCGCCGAGTTCGAGCTCGGCATGGCCTACGAGAGAGGCATCGGGGTGGACCGCGATCCGCGCGCCGCCGCCGAATGGTTCCGCCGGGCCGCCGAGCAGGGCGACAAGGAGGCCCAGTTCAACCTCGCGGTCATGCTCGCGACGGCGTATGGCGCCGGGCTGGGCGAGAGCGGCCCCGAGCAGCGGGCCGAGGCCATCGCCTGGCTGAAAAAGGCGGCCGCCAGCGGACATCCGGATGCATCCAACTTAATCGCGACTTTGGAGGCGCTGAATTAGCATCGCGTCCCTCGTACACCCCATGCCGGACACACTCACCCCAATGGACAGCCATTTCCGACGTTGGACTTTTTTCCGTTGTCTGTTCATCGCTGTTCTGATGCTTCCGTTGCTACTGAGAGCTTCGGACGCGGCGGGGGAACTGAGCCAGACGGACCTCGCCAATCTTGTCATGCCACCCTACCAGCTAGGCGAACTCGTGGGGCCGGGCGGTGTCTGGACCATCAAGACACCGGAAGGCGAACCCGCCGGTTACGTCTTTGAGTCGCTACCACGGGCTCCGATCCCCGGCTTCGCCGGAAAACCAATGAACTTGTTGATCATGCTCGACAATGAGGGCAGGTTCCTGCGCGTCACCGTCCTCGAGCAGAACGAGCCGATCTTTATCTCGGGGCTCGGACAAGAGCCTTTCGACGATTTCCTGGAGCAGTATCGGGACCTTTCGGTTTTCGACTCCATTACCTTGGGCACGGCCAACCGCGCGGCGCAAGGCGCTGGATCGACGCACGTGTACCTGGACGGCATCTCCATGGCGACCGCGTCCGTCCGTATCGCCAACGAGTTGATCCTTGCGTCCGCGCTGCAGGTCAGCCGCGAGCGAATGAAGGGGTTGGAACCTGTTCGTGTCTCGCTGCCCCGGCGCGATTACGTCGAAGCACTGGACTGGAAAACTCTCGTCGAGGAGGGTATCGCCCACCCCCTTATTGTCTCGAACCGTCAGCTGCAAGACGCGTTCGCGGGGAGTAGCTGGGAGAACCACGATCCGGAAGCCTTGGCTGATCCAGACGGAACCTATCTCGATATGTGGCTCATTGATATCGGCCCGCCGAGCATCGCCCGCGCGGTGCTGAGCCCCGAGACCATGGCGGCTCTCAACGAGTCGCTGCGCCCCTACGAGGAACCCATCCTTGTGCTCGTCAACGGTCGTCATCGCCTCGTCGACAACGATTTTGTCCGCAATACGGAGCCCAACCGAATCTCCGGCGTCCAGGGCGAATTTCCTGTTGCGTTTCGCGACGCCGACCTGGAAACGACCCTCGCCTCCGGAATGCCCGACTTCGAGCAAGCTATGATACTGCGGGCCGACACGCGGCTCGGCTTCAATCCGGCCTCGCCTTGGACGCTGATCGTCAGAGTGATTCGGGAACAAGAGCAAGGGGTCTTCGGTCCGCCGCCCGGTGTTCGGGATTTTGAAATCGCTCTACCAAGCCCCCGCCCGCTTCTTCGATGTCCCGGCGGAGGTCGCGGCCGCGCCGCCGTGGCTGGCGGCGTTGAAGGACCGCGCCGTCGACCTCGCCGTGTTCGCCGCCTTTGTCGGCGTGCTGATCTGGCTGCTGGCGGGCCGCATGACCTGGCTCGCCCGCCATCCGCGCTACCGCGCCATCCGCCTTTCCATGCTGGCGTTCATGGTGGTGTTCGTCGGCTTCTGGGCGCAGGGGCAGCTCAGCATCGTCACCCCGGTCGGCATCGTCTCCAGCATCGTCGAGGGCCGGAGCCTGGTGTTCCTGCTCTACGAGCCGTTCATCCTCGCGGTCTGGGCCGTCACCCTGGTCACGCTCGTCGTCTATGGGCGCGGCTTCTTCTGCGGCTGGCTCTGCCCCTACGGCGCCCTGCAGGAGTTCGCCTACGCCGCCGGGCGAAAGCTGCGGCTGCCGAAAATCCGCGTCCACCCCTGGGACGACCGCCGCCTGAAGCGGGTCAAATACATCCTCTGGCGCTGCTGATCGCCGCCTCGTTCGCGTCCCCGGTCGCCGCCGACTACCTGGTGGAGCTGGAACCCTTCAAGACCGCGATCACGCTGATGTTCGACCGCGGCCCGCCGTTCGTCGTCTACGCGCTGTTCTGGCTGGTGCTCGGCGCGTTCCTGTTCAAGGGGTTCTGCCGCTACGTCTGCCCGCTCGGCGCGGTGCTGGCGATCGCCGGAAAGTTCCGCCGGCTCGACTGGATCGCGCGGCGCTCCGAATGCGGCTCGCCGTGCCAGTTCTGCAAGGCGAAATGCGACTACGGCGCCATCGAGGCGGACGGCCGTATCGACTACGACGAATGCTTCCAGTGCCTCGACTGCGTCACCATCATCGAAACCCCCAGCCTCTGCGTCCCCGAGCGCCTCGCCCTCAAGAAACAACGACGCGGCATGGCGGAGGCGGCCGAATGAGCGACCCCCGCCCCCTCGCCCGCCCCCTCACCCGCCGCCGCGTCCTCGGCCTGCTGGCCGCGAGCGCCGCCGCGCTCCGCTCCCCGGCCGCCCTCGCCGAAACGCCGCTCACCCGCTGGCAAGGGTACGCCCTGGGCGCCGAGGCATCGCTCGCCATCCGCCACCCCGACCGGGCGCGCGCCCGCCGGGCCATCGAGGAGTGCGTCGCCGACATCGCCGCCATCGAGCGGGTGTTCAGCCTCTACCGGCGGGACTCGGCGCTCCGCGCCCTCAACGCGGCGGGCGCCCTCGACGATCCGCCGGCCGCCCTGGTCCACGTGCTCCGCTTCGCCGCGCACATCTCCAACGTCAGCGACGGCGCCTTCGACGTCACCGTCCAGCCGCTGTGGCGGGCCTTCGCGCGCGGCCACGGCGATCCCGCCCTCCTCGCCCCGGCCCTGGAGCGGGCGCGGCCGCTGATCGGCTGGCGGGGCCTCCATATCCAAGACCGCCGCCTGGCGTTCGCCCGCCCGGGCATGGCGGCGACCCTGAACGGCATCGCCCAGGGCCATGCCACCGACCGCGTCGCCGACACGCTCCGCGCCCACGGCTTCGAGCACGTGCTGGTCGACCTCGGCGAATTCAGCGCCGCCGGCGAGCGCGCGCCCGGCGAGCCCTGGCGCATCGGCGTCGGCTGGCCCGACGCCGAGGGCCTGGCCACGGTCCTCGCCCTCTCCGGCCGCGCCGTCGCCACCTCCAGCCCCCTCGCCACCACCTTCGGCCCGGAAGCCCACCACCTGTTCGACCCCCGAACCGGCCGCTCCGGCCCAAAGCTGGACCAGCGTCTCGGTCATCGCCCCCACCGCCATGCGCGCCGACGCCCTGTCGACCGCCATCGCCGTCGCCCCCAAACCCGCCGCCGAAACCATCCTCCGCGCCGGCGGCGGCCTGGAAGCCATCCTCATCGACGACGACCACCGGATCGTCCGCGTCCGCGCGTGACGGTTGGGGTCCGGGCGCAGTGTTGCCGGAAGGCGACAAACATTGTACTTCCTTTTACTTTCTTCAGAACGCGGATGGACTCACGATTGTGAATCGGTAACCTTTCGAAGCGGTGTGGCGAGGAGCGGGGGATGAATGAACCGTGCCTATCCGGTTAAGACAGACCACCACTACATATCGTGTTCTCGCACACGTCCTTTTTACGGCAGCAATTAGCCACTTCCAGAAATTCGCGCATACCCACCAGTGGGCTGGTTGGGTTCCCGCGCCGGCATTCAGATGAAAAAGCGGTCGCTGCTTAAAAAGAAACGATTTTGCAGCGCGGCAATCGGTTCGCTTGCCCGCTTTCACAGGGACGAGGTCAAACACGAAGCAATTGAAGTCTAAATCGCACACATATAGAAAAATGCCACTCAACGGGCATTACAGGACTGGATAGATGAAAACCTTGGGTTTGGTGGTGGCTGTGATGATAGCTACTTGGGCGGCGTCGGCCAAGGCGGACTGGACTGAGGCCCGCTGCGACATCTATCCGAAAGGCTCGGATCACACGGACAAGATGATTCCCTGCACCTTCGGGCAGCGCCAGGGCTACGTCACCATCACCCGGGAGGACGGCGTCACGCACGAGCTCGAGCCAGAGGGCGACACGCCGGGCAACTTCCGCGACCAGTACGGTCAAACGGTTTACCGGCAGAGTGACCTCGGAGATCAGGGCCTGATTTTTCGTTTCCCGGATGAGAGCGTTTACGTCTATTGGAGCACGGCGGCTCTTAATCCCGCTGACGAGAACAATCCGACCTGGCCATTCTCTACAAAAGACTACGACGCCACCACCCTCCTGCGCTGCCGTGCCGTCGACGACTCAGAGTTCAGCAGCTGCCCAGCCGGTATCTTACGCATGGAGGATCGGCAAGCCTCGATCGTGGTGCAGAATTGGCGAGGCGAACAGTTCACTATCAATTTCACGACCGACTACGTGAGTGCGACCAATCGCGAGGTTGATGCCAGGCTCGAGGGCGACACGTGGATCGTTACAATCGACAACAAAGAAGTGTACGAAGTACCACTCGCCGCCATCGAGGGAGGCTGATCCGAACATTCGTTTCATCGGCTGGCTACTTGCGCTCATCTTCGGCTAGACCGGCCCTCTGGAGGCAGCCCGTTTAATGGCCGCTAAGGGTCTTGGCTGTGTGAAAACGATCTATCGGGTCGTTGGGACGCAAGATTAATTCGCTCCGCACCCTGCCCGCACATTAAAAACTTTCCGAACCCACAATTTAGTTTATTTTATTGCGTGCGAACGACTGATTCCGGCGTTTTCACGCAGCCAGGGTCAAGAGTAAAGGTCGGCGCCACCACCGGGGTAGGTCCGCAGCCGAAGGTGTAACTGAAGCGGAAGGCCAGGAACCCGAACCAGATGTTCTCGGCCGATTTATCAAGTTGTCCGTTACGCAAAAGCTGATGGAACCTGGCGATGAAATTGAATTTGAGACCAATGTCTAAATCGAGCCTTGTCGGCATTGCTCTGGTGATTGGCGGTGTCGTGTGCGGTGCCCTGGAGAAGATTTTCTATGGCAATCGGTTGGACGCGAATAACGTCGTTCAGGAAAGTTTCTTTCTGCCGCTCTCGATATTTCTCACCTTAACCGGGGTAGTCGTTCTTGCTTACGTTGGGGCGCGGTTTCTCTGGAAACAGTTAAAGAAAATGCTTGCTTAGGGTTCGGACCCATTAGTTAATCGTTACCTCGAATGTAACCAGAAAAGGAACCATGCACATGAAGACCTTCAACTTTCTCCTGGCCGCCGCGCTGACCGCCGGAACCCTTGCAATTGCTACACCCAGCAAAGCCGATAGCGAAACCGATGCCGTTATCGGCATGCTCGGGCTTGGCTGCAAGAACAGTGTCCTGGAGCATTTCATCGGTGTACCAAACTCGGACATCAACGTCAGCCTGGGCGCAACGCTACAGCAGGACATCGACTCCGGCGCGATGACTGCGGAGGATCTTAAGAAGCAAGGAGCGTCCTTTAACTGGAATGTCAGCGGCAAGGACGTCAACGGTTACTGCAATGTCGACGGGAAAGGCAATATCGTCGAGTTCAAGCAGTTCTGACCCAGGATTCTGATGAATTGTAAGCGCCCGGTGAACCGACTGCGAAACATGCCACTAGCTGCATCAAGCGAACAGTTGTTGCCATTTTATTTCTCCAATGCGGCGCCTGTGCTGCGCCAGACGCCAACCTCTGCATCCCAGATGCGTGCTGTGACGCATGGCGTCGGATTGATCCCGCCGCATTGCGACCCATGAACATCCGTCAGAAGAACACGGTGTGGCCCAAGATCCACGACATCCCAACCCTGATTGAGCACGGAGGCGAGAACGTCGCCTACAAGGAAATGCGACATGCATCCGCCAGTTCGCTTGGGGGTCGGGTCTATCATTGATCAGTTCGCTTGGGGGTCGGGTCTATCATTGTACCAAACTCCGTGCCCGGCTGGGCGCGTTTGGCCGTTCTCGAACCTTTCCCCAGGCTGATTTCGTCACTTTCAGCGGCACCTCGCCGGTTTGCGGGGTCGTGCGGAGGCTCGTGTTTCGCGCGTGCTCGGGGCCGATAGTCGGTATGGGAGGGACCGCTTGACGATGGGTTCCCATCGCCCGCGCCCGCCAGATCAACGCGGAATAGCTGAACGGATTCCGTGGCAAGGTTTGGCCCGCCAAGTCTGCCGATTCACGGTGCGTCACCGTCCTCGCGCGCCTCCGCTCCCCGTCTTAGTACGATGCTAGACCCGACCCCCAAAGCCAGAGCTCAAAAAAGTTCTTCAACAGCCTCAGCCAAAACCAGTCATCGCGATGCGGTCGGATGGGAGCCGTCCATAGTCCAATTTGAGCCATGGTTCACCACGCATTGACATCGGCACCAGACCTATCAGTCTGGACGAATCAAATAGCGTGTAGCGGGATTTGGAAACATGGCCACAAACGAACGATACAGCAGGCGGCTTATCATAATCGGTGCCGGAGCCTTCTTAGCAGTTATGGTCGTTCGGGGCATTTCCTGGGCGGCGGGCGATAAGGGGGGCGGCCATCACGACCCCTTTGCAGACGTTGTCTTTTCGTTGGCCATCATCTTGATCATCGCATTGCTGGGGCGAGGTATCGTCGAACGCTTCAATCAACCTGCTGTTCTCGGTGAGCTCTTGATTGGTGTTGTAGTTGGCAATCTCGGGTATTGGCTCGGCAATCCAAGTTTTGTCTTGATCATGCATTTAAATGAGGCAGGCGAGCTATTCAATGCGGTATGGACAACCGGCATGGGCATCGAGGACGCGACGCTGGAAAAATATGCTGGTCAGGAGTTGGGACCCGACCACCCGGTCACCAAGGTCTTAATTCTTCTGAGCGGCGCGGAAGCAGTACCGATGATCATTCTTGGCTTTGCCGTATGGATGTTTTCTAGCCTCGGCGTCCTTCTCTTGCTCTTCATGGTCGGTCTTGAAACAAACATAGAAGAAATGAAGAGTGTGGGTAGGCCCGCCTTGGGCGTGGCAGTTATGGGTGTTGTTGCGCCAATGGCGCTTGGATTGGGCTCGACTTTCCTGTTCGTTCCGGACATTCCCGTTACGGCTCATCTGTTTATTGCGGCGACGCTTGCAGCTACCAGCGTCGGCATTACCGCCCGCGTTTTCAAGGACCTGGGCAAGATGGCTACACCCGAAGCTAAGGTGATTCTAGGTGCTGCTGTCATTGACGATGTGCTCGGCTTGATCGTTCTCGCCGTGGTCGTGGGTATAGTTGCCACCGGCGAAGTCCAGTTGGGGGAGGTCGCCAAGATTTGTCTGATTTCGGCTGGGTTCATCGGCGCCATTCTAACGTTTGGCCCAAGATTGGCAGGTTACGGCGTCCCGCTATTCCGCATCTTCGAAAAGCATCGTCTGAAACTCCTCTATCCGCTCTGCCTGATGTTCGTTATGTCTTGGCTCGCCAACTTATTGGGCCTTGCCGCAATCGTCGGCGCCTTTGCCGCCGGCCTAATTATTACAGAGGACCAGTTTGGAGGTGACGGGGAAGCATCGACGGGCGAAAGTCGACAAAAGATAGAACAACTCGTCGAACCCCTCGAATTGGTGTTCGCTCCGGTTTTCTTCGTGCTCATGGGCATGCAGGTCAACTTAGCAACCTTCCTCGAAACTGACGTTCTAGGGCTTGGATGCATTCTGATCGTCGCGGCGATTGTGGGAAAGGCAATATCCGGGATTGCTGCCGGCGGCACTGTTGACAGGGTAACCGTCGGTATTGGCATGGTCCCACGCGGCGAAGTCGGTCTGATTTTCGCTAGCGTTGGTAAAGGACTCGGAGTTCTGGACGAGGGTGAGTTCTCGGCCATCGTCATTATGGTGATTGTTACCACGCTGCTAACGCCATTGGCGCTTAAATGGTCACTGGCGCAAAGAGGTTAGCGATCTGTTCCGTCATCCTCCGATAGCAGAGGCCCGCCGAGATGTATGGAAATGGCTCTGCAAAAGGCTGCTTATCGACAAAGGACCTTGATGGCACTCAACTCAAGGTGCCGTAATTTAACGAGATGAAGCGCTCCCTGCGCGACTTCCGCATCGGGTCACGAGTGACGGTTAGCGCCAGCTGCCTGTTTGGTCCGTAGCTGAGGGTCGAGCTAACCAAATCAGGGGGATTGCCGACGTTCGGCCTTGAAGGTCGGCTAGGTGTAGGAGAGCCGCAGTCTCGCCCACTCTCCCATGCGCACCGCTAGCTATCAGCGGTCGTCGGCTTGGCCGGCGCGGCGGTTTGCGCCCATCTCAAAAAGTGGCTCGAGCTGCTATTATGCACCCAGGTCCCAACCTTGACGCTCGGCACCTTCTTTTAATTTTTGCGCGATCTCGTCGACACTTCTCGTTATTGCCTGGTCCATCGAGCCCGAGCCCGTAGCTTCTGCGCCGCCCCTGACCGTTCCGCCAACGATCAGACCGATCGGGTTGGCGGTCGCCGCGAAGATTGCAACCGGGACGGCGGCGCCGGGCAAATAATCGTCACCGGATTTGAGCTTGCCGCCGCCGAGCCGGCGTAGGCCCTGGGGTGTCATCTGAAAGACTTCGACCGCTGTCGTCAATTCGGCGTTTCCATAGCCCATTCCTAAAGCCACCCGCTTCGTGGCGCTCCCCTCGGAAACCGAAATGAAATAACCTCTTATGACGACGTCGTTAATCAGAGGAGCCGGCTGGCCAACCGCGCGCACCGCGGGCAAACCGAAGTTGTTCAACTTCTCCACAAGTCGATCCGCCATTTCAGCGCCCAGCTTTCGGGAAACCTCGAGCTGCTCGCTTGTTAGAGGCTGAGAATCAACTGTATAGCGGCTAAACCAGGAACCAGGCGGGACTTCGGCGGGGTCCGCGACGAAGTTATGCACGATTACCCGGTCCGCTTGTGGAATTTTCGGGCCTTCGTAAGTATCGCGCTCCATAACCTTAGCGGACGAGCACCCGGCAGCAATAACTAGGGTGAACATCAAAATGGCTGAATAACGAAATCGCATTATTCTAAACTCCATCGAAAAATCGGCGATCCTCCCGCGCAAGGTCGCAGAAAAGCGGAAGTTACCCGAAAACTCAGGCATGGTTTTGGTTTCCCGCCTTAGATGGTCGCGGTGCAATCCGGCGCATACGAGGCGCTGTATTCTTACACTGATTTCCCGCAATCAAAAGCGTTTACACCACCGTTCCTATCCCTCGGATAACCTCCATCCTCCCCGTCCTTGTGTGGCAAAAAGGGGTCGTTACCCGCAAAATTCATACACCACCCGCGCCTCGGCCTGGACGCGATCGCGGAATCGCTTGTTGATGAACCCGGCGGTGTTGAGATCCACCTTGCGGCCGAGGAGTTCGGTCAGCTCGCGCTCGATGGCGAAAAACTCCAGGCCGACCCGGGCGTCGGGCTCGAACTCCACCAGCAGGTCCACGTCGCTCTCGGCCGTGAAATCGTCGCGAAGCGCCGAGCCGAACAGCGCGAGCCGCTTGATCCGCCGCCGCCGGCACAACTCCGAAACCGAAGCCAGGGGAATATCGATGCGCGGTGTTGCCATGGACCCTCTCCATCGGGGCCGGCGCCGGGTGCCTCCGAAGCCGTCGAGCCCGTCTTCCGTCGATCCGCCGCCAAGGTACTCCTCCCGCCCGGCGGCGACAACCGCCGGCGAACGTTAGACCGCCGCCAACCGTCGTCCCTCCGTCGTTGCGAGCGAAGCGCGGCAATCCAGTCCCACCGCTCGCCCCCCGCGCGGCACCGGACCGCCGCGTCGCCTCGCTCCTCGCGGGGGCGGCGGGGGGCGGCGGGAGCGCTTCGGTGTCGCGGGTCGCGACGCGCGTCGGCCGGGATGTTCGCCCGCTTTTTCGGGCGTCCGGTGGCACCGAACTTGCTAGAAAGGGCCCCGATTTCTACTGTGCATGGGGTTGTTTTGCAAAAAACCGTTTTTACCCCCCCCCCCCCCCGCAACGTGCGCGAACGGCGGGCGGCTCGTCATGCGTCGATTACCGTTTGAGCTGGGCCGCCGTCTGGAGCATTTCGTCGACGGTCTTGAACACCGTCGCGGACGAGCTGTAGGCGCGCTGGGTCATGATCATGCGGGTGAACTCGTCGGCCAGTTCCACGTTGGACTGTTCCACCAACTCCGGGATCACCTCGCCGAGGCCGCCCTCGCCGGCGACGCCGACGGTGAGCACGCCCGAGTCCTCGCTCAGCGTGAACACGTTGCCGCTCAGCATGCGCAGGCCGTCGGGGTTGGGGACGTTGCCGATGCCCAGGCGGTAGAGCGGCTGGACCTGGCCGTTGGAGAACAGGCCGTGGATGACGCCGTCGGCGTCGAACTCCACCGATTTGAGCTGGCCGGGCGGGAAGCCGTCGCGGTCGTAGTCGAGCTCCATCAGCGGTCCCGAAAACTGGGTGAAGTCGGCGATGTCGAGGATGAAGTTGCTGGCGCTGCCGCCGGCGTGGGCGATGTTGACGGCGAACTCGGTCGGGCCGCCGAGGGCGCCGAGGGCGTCGAAGGTCAGCGGCGCCGCCGGCGCGAAGGTGACCGTGTCGCCGCTCGCGCCGGTCATGTTCAGGTCCCAGGTGTTGGGCGCGGTCTTGGCGAAGCGCAGCTCCACGGACCGGCTGTCCCCGGCCGAGTCGAACACGTCCATGGCATAGCCGTTCACCTGCCCGGGCGCGAGGTCGGCCGGCAGGTTGAGCGACAGGTCGGCCCGGGTGGTGGGCTGGCCGGCGCTGGAAAAGGCGCCGGGGTCGAGGCGGATGGACGAGAGGCCGCCGGCGTCGGCGGAGAAGCTGCCGTCGGGGGCGGCCCGCCATCCCTGCACGTAGTAGCCGTTGCCGTCCACCAGGTAGGTTTCGTTGGACGTGTAGGTGGTGCCGTCCGGATCGGTGGCGGTGTACTGGCCGCCGACGGCGGTCCGAACGCGCCGTCGCGGCCGTAGAGCTCGGCCCCGCCGCCGCCGACCTCGGTGTTGTAGATGAAGAACCCCCGCCCGAGCAGCGCCAGGTCCATGCCGCCGCCGGTGCTCCGCACCTGGCCCTGGTCGCTGATGCGGTTGTAGGTCTTGGCGCGGACCCCGCCCATGTCGGAATGGGTGCTGCCCGACGGCACCTCGCCGTTGCCGGGGCTCGACCAGGTCCGGCTCACCAGCGTCCCGAAGTTGATCTCCGAGCGCTTGTAGCCGTTGGTGGTGACGTTGGCGACATTGGCGCCGATGGCTTCCAGGGCCCGGGACTGGGAGTTCATCCCCGAGGCGCTCGATGTAAACGCACCATTCACACTCATGGCAGGCTCCGACGTTGCCAGAATTCCGACGGACAAGACCGTCCCGCCGCAAGGGAAGCAAGAGCGGGGCCAACGGCGGGTGCCTGTTAACGCCTTGAAAGTCAACGGCTTGGAGTCGCCCGGCGGCGGGCACGGTGGGCGGGCCGGGCCGTTCGTGCCGCCGCCCCGGCAATCTTTACCGGGTGGCGAACACGAACGCCTGGGCCGGGTCCGCCTTCAGCGACACCGCCGTGCCCGGCTCCGGCAGGTAGACGCCCGGAACCAGCACCGCCAGCGGCTCCTCGACGCCGTCGACGGTCACGCGCAGGTGGCTGGAGCGGCCGAGCAGCCGCGCCGACGTCACCGTCGCCGGGGTGCCCGCGCCGGGCGGCGCCACCGTCAGGCCCTCCGGGCGGATCAGCAGCGGCGCCCGGGTGCCGTCGGCCAGCGCGTGCGCGTCGAAGGCGCCGACGGGGGTCCGCAGGTGGCCGTCGGCGACCACGCCGGGGACATGGTTGAGCGGGCCGAACAGCTCCGCCACGGATGCGTCCCGGGGGTGCAGGTAGATCTCCGCCGGGGCGCCGTGCTGGAGGATCTCGCCCTCTTCCATGATCAGCAGCCGGTCGGACATGAACATCGCCTCCTCGGGGTCGTGGGAGACGATCAGGGTGGCGATGCCGGTCTCGCGCAGCAGTTCCAGCGTCTGCTCGCGCACCTGGGCGCGGCGGGTGACGTCCAGCCCCGAGAACGGCTCGTCGAGCAGCAGCACGTCCGGGTTGGGCGCCAGCGCCCGCAGCAGCGCGCACCGCTGTTGCTGGCCGCCCGACAGCGTGTGCGGGTAGCTGCGGGCGAACGCCGCGAGCCCCATGCGGTCCAGCGCCGAGCGCACCCAGCGCCGCCGCCCCACCGACAGGTCGGAGATGCCGAAGGCGATGTTGTCGAACACGGTCAGATGCGGGAAACAGCGCGTAGTCCTGGAACATCAGCCCCACCCGCCGGCGCTCGGGCGCCACGTGCAGGCCCCGGGCGCCGTCGGCGACCACGCGATCGCCGATGGTCACCCGGCCGCGCCGGACCGCCTCCAGCCCGGCGGCGAGGCGCAGCAGCGTGGTCTTGCCGCACCCCGACGGACCGAGCAGGCAGGCCACCTGCCCCGGCGTGACCGCGAGCGACACGCCGCGCACCACCTCCACGGCGCCGTAGGCATGGAACACGTCGTCGAGACGGACGCCGCTCATGTTCCGGCGTCTTCCGTCCCGGGCCGCGAGCGGCGGATGGTCATGCTGAGCGCGATCACCGGAAGGATCCCGGCGGCGACGATGGCGAGCGCGCCGGCCGCGCACTCCTCCAGCAGTTCCGACGACGCGAACTGGTGGACGTAGGTGGCGAGCGTGTCGAAGTTGAACGGCCGGAGCAGGACGGTCATGGGCAGCTCCTTCATGCCGTCCACGAACACCAGGATCGCGGCGGTGAGGATGGTGCCCTTCATCATCGGCAGGTGCACGGAAAGCAGGGTGCGCCCCGGTCCCCGCCCGAGGGTGCGGGCGGCGCCGTCCATGCCGGTGGTGATCTTGCCGAGGCCGGCCTCGACGGTGCCCAGCGACAGCGCCAGGAACCGGGCCACGTAGGCGAACAGCAGCGCGAACAGGCTGCCGCTGAGCAGCAGCCCGGTGGACACGCCGAAGGTTTCGCGCATGAACCCGTCCACGGCGTTGTCGAAGGCGGCCAGCGGGATCAGCACCCCCACCGCCAGCACCGCGCCGGGAACCGCGTAGCCGACGCCGGCGAACCGCACCGCCCAGCGCAGCACCCGCCCGCCGCCGAGCCGCACTCCGTACGCCAGGAACAGGCCGACGCAGACGGCCGCCACCGCCGCGCCCGCCGAGAGGGTCAGGCTGTTCAGCGCATACTCGACGAAACTGCCGCCATGGGTGACCGGTGGGGTGCGCAGCGCGTAGACCGCGAGGACGGCGCCCGGCAGCGCGAAGCCGAACACCAGCGGCAACAGGCAGGCCACCACCGCGAGCCCCCGGCGGACCCCGCCCAGCCGGTAGCTCGGCAGCGCGCGGTAGCGGGTGGTGGTGTGGTGGTAGCGCTGGCCGCGGCGGGCCAGCCGCTCCATGGCGATCAGCACGAGAACCACCGCCAGCATGACCACCGCCAGCTGCGCCGCCCCGGACGGGCTGTTCATGTTGAGCCAGACGTCGTAGATGCCGGCGGTAAAGGTGGGGACGGCGAAGTAATCCACCGTGCCGAAATCGTTCAGCGTCTCCATCAGCACCAGCGACACGCCGACGACGATGGCCGGCCTCGCCAGCGGCAGCGCCACGCCCCGGAAGCTCCGCCACGGCCCCCGGCCCAGGGTCCGGCTCACCTCCAGCACGCACACCGACTGCTCCAGGAACGCCGCCCGCGAGAGCAGGTAGACATACGGATAGAGCACCAGCGTCATCATCGAGATGGCGCCGCCGAGCGAGCGGATCTCCGGGAACCAGTAGTCCCGGGGGCTGGCCCAGCCGAACAGCGCGCGCAACGCCCCCTGGACCGGCCCGGCGTACTCCAGCATGTCGGTGTAGACATAGGCGATCACATAGGCGGGCATGGCGAGCGGCAGCAGCAGCGCCCATTCGAACACCCGGCGGCCGGGAAAGCGGCACATGGTGGTGAGCCACGCGGTTCCCACGCCGATGACGACGGTCCCGAGCCCGACCCCGAGCATCAGCGCGAACGTGGTGCGCACGTAGAGCGGCAGGACCGTCCCGGCGAGATGCGGCCAGATATCGTCGCTGGGATCGAAGGCGAGCACCGCCACCGCCAACAACGGCACCGCGATCAGACCGGCGACCGCGAGGGCGCCGAGGGTCCAGCCGCCGGGACCGAAACGCCGGACGCCGCTCCGCCGGGGCGTCCCTTGCGTTCCAGCCGTCACCGTCCCCATGATGTCGATCTCGCTTCATCCAAACCGAAAAAAGCCGCCGGCGCCGAAGCCGCGCCGGCCCGGGACCGCCAGGCCCGTTAAGCCCGCTAGGAGTCGGGCCCCTGATCGTACCCGACCCGGTCCACCAGTTTCGAGGCGGCCGCCCTGTGTTTGGCGACCTCCGAGAGATCGATGGTGTCGGCCTTGAACGGCCCCCACGACGCCACCAGCGGATCGATGGCCACGCCCGGCTTTACGGGGTATTCGAAATTCTGCTCCGCGTAAAGCTTCTGGGCGTCGTCCTCGCTGAGGAACTCGAGCAGCCTGATGGCGTTCTCGCGGTTGTTGGCGCTCCGCGTGACCGCCGCGCCGGAGATGTTGACGTGGGTTCCCTGGTCCTGCTGGTTGGGGAACACGATACGGACCGCGTCGGCCCAGGTCTTCTCTTCCGGTTCGTCCTCGTTGGTGGCCATCTTGCCCATGTAGTACGTGTTGGCGACCGCCACGTCGCAAACGCCCTCGTAGACCGCCTTGGCCTGCGCGCGATCGTTGCCCTGGGGTTTGCGCGCCAGATTGTCCTTCACCCCGCGAAGCCAGTCCTCGGCCTTGTCCTCGCCGTCATGCGCGATGACCGAGGCGATCAGCGAGACCATGTAGACATGCTTGCCCGACCGGGTGCAGACGCGGCCCTTGAATTTCGGATCGGCCAGATCCTCGTAGCGGGTCATCTCCCCGGGAGCCACCCGGTCCTTGCTGGCGAGAACGACGCGTGCGCGCATTGTCAGCCCGTACCAAAGGCCGTCCGGATCGCGGTACTGTTCGGGGATGTTCTGATCCAGAACCTCCGAGGACACCGGTTGCAGCACGCCCACTTCCATCATGTCTTTCAGGTTGCCCACATCGGCGGTCAACACTAGGTCGGCCGGGCTGTTGTCGCCCTCCGCCTTGAGGCGTTCCAATATGCCTTCCTTGGCGTACACCGCGTTGACCCGGATACCGGTCTGTTCGGTAAACCTGTCGAGAATGGGCTGGATCAGGAACGGTTGGCGATAGGAATACAGGTTCACCTCGCCGCCGTCGACGGCCCGCGACTCGCCCGCCCCCGCCGCCAGCAGCAGCACTGACAGGGCAATCGCACATGTTCTGTTCGGCATGATTCTCGTCTCCGGCCCTTTGTTTAGCGCGGGCTTCAATTAAAAATGCGTCTCATTCGCAACAATGCTAGGCCGCCAGCCGAGACATTTCAACACACAAATTGAGGACTAAGGGGCATGGCATTGGCGTTTAACGCGCTCTTAACCGTCGCCGACGCAGGATGCGACCGTCAGTTCATGTCAACGATCGAGCCAGGCGATGAAAATCTCCACCCTCGAAACCAACCGGCGCACGGACACTGCCCGCGGCAAGAGCGCCACGGGAGGATCCAACGGCGCGTTCGCGAGCACGCTGCGGAGCGCGACGTCGTCCCCGTCGGCAACGGCCATGGGAGGCGCCAGCGCGGTATTCTCCGTTGGCTCCATCCTGTCGGTCCAGGAGACACTGGACGCCACCGAGGAAACCGCGAAGAAAAAACTCAGCCGGTTCGGCAACGGCGTGCTCGATCACCTCGAAGACCTCCGGCGCGGGATTCTCGATGGCGCCGTCTCCAAGGAGCGCCTGACCGGTCTCGCCCGCATGTTGAGAGAGAAACGCGACCCCGCCGACGACCCCAGGCTGAACGCGATCATCGACGAAATCGAGCTTCGCGCCGAGGTGGAAATCGCCAAACTGACCCGCAAGACCTGACGCAAACGGCCTTTCGCCGTATTGTCTCGGCCACTTCGGCACTTTATTGCGAGATTTCAAAGAGTTGTATGAACGCCCGCGTGAAGATTGGGCTTGCGGCGAAGGTCATGAAAAAATATATTCCGCCACAGTTAGCCGCATGGGCCTGACTGTTGGGGATGCTTGATGCATATGAACGTAACCGTGCCGCAGGACTATCGGCCCTCCGAGGACGAGCCGTTCATGAATCCGGTCATGCTCGCCTACTTCCGGAAAAAACTCCTGACCTGGCGGTCCGAGTTGCTGGTGGAGTCCACCGAAACGCTTCACCATCTTCAGGAAAGCGCGTCCACCGAACCCGATATCGCCGACCGCGCCTCCTCCGAGACCAACCGCTCGCTCGAACTCCGGACCCGGGACCGGGCGCGCAAGTTGATTTCCAAGATCGACGAGGCCCTTGAACGGATCGACAACGGCGCGTTCGGCTATTGCGAGGAAACGCATGAGCCCATCAGCCTGTCCAGGTTGGAAGCCCGGCCCATCGCCACGCTGAGCCTGGAAGCCCAGGAGCGCCACGAGCGCATGGAAAAGACCCACCGCGACGAGTAGCGCGCGCGACAAACGCGTCGACGCGCCTCCCCGACAGGGCGGAGCAACCCTTGCTGCAGTGCGGGTAAAGAGCCCCCCGGCGATGATACCCGAAGCCAGCACCGTGGCTTCGCCTGAAATCCTCGTCTTCCCGACCGATCGCGGAAAATCTATATTTGACTTAGGGTTACTGCACGGTGCGTTGCACGGTATCGCGCCATACACCTCCGATTTAATGCCGCGCCACAAAATTTTCCACGCGCTCTTGCATTGCAGCATAAACACGTTATTTCCTACCGCAGTTCGGGGTGGGTTGACATGGTGAGTTCTGTCAGGGGTAAAATTTCGAGGTTGACGAGGTCGAGCACTATCGGCCTAGGGCGTTTATCGCCCCCGGTTTTTGCGAAAGGCAAGCCGCGAGCTTGCGGACGTCAACCGGACCTTACTCATTTCCTTCCTTGTGCAATAGGGCCGCTGCGGGACCCGAACAATGGCTGGACGCGCGTTCAGAATTGCTCGGCAAGTTCAACTGATCGCCCCCCGCGTGATTTTTGCAGTGCGCTATTGCCCTGTTCTGTTCGGGGAGCCCGCACCTTCCATTTCCGACCGGCCGCGGCGCAAATAGACGGCAATCAAAAACCTCCCCGCGATTTTGATGACCTTTTCCACATTACGCGCACGAGCAAGTGCGAAGGCACAGAGAACTTGCGCCCGCTGGTTTGCATGACCGGAGGGCCAATTGCGGAGAACCGGTTGCGAGAGGGATCGCCTCGCAACGATCATCTCAACCACTTCCAAAACATCGACCCGAGGACGCGCGGCTCGGGGGGCAACATAAGGGGTCAACCTCATGCTTGAGATCATTGAAGCGTTGGAGAACCGTCGGGCACAGGCCCGGATGGGCGGCGGCGAGAAACGAATTGATGCCCAGCACGAGAAAGGCAAATTGACGGCGCGCGAGCGCATCGAGGTCCTGTTCGACCCCGACTCCTTCGAGGAGTGGGACATGTTCGTCGAGCACCGGTGCGTCGACTTCGGCATGCAGAAGACCCAGGTGCCGGGAGACGGCGTGGTGACCGGATACGGCACCATTAACGGTCGTCCGGTCTTCGTTTACAGCCAGGATTTCACGGTTTTGGGCGGCAGCCTCTCGGCCGCGCACGCCAACAAGATCTGCAAGGTCATGGACGAGGCCATGCGCGTTGGCGCGCCAATCATCGGTATCAACGACTCCGGCGGCGCCCGTATCCAGGAAGGCGTCGACTCGCTCGCGGGATATTGCGACGTGTTCCAGCGCAATGTCGATGCGTCGGGTGTCATTCCCCAGATATCGGTGATTATGGGCCCCTGCGCGGGCGGCGCCACGTACTCGCCGGCGCTCACGGACTTCATCTTCATGGTGAAGGAAAACTCCCACATGTACGTCACCGGACCGAACGTGCTGAAGACCGTCACCCACGAGGACGTCGACCACCAGGAACTGGGAGGCACCGACGTTCACACCAAGGAATCCGGCGTGGCCGACCGGGCGTTCGACGACGATGTGGAAGCGCTTCTGTATATGCGCCGGCTGATCAATTTCCTCCCCTCGTCGAACCGGTCCGAGGCACCGCGGCGCGCCGCTTACGATGATCCCAATCGGGTGGAGTTGTCGCTTGATACGCTGATACCGGACAATCCGAACCTTCCTTACGACATGAAGGAATTGATCACCAAGGTGGTCGACGAGGCCGTGTTCTTCGAGATCAAACCCGAGTTCGCCCCGAACATCATCACCGGGTTCGGCCGGATGAACGGGCTCTCGGTGGGTATCGTCGCCAATCAACCCATGGTTCTGGCCGGGTGCCTGGACATCGACTCCTCCATCAAGGGCGCCCGCTTTGTCCGGTTTTGCGATGCCTTCAACATCCCCATTATCACCTTCGTCGACGTGCCGGGATTCCTGCCCGGTGTCGGGCAGGAGCACTCGGGCATCATACGGGAAGGCGCGAAACTCCTGTTCGCGTATGCCGAGGCGACGGTCCCGAAGGTCACCTGCATTACCCGTAAGGCCTATGGTGGGGCGTACGCGGTGATGGGCTCCAAGCACCTGCGCGCGGACATCAATTTTTCCTGGCCCACGGGCGAGATCGCGGTGATGGGCGCCACCGGCGCCGCCGAGATCCTGTACCGCAACGACGCTGGCGACCCCGAGAAGTTCGCGGCCCGTATCGAGGAATACCGGGAGAAGTTCGCCAATCCCTTCCAGGCCGCCCAGCGCGGCTTCATCGACGATGTCATCATGCCGCACAGCACGCGCAAGCGCCTGTGCAAGGCGCTGACCCTGCTGCGTGACAAGAAAGTCACGGCGCCGCGTCGTAAGCATGCGAATAATCCTCTGTAGGCCTGGAATCGAAAAATGTTCAAAAAAATCCTGATTGCAAACCGGGGCGAAATCGTCCTGCGTATTAACCGGACGGCGCGGCGCATGGGCATTCCCACGGTCGCGGTTTACTCCGATGCCGACAAGTACGGACTTCACGTCCGAGCCTGCGACGAAGCCGTCCATATCGGTTCCTCACCGGCCTCGGAGAGCTATCTCGTCATCGACAAGATCATCGATGCCTGTAAGAAGACGGGCGCCGACGCCGTCCATCCGGGTTACGGCTTTCTGTCGCAGAACGCCAAGTTCGCCGAGGCCCTGGAAAAGGCGGGCATCACCTTCATTGGCCCCCGTCCGGACGCCACTTCGCTGATGGGAGATAAGCTCCAGTCGACCCAGAAGGCCAAGGAGGTCGGCGTCCCGGTCATTCCGTCTCACTTGGAAGCGCTGAGCGGCATCGAGCAGGCCCGCCAGGTCGCCAACGAGATCGGTTATCCGATTATGCTGAAGGCCTCGGCCGGCGGCGGCGGCAAGGGTATCCGCATCGTCCTCGAAGAGAAGGATTTGGAGGAGGCGCTGCGCATGACCACGTCCGAGGCAATGTCGGGCTTCGGCGACGACAGGATATTCGTCCAAAAGTTCATCGCCAACCCGCGCCACATCGAGATCCAGGTGCTCGGCGACAAGCATGGCAACGTCATCCATCTCGGCGAGCGGGAGTGCTCCATTCAAAGGCGCCACCAGAAGGTCATCGAGGAAGCGCCGGCGGTGGTGGTCGATGCCGACTTGCGGGAAAGAATGGGCAAGAGCGCCGTCGATCTAGCCAAGTCGGTTGGCTACAATTCGGCCGGAACGGTGGAATTGATGCTCGATACCGACGGCAGTTACTACTTCCTGGAGATGAACACGCGTCTGCAGGTGGAGCACTCGGTAACGGAAATGGTTACCGGTGTCGACATTGTCGAATGGATGATCCGGGTTGCCGCTGGAGAACGTCTGACCATCCAGCAGAAGGACATTAAAATGCAAGGCTGGGCCATCGAAGCCCGCGTCTATGCCGAGGATCCGAACCGCAACTTCATGCCGTCCACGGGGCGTATCGTCCGATATCGGAGCCCCGAGGAAGGGCCGCGGGTCCGGGTCGACAACGGCGTCTACGAGGGCGGCGAGGTCACGATGTTCTACGACCCCATGATCGCCAAGATCACCACCTACGATCGCGACCGTGAAAGCGCCGTGGCTCAGATGCGGCGTTCGCTCGACGAATTCTACATCAAGGGTGTTCTTCACAATCTCGCGTTTTTGACGGCGCTGTGCGCCAATCCCCGGTTTCTCGAGGGTAACCTCACCACCAATTTCATCGATGAAGAGTATCCGCGCGGCTTCTCACCGGTGCCGCTCGATGAAAGCGAGACCAATGCGATCATCGCGGCGGCGACTTTGATGCACCTGCGCTACCTCTATCGCGCCAGCCGCACGACCGGTATCATGCCGGGATACCCGCGCGTCGTTCCCACCGAGGTGGTGGTGGAGATCGGCGACAAGCAATACCCGGTCACCGCGACGCCCATCGCCGGTGGCCCCGACGAAGGGTTCGAAATCGACACCGGCAGTAAGTTGCTTGCGGTGCGCAGCGACTGGCGGATCGGCGACCCGGTGCTTCGCGCCACCATGAACAACATCCCGGAACGCTACAAGGTGGAGCGCAGCGGTCTCGGCTACAAACTGTACCATATGGGAGCCGAGATCGATGTGATCGTCTATCGTAAGCGGATTGCCGAGTTCGCCAGGCTCATGCCGGAACGCAAACCGCGCGACATGACCAAATACGTGCAGGCGCCCATGCCCGGATTGCTGCGCTCGTTGGCCGTCGAGGAAGGTGACAGCGTCAGCCCCGGATCTGAAATAGGGACGCTCGAGGCGATGAAAATGGAAAACATCCTCAAGGCCAGCCGTTTCGGGCGGATCGCCAAGCTGCACGCCGGCGCGGGCGACACCCTCGCCGTCGGTCAGATCATCGCCGAGTTCGAATAACGAAGGAAGGCCGTCGCCAGGCGACGGCCTTCCTCGCGTGTCCGTGCGGCAGGGACCTAGAATGGGAACAGGATATCCCAGACCTGGGTGCCCCAGCGCGGCTGCTGGAGATCGCTCAGCGTTCCGCGGCCGCCGTACGCCACCTGCATCTCGGCGATCCGTTCGTGCGAAACGGAGTTGTCGGCGTCGATGTCCTGAGCCCGCACCACGCCGGTTATCAGCATCTCGCGCAACTCGTAATTCACTCGCACCTCCTGGCGGGCGAGGACGGCCAACGCCCCGTTCGGAAGCTTCTGGGTGACCACCGCCGCCACGGTCAGTTCCACTTCCTCGCTGCGGTCGATCTGGCCGTCGCCTTCGGTATCGTGCTTGGTGCCGAAATCGAACATGGTCCCGCCCTGGGCGACCGCGTCGTTTCCGAAGATCCGGTTGAACGACGCCTCGTAACCGAGAAGGATGTTGGTTTCCTGGGTCTCGCTGTCGTCGCGCGCCCGCTTGGTCTTGTTCTCGAGCTTGGCCTTGTCGTCGAGCTTGAGCTTGAGCGTCAGGATGTCGCCCACCTCCTTGGCCCGGATGTCCTTGAAAAAGGCCTTGGCGCCGGACCGCCACAGAGAGTTGGGGTTGTCGTCCGGCGCGTGCGACGCCGGCATGGGCAGGCTCACCGGCTTGTAGTCGGGAGCCTGGGTGGGGTTCGTGTACTGGCTGAGCGACGGTTCGCTGCCCACTTCCGTGAGGCGCATGAGATTGCTGCAACCCGTGGCGCCGATCCCCAGGGCCAGGACGGCCACCGCCGAGAAAACCTTGCGTAAGACCCGATCCATCGTCGTCATCCTCCTAGTTGATCGCCGTCGCGCCGGAGGCGCTGACGGTCACGGTTCCGGCCCCGGACACCACGCCCTCTACGACGGTATGGCTTTGCGCGTTGGTCACCCGGATGGTATCGCCGCGGCTGCCGTCTTCCATGGAGCGGCCGCGCGCGGTCAGCGTCATGCTCTCGGTCTCGAGAACCAGCGTCACCTGCGCGCCCTTGGTCACCAGGAGCGGTTCCTGGACCTCCGACATCCGAACCGGCGAGCCGGCGCGCAGCGTTCTCTTGGGGCTGAGCCCGACCAGCGACTCGGCGTCGAGCACCGTGTTGTGGGGAATGCGGCCGCTGCGCACCTGCACCCATTCGATATCGTGCTCGCCGATGACTTCGCCGCGCATCACCCGGCGCGCCAGCACCGGCACACCCGAGACCCGATGGACCCGGCCGCCCACCCGGACGCGGCGAACGTTCAGACCGTCCCCGGGGATCGTCAAGATCGCGTTGAAGCGCCGGTCGCCGGCCGTGTAGTTCAGGTCCTCCACCTCGACCGTCTCGGTCGCGTCGGCCGGAAGATGGAGCCTCAACAGCGGATTATTGAGTTCGATTTCGACGCCCTCGGTGTCGATCCCGTTGTCGGGCAGCGCCGCCAGGATACGGTTTTCCACGTCCGTCCCGGAGACGACGACGCTTTCGCGTTCGATCACCGCCTTGTCGTGGATGGACATGGGACGCCAGTCGAGACCGTGGGCGCGCGCCACCCGGTACAGGGTCCGCGCGTCGAACACCATCCGCCGGCCGGGAGCGGGCGCGTATCCCACTTCGCGGAGCGCCTTCTCTCCGGCGTTGATGAACAGGTCGCCGACCCGGACCAGATTGTCGCCGACCACGGCCATGTCGCGGAGGACGACCTGGCGTTCGTCCGAACCGGCGCCGGCGTCCGCGAAGGGCGTGTTGGAACCCGCCATGGGCTCCGTGGAAAAGGTGATGACGCCGATCACGGCGAACATCGCCAATAGGGTTCGCATCGCTGTCTCCCTAGCGCAGTGTATTGAGGACGGCCATCATCTCGTCGACCGTTTGAATAACCTTGGAGTTCATCTCGTAGGCTCGCTGGGCCGAGATCAGGTTGGTGATCTCCTCCACCGAATTGACATTCGACGTCTCGAGGAACCCCTGGAGAATGCTGCCGAAACCCGACGTCTGCGGCGTTCCGACGTTGGCGCCGCCGGAAGCCGGCGTTTCGGTGAACAGGTTGCCGCCGATGGCCTGAAGGCCGGGCTCGTTGGCGAAGGTTCCCAACTGCAACTGACCGACGTTCTGGAGCTCCACCTGGCCCTGAAGCTTGACCAGAACCTCGCCGCTCTGGTTGATGGTGACGTCGACCGCGTCCTCGGGAACGGTGATGCCGGGGACGATGGCGTAACCGTCGTGGGTGACCAGCTGTCCGTTGGCGTTGAGCTGGAAGGTGCCGTCCCGGGTGTAGCCGGTCTCGCCGTCCGGGAGTTCGACCTGGAAGAAGCCCTTGCCCTGGATGGCCATGTCGAAGGTGTTGTCGGTGGCGGTGAGGTTGCCCTGGGCATGGATGCGGTAAACCGCCGCGAGCTTGACGCCGAGCCCCAACTGTACGCCGGCGGGAACGATCTCGCCGGCGTCGGAGGCGGTGGAGCCGACGCGCCGGAGGTTCTGGTACAGCAGGTCGTGGAACTCGGTGCGGCGGCGCATGAAGCCGGTCGTGTTCATGTTGGCCAGGTTGTTGGAGACCACTTCAACGTTCCGTTGCTGGGCGAGCATTCCCGTCGCCGCAATTCCCAACGCTCTCATCTGTCTGTCCCTTCCGTATGATCCGTCTTGTTTCGGGTAACGCCTTCGCCGGTGGATCCGGACCGCCTACGAGGCGTAGACCTCCATCATCTTGCGCATGCGCTCATGTTCTCCGGTGATCATCTTCTGGGTGCTTTCGTAGGCGCGGTGCACGGTGATCATCCGCTCCATCTCGACGATGGACTCCACGTTGGAGCCCTCGAGCATGCCCTGCGCGACGCGCGGCGCGTCCATCTCCTGCGGGATGCCCTCCGCCGACATCAACCCGCCCGCCACCATCCGCATGGTTTGCGGGTTGTCGAAGCGGACCACGCGAAAGCGGCCAAGCACGCCGTTCTCCGAGGAAACGGTTCCGTCCCGCGACACGGAGATGTCCGTATCCGTGGGACCCAGGAGAATGGGCTGCCCGCCGGAGGTCATCAGCGGCATGCCGTGTTCGGTCACCACCTGGCCCGTCTCGTCGATGCGCAGGCGGCCGTTTCGGGTGTAGCGGTCTCCATCGGGAGTCTGGGCGACGAAGAACCCGTCACCCTCGATCGCGAGGTCGAGGGGATTGCCGGTATGCTGCAACTGGCCGGAGGAAAGATCGCGGACGGTGGCGACGTCGCGAACGAAGGACAGCTTCGGGTCGCTGAACTGATCGCCGCTCGGGTTGCGCACCAGATGATCGACGAACATGAGGCGCTCGGCCTTGAACCCGGTGGTGTTCATGTTCGCGACGTTGTGGGCGATGGTCTCCATCTGGCGACGCAGGGCCGCTTGATGGGAAAGCGCGACGAGTGAGGTGTTTTCCATGGCTTCCGCGTATCATCCGTTGTCATCGGAGAGTAACGACAGCAGTGAAAGCAGAAACCGTGCCAGAAAAAATTATCTATTGAGATCAAATAATTGACGGAAACGAGGGCCCGCGCCGGACGGCCATTCGCAGTCCTCCAGGGCCGGCTTTACCCGGCAATTCCTGCCCGCTCCCCGCGACCGCCGCGCCGGTTTGTCCTGGTTTTTCAACTCCCTGTTAACCAACCGTCCCTATAGTCCTGGATCTGTGGGTTGCTAACTTTCGCGCGTCAAGCGCTCGGGTCGAGGACACCAGATGGCCGACAAAACCAAGAAAGGCGCCAAACCCGGCACGGAGGCGGACGCGCCGGCAAAGGGCGGGAAGAAGAAGCTGCTGATGCTGGCCGGTGGCGGCATTCTCCTGGTGGCGGGCGGCCTCGGCGGCCTGTTCTTTACCGGCATGCTTGACGGTGTCCTGGGATCGGTCACCGGCGACAGCCCGGCCGAAGGCCACGCGGACGGAGCCCCTGGCGCCGAACCGGTGTTCTACGAGTTGCCCGATATCGTGGTCAGCCTCAATACCGGCGAACGCAAGTCCAGATTTCTGAAGGTCCGGGTCAATCTGGAGTTGGCGACAACCGAGGACCTTCCCCAGATCGAGCGGGTCATGCCGCGGATCATGGACCATTTCCAGGTTTACCTTCGCGAACTGCGCCTCGAGGACATCAACGGCTCCGCCGGGATCTTCCGGTTGCGCGAGGAACTGCTGAAACGCGTCAGCGCGTCGGCGAATCCGGCCCGCATCAACGACGTCCTGTTCGTCGAGATGATCACTCAGTAACGCCCGCCATCCAACGCCCGGAATCAAGGAACGAGGAAAACGAGGGACCATGTCCGACCCCGGCAATCATCAGATGGATGACGCGGACTCCGACGACGGCGACGCGCTCGACTTCGCCGACCCGAGCGACGAGGATTTCGAGGAGACGGACTCGGGCTCCGAAGCCAAGCCCGATGCGGCGACGGACGACGACTCCTCGGACGAGTCAACGCAAGGTCTCAACCAGGATGAAATCGACAGCCTGTTCGGTTTCGACGAGAACGAGTCCGCCGGCGGCGACACCGCCGGCATCGAGGCGGTCATCAACAGCGCGCTGGTGCCGTACGAGCGCCTGCCCATGCTGGAGGTGGTGTTCGATCGCCTGGTTCGCCTGCTCTCCACCAGCCTCCGCAACTTCACGTCGGACAACGTCGAGGTTTCGCTCGAAAGCGTCGAGTCCGTCCGCTTCGGCGAGTACCTGGGGAGCCTGCCACAGCCCACCATGCTGAGCGTTCTCAGGGTCGACGAATGGGACAACTATGCCCTGATGACCGTGGACTCGCAGCTGATCTACTCGGTGGTGGACGTTCTCCTCGGCGGACGGCGCGGAAACGCGCTGATGCGCCTGGAAGGCCGCCCGTTCACCTCCATCGAACGAAGCCTGGTCGAGCGCATGGTTCACGTGATGACCGGCGATATCAGCGTTGCCTTCGAGCCGCTCAGTACCGTGACGTTCCGTTTCGATCGTCTCGAGACCAACACCCGCTTCGCCGCCATCTCCCGTCCCGCCAACGCGGCGATCGTCGCGCGCCTGCGCGTGGACATGGACGACCGCGGCGGCTGCGTCGATCTCGTTCTGCCGTATGCCACCCTCGAACCCGTCCGCGAACTTCTTCTGCAGATGTTCATGGGCGAGAAGTTCGGCCGCGACACCATCTGGGAGAACCACCTGGCCGAGGAGCTGTGGCAAACGGAAATCGAGCTGTCCGCCGTCCTCGACGAACGGACGGTTCGCCTCAAGGATATTTTCGACCTTCGCGTGGGCAACCGGCTGATGTTCGGGGTCACCCCCGACTCCGCGATCGAGTTGAGATGCGAGGGAGCCCCGATGTTCTCGGCGACCATGGGCCGGCAAGGAGACCGCATCGCCGTCCAGGTGGAAAGCCGGATCAAGAGAGACCGTCCAGGAAAAAAATCATGACTTTTGCGTTCGCCCTCGATGTCTTCGTTGCCGGCCTGCTGGTGGTCACCATCGGCCTGGCCGCGGTGCTCAACCACCGGATCGGCAAGCTGCGCCGCGAAAGCGCGGACCTGGAGAAGCTGACGGCCGAGTTTCAGGACGCCACGGCCCGGGCCAACGAAGCCAGCCGTCATCTCACCGTGGACGCCGATTCGCTGCGCGAGGGGATCGAGAAGGCGCGGAGCCTCAACGAGGATCTCGCTTTCCTGATCGAACGCGCCGGCGCCGCCGCCGACCGCCTCGAAGACCAGATCCGGTCCGCCCGCAATCAGGGCGAGAGACCGGCCTTCGCCCCGCGGCCGGTGCCCTCCCCCACGGCGTCACCGAAGGTTCGGATGGCCGCCAACGCCGATCAGCCGCCGGCGCGATCCCAGGCGGAACGGGATCTGCTCCAGGCGCTGCGGTCCGCGAGCTGACGGAATAAGGACAGTCCATGCCGTTTTCCCTCTCCCGGTTCCGGCTCCTGCCGGTCACCCTGTTCGCGGCCTCGCTGTTGCTGACGGTGAAGCTCGGCGCCATCTGGAACGGTCTGGACACCGTCTTCGATACGTCCGTGTCCGTTTCCTCTGCCCACGCCGCATCCGCGCCTGAAAAAGATGAAGGAAAGGATCACGGCGCCGCCAAACCGGACGTCGCCGCCCCGGCGGACGGCGGCCAGACGGTTCCTCCGGAGAACGCCTCGGGCGAGTCCAGCGCCGCCGCTCCCGCGCCGCCCCGCTCGCAAAGCCGCTCGGAAATCGACCTGCTCGATCAACTCGCCGAACGCCGCAGGACACTCGAAGGGTGGGAGCGGCAAATCGCGCAGCGCGACGCCCTGCTCAAGGCGGCCGAGTCGCGCATCGATCAGAAGGTGCGCGAACTGAAGGACATGCAGGCCACCCTCGACCGGCTGATCAAGGTCTACGACGAACAACAGGACGGACAGGTCCGCTCGCTGGTTAAGATCTACGAAAACATGAAGCCCAAGGACGCCGCCCGCATCTTCCAGGAGCTCGACATGGAGACCCTGCTGCTGGTGGCCGAAGGCATGAAGGAACGCAAGCTCGGCGCGATCATGGCCGAGATGGATCCGGCCAAGGCGAAGGAAGTCACGGTGGAACTCTCGCGGTTGCGCAACATGGAGCAGCGGGAGACCAACGCCGCGAACAAGTCCGGAGGCGCGTGAGCATCCCGCCCCTCATGGACGACGTGCGCCCGAACGCCAAGCCGTCCGGTGAACGCGATGGCGCCGCGAAGGCCGGGCCGCTGGCGGGCATCGACCTCCTGGCCAAACGGGAGCGCCCTCGCGGCTTCGATCGGGCGGACGCCGCCCAGCCGTTTCTGAGCCTGTCGTTGCTGCTCCTCGTGTTCTTCATCGTGCTGGTCAGCATCTCCTCTCGCGAAAACCTGAAATCGACCAAGGTCATGAACAGCGTTGCCTCGACGTTCGCGCCCAGTTCCCGGTCCGCCACGGTGCTGGCGGATCGTCCGGACGTGGACGGACAGGAGATGGCCGGCCAGATGTTCCAGAAACGCATCGCCAACCTCCTGTCGGAACACATGCGGGTGGCCAAGGTCACGGTGGTGACACCCGGCGAGGAGATGCGGGTTTCGCTGCCGGCCGACAGCCTGTTCCATCCGGGAACCGCGAACGTCCGCGAATTTCAGGACCCGCTGCTCGACCGCGTCGTCGCGGAATTGAGCAGCCGGCCGCCCGGACTCACGTTCGAGCTGGAGTTCGAGATCGGTACTCCCTACGCGATCGGGGTCGGCCTGCCCATCGGCGCGACGCTCGAAATCGAACGCGCCGGCGCGTTCGCCCGCAGGATGCTCGCCCTCGGGGCCCCGCCAAACGCGGTTTCCGTCGCTCTCGCCCCGGGCGACCCGCGGAACGTCCAGTTCTTCTTCATCGTCCGGGGCCGCGATCCGATCGCCACTTTTGACGTGGAGCCCGGCCCATGAACATCGAGGCCGGCGACCGGCGGCCGCCGCCGGCCGTTTCCCGCCGCTCCTGGATGATCACCCTGAGCGACCTGATATCGCTTTTGCTGGCCTTCTTCGTCCTTCTGTATTCCATGCACAGCGTGAAGTTCGATCGTTGGCAGTCCGCCGTCGACTCGCTCACCGAAGCGCTCAACCCCAAGCGGGCCGAGGCCCTCGCCCCCTTTCCCTCGCCGTTCAATATCGGCAAAGTGTCGCGAAAACGCGTAATCGACCTGGATTACCTTGCAACCGTGCTGCAACAATCCTTAAAGAGCGATACGGTGTTGTCGAAGGCGCGCGTCACGCGGCGCGCCGATCGGCTGATCATCGCCCTGCCGGGCGACCTGCTGTTCGATCCCGGCCGGGCGGTGCTTTCGCAAAGGGCACGCGATGCGGTATTCAACCTCGGCGGGATCTTGCGCGCGCTGGGCAATCGAATCGGCGTCAACGGGCACAGCGATCCGGGGGCGCTGTCCAGCCCCGAGTACACGTCCAACTGGGAGCTTTCGCTGGCCCGCGCCGCCGCCGTCGCCAACGCCCTCCGGCGGGCGGGATACGAAAGGGAGATCGTTGCGTATGGTCATGCCGACAGCCGCTATGACGAGCTCCCACGGATGAACGAGGCCGAGCGTCAAGCCTTGGCCCGCCGCGTGGACATCGTCGTGTTCGCCGACGCGGGGACCCCATGATGGCGTCGCGATCCTCCCGCGGGCCTTGCCGTCTTCTGGGATGGGGACTTGCCGCCGCCACCGTCTTGGCGGCTGTCGGCACGCCGGCGGGAGCCGACCCGGCGCGGGATGGCGGAACCGGCCCCGAACCGCGAACGGCCGCCGCGTCGGAGCCCGCCACGGCGCCGAAGCCGGCGGTCGTAAGGGTCCGCTCGGGCGAGCATCCCGGGTTCAGCCGCGTCGTCTTCGACTGGCCCGAGCGCGTCGACTACGACGTCCGGAGAGAGGGTGGCACCGCGTCGGTCACCTTCGATCATCCGGCCCGCGTGGATCTCGGCCGCCTCCAGCGCACGCCGATGCGCTACATCCAGAGCGGATCGAGCCGGTCGAGCGACAAAACGGTCACGGTCACCCTAGGGGTGCCCGAGGCGTCGAAGGCCCGGCACTTCCGCATCGGCTCCAAGGTGGTGATCGACGTCGTGGGATCGGACGCGGAAGCCGCGAAAATCCCCGTTCCCGCCGACGCCGTCGTGGTCGAGCCCGGATCCGCAAGCCCGCCCGTCGAGCCCCCGGCGGAACCCCGGAACGAGACGGCCGCCGCTGCGGTCCAGCCGCCCGAACCGAAAATCGCGCCCAAGACCGAACCGGAGACCGTAGCCGAACCCGCGAGGGAACCGGTCACGGAGCCCGCGCCGGCCGCCGCGTCCCCGGCGCGGCCGCCGAAGCCCGAAAAGATGGTGGAACCGTCCCCGCCCCCGACCCCGGAGCCCCAATCGGCCGAATTGCGTTTCCGCTGGGACCAGCCGGTGGGCGCCGCGGTCTTCCGCCGCGCCGGATCGCTCTGGGTGATGTTCGATTCTCCCACCGGCCAGGACGTGAGCGTCCCCGCCGGCTCGGAGGGCGTCCTGCGCAATATCCGGCGGATCCCGGTCGCGCGGGCCACCGCGATTACGATGACCACCCCCGCCGGTATCGAGCCGCGCGTGAAGCGGGACGGATTGTCCTGGATTCTGGCGTTCGGCGAACAGCCCCTCGCCGCCCAGGACCCCATCGAGGTCCGGACCGAGACCGATGAAAACGGCGGAACGCGCCTGTTTCTTGCGGTTCCGGAACCCGGCGACCCCATCGCCGTGACCGACCCCGAGGTGGGAGACAACCTGATCGTCGTGCCGGTCATTCCGCTGGGCCATGGGGTGAGCCGGACCCGGACCTATCCGCAACTGCGGCTTCTGGCCACCGCCCAGGGAGTCGTCGTTCAGCCGCTGATCGACACCCTCCGGGTGCGTTCCCTTCCCGACGGGATCGAGATCACGTCGGATGGGGATCTGAGCGTCTCGCCCGTCTCGAGGGAGATCCAGGCCGGCGCGCGGGTGGGGTCCCCCAAGGGCCTGACGCGTCTGCTGGAGCTGGAGCGATGGATCGGCGACGACACCGTTCCCTTCGAAACCCGGCGCCGGGCGCTGCAGCTCGCGGTCATTTCCGCCGCGCCCGAGGCCAAGGAACAGGCCCGGCTGGACCTGGCCCGCTTCTTCCTGGCTCACACCTACGCGGCGGAGGCGTTCGGCGCGCTGACCCTGACCGCCCAGCACCGGCCGGAGATCGAGGAGCAACGGGAATTCCGGGCCATGCGGGGCGTCAGCGAACTGTTGCTCGGCCGGGTAAGGGACGCCCGCGAAAACCTCTTTCACGAGAGCCTGGACGGCAACGACGAGGCCGCGTTGTGGCGCGCGGCCGTGGAAGCCACGGAAGGCCAGTTCTCGCGGGCGGCCGTCAACTTCAAGGACAGCGTCTCCATCACCCGCACCTATCCGAGGCCGCTCCGGACGCCACTGAACCTGTTGCTGGCCGAGGCGGCCATCGCCGCCGACCAGGGCGGTCAGGCCGCCGACCTGATGGAGGTGCTGCGGGCCGAGGTCGCCACGCCGTCGGATACGAGCTGGCTGGAATATCTGGAGGGGCGCTATCTGGAAGCCATCGGCGACCATATCGGCGCACTCGACAAATGGGCGGCGGTCGCCGAGGGCGCGGACCGGCGGAGTTCCGCGCAGGCCGCCCTGGCTCGCGCCGAGCTCATGCTGAAAAAGGGCGATATCGATCGCAAACAGGCCATCGAGGCCCTGGAGTCGCTGCGTTTCTCCTGGCGCGGCGATGCCCGGGAAGTCCGATTGCTGCGCCGGCTCGCCGAACTCTACCAGGAAGAGGAGGACTACCTGTCGGGACTGAGAGCCTTGCGCCAGGTGGCCGCCCACTTTTCCGCCGACCGCCAGGCCTCCGACATCACCCGGCAAATGAGCGAAACCTTCGAACGGCTGTTTCTCGAGGGTCACGCCGATGCGCTGCCGGCGGTCTCGGCCATCGCGCTCTACCGGGAGTTCCAGGAACTGACCCCCCCGGGCGACAAGGGCAACGAAATGATCCGCAAGCTCGCCGACCGCCTGGTGGAAGTGGACCTCCTGGACGACGCGGCGGAGCTCCTGGACAAACAGGTACAGTATCGTCTGACCGGCATCGAAAAGGCGAAGGTGGGCGCGCGCCTGGCGCTGGTGCACAGCCTGAACCGCAACCCGCGAGGGGCGATGGACGCTCTCGCGGCCTCCGAGGCGGCCGACTTGCCCAAGGACCTGGTCCGCCAGCGCGCTCACCTGGCGGCGGAAGCCCTGGCGGCGCAGGGCAAGCCGGAACAGGCTCTGTCCGTCCTCGGCGACGACGACACCCTGGAGGCGGACCTGATCCGCTCCAACGTATACTGGACGAGCCAGGACTGGGCCAACGCCGGCCACGCCCTCGGCCGCGCGGCGCGGAAGGCCGGAGCGGAAACCGGCAAGCCGCTGAGCGAGCGCCAATCGGTGCTCGTTCTCAACCTGGCGGTGGCGCTGACCCTCGCCAGGGACGAGCACGGCATATCGGGGCTGCGCGACGACTATGGCGCCGCGATGTCCGCGTCGCCCCTGCGCGACGCCTTCGACCTGGTCACCGGTTCCGGGCCCGCCGGCGGCGTCGCCGAGCGGGACTGGTCGGCGCAGGTGAAGCAGGCTGAGAACTTCCAGGCCTACCTCGCCGTCTATCGCGCGCAATTGGAACACAAGGCGCTCAGCGCCATCAACTGACGGCCGCCGGGCGGCGACGCCCCCCGTCACAAAGCCGTAACGTTTTTTTTCTTCGCCACCTCGTTTTGCTCTTGCAATTACTCCTCTTCATCCCCTATTTACCCGCTCTTTTTGGGGTTTATTCCCTGGGGATGGAGGAGCGCGATGCCCAAGGACGACCACGTTGCCGGGTTCGACACCCTGAAGCCGCCGGATGGCATGATCGTCGGACCGGACTACTTCATCGAACACGACGGAATCCGCTATGCGGGCGGGCATCTGTTGCTGGATATGTGGGGCGCCCGGAACCTGACCGACCCCAAGCTGATCGAGAACATTCTGATCGCGG
The DNA here is from genome assembly GCA_963701445.1 of uncultured Alphaproteobacteria bacterium. Taxonomy (GTDB): domain Bacteria; phylum Pseudomonadota; class Alphaproteobacteria; order Rhodospirillales; family Defluviicoccaceae; genus CAKZLS01. Next base: position 87,235 of record CAVPAM010000039.1, read on the forward strand.
CGGCCGAGGCGTCGCGCGCCACCATCCTGCATTCCCATTTTCACCAGTTCGGCGAGGGCGGCGGTGTCTCCGGCGTTCTCGTGCTGGCCGAGTCGCACATTAGCATCCACACTTGGCCGGAGCGTGACTTCGCCGCCATCGATATTTTCATGTGCGGCGCCTGCGACCCGCGCAAGGCCGTTCCCGTGCTGGAAGAGGGCTTCCAACCCACCGAGTCCGACATCTCCGAACACCGCCGCGGACTGACGCGGTGACCTGGTTCGAGGAGACCTTGCACTCCCAGATCCTCGATCTGGGATACGCGCAGCGTTTCAAGATCACCAAGGTCATTCACCAGGAGAAGACCGCCTTTCAGGACCTGATCATCTTCGAGACCCCGGCGTTCGGCCGGGTGCTCGCCCTGGACGGGGTGATCCAGAGCACCGAGGGCGACGAGTTCATCTATCACGAGATGATCTGCCATGTGCCGATGCTCGCCCACGGCGGCGCCAAGCGGGTGCTGATCGTCGGCGGCGGCGACGGCGGCGTTCTGCGCGAGGTGCTCCGCTATCCGGTGGAACGCGCGGTGATGGTGGAGATCGACGGCGGCGTCGTCGAGGCCTGCAAGACGCACATGCCGAACCACGGCGCCGGTGCCTTCGACGATCCCCGGGCCGAGGTGCTGATCGCCGACGGCATCGAATTCGTCGCCGAAACCAACGAACTGTTCGACGTCGTTATCGTCGATTCCACGGATCCGGTGGGCCCGGGCGAGGTGCTGTTCACCGATGCCTTCTACGACAACTGCAAGCGCATCATGAATCCCGGCGCCATTCTCATCACCCAGAGCGGCGTCCCCTTCCTGCAGGGCCGCGAGGTCACCGACGGCTACAAGCGCCTCAAACCCCATTTCGCCGACGTCTCTTTTTTCGTGGTCGCCGTTCCCACCTACGCCGGCGGGTTCATGACGCTGGGCTGGGCGTCGGACGATCCGCGTCTCCGCGGTCAGCCGGAAGTGGACATCGCCGAGCGGTTCGCCGCCGCCGGCTTGCGGACCCGGTACTATACGCCGGAGGTGCACGTGGCCGCGTTCGCGCTGCCGCCCTTCATCTCCCGGCTCATGGGGTGAGCGCGGAACGGCCTCGCTATCCGCCGAAACTCCGCACCAGGCTGCCGACCACCAGATACCAGCCGTCCACCAGCACGAAAAAGATGATCTTGAAGGGCAGCGCGATCATGATCGGCGGCAGCATCAGCATGCCCATGGACATCAGCACCGACGCCACCACCATGTCGATGATCAGGAACGGCACGAAGATCAGAAAGCCGATCTCGAACGCCCGGCGAAGCTCGCTGACGATGAACGCGGGGATCAGCACCCTGAGCGGCACGTCCTCGCGCACCGTTTCCGGGGACAACTCCGCCATGTCCTCGAACAGCACCAGGTCCTGATCGCGCACGTGCCCGAGCATGAAATCGCGCACCGGCCGGGTGGCGCGGTCGAACGCCTCGGCTTCCTCGATCTGGCCGTCCATCAGCGGCTTGATGCCCTGCTCGTACGACTGTTCCAGGGTGGGCATCATCACGAACAGGGTGAGGAACAGGGCGAGGCTGACCAGCACCTGGTTGGGCGGCGTCTGCTGGACGCCGAGCGCGGTGCGCAGGAACGACAGCACCACGACGATGCGGGTGAACGACGTGACCATCACCAGAATGGAGGGCGCGAGACTGAGCACCGTCATCAGCACCAGAAGCTGGACGATGCGCCCGGTGAAGTCACCGCCCTCGCTGTTGCCGAGATCGAGCGACAGGGTTTGCGCCACCGCCGGTTCGGCCATCAGCACGAGCACCGCGATCAGGGCCACGAGGACCCCGCGGCGCATCATGGCCGGTCCTCCCCGGCCAGGGCCGGAGCGGGCGCGGTGTTCTTCTCGGCGGCTATCCGCGCCGGCTTTGGCTCCGGCTCGGGGGCGGCCGCCGAAACCGCGGCGGCGAAGCTCGTCTCCGGCCCGGCAATGGCGCTTTCGATCAGCGTTTCCGAGTTGGGACCGAGAATGACCAGATGCTCCATGCTGTCCCGGCGCACCAGAACCAGTTTTCGCTTGGCGTCCAGCGCGACCACCTCGGAAACCGCCAGCCGCCGGCGTCCTCCCTTGGCCGCCGAACCGTAACCCAACCCCATGCGGCGCGCGACCGCCGCCAGCACACCGATCAGCGCCAGCACGAAAACCAGTGCCAGAAAGAACTGCATTGTGGTGGTGCCAAGATCCATCTTTTAAAGTTTCCAGAATTGTTGGGGCCGAAACGGCCCGGTTCAAACGTCGTCGGACGCCTTGCCGTAGGCGCTCACCGCCGAGTGCCGCTGGGCGGCGTCGTGATCGCGTTTGCTGGCCTCGTACCAGGCCGTCAATTCATCTCCGAGAGCATGAAGTTCCCCCTGCATCTCGTTTATTTTATTGTTGAATTGGTCGGGCGCCTTGTCCTGGGCGGCGTGCGCGGCTTCGTACAACGCGCGGACCCGGTCTTCCAGGCCGGTCAAATCGACGGACCGGTTGCGGCTCAGGTCGCGGCGGGCGGAGCGAATGAAATCGGCCGCCCTGGCCAGGGTCGTCTCGATGTGTTTGCGATGGTCGAAATCGGTCAAGGTCATGAGCCGCGCTCCGCCGTTGATGCGTCATTGCGATGGGGTGAAATCGGGGAACCGCCGTTGGCGCGGTACATGTAAATCAGGATCTCGGCGACCGCCGCGAACGCCGCCACGGGAATTTCGCTGCCGAGTTCGAGGACCCGGAGCAATTGAACCAGGTCGGCATCCTCCTGCACGTGAATGCCGCGAGCCCGCGCCACTTCGAGGATCTGCTCGGCGATCGGGCCGCGCCCGCTGGCCAACACCTTCGGCGCGCTGTCGCGTTCGGGCTTGTAACCCAGCGCGACGGCGACGGTATCCTCCCGGGACTTCGCGGCTGCTTCTCGAGCCTGTTCGTTGTCCGGCACCAGGGCGACCCTTTCCGATGTTGCATTCCGCAAGCGCCGGAGAGTGTCGCCGCATTTACTTAAAATTCAATTAGGATTGCGTCCGCGCGGTATGGGACGAGCGCCGCGATCATGACACTCGTCCCTGCCCGGGTGACGCGGTGGATGACGTTTATGCCGCCTTTGTGGTTTGGGATCGGGCTCCGGTCGTCCGGCGAAGAAAGCCCTGGTTGATCAGGCTCAGCGGTTTCAGCGCCAAGCGTTCATTCGCCAATGCCTCCGCCACGTCCGTCATACCGCCCCGCAGCGCCGCCTCGGTCAGCGTCCAGTCGATGACGTCGCGCTGGGCATGACTGCCGCCGAAACTGTTGGCGATGAAGCGGGCGCGGTGGAGCCGTTCGACCGCGGTGGAGTAGTCTCCCCGCCAGAACGCCGAAAACCCCTCGATCAGCGGAAGACCCGTCTGCCGCGCCCAGCGCGCCGTCTCGTTCGCGGCTGGCGGCTCCCGGCGATAGGTGTTGACCAGCCGTTCGACCTCGCCATGGCGGTCCGCCCCCAGATAAACCATGGCGGCGTGCCAATCGTTGAACGGATAGAGCTTGCCGTCCGCATGCGGATCCCAGCACGCGGCCACTTCGCCCCAGCGGTCACCGACGTCGACTCCCCGCAGGTGCAGGCGCCACAGCAGGGCGGAAGCATCCACGAGATCGAGCGCTACACTGCTCGCGCCGTCGCGGATCTTGCCATCGTACAAGCCCAGCGCCACATCGCTTTCACCCAGGTCGAGGTGATAAAGCGCCTTGTGCCACCAGTTGTGCACCCTGAACAAGTTATCGTTGCCCGACCAGTAGGGCTCGCGCGTTTCCATCCATTTGATGCCGTCCGCGGCGCGCCCCTGCATCTCCATGACGTGGGCGACGGCGTGATGCGCCCAGCAGTCCAGGGGCTGGCGCTCGACGGCTTCACGGCCGAAGGCCTCGGCGCGGTCATAATCGGCCGTTTCCTCGAGGCCGAACGCGTACATGCCGAGCACGATCGCATACCCCGACCGGTCCTCGGACCATTTCGGCAGCACTCGGGCGACGCGGTCGCGGATGTTCCGCGCGTTTCCCCGGTAGAAATCCGTGAGATGTCCCAACTGAAGGCCCACCAGGTCGTGCGGATAGCGCATGTTGTGATGGTCGAGCGCGACCGACGCTTCGGTCCACTCGTTTGCCAGCAGATGATCGAGAGCGGCGATGTGCGAGCGCTCGCGGTCGTTCAAGCCGAGTGCCTTGGCGCGCTCCACGATGGTGATGGCCTCCGCCGTCGCCTCCGGTTCGGTCGCGACGGCAAGGAGGTAGGCCTTGAAGACGTAAGCCATGGCAAACTCGGGGGCGGACGTAATGGCTCCGTCCACCAGCACGACGGGATCGCCGCGGTAGATGTTGAAGGCGTGGACGGCCTCGTCATAAGCCGTGACGGCGGCGGCGGTAGCGCCGGAAAGCGCGTTGCCTTGACGGTCGGTAAACATGTTAGTCCCCGTTGCATGATTTAAAGGAAGGTTGTTAGCCATTGCCCCGCGCGGCCCGGAAGCCTCGCCGAAGCATGCTCAAACCCTAGAGACTTGCGCCGAACGCGCCTAGTGAACCCATGGTACCCCAGCCTTTGCCTTATGCTTGTTTCATGTTATCAGGCCATTAGGTAAGACTTCGAAACCATTGCGGCATCCGGAGCGGTCATGCTCCCCTCTCAAGTGTACCTATGGTACACTGCGTGAGATCACGGAAGCGCCGCATGGCCGATACAGAAACGAAAAAAGCTCCGCCGACACGCCAGCAGATCATCGAAGCGGCGCAGTTGGCCATCCTAGCCAAGGGTTTCAGCGGAACGTCGATCGATGAACTGATCGCGGCGGTCGGTATCTCGAAGAGCGGTTTTTTCTATCATTTCCGCGATAAGACCGAACTCGCCAAAGCCCTCCTGCAATGCTACGTTGAGGACGACAACAGAGTTTTCGATACCATCTTCGCGCGCGCCGACGAGCTCAGCGAAGATCCCCTGCATAGCTTTCTCATCGGTCTCAAAATGCTGGCCGAGACATTTTCCGATCTGCCGAATGGTCACCCGGGCTGCATGGTCGCGGCTATCTGCTACCACGAACAGTTGTTCGATCGCGAGGTTCGCGACATCAATGCCAAGGCCGTGCTTGGTTGGCGTCGGCGCTTTCGCAAACGTCTCGATGATATCGCAGCCAAATATCCGCCGCGCGTCCCGGTCAACCTGGACGACTTGGCCGACATGCTGTCGGCGGTTGCGGACGGCGGCATTATTCTGTCCAAGGCGACCAAGGACCCGGACAGCCTGCCCCGTCAAATCCTCCTTTACCGCGAGTTCGTCCGGCTGATCTTCGGCCCGCCTCCGCCCTGACCAAAACACGAGGGCCGACCCTCGCGAGGCATTTCATTCGCGCGTGCTCTCGCCGGAAGGCGACGCAAGACCCCGGAAGCCCTTGGCGACGACGTAGAGTTCGGCGGACTCGGGCCGCGACGACGGCGGTTTGGCGTGTTTCACGGTGGTGAACATCTGCTTCATCTGTTTCAGCAAGCCGGGTTCGGTTCCCCCCTGCAACACCTTGCAGACGAACGCCCCGCCCGGCCGCAGGACCTCCGCCGCGAAGGCCAGGGCCAGCTCGGCCAGCGCGATGATCCGCAGGTGATCGGTGCCGGTGTGTCCCGACGCCGACGGCGCCATGTCGCTGAGCACCACGTCCACGGGACCGCGCAGTCTGTCCTCGATCAGCGCCGGCGCGCCGTCGTCGCGGAAATCGAGCACCAGCAGTTCGGCGCCCGGAACCGGGTCCATCTCCACCATGTCCACGGCGATGACCGCGCCGCCACCGCTTTCGCCGGCCCGGACGCGGGCGACGGCCACCTGCGTCCAGCCGCCGGGGGTGGCGCCGAGATCCACCACCGTCGCGCCCGGTTTCAGGATGTGAAAACTGTCGTCGATCTCCATGAGCTTGAACGCGGCGCGCGACCGGTAGCCCTGGCGGCGCGCCTCCGCCACGTAAGGGTCGTTGAGTTGGCGTTGCAGCCACCGGGTCGACGACGTCTTGCGGCGCTTGGCCGTGCGCACCCGGGTGGTCAGACCCCGCCCGGTCAGCCCGGCGCCGCCACCGCCGGTCGTCCGGCCGCCCTGCCCGCCGCCCCGTCCGCCGCCGGATTTGCCGCCCTGGCTGCTTCCGGGCCGCCGCGGGCCCTTGCTCACGACTCCGCCTCCCGCCCCCGCGCGCGGTCCGCGGCCACCATGGCGAGCAGCAGGCCCTCGCGAATGCCCCGGTCGGCGACCTTGAGGCGCCCCACCGGCCACCGCCGGCGAATGGCCTGGAGGATGGCGCACCCCCCCACCACCAGATCGGCGCGTTCCGGACCGATACAGCGATTGCGGGCGCGCGTGTCCCAGTCGCTTTCGACGAACCGGGTGCTCACGACGTCGAGGTCGTCGAAGGCGATCTCCAGCCCGTCCACCCGGGACCGGGCGTAATATCTCAGTCCCAGGTGCGCCGCCGCGAGGGTGGTGACGGTCCCGGACGTGCCCACGAGCTGAACCTGCCCCCGGGCCACCTGGTCGCCGATGCCATGCCGCTTGTCGAAGGGGCCGAGCGCCGCGTCCACGGTGCCGACCATCTCCTCGAAGGTCTCCGGGCCGACGCGGTCACCGCCATAGCGCTCGGCGAAACTCACCACGCCGTGGGGCAGCGACAACAGACCGATCACTTTGGGGTCGCGCCCCGGCGCCTGCTCGATCCAGGTCACTTCCGTGCTGCCGCCGCCGATATCGATCAACAGCGCGCGCGCGTGGGACGGGTCGAGCAGCGGAACGCAGCCCGCCAGGGTCAGCCGCGCTTCCTCCTCGGACGAGATGGATTCGAGCGACAATCCGGTTTCAGCCTTCACCCGCCGCAGGAATTCCGGACCGTTCTCGGCCCGGCGGCACGGCTCGGTGGCGATGGCGCGGGCCCGCCGGACGCCCGCCGTCCGCATCCGGCTCGCGCAGATGCCAAGCGCCTCGATGGACCGGTCGATCGCCTGCCTGGCCAGCCGGCCGTTGGCGGCCAGCCCCTCGCCAAGCCGGACCGCGCGGGAAAAGGAACCGATCACCCGGAAACCCCGCTCGCCCGCGCCCTCGGCGATCAACAGGCGGCAATTATGTGTTCCCAAATCCACGGCGGCATAGACGGGCGGCCGGGGAGCGGGCCCGGCGGGCCGGGGATTGGCGGCTATATCGGCTTCGACCCCTATCCTCTCGCGCGGCGCGGTGCCTTGAATTTTCGCGGTCATGGGGTGGTCCGGGGCCAAATTTGTCACGCATCTGTAAGATTGCCATTTGTAATCACGGCGCGCGGCGACGCAAGCCCGAACCGACATCGACGCCTTCGAACCGTCTACCCAACGGGAAATCGGTATGCTAAAAGCTCAGCCCGGCCGTCGGCATGGCATGTCCGTCCCGGCCGGCGCCGGAACGGGCCGTCTTGAAAACGACGCCGTGTTCGCGAAAGCGGAGTGGTGAAATGGTATCACACCTGACTCTGGATCAGGCATTCCAGGTTCGAGCCCTGGCTCCGCTGCCACCGCGCCTTACTTTCTGAAGCTCGCTTTCCCGACTCCCGCCGGACGGAAACCGGTCTCGCGGCGCCCCGGGTTTTTCGGGGATCCGGGATTTGCGAATTCGAAAAGTTTGCAAAGCGGGCCTCGATCCTGCCAGAATACCGTCGGCGAATGGAAACCGGGACAGCGTGCGGGACCCACGGGTGGCGAACCTGAACCAGCGGCAGGAGGAAATCTTCGAGCGAGCCCGGCGGCAGGGATTCGTCGGCATCGACGCGCTGGCCACGCATTTCTCGGTCACCCAGCAGACCATCCGAAGCGACATCAACCGGCTGTGCGAGCAAGGGCTGCTCCGGCGCTATCACGGGGGCGCCGGGCTGCCGTCGAGCGTCGAGAACGTCTCCTACCGGTCCCGCCAGGTTCACTGCCTGGAGGAGAAGCGGCGGATCGCCCGGCATGTTTCGAAATGCATTCCCGATCATGCCTCGCTGTTCATCAATATCGGCACGACCACCGAGGAGGTGGCGAAGGCGCTTCTCGCCCACGACAAATTGCGGATCATTACCAACAATTTGAACGTTGCCCAGATCGTCTCCGGCAATCCCGCCTTCGAGGTCACCATCGCCGGCGGGGTCGTCAGGAACCGCGACGGCGGGATCATCGGCGAGGCCACCGTGGATTTCATCAACCAGTTCAAGGTGGATTTCGGCGTCATCGGCATATCGGGGATCGACACGGACGGCACCCTCCTCGATTTCGATTACCGGGAGGTGCGCGTCGCCCAGGCGATCATCGCCAACGCGCGCACCGTCCTGCTCGTGGCCGATCACACCAAGTTCGGCCGCGGCGCCATGGTGCGCCTCGGCCCCATCTCGCAGGTCCACGTGCTGATCACCGACCGCGAGCCGCCGGCGGCCATGGCGGACGTTCTCGGCGCGGCCGGGATCGAGGTTGTGGTCGCGGGACCGGACGAATGAGATCGACGCCGCGAATGATTTTCATTTTTCTTTGAAATCGAAAAATTCAGCGACCCTGATTTTCGGATTGCAAGGCGCGCGGGCGCTGCTACACTCGCCGACGCGGTAAACCGCCAAAAAAATTAACGACTTCGCGCAAACCGGGAGGATTTGGCCTTGGACGAGGGTCGCCAGTACGACTTGCTGGTGGTTGGAGGCGGTATCAACGGCGCCGGCATCGCCCGGGACGCCGCCGGCCGCGGCCTCTCGGTGATGCTCTGCGAACAGGACGACCTCGGCGGCCACACCTCGTCGGCCAGCTCGAAACTCATCCACGGCGGCCTCCGCTATCTCGAATATTACGAATTCCGGCTGGTCGCCAAGGCGCTGGCCGAACGCGAGGTGGTGTTGCGGGCGGCGCCGCACATCGTCTGGCCGCTGCGCTTCGTCATGCCGCATGTCCCGACGCTCCGTCCCGCCTGGATGATCCGGATCGGCCTGTTCCTCTACGATCACCTGGACATGGGCAAACGCAAGCTGCTGCCCGGGTCAGAGGGCGTCGATCTCCGGCGCCATCCGGCCGGCGCGCCGCTGGTGCCGGAGCTCACCAAGGGCTTCGTCTATTCCGATGCCTGGGTGGACGACGCCCGGCTGGTGGTGCTCAACGCCATGGACGCCTCGGAACGCGGCGCCCGCATCCGAACCCGCGCGCGGTGCGTGTCGGCGGCGCGCGACGCCGGTAAGTGGACGGCGACCCTGCGTTCCACCATCGACGGCCGCGAGACCTCCGTTCGCGCCCGCTGCCTGGTCAATGCCTCGGGCCCCTGGGTATCGGCGTTCCTCGACGACGCGGTCCGGCTCGGGCGCCGTCTCGACATCCGCCAGGTCAAGGGCAGCCACATCGTCGTGCCGAAACTGTTCGATCACGGCTACGCCTACATCTTCCAGAACACCGACAAGAGGATCGTGTTCGCCATTCCCTACGAGCACGCCTATACCCTCATCGGCACCACCGACCTCGACTACGACGACGATCCGGGAGCCGTGGCCACCACCGACGACGAGATCCGGTATCTCTGCGATCTCGCCAATCGCTTTTTCAGGAACAAGATCACGCCCGGCGACGTGGTCTGGTCCTACTCCGGCGTGCGGCCGCTGGTGGACGACAATGCCGACGACGTATCCGCCATTACCCGCGACTACGTGCTCGATCTCGATACCGACGGGGCGCCGCTGCTGTCCATCTTCGGCGGCAAGATCACCACCTTTCGCAAGCTGGCCGAGGAAGCCGTCGATACCCTCGCCCCCGTTCTCGGCGTCCGCGCGCCGGCATGGACATCGAAGGACGCCCCGCTTCCGGGCGGCGACATCGCCAACGCCGATTTCGACGCCTTCCTCGCGGACTTCCGCGGCGCCTATCCGTGGCTGCCGCCGGACCTCTCGTACCGCTATGCCCGCGCCTACGGAACGCGGGCCGCCCGCTTCCTCGATGGCGCCGATGGACTTGACGGTCTCGGCGAGCATTTCGGCGGCGGACTGTACGCGGCCGAGGTCGACTATCTCGTTCGCGACGAATGGGCGGTGACGGCGGAAGACATCCTGTGGCGGCGGTCCAAACTGGGACTTGTGGTTTCGCCGGACACCGTCCGGAGGCTGACCGGATGGCTGAGCGCGAACGCGGCCGGTCCGCGGCTCGGAGATGCCGCGCAATGACCAATCTTGTCCTCGAGAACGTCACCAAGACCGTCGGCGGCGAATGCCACATCCGCGACGTCAGCCTTGAGCTCGATCCGGGCGCGCCGGTGGTTCTGCTGGGACGCACGCTCGCCGGAAAGACCACCTTGATCCGCCTGATGGCGGGTCTCGACCGGCCGACCAGCGGACACATCGTGATGGACGGGTACGACGTCACCCACATGCCCGTGCGCAAGCGCAACGTCGCCATGGTCTATCAGCAATTCATCAACTACCCGTCGTTCACGGTCTACGAGAACATCGCCGCGCCGCTGCGCCGCGCCGGCCTCGACAAGCGCGACATCGACCGCAAGGTCCGCGAAACGGCGGAAACCCTGCGCATCGACGGCTTGCTCGACCGGCTGCCCGGCGAACTTTCGGGCGGCCAGCAGCAGCGCACCGCGCTGGCCCGGGCGCTGGTGAAGGAAGCGGACCTGCTGTTGCTCGACGAGCCGCTGATCAACCTCGACTACAAGCTCCGCGAGGAACTCCGGAGCGAGCTCCGGTCCATCTTCAGCGGCCGCGACTCGGTGGTCGTCTACGCCACCACCGAACCGCTGGAGGCGCTGATGCTCCAGGGCACCACGGTGGTGATGGCCGAGGGCCGCGTTCTGCAGGCGGGGCCGACCCTCGAGGTGTTCCACCACCCCGCCTCGGTGGACGTCGGCGACGTCTTTTCGGATCCGCCCATGAACATGATCGCCGGCCGGATCGAGGGAGGGACGGCGACGCTCGGGACCGGCATCGTCGTTCCGGTGGAGGGACATCTCGCCGGTTTGGCGCCGGGCCCGTACCGGTTCGGCGTGCGCGCCAACCATCTCTTCGTGGTGGCCGAAACGGAGGGCCGGATCCGCTTCGACGCGGTGGTCGAACTGGCGGAGATCAGCGGCTCGGAAACCTTCATCCACGCCACCCACAACGGCGTGTCATGGGTCGTCCAGGAGGAAGGCGTTCATTCCTTCAGCCTCGACCAGCCGATCCAGGTCTACCTGAGTCCCCGCCACCTGTACGCGTTCGACGAGGCGGGGCGGCTGGCGGCCGCGCCGGTTCGCGACGCCTCGGCACCGAATGGACCCCGGGAGGCGCGATGGCACGCATCCACCTAGACGGCATCGCCCACAGCTACACGTCGACGCCGAAAACGGACGCCGACTGGGCGCTCAAGCGTCTCGACCTGACGTGGCGGGACGGCGGCGCCTATGCCCTGCTGGGCCCGTCCGGCTGCGGCAAGACGACCCTGCTCAACGTCATCTCCGGTCTGGTCCAACCGTCGGACGGGCGGGTCACCTTCGACGGCGTCGACGTCACCGAACTCTCCACCGAGCGGCGCAACATCGCCCAGGTGTTCCAGTTTCCGGTCATCTACGACACCATGACCGTGTTCGAGAACCTCGCCTTTCCCCTCCGCAACCGGGGCGTCGGCGCGGCGGACACGCGGGCGCGGGTCGAGGAGGTGGCGGAGATGCTGGGCCTGACGCCGGATCTGCACCTCCGGGCGCGCGGGCTCACCGCCGACTCCAAGCAGAAGATCTCGCTGGGCCGGGGCCTCGTGCGCAGCGACGTGGCGGCGATCCTGTTCGACGAACCGCTGACCGTCATCGACCCGCAACTGAAGTTCCAGCTCCGCCGCCAGATCAAGCAGATTCACGAAGATTCCCGGCTGACGTTCATCTACGTCACCCACGACCAGAACGAGGCCCTGACCTTCGCCGACCAGGTGGTGCTGATGAGCGACGGCGCGGTGGTTCAGGCGGGCACGCCGCAGGAACTGTTCGAGCGTCCGAAACACACCTTTGTCGGCTATTTCATCGGCAGTCCCGGCATGAACATCCTGCCGTGCGCGCTGGACGGAGACGCCGCCGTGGTGGAAGGCCGGCGGTTTCCGCTGGACACCGGCACGATCGACCGGGCGCGGCGGCGTGGCGGCCGCCTGGATTTGGGAATCCGGCCGGAATTCGTCGGGCTGACCGCGAGCGCGGACGGGGATACGGCGCCGGCGACCATCGCGGCGGTGGAGGACCTCGGCAATTTCAAGATCATCGACGCGCGCCTGGAGCGGAGCATCGTCAAGATCAAGCTTTCCGAGGACCAGGAGGTCCCGGCGGGCCAGGCCTACCTTCGGTTCCCGCCGGAGTGGGCGATGCTCTACGCCGACGGCATCCTGGTGGAGTGAGGGAGAGGACATCGGACCATGGACAAGACGCAGAACAACAAGGCCTGGTTCCTGGTCCTGCCGGTGTTCGTCATCGTCGCGTTCAGCGCCATCATTCCGCTGATGACGGTGGTCAACTACTCGGTCCAGGACATTTTCGGCCCGGGCCAGCGGGTGTTCGTGGGAACCGAGTGGTTCCGGGAGGTGCTGGCCGACGAGCGCCTGCAAGAGGCGCTGTGGCGCCAGTTCCTGTTTTCCGGCCTTGTCCTTCTGATCGAGATCCCGCTGGGCGTGCTCATCGCGCTGGCCATGCCGAAGAAGGGTTGGACCGTTTCCCTGGTCCTGGTGTTGCTGGCGCTGCCGCTGCTGATCCCGTGGAACGTGATCGGGACCATCTGGATCGTGTTCACGCGGCCCGACATCGGTTTGCTGGGCGTGGCCATCAACAGCCTGGGCATTGACTTCGACCATACCGCCGCGCCGCTCGACGCCTGGATCACCCTGATGCTGATGGAGGTCTGGCACTGGACGCCGCTGGTGGCCCTGCTCGCCTACGCCGGCCTGAAGGCGATCCCGGACGCCTACTTCCAGGCCGCGCGGATCGACGGCGCGTCCACCTGGGCGATCTTCCGCTACATCCAGTTGCCGAAGATGCGCGGCGTGCTGACCATCGCCGTGCTGCTGCGCTTCATGGACAGCTTCCTGATCTACGCCGAACCGTTCGTGCTGACCGGCGGCGGCCCCGGAAACTCCACCACGTTCCTGTCCATCTATCTGGTCAAGGTCGCGGTCGGACAGTTCGACCTGGGACCGGCCGCCGCCTTTTCCATCATCTATTTCCTGATCATCCTGCTGTTCAGCTGGCTGTTCTACCAGGCGCTTCAGAACGTCGGGACCGGAGACAAGTCATGAGGATCAGCAAGGGCGCCATCGGCCTGATCATCTACCTGGTCCTGTTGATGCTTCCCATCTACTGGATGCTCAACATGTCGCTTCGGACCAACGCCGACATCCTCGGGACGTTCTCGCTCTACCCCTCGTCGCCCACCCTGGAGAACTACATCGCGATCTTCACCGACGAGTCCTGGTACTCCGGCTATATCAATTCCATCATCTACGTCAGCATGAACACCGTCATCTCGCTGACGGTGGCCCTGCCGGCGGCCTACGCGTTCTCCCGCTACCGGTTCCTCGGCGACAAGCACATGTTCTTCTGGCTGCTGACCAACCGGATGGCGCCGCCGGCGGTGTTCCTGCTGCCGTTCTTCCAGCTTTATTCCACCTTCGGGCTGATCGACACCCACATCGCGGTGGCGCTCGCCCACTGCCTGTTCAACGTGCCCCTGGCGGTCTGGATCCTCGAGGGCTTCATGTCCGGCGTGCCGCGCGAGATCGACGAGACGGCGTACATCGACGGCTACAGCTTCCCCCGGTTCTTCCTCACCGTGTTCCTGCCGCTGATCCGCTCGGGCATCGGCGTCACCGCGTTCTTCTGTTTCATGTTCAGTTGGGTGGAACTGCTGCTGGCCCGCACCCTCACCACCACCGCCGCCAAACCCATCGCCGCCACCATGACCCGCACCGTCAGCGCCACCGGCCTCGACTGGGGGCTGCTCGCCGCCGCCGGGATCCTGACCATCGTGCCCGGCGCGCTGGTGATCTATTTCGTCCGCAACTACATGGCCAAGGGCTTTGCCCTGGGCCGCGTCTAGGTCGGGGAGGGCCGGAGCATGTTCGAATGGATGGCATGGACGCTTCCCACGGCGGTATTCTTCACCGTCATCGCGCTGATCCTCTGCGCCATGACGGTCTGGGAGGTGGTCTCGCCCAACATGGAGCGCCGGGGTTTCCTGCCCATCGCGACGACGCGCGGCGACCGCCTTTTCATCGGCCTTCTGGGCAGCGCCTACATTCATCTCCTGTGGCTCGCCACGACGGAGCTGACCCTGTGGATCGCGCTCGCCATTTCGCTGGTCTACATGGCCGTCATGATGCGCTACGGTTGAACCGGATCGAAAGATCGGGGACGTCGAACGTTCCCGGCGGATCGGAGCCTCCGCCGATCCGCCGCCGCGAAGACCGCGAGAAAAGGGGGGCACGGCGGCATTTAACGCCGCGGATATTAAAGGCGGCGATCAACGCCGCGGGTATTGTGTAAACAATGGGAGAGTAACGATGACAAACGTTCCGAGAGGAAAAGCAAGCGGAGACCCGGTCACCGCCGGTGTCGCCGGCTTGGCCGGACTGGCCTTTCTGGTTTCGCTGCCCTTCGCGGCCGGCCCGGCGTTGGCCGACATGGCGGCGGCGAAGAAATGGGTCGACGAGGAGTTCCAGCCTTCGACGCTCAGCAAGGAAGAGCAGATGAAGGAGATGGAGTGGTTCATCAAGGCGGCCGAGCCCTTCAAGGGCATGAAGATCAAGGTCGTTTCCGAGACCATTCCCACCCACGAATACGAATCGAAGACGCTGGCCAAGGCGTTCACGGAAATCACCGGCATCGAGGTCACCCACGACCTGATCCAGGAAGGCGACGTCATCGAGAAGCTGCAGACCCAGATGCAGTCGGGCGAGAACGTCTTCGACGCCTACATCAACGATTCCGATCTCATCGGCACCCACTTCCGCTACGGGCACGTGGTGCCGCTGTCCGACTGGATGGCCGGCGAGGGCAAGGACGTCACCCTGCCGACCCTCGACGTGGAGGACTTCATCGGCCGCGAATTCACCACCGGGCCCGACGGCAAGCTGTACCAGCTTCCCGACCAGCAGTTCGCCAACCTCTACTGGTTCCGCTACGACTGGTTCCAACGCCCTGAATTCAAGGAAAAATTCAAGGAGATCTACGGCTACGAGCTGGGCGTCCCGGTCAACTGGTCGGCCTATGAGGATATCGCCGAATTCTTCACCGATCACGTGAAGGAGATCGACGGCGTCGCCGTTTACGGCCACATGGATTACGGCAAGAAGGCCCCGGACCTGGGCTGGCGGTTCACCGACGCGTGGCTGTCCATGGCGGGCGCCGGCGACAAGGGCCTGCCCAACGGCAAGCCCGTGGACGAATGGGGCATCCGCGTCGACGGCTGCCAGCCGGTCGGCGCCAGCGTCTCGCGCGGCGGAGCCACCAATGGCCCGGCCGCCAAGTATTCGCTCCGCAAGTACATGGAGTGGCTCCGGAAGTACGCGCCTCCGGGCGCGCTGGGCATGGACTTCTACCAGTCGCTTCCGAGCCTCGCCAAGGGCAACGTCGCCCAGCAGATCTTCTGGTACACGGCCTTCACCGCCTCCATGGTGGAGCCGCGCGACAAGGGCAACAACACCGTCGACGAGACCGGCAAGCCGCTGTGGCGGATGGCGCCCTCGCCGAAGGGGCCCTACTGGGAAGAGGGCATGAAGCTGGGTTACCAGGACGCCGGCTCGTGGACGCTGCTGAAATCAACCCCGGTGGACCGCCGCAAGGCCGCCTGGCTGTTCGCCCAGTTCACGGTCGCCAAGTCGGTGTCGCTCAAGAAGTCGCTGGTGGGTCTCACCATCATCCGCGACAGCGACATCAACTCCCAGGCGTTCACCGACCGGGCGCCGAACCTCGGCGGGCTGGTGGAGTTCTATCGCAGCCCGGCCCGGGTGATGTGGACGCCGAGCGGCACCAACGTCCCCGACTATCCGAAGCTGGCGCAGCTCTGGTGGCAGAACATCGGCGAGGCGGTGGCGGGCGACGTCACTCCCGACACGGCCATGGACAACCTGGCCTCCGAGATGGACAAGGTCATGGCGCGGATCGAGCGCTCCGGCGTCCAGGGCGAGTGCGGGCCCAAGCTGAACCCCGAGAAGGACGAGGCGTACTGGCTGGGTCAGCCGGGCGCGCCGAAACCGAAACTCGAAAACGAAAAGCCCCAGGGCCAGACCGTCGACTACGACGAGCTGATCAAGACCTGGAGCCAAGGCAAGCCCATGTAACCCCCCACACCCAGGGACCATGGCAACGGCGGGCCCAGTGCCCGCCGTTTTTTTTCGGCCGGCGCCGGCTCTTCTCATGACCCTGGCGGCGTCTTCATGACCCAAAAATCTACTGTGCATAGGGTTGTTTTGCATAAATCGCGTTACACCCCCCCCCACCCCCCATGTCTCCGGTTGCACAGGAACAAAGGATCCCGGTCCGCCGTTTAAGCTCCTTGAGACCTTTCAATTCCATCGAACTTGGAACCGCCCTGGCCGCGGCGGCTCGAAGGTGTCCATATAGTCAGCGAGGGGAACGGATCACCGCCGTTGGTTCGCCCCCGCCGTTAAACGGAAACCCGAAACGAGGAGGAGAGATATGCGCGCTGTTTTTGGTAACGGACTTCTGCGATCGGCCGCGGTCTTGGCGGCGCTGGGTCTGGCGGCACCAGCGCTCGCGGCCGACGGGACGCGTACCGCCGTCGCCGAGATGGCCGACGCCGAGGGACAGAATGTCGGACGCGTCACGTTGACGGAGCCGAAGGACGGCCAGGGCATCATCGTCGAGGCGACGCTGAGCGACCTGACGCCCGGCGTCCACGCCATTCACATCCATGAGACCGGCAAATGCGATCCGCCGGACTTCAAGAGCGCCGGCGGCCATTTCAACCCGACTTCCAAGAAACACGGGATCGTGGATCCGGAGGGCATGCACGCCGGCGATCTTCCCAACCTGTCCGTTCCGGAGTCGGGACGCGTCGAGGTTTCGATGTTCGCCGATCGGTTCCGGCTTGACGATACCCTGTTCGACGCGGACGGCGCCGCCGTGGTCGTGCACGCGAATGCCGACGACTACCGGACCGATCCGGCGGGTGACGCCGGGCCCCGCGTCGCCTGCGGCGTGATCGAAAAGAAATAGGCACGCGCCGGACGGCCCGGGCACCCGGGCCTTCGACCGAGCCGGCCATCCGCCGCGTCACCGTGACGCGATCCCTTGCCACGCGCGCGCAACGGCCGCACAGTGCGGCCGGCTTCGCAAGGGGGCGCGCGGATGGCGGCTGATCTGTTCTTTGTTTTCACGAAGGTGCTCGGGACGCTCGCCCTGCCGAGCAACCTTTTGACGATCGGCATCGGCGGCGGCGCCGTTCTGTTGTGCACGCGCTGGCGGACCCTGGGGCGGCGGCTGGTGTTCGTGTTCGCCGGCCTGTTGGCGGTGGTGGGCATCCTTCCCGTGGGCTCGTGGCTGCTGATGCCGCTGGAGAACCGATTTCCCGCCGACCCCCCGCTGCCGCCCGGACTCGCGGGCGTCATCGTGCTGGGCGGCGCGCCGCGGGTCGATGTCTCGGCCGCCCGCGGCCAGCCGGTCTTCAGCGACGCGGCCGAACGGATGACCGCGCTGGTCGAGCTTGAGAAGCGGCTGCCCGGTATCCCGATCGTGTTCACCGGCGGCTCGGCGATCCTCTCGCGATCGTCCATGACCGAGGCCGAGGTCGTCGCGCGGTTCCTCGAACGCCAGCGCGTGGATCCCGGCCGCGTCATCCTGGAGGACCGGTCGCGCAACACCCACGAGAACGCGGTCTTCACCCACGCGCTGATCGCCCCCGAGCCGGGGTCGTGCTGGCTGCTGGTCACGTCCGCCTATCACATGCCGCGATCGGTCGGCGTGTTCCGCCAGGCCGGCTGGCGGGTGCTGCCGTACCCCGTGGATTTCCGCACCACGGGCGAGATGGGCGTGCTTGACGCGAGGGGCGCGGGAGAACGGCTGAGCGAGCTCGATCTCGCCGCCCGTGCCTGGGCCGCCTTGGCCGTCTACGCGCTGACGGGCCGCGCGTCGGCGTTCCTTCCGGGGCCGCGCGAACCGGCCTGTTCCTGAGCGGCACGCCGCGCATCGGCGCGTTCGCGGCGCGGGGCTTGCGCGCGGCCCTCCGCCGGACCCATATGGCAAGCGCCGGCGCCGTCTCTCCAGGCTGACGGGAAGGCGGACGGCCGGCGCCTCTTGGGCCGATGCGAAACCATGACCGACGTTCTCGAACCCATTGACGCCGCCGGCGCGCGATCCATCGTCAACGCCGCCATCGACCGCTACGTCGCGGCCCGCCATGCGCGGGTGGATGCCTTCGTCGACGACAATTTCACGCTGTGGAAGTCCATCCGCCTGCATCGTCACGCGGTCGGCTACGATCTGGTCCGGGCGCCCGCCAACCTCGCGATGATGGTCCCTTACCTCGCCACCCAGGTGGCGGCGGCCGGCGCCGGCAAGCTGAAGGCCGGCAAGACCGCCGCCTGGCTGCGGAGCCGCAGGTTCTTCCTCGCCACCGACGTGGCGCGGGAGCTCGAATGGCGGCTGCACGCCGATCTCCTGGAACTCCCCTACGGCGACGGGACCCGGCGGGCCGACCATGACGCCCTCGCCGAGGAGATCCTGCGCGATCCCCGGCTGGCGGCGGCGCTGCACCTGATGGAAGAAACGCTGCTGCGGCACAAGAAGGATCCGGCGATCCAGGGCCGCGTGAAGGAAATGCTCGAAACCTATGCCGGCGCGCGCAACGCGGTGGCGGAGCTGGCCGCCAACCTGGCCATGGCGGGCACCGGCGCGGCCCTGTTCAAGCAGCTCACCCCGGGCGCGCTGTCGCTCGGGCCGGCGGTGGCGGCGGCCATCGCCCACCAGGCGGCGGTGGCCACCTTCCCGCTCGGCGCCGGAGCGGGCGGTCTGTGGTACGGGCTCGTCGGCGTCAGCCCGTCGGCCGGTCTGGTGGTGGGCGCCACCGGCGGCCTGATGGCGGCGACGGCGGTGGCGACGGCCTTCGCGGGCGTCATCGGCGATCCAATCCAGCGCGCCCTCGGCCTGCACCAGCGCCGCCTGCACAAGCTCATCGACGCCCTCGGCGACGAGTTGAAAGGCGAGAGCAAAACCGCCTACCAGGTCCGCGACCATTACGCGGCCCGCATCTTCGACCTCGTCGACGTCGCCCGCGCCACCTACCGCCTCGCCACCGGATAGCCGGAGACGAGCCGCCCGCGACGTCGGCGGGCCGCGCCACGAAGCGCCGATGCACGCCGCGGTTCAATCAACGAAAGCGGGGACCACCCCTTGCAACGACGAAGGGAACGCCCAATGTGCATGGCCAGATGTACCGGTTACCGAACGCAAGGAAAACGGGAGCAA
Organism: uncultured Alphaproteobacteria bacterium; assembly: GCA_963701445.1. GTDB lineage: Bacteria > Pseudomonadota > Alphaproteobacteria > Rhodospirillales > Defluviicoccaceae > CAKZLS01. Next base: position 106,717 of record CAVPAM010000039.1, read on the forward strand.
CAAATGTTCAAGCGCATTCTTGCCGCGGCCGCCCTGGTTCTGCTGGTGGCCACTCCGGCTTTCGCCTTTCACTGCCCGGCGGACATGGCCAAGATCGACGCGGCCTTGGCCGAGAACCCGAAACTTTCGCCTGAACAACTGGACGAGGTGAAGGCACTTCGATCCGAGGGCGAGACCCTGCACAACGAAGGCAACCACGCTGAATCGGTCAAGGTTCTCGCGCAGGCAATGAAAATCCTGGATATCAAGTAACGCGCGATCTCCAGCCCGCGACGGGGGTGAACCGCGCAACGGTGCCCCGACGGCAACGCTCGGCGGTAGGAACCCCTTGAGACGACCGATCAACGGGCATTGACGGTCGTCTCCGCCGGCTGAGGTTTGCGCTCGAAGCCGGGACTTCGGCCTCTGGTGACACAGCCCGATTTTCCCTTGTCACCTCTTCACCCATTTACCGTCGCCACAGGGTCGCGTTCCCCGCTCCTCCGTGCCGCGCCAAGCGTGACCCCGCGCTTGGCCAGATGCTATACACCCCTCCCTTGACATCCACTTGCCGAGGCCCCCGATGCACGGCGCGCACCCTTCACGAACAGCAGCGATCGGCACGCTCGCCGGGTTCATGGCGGTGCTGCTGTGGGCGTTGCTGGCGTTGTTCACCACGGGAGCAAAAGGCATTCCGCCGTTCCAGCTCGTCGCCATGACCTTCGCGCTGGTGTTCGTTCTCGCCATGGCGCTGATGGTGGCGCGGGGCGGCGTGGCGCGGCTGCGGTGTCCTCCGCCAGCCGCCGCCGGTCTGGCTGCTCGGGGTCGGCGGGCTGTTCGGTTACCACTTCTTCTACTTTCTGGCGCTCGGCAACGCGCCGCCGGCGGACGCCAGCCTGATCGCCTATCTGTGGCCGCTGCTGATCGTTCTGTTCTCCGCCCTCCTCCCCGGCGAACGCCTGCGCTGGTTCCATGTCCTGGGCGCGCTGGCCGGGTTCGCCGGCGCGGGGTTGCTGGTCACCGACGGCGGAGAACTCGCCTTCGACAACCGCTACGCGCTCGGCTATCTGGCGGCGGGCGCCTGCGCCCTGATCTGGTCGAGCTATTCCGTTCTGAACCGCTCGTTCAAGCAGGTGCCCACCGACGTGGTCGGCGGTTTCTGCGGCGCCGTGGCGGTCCTCGGCGCGGCCTGCCACCTGATGTTCGAGGACACCGTGACGCCGCTGCCCGGACAGTGGCTGGCCATCGCCGCGCTCGGGCTCGGGCCGGTGGGGGCCGCCTTCTTCCTGTGGGACCATGGCACCAAACACGGACACATCCAGCTTTTGGGGGTTTCGTCGTACGCCGCGCCGCTGCTATCCACCATCGTGCTGGTGGCGTTCGGCCTGGCGCCGGCGACGCCCGTGCTGGCCATCGCCTGCGTGCTGATCGTCCTTGGCGCGGCGGTCGCGTCGGCGGATATACTCGGACGGTCGTTCAGGACACGGAGAGGCGCGGCCCCATGACACCCCGACCCAACGCCGAAACCCTCGGGCCCGGTGCCCTGCTGGCCCATCAACGGGCGGCCTGGAAGCGTCAACGCGAGCACGTGGCCAGGAACTCCGATTTCTACCGGGCGCTCTGGGACGGCCGCCCGCCGCCCATGGATCTCGACGACCTGCCCGAATTGCCGCTGTCGGACAAATCGCTGTTGCGGATTTCGCAGGCCGGTCATCCGCCGTTCGGGAACTACCTGGCGGCCCCACGCGCGGCGGTCACGCGGCTTCACCGCACCTCCGGGACCACCGGGCAGGCGATGAACCTGGCGCTGTCCGCGCGCGATTGCCGGGTGACGGAACGGGTGGGCGCGCGGAGCCAGCGCGCCGCCGGGCTGACGGCCGGGCACACGGTCGTCCACTGCCTCAACTACCAGATGTGGATGGGCGGCGTGACCGACCACCTGACCCTGGAGCGCACCGGCGCCACCGTGGTTCCCTTCGGTGTCGGCGCCACCGAGCTTCTGATCCGTACCATCCGCGAAATCGGCATCACCGCCATTTCCTGCACGCCGTCCTATCCGGCGGTCCTCGAGCGCGTGCTGGCGGAGCATTTTCCCGGTGTTCGTCCGCGCGACCTCGGACTGAAGCTCGGACTGTTCGGCGGCGAGGCCGGGCTCGACGATCCGGCCCTGCGCGCGCGCATCCGCGAGACCTGGGGCATGGAACCGCGCAACGCCAATTACGGCGTATCGGACGTGCTCTCCAACTTCGCCGCCCAGTGCGAACACGACACCCGGCTGCACTTCCTCGGCGGAGACGTTCTCTATCCCGAACTGATCGATCCCGAAACCGGGTCGCCGCTGCCGATCGGCGACGGCCGACAGGGCGAACTGGTGCTCACCCACCTGGTCCGCGACTGCCAGCCCCTGGTGCGGTTCCGGAGCGGCGACATCGTCGCCATCGACGACACCGACACTTGCCAATGCGGCCGCACGGGCATGCGGTTCCGGGTGGTGGGGCGGAGCGACGACATGGTGGTGGTTCGCGGCCTCAACCTCTTCCCAACCATGGTGGCGGCGGTCATCGGCCGGTTCGCCGAGCTGTCCGGCGACTATCGCATCGTCCTCGACGGCGGCCCGCCCTACGCCGTTCTCCCGGTCCAGGTGGAACTGGCCAGGGGCCAGGGCGCCGCCGAGGGGCTGGAAGCGCGGATCGAGGAGGCCATCAAGCACGACCTCGGCGCCACCGCCAAGGTCGTCGTTCTTCCCGAAAACAGCTTTCCGGTCACCGAGGGCAAGACGAAACGCGTCGTGAGAACCGACACATGAGCGATTTCAGCTTACGAAACGGTGCTGAGCGCGGTCGACGAGCACGGTGTCCGCACCCTCTCGCTGAACCGGCCGGGCAGCCTCAACGCCATGAACCGGCAACTGATCGACGACGTGGCCCGCGCGTTCGACGACGCGAACGCCGATCCGGCGACGATGGCGATCATCCTTACCGGCGCCGGCCGGGCCTTCTGCGCCGGCGACGACCGCCAGCAGCACACGCACCCCGCCAACGAGGCCGAGGCCCGCGATCTGGTGGACGCCATCCAGCGGGCGACCCGCGCCATCGTGTTCGGCGACAAGCCGGTGGTGGGCGCCATCAACGGCTGGGCGGTGGGCGGCGGGTTCGAATGGGCGATCAACTGCGACTTTCCCATCTGGGCGGACGGCGCCCAGGGGTTCTTCCCCGAGGTCTCCCTCAACCTGTTCGTCACCGGCGCGGTGACGTCGCTTTTGCCGGCGCTGGTCGGACTGAACAGGGCGCGCGAGATGCTGTTCCTGGGGAAACGTTACACCGCCTCGGAGCTGGCCGAGATGGGCGTGGCGTGGCGGGTGGTTCCCGGCGGACCGGCTGATGGACGAGGCCCGGGCGGTGGCGAACCAACTGGCCGGCCTGCCGCCGCTTTCGGTCCGGGCGATGAAGCGGGTGCTGAACCGCTGCGCCGCCGGCGACCTGAACCGGGCGCTCGCGTTGGAAACGGAGGCAACCGTCGCCGGGTTCCTCGACCCCGAGACCACCGAACGCCTCAAGGATTTTTAGCGCCGGCCCTACCGGACCGCTATACCGGCGGCGTACAGCGCCAGCCCCACGGCCGCCGCCAGGGCCAGCAGCACGATCACGTTGATTTTGAACCGGAACACGGCCAGCAGCGCCGCCGCCGACAGCAGCACGGCGGCCGGGTCCACCGATGCAAGGACCGGCATCGACACCCGCAACCCCCATCCCTCGAAGGTCGTCACGTCCCGGAACGCCACGTGGAGCGCGAACCAGATGGCCAGGTTCAGCACCACGCCCACCACCGCCGCGGTGATGGCCGCGAGCGCCGCCGACAGCGCGCGGTTGCCTCGCAGCGTCTCCACGTGCGGGGCGCCGAGGAAGATCCACAGGAAACACGGCACGAAGGTGACCCACGTGGTCAGGACCCCGCCGAGGATGCCCGCCACCACCGGCGGCAGCGCGCCCGGGTCGCGGAACGCCCCCATGAACCCGACGAACTGGGTCACCATGATCAGCGGTCCGGGCGTGGTCTCGGCCATGCCCAGCCCGTCCAGCATCTCCCCCGGTTCGAGCCAGCCGTACGAGTCCACCGCCGCCTGCGCCACGTACGCCAGGACCGCGTAGGCGCCGCCGAAGGTGACCACCGCCATCTGGCTGAAGAACACGGCGATGTCGGTGAACACGTCGTCGAGGCCGAGGACCGCGATCAACGCGATCGTCGGCGCCAGCCAAAGCGTGAGGAGGACAAGCCCGACCTTGAGCGACCACGCCATGTCCGGGCGCGCGTGATCGGGAACGTCCCGGCCCAGGATGGTCTCGGCGTCGGCGACATGCGGTCCGCCGACCTGGTTGTGGCCGTTTGACGCCGCGAACGCCTTCGCGCCGGCGCGCCCGGCGACATAGCCGAAGATGCCCGCCGCCAGGATGATCGCCGGAAACGGGGCGGCGAAGAAGAAGATGGCCACGAACGACGCGGCCGCGATGGCCACCTTGGTGGGGTTCTTCAATACCCGCCGTCCGATCCGCGCCACGGCCTCCAGGACGATGGCCAGCACCGCCGCCTTCAGCCCGAAGAAGATCGCGGTCACGAAGCCGACGTCGCCATGGAGCGCGTAGACGACGCTCAGGACCATGATGGTGATCATTCCCGGCAGCACGAACAGCACGCCGGCGACGATCCCGCCCGCCGTCCGATGCATCAGCCAGCCGATGTAGACGGTGAGCTGCTGCGCCTCCGGTCCCGGAAGCAGCATGCAGAAATTGAGCGCGTGCAGGAACCGCTCGTCGCCGAGCCATCGTTTCTCCTCCACCAGGATCCGGTGCATCACCGCGATCTGGCCCGCCGGCCCGCCGAAACTCAGCAGCGCCACGCGCGCCCAGACCACCACGGCCTCGCCGAGGCTCGGCCATGGGCGCGAAGGCCCCGGGGGGATCATCGATCGCCCGGCGGTCGCATGAAGAGCGTGGGTCTCAGGTCCATCGCAGATCGAGCGTGAGGGGCGGTTCGCCGGTTTCCGGGAGGGGCGGCGGTATCGCCTTGCCGGCGGACGGCCCGAGCGGCCGGAACCGCTCGCGGCGACGGTTTTCCGCTTCGCGCGCGTCCGCCGGCGGCATCCGATACGGCTCGTCGCGGGATGCCTCCACCGAATAGGCGCAACCACCCAGCGCGCCGCCGGCGTGGCGGTCGAGAAGCTCGAAGGTCAGGTCCGGGGTCGCGCCAATTGTGGGATGAAGTCCGGCCGGGTTGTCCCAGGCGCGAAAACGGATACCGGCGACAAACTCGCCGTTCCCCTCCGGACCGGTTGCCCGGAGCGGAACGCGCCGCCCGTTGCAGACCAGGACATGACGCTCCCCGTCCAGGCCGGCAACCCGCGCCTGAAGACGGTCCATGGACGAGTCGGTGGTCCGCGAGGTTCCGCCCGCGTCGGGTTCCTCGCCGAGCACGAGCCAGGGTTCCAGCGCCTGCCGAAGCTCGATCGTGACGCCGTCGACAATCACGCGCCCATAGAGGGGAAAGCGCAGTTCGAACTGAGGTTCGAGCCACGCGGGATCGAAGGCGATCCCCGCCTCCGCCAAATCGTCGGCGACCGCGAGCAGATCCTTCCAGACGAAGTGCGGCAGCATGAAACGGTCGTGAAGCGCCCGTCCCCAGCGCACCAGCGGGCGGTCGAACGGCCGTTCCCAGAACCACGCCATCAGGGCGCGGATCAACAACCTCTGGACCATCAGCAACCGCGCGTCCGGCGGCATTTCGAAGGCCCTGAGTTCCACCAGCCCCATCCGTCCCTGGGCGCTGTCCGGCGAATACAGCTTGTCGATGCACAACTCGGCGCGATGGGTGTTTCCGGTCACGTCGATCAACAGATTGCGGAACAGCCGGTCCACCAGCCACGGCGGCGGGCTCTCGCCGCTTCCGGGATCCGGAACCTGCCGGAAGCACAGTTCCAGTTCGTCGAGCGCCTCGTGACGGGCCTCGTCCACCCTCGGCGCCTGGCTGGACGGACCGACGAACAGGCCCGAGAACAGATACGACAGGGCGGGATGGTTCTGCCAGTAGCCCACGACGCTTCGCAGAAGATCCGGACGCCTCAGGAACGGACTGTCGGCGGGCCGGGGACCGCCGACGGTGACGTGGTTGCCGCCGCCGGTGCCGGCGTGACGTCCGTGGAGCGTGAATTTTTCGGCGGTCAATCCGCACCGCCGGGCATCCTCGTAGAGGCCGCTGTTGATATCGACCAGGTCTTTCCAGTCGCGGGCGGGATGCAGGTTGACCTCGATGACGCCCGGGTCGGGGGTCACGCTGAGCGAGATGAGGCGTGGATCGGACGGCGGCCTGTAGCCTTCGAGACACACCGCCATCCCGAGGTCCGCCGCCGTGTTCTCGATGGCGGCCAGCAGATCCACGAACGCCGCCGCGTTCTCCATGGACGGCAGGAACAGGTTCAGAAGGCCGTCGCGGGGCTCCGCGCAGATCGCCCTGCGCACCGGCTCCTCCGGCGTTCCGGGCACTCTGAACGCGGGCGCGTCGCAGTCCGAGAACCCCCTCGCCGAGCGGCTCATGCCGGGATCGGCGCCATGGCCATCCCGCTCCGCCAATGGCGGCCGGTCCTCGAAGGGATCGACGGGCGCGAAATAGGGGTAAAGATCGGGCGGCAACACCGGCAACGACCCGAGCGGCAACCGGTGGCCGGCCCGATGACCGCCGGGCACCAGATAAAGACGCCTTCGCCTGAAGGACCACCGTTCGCTTCGCCAGCCGGGCCGGGGCCCCGCATCCGACCATTGCAGCGGCAGAACGGCCGCCACCGGCGTCGACAAACCGCGCTTGAGGACGCGCGAGAGGCCGGCGTATTGCTCCTCGTCTCCCAACGCCGCCCGCAGCAGGTCCAGGTTCTGGGGAAGGCGTTGCTCGCGCGCCAGGAACGGGATCGGATCCTCGTAAGCGTCGCGGACGTAGCCGGGTTCGAGACCCAGCCTGACCGCGAGACCGGTCATGAAACGCCGGGCGTCCAGGACCTCGTCCCGTGCATTCCGCGGCGCCTTGTCCTCCGGGGGCGCGAACGCCAGAAGCTCCGGATCGCGCCACAACGGCTTGCCGTCCTCTCGCCAGTAGAGCGAGAAGGCCCAGCGCGGCGCGGACTCGCCCGGATACCATTTCCCCTCGCCGAAATGAATCACGCCGCCGGGCGCGAACCGCTCGCGAAGCCGGCGAACCAGATCGGCGGCCAACCGGACCTTGGTGGGGCCGAGCGCCGCCGTTTGCCATTCCGCGCCCAGGGGATCCTCGGACGAAATGAACGTCGGCTCGCCACCCATGGTCAACCGGACGTCGCCGGCGCGAAGGCGACCATCCACGTGATCGCCAAGCGCGAGGATCGCCGCCCACTGGTCCTCGGTATACATCCGCGCCATCGACTCCCGGGTTGTTCGTCGTACCGCCTTTTCCGATCGCCATCGATCTTTGCAATAATCACGCCACCAATTCTCCCCCAACACCGCCCGTTGTTTAAGGGGTTGCGGGGCGGCGATGGGGACCAGGAAAACCGGACGCTGACCAAATTCTGTGCAAAGCGCAGAATATTACCACGTTTGGGGCAACCGGAAGCCTGTTCGATAGGCGGTCGCGCCCGGAGCCGGCCGCCGCGCCTCAGCGGGTCCGGGACGCCTCGTCCGCGGGGATCACGTCGACGGCCACCTCGATGGTATGCGCGCCGCCGCCGAAAATGGCGCCCTTGATGGGGCTGACATCGCTGTAGTCCCGCCCCCAGGCGACGGTGATGTGCTCGACGGAAACCACCAGGTTGTTGGTGGGATCGAGATCCACCCAACCGTAACCCGGACACCAGACCGCCAGCCACGCATGGGACGCGTCGGCGCCGATCAGCCGTTCCTTTCCCTCCGGCGGATGGGTCAGGAGATAGCCGCTGACATAGCGGGCCGGGATGCGCAGCGAGCGCAAACAGGCGATTTGAAGGTGCGCGAAATCCTGGCAGACCCCCCGGCGGCCGGCGAATACCTCTTCCACCGGGGTGGAGACCGTGGTGGCGGTGCTGTCGTAGGTGAACTCGTCGTGGATGCGCCGGGTCAGGTCCAGCGCCCCCGCGAGGATGGGAGCGCCGGGAGGAAACGAGACGCCGGCATAGTCCGCCAGGCTGGAACTCGCGGCCGCGTAGGGCGAGTCGAAAATGTACTGCACGGCATCCAGCCCGTTATCGGAGGTGTCGACATACAGGTCGTCGTAAAGGGTGTCCCAGGCCACGGTCCGGTCCGGGTCCGGAGGCGACGGGGGGCTGACCTCGATCCGGCTGCGGGAATGCAGGGTCAGTTCCTTGTGCTGATCCTGAAGCGTGATGTTGGTGACGGGATTGCCGAAATAGTCCTCGCTCGCGGTCTGCACGGTCGGATTCGGCGTTACCGCCAGCGCCGTGCGGTGACAGACCTGGTTGACGCACGGCCGGGCGTCAGGTGCAGCCGATGATGCGAAAAGGAGACCGGGATCGAATACCGGTACCGTGTGCGGTGACTGACGTCGTAGATCAACCGTTTCTATCTCCGGGCCAGATCGGCGGGCGGGCGCGCCTCGGCGTGACTGAAATAGCTCCGCGTGATCGCTTCCGAAAAGTCCGGCAGCCCGTCCTCCACCTGACCGAGCAGCGCCGCCAGTTGGGCCCGCCGTCCCCGCCCGTCCCGTTCGCACAGCGCCGGGATCTCGGCGAGGCGGATGTTGGTGGACAACGACAGGATGATCCGCTGCTCGGCGCTGCGCGCGGGCGGCGGAAGGATCCGCGGAAGGTCGTTCACATGACGCTCCATGGCGCTGATCTGGAACGCGATGGAGCGCGGATTGCTCTCGTCGGTCAGCAGCAGGTCGATCACCGGCGCCAGCATCGGCGCGGTCAGGTAGCGCCAGCGGTATGTCATGATGCTGTCGGCCAGTTCGAGAAGCAGCCCCAGGCTTCCGTCCTCTTCGGGATCGCCCGCCACCAGCAGCCTGTTCATGAGCCGGGACAGATGGCGGGCCCGCTCCAACCGCCGGCCCATGTCGAGAAAACGCCACCCGTGGTCGCGGGTCATGTTTTCCATCTCCATGCCGCTGAACGCCGCGAGCATCTGCAGGCCGTCGTCCAGGCGCTCCAGCGCCTCGCCCACTTCCAGGGTCCCGCCCATCGGCGGGCGGGTCGTGTTCATGTGAAAACCGTTGATGGTCCGCCACGCCTCCGCCGACAGCCAGTCGCGCGCCAGCGCGGCGGTTCTCATCAGGTTGCCGGCCGAATCCTGCAGGGCATAGGTATGGTCCGGACCGTACAGCAGGGCATGGATCTGCCGCTCCAGCGCCACCGTGGAGCCGAGCGCCCGTTCCTCCGAGGTGGGCGGCTTGATCCCCGTTTTCTTGAGCAGCACGCCGATGACCCCCTCCAGGGCTCCCAGGTCGTGGGCCAGATCGATCTCTTCGGTCAAGCGCCGGAGCACGCTCCTGAGCACGCGCATGGTATCCTCGGCGCGCTCGGCGTAGCGTCCGAGCCAGAACAGGTTGTCGGCGGAGTGACTGGGGATATCCTTGCTGGTCCGCCGCGGCTCGAGCACATGCGACGGCGTCCGCAACAGGCTGAAGTTGGATACCGCCTCGTCGGACAGCACCCAGGTGTCCTTGGCGCCCTGGCCGCGACGAAGGACCACGGCCCTCGGATCGTTGGTCGCCGCGACCCGGGTCAGACCGCCCGGCATCACCGTATAGCCGTCCTCCGCGGCGGCCAGGAATACCCGCACCGACATGGGGCGCGGTTGCAGCGCGCCATTGAGCCAGACCGGCGTCGTCGACAGCGACACCATCTCCTGCGCCACATAGGCGTGTCCGCTCCGTCTCACCTCGTCCCGGACGGCGCTGGCCTCGGATGCCGTCAGGTCGCCGCCGAGCACGGGGCGGCTGGTCTTGGTCAGCAAGGGACGCCGCTCGAACGCCAGGTCGATGGCCAGGTGGCCCAGGTTGTCGAGAACATGATCCCGCGCGCCGGTCTGCCCGCACCACCATGTGGCGGTGTTGGGAAGGATCAGGTCCTCGTCGAGAAGCAAGCGGCACAGTTTGGGAAGGAAAGCCATGAACGCGCGGGTTTCCACCAGTCCGCTGCCCAGCGCGTTGGCCATCGTGACGGTACCCGCCCGGACCGCTTCCACCAGCCCGGCGACACCCAGCCCCGATTGGCTTTGCAGCTCGATGGGATCGCAGTGATCGGCCTCGATGCCGCGCAGAATCAGGTCAACCGGCTTCAGCCCTTCCACGGTCTTGAGGAAGACCCGGTTACCGCGCACCGTCAGGTCGGCGCTCCCGGCCAGCGTATAGCCGAGATAGCGCGCCAGGAAGGCGTGATCGAAGTACCCCTCGGTGCTCGCGCCCGGCGTCAACAGCACGATCCGGGGATCGTCGCGGCGGGTCCGCGCCATCAGGCCGTTGTGCATGGCCTGGAAGAAGGCCGCGAGCCGGTGAATGTGATTGAGCCGGAACAGGTTCCGCAGCGATCGCGACAGAACGATCCGGTTCTCGAGCGCGTAGCCCGTCCCCAGCGGAGCCTGGGTGCGGTCGGCGAGCACCCACCAGCGGCCATCGGGAGCGCGCCCGAGGTCGGCGGCGTAGAGATGAAGATAGATGCCGTCGCGCGGCTCGATGCCATGGCACGGCCGCAGGAAGTGGGGATTGGCGAAAATCAGCGCCGCCGGAAGGTGATTGTCCCGCAGCAGTCGCCGGGGTCCATAGAGATCCGTGAGGATGGCGTTGAGCAGGTGGGCCCGCTGGATCAGCCCTTTCTCGAGGTGCGCCCACTCGTCCGCCGGCAGCACCAGCGGCACGAAATCCAGCTCCCAAGGACGTTCGGAGCCCTCCGCCGCCGTGGTGATGGAATAGGTCAGGCCGTTCTGGCGCAGCAGGCGGTCCGCTTTCCGCAACCGACTTTCCAGCGCGTCCGGGGTCATTCTCTCCAAACCGGCGACGAACCCCCGCCAGTGGGCACGCAGGGATCCGTCGGGCGCCATCATTTCGTCGTGGACACCCGGAAGCAATCCGTAATCCCGGCAATGGATCCCCGAAAACGTCGGGCCCGATTTCGGCCTTGTGGCGGTCACTGTGTGTCTATCTCCCGAACGGCTGTTGGTTGATCGCGCGGCGTGCCGATACCGGCATCAATACCGGGTCTGCGCGCTCGTGCCAATGGTCACGGAGGTAACCCGTCGAGACGGCTTTCCGGGGTTCAGCGAACGTCCCGCAGACGCTCGATGAGCCGGCTCCGGTCCTGGTCCACCTTTCCCATGTACCTGGCGCGCCGGATGACCCATCTCTTTTCGGCCGCTTCCTCGGCGACATCTTCCGCCAGTTTTCGCGGGTCGGCGCCGGAGTGTGTTTCGTGGGCGGCGGTCATCCGCCGCGCGGTCTCGGCGGCGGGGTCGCGGATGGGGTCGCCCACGCCCGGCTGAAATTGCGCCAGCGTCAGCAGCCAGCCCTGGAGTTGGGCCGGCGAATGGGCACTCCGCCCGGACAGCGAGTAGGCCGCCAGCAAGGCGTCGACGATCGCCTGCTTGGGGAACGGCAGTTCCGCCTCGTCATGGATCTCCTCGGGGCTGAGTTGCAGTCGCCCGACCAGGGCTCCGAAGCCGTCGATCAGGGTATCGGCGGTCGGTTCGTTCGTGCTCGGTGTCCTGCCAGCCGCCATCGTTCATCCCTCGCCTTCTTCTGGGTTATTGTACGCCATGCCGGCCAGGGATGGCCATGGCGACGTTAAGCGGACGCGGCGAACAAACCGTATCCCGACAGCAGCGGCGCGAGGTCGTAGTCCCGGCCGCCGACGGTCCGTGGCATGACCGAGAACTCCGACAGGAAGATCGTATCGGCGTGGAGAAACAGGATTTCCCGGTCCGCGTCGGCGTCCTGCATGGCGGCGATGTTTTCCGGTTCGTTGTCGACGACGGCGAAAATCCGGTACCCCGCGTCGCGGAACCGCAGAAGTCCCTCGGCCTTGGCGCCGGTCACGCCGCCGTCCCAGCCATTGGAATTCATGTGCAGAAGGTCGTCGCGAAAGGACACGTCATGCGCGGCGCCGAGGGCGTTCAACGACTCCAGCGTTTCGCGCCGGAGGAATTCGGGCCGCCCGGTGTTGAGCGCCACGTCCGTGTCCGGCCGGTCCTGGAACCAGCGGATCACCTCGAACACGCCGTCGTAGGGTCGATGGGCCTCGCGGATGATCTCCGCGCTCCAGAATCGCTGATTGTACCAGTGCTCGATTCGGGACACGTCGTCCGCGAGAAGCCCCCGGTGCTCGAGAAAATCGCGGATCCGGGCTTCGTGGACGAACACCTCTTCCGGACTGAGGGTCGCGAAGTGGCCGGTCCCGGTTTCCCGGTCGTAGGCGTCGAGCACATGATGGATCACATGGCGCATGTCGAGAATCGTGCCGTCGATATCGAAAACGGCAAGGAGCCGCTCGCCCGGGTACCGCCGCTGGAAGATCCCGTACTGGCTCGCCAGGGCCGCCATCCAATCCCCGCTGCAAACATCGCCGTCGCATGTCTTAAATAACATTCAGCCTCCGAAATAATACTATTGGTGACTGCGCCGGAACTTTCGGCGCATTTCACACATTCATCGTACGATATGTTTGCGGTTTTATGTCTGTATTTTTATTTTACTGAGAAAGTCACTTTGGCGACCGAATCGAATCAGCGCCGCGGCGCGGTCATGCCGCCCCCCAACTGGCGCCAGGTCGTCATGACCCGGATCATGTATTGGCGGTTGTTCCGGTAGATGGAGGAGTGGTAGCGGGCGACCGCGTGCATCCATGATCCCGTGTCCCGGAACAGCGAGCGCAGGAAGCGCGCCGCGAAGGCGGCATTGGTGGCGGGATCGAACGCCGCATCGAGATCGGCAAACGCCTTCGGGTGATAATGCAGGTTCACCTGCATGCAGCCCACGTCGATGTTGCGGACCTTGCTCTCGCGAAGATCGCGGACGGCTTCGACGGCCTCGGTCTTGGTGTCGAAATACCGCCCGTCCCCGCCGGCGTTGATGGTCCACGGCCACGGGTGGTAGCCGCCACCCGCCTCGTTCCGCCGGCCCGACTCCACCAGGGCGATGGAGAGCATCAGATGTTGGGGAATTCTGGCCGACCGCTCGGCGGCGGCGATCGCGGTCTTGCACGCCCGCCAGAAATCCGGTCCGTCGGTTTCGCCCGGCTCCCCCACCGCCAGCGCCCCACCGGGCACTCCAAGAACCACCAGCAGCGCAATCCAGAACAGCCTCATGCGCCCATTGTCGCAGACTCCCCGCCTTGGATCCATGCCCTTCGGCGCCGTCATTCCATCGCCCGGACGACCGGCCTCAAGTCCCGCCGACGCGGGCCGTCAGCGTCCGGCGGGCGCGGTTGTTGACGACGGTCAGCCGGACGTCCTCGCCGATCCGGGTCAGACCCACCTTGTTGCGCAGATCCGAAGAGCCCCGGACCGGCTGGCCGTTGAATTCGACGACGACGTCGCCGACGGCGAGGCCGGCGCGCTCGGCCGGCGAACCCCGTTCCACCGTGGCGACGACCGCGCCCTCGCGCGCTTGCAGTCCCATGGCCTCGGCGATATCGGGCGTCAGGTCCTGTATGACGATACCCAGGCGGCCCCGGCGGACCTCGCCGTCGCGGAGGATCTGCCGCATCACCGTGTCGGCCATGTTGCTGGGCACGGCGAAGCCGATGCCGACGTTGCCGCCCGCCGGCGCGATGATGGCGCTGTTGATGCCCACCAGTTCGCCGTTCCACGTCACCAGGGCGCCGCCCGAGTTTCCCGGATTGATGGACGCGTCGGTCTGGATGAAATCCTCGAAGCCCTCCGCCGTGAGGCCGCTCCGGCCGAGCGCGCTGACGATGCCGGATGTCACCGTCTGCCCCAGGCCGAAGGGGTTGCCGATGGCGACCACGAAATCGCCCACCCGGAGCGAACCCGAATTGGCGAGCGGAAGCTGGGTCAGGTTGTCCCCGTCGATCTTGAGAACGGCGATGTCGGTGGCGGGGTCGCTACCCACCAGTTCGGCCTCGAGCGACCGCCGGTCCTTCAGGGTGACGGTGATCTCGGTGGCGTTCTTGACGACGTGATGATTGGTCAGCACGGTGCCGTTGGCGGCGTCGACGATGACGCCCGAACCGGCGCTGACCGTCCGGCGCTCCGTCGGCGCTTCGGGAAGGTTGCCGAAAAAATGCCGGAAAAACGGATCGCGGAACAACGGGTTCGCCTGGGTCGCCACCCGCGATTCCACCGCGATATTGACCACCGCCGGGGTGACCCGGTCCAGCATCGGCGCGATGGTGGTCCGGCCCGGCGGACCGCCGGCTTGCGGCCCGACGGGAGACGGCGCGGGCGGACGCGCGGGTTGGGCGGCCGCGTCCACGACGCCGGACGGCGCGGACGGCGCCACTGGCGCGCACGCCACCAGCCCCACGACGACGGCCACGGGCGCGCCCAGACGCCTCGCCGCGCGAGAAAACCAGACCGTCCACCCCGCCGGGATCATGTCCGCGAGCCCGCCGCTCGCCGGGTCCGATGCCGGGACCGGTAATCGTTTCGAGTTGCTGTCCATGTCCCGGTTTTACCCCGTCGCCGCTCCCTTTTCCAGACGGACCGGCCGGGCGCGGGACCGCGGCGGATCACCAACTCCCCCCGATAAGACGATGACCGGTGATGGCCCTCGGATTTACGGCTGGTTGATCCGGCGGGATGCTCTCTCGGGGCAGGACCCGCGCGAGAAATCGAGGGAACAATGGGCCGTGATTTCGTCGACGATGCGGCTCAGCCTGGCGCTTTCCACCACAAGGGTATCTTGAAAACGCCGCCGCTCGCCGCTCGGCATATCCGGGTGGTCGCTCAAAATTTCGGACGCCGCCCGGATGATGGTCACGGACGTTCGCAGGTTGTGCTCGGTGTTGAAGTCGGCGCCTTCAGCGTTCATTTGTTTCCTGCGTTTCCGATCGGATTGGATCAACAACTGTAGAGTTTGAAGTCGGACCCGGCTGCTACCCTTTTTGGCGGGTTGACACTCCCTGGATTTGATGACGGGCAAGGAAAGGAACAAGGGCCGTTGGCCGGAAAACACAAAAAATATGGGGAACGGCACCGCCGTTCCCCATCGCCGTGTTCACCGCCGCGAGAGCCGCGGCGGTCAGTCGCGAGCCCTAGAACCGGATCCCACCACCAAGTCCGCCGTTGATAACGCCATTGGAGAACGAGTTGCGGAACAGGTAGTCGTAACCCGCCTTGGCATGGATGTAGAAGGTTTCGGTCACGTCGAACTTGACACCGACCACGGGTCCGACGAGCCAGCTATCCTGCACGCCCTTTCCGAGAATGTAGCCGCCGTCGACCCCCACGAACGGGTGCCAATTTCCCGTCTCGTTGAACTGATAGGCGGAGCCCAGGGTGAAGCGCCCGCCCCAGCCGTTGTCCTCGGCCGTGCCCAGGGTGTTGAAGCCGGCGGCGTTGACCGAGATCGGGATATTCGGCGTGGCCATGTAATCGACGTTCAGGTTGGCCCCGACGAGATGGCTCGTCTTGTCGGAGTCCCGATCCGTTTCCTTCAGGTTGTAGCCGCTCCAACCACCAAACCCGACGGCCCACCTCTTGACCGCGGGCGGCGGAGGCGGCGGAGTCGGTTCGGCGGCGGCGACGGGCGGCGGCGCGGCCACCGCCACCGGACCCGCGATGGTCACGCGCCGGTTCTGGGCCTCACGCACGCCGTCGGCGGTCGGCACGAGCAGGTCGGTCTGGCCCATGCCGATGGTGTCGATCCTGTCCGCCGGCACGCCGAGGTTGACGAGTTCCTCCTTGACGCTTTCGGCCCGGCGCTCGGAGAGCCACTGGTTGTATTCCTTCGAGCCCGAGGTATCGGTATGTCCGGTGGCCACGATCCTCGCCTGTCCGGTCTTGACGAATTCGCTGGCCGCCGTGGCGACGATTTGCTGGGCCTCGGGCGACAAGGTCCACACGTCCCAATCGAAGAAAACCAGGAACTCTCTCTCCTCCGTGGCCATGCTTGCCTGGGCCAGCATCGGCTCCGACCCAACGCGATCGGCCGCGACCCCGGTCGCCGGCAACAACGCCAGCACCATCAGAGCGCACGAATACCTGCGCATCGCTACTATTCTCCATTTCAAAGAAGTGGTTGGCTTCATCTCTGTCCGCGCATCCACCGACCCTTGCCGCTTCCGCGGACAAGTTTTCGGTTTGGGCTTACGCCGAATCAGATAGCGGGAAACTACATCCCAAACAAACGCAAACCGCAACAGAAACCGTTCGATAACGCCTTTTCGGACACCCGAATCATACGTTTCCATCCCAGTAGTTGCACGCTCGCAACATCGGCCGATGACAACGGCATTGATCCGGACAGAGCCGCACCCGAAGCGGCGCGTGCGACACCCTCGCCGACCTGGGTACCCGCCATCGGGAAACCGCCTTCCGGCAACCCGGGCCGGCCTTGAGCCGGCGACAACTGCGAACGATGCCGGGGGCTCGGCGAGCGGCCCGGCGTCCACGGTCGCGTATCGAGCCTGGAGCCAACGGTTCAAGTCCCTCCCATCGGAACCGTATCGTTTGCAGATGTCTCGTTCTCGGCGATCACTCCGACATGTCCACCTTCACGCTCACGTTCACCGCGCGAGAGTCGATCGCGTGGCTTTCCCACTGCCGCTTGAGGACAAAATTGATCGTATACTCTCCTTCCTTGAGCGCCCGGAACCGAAAGGCCTGGACGACATGTCCGCCAGGCTGGGTTTCGCCGGGCGGTTTCTCGAAATCACTCCCCAAGAGCTCGAAGCTCTCGGGGAGTGCATCGACAACCCAGACATATCCCGTCGTCGGAGTCGCCCGGAGGCAAACCGGGAATGTCCCGCCAACGGAAACCGAAATGGGTTCAAGCGTCACGGGATCATCCCGCAGAACGAACTACGCATACCACTTGTGCCACATGGCTGAATCGGTGCCTTCGACGAAGCAGTCGAGCCGGCCCTGCGCCCATGAACTGACACCGACACCGGAGCTCAGGACGCCGCCGAGATCCTCTTCCCCGCTCCAGTGCGCGCCGTCCCACCAGCGGTGCCACATGTGCGAGTTCTGGCCCGGATAAAATACGTCGATGCGGTTGTTGCTCCAAGACACCGCGCCGGGTTCGCCGGACAGGATCCCTCCGAGGTCTTCCCAACCGTTCCACGCGTTGCCATCCCACCACTTGTGCCACAGGTGCATGTCGTAGCCACGCACGAACGTGTCCAGCCGGTTGGCGCTCCAAGACGACACCGCCGGGCCGGAGCTCAGACCGCCGCCCAGGCTCTCCCAGCCGTGCCATCCGGCGCCATTCCACCACAGGTGCCACATCGCCTGATCCATTCCCCGCGCGAACACATCGATGCGATTGGGTCCCCACGAAACGGCCGCCGGTTCCGACGAGAGCAAACCGCCGAGGTCTTCCCAGCCGCTCCAGCCGCCCTGGAACCATTTGTGGAACAGGTGGTGATTGGTTCCAATCGCGAAAATGTCGAGACGGCCGCTGGCCCACGAACAGATCGCCGGCGCCCCCTGGATTATGCCTCCGAGCGACTCCCAGCCACGCCAGGCCGCGCCATCCCACCAGCGGTGCCATACGGCGGAGTCCGTTCCCCTCGCCACCACGTCGATGCGATTCGCTCCCCAGGAGACCGCGCTCGGTTTCGAGGTGATGGTTCCACCGAGACTTTCCCAGCCGCGCCACCCGACCGTCACCGGCAGCACCACCCCTTGGGCGGTCCAGAAGGGGAACTCCGTGTCGATGCCGGCTTCGCCGTACGCGATCTTGAAGAAGCCGCCGGAACCCCAGCCCGCTCCCCAGGAATTCTTGCAGATCCAGCACTGTTCAGCCTCGGAGTAACCGATCACCTGCACGCAGTGCAAACCGACGTCTGCCCCGGTGACATGGTGATAGACACCGCCGCCGTACGAGAAGAAATCGTTGAAAACATGGAACACGGCGCAACAGGGTCCGGTGTTCGAGAGATAGTTCTTGCGGTCGACGACACTTGCCAGGGTGCCGGACTTCGTCACCTTGACGGCCCGCGCGTCGCGATTGGGGCCGACGACGCACTTCGGATTTGGCGGCGGAGCGGCGAAAGCGCTGGCGTAGGGAAAACACGCTTCATCGGGGATACCGCGCGTCTTGACCTGGCCGATTGCCTGATCCGGCCACCATCCGCCGCAGCTTGCGCCGTGACTCGAACAGAAATGCAAATCCGCCTCGGACAGATCGAGCAATTGCCCTTTCTCGATCGAGGCCATCGATTCCACCGTGGCCGACGTGCAGAAAGAAACGCACGATCCGCAACCGCCCTGGTCCTTCACCGGGGTCACATGGTTGCCGTTGTGGTTGCGCCAATCGACCGCCGGCGCAAAGTTGGCCACCGGCGCGGCCGAAGCCATTGGCGCCATCGCCGCCGCAAGCGCCTCCTGGTCGACGACGACCCCAAGCAGTCTCTGCTTCTCGGAATCGCTCAGGCTTGAGTGCGGAGTTTGTCGGGCGGTCCACCGGGCGCCAGATTGGCTGAGTTCCGCGGTCAACGTCCGGACTTTTAGCGTAGGCATAAGATTTTTCCTTTGTTAGGTTGAGTAACGAGCAAGAAAAAACCGAAAACTCTCCATACGACACCTAAAAGCACCACGATTTTTATCGTTTAATCTCTTGAAAATACAAAAACCGAAATCGCGTCATCCCGGATCGCCGGATGGACGACTCCAAGGGCAAGGGCCGACCCTGGCGGACGATATGGCGGAAAAGCGACGTGCCGTTTCCTTGTCCATGGCTCATAAACCATTGATTTACAGGAAGTTGATCTGTCATCGTCGCGCAAACCCGGTTGCCGATGAATGGCGAAACGCACAAGACAGGGTCTCGTCGCCGACGCGCGCCATCGCCGCCGCCCATTTGCATGCACGCACACCGATCCGCGCCCCAAAGAAGAACGACACGCTTAAATCGTCTGAAATTTTTCCGTATACTCTAAAGTTCCGCCTTTTGCTCAGGGCACTTTTTATTTTTATTATAAAGACGCACTTTGTTAATCCGATAACTAGCCCCTATTTGGGTTTATGTCAATACTCATTGCACGCCGGAAACAACCGGGGTTTCAGATCCAGCGCGGTTCAGGCCCGGTCCCCGTGCCCGAAACCGAAAACCACCGAAAGGCAATTTGCGCGAACTCCCCCGGCGAGATGTAAGCCAGCGCCAAGTCTTCAGTCACCGGCGCCTGTCCGGCCCGCATTCGGCTTCGGGAGTTGATTGAGGAACGGCCGGAACGTGTTGACCGCCGCGTTCGATGCTTCCAGGAGCCAAGCCTTGAATCCATCTTCGCTCCTTGGGTCGCCGTCATAGTCGATTGAAACCAAACCCTTGAACGGATTTTCGTTCTCGATCGTCAGACGAATGGGGAGCCCGCTATCCCTCTCCAGCTGCTCCTGGGCCGTTTCGATCTGCAGAAAGGCATTCAAACCCTCGTCGTCCCTGAAACGCATGAACAATCCGGCCTCGCCCGTCTTGGCGCGAAAGGCGGTCATCCACTCCGCCGGACGGGGCATCGCCATGCGAACCCAGCCATGGCCGCCATGGCGCGGCTTGGCCTGATCGGGGTGGTCGAACGCCACGCGCGTCGATGTACGACTGCCAGAATGCCCGCGTTGACTGCTTGAAAGCATCCCTGCCGGGATCGATCAGGGCTTCCGCGTCGTCTTGCGACCGGTCGTCGGCGTCGAAGGAGACAGGAACCCCGCCCTCGTCCAGAAAGACCCGGTGCCGAATGATGTCGGTCCGCAGCGCCATGCTCGGGATGATCATCAGGTCGTTCGTTTCGCTCCGCCAAAGCTGGAACTCCACCAGCGCCAGCTTTGAGTTGACGCCGCTGCTCGTATTGAGATGATCCACGATCGCATGGACATCCGAACGGATACCGTCCCCCGCGATGATCAGAACGAAATCGCCCGTCTTGAGCGAGGCCGAAACCCGATCGACGAAGCGGGCCTCCTCGGTGTCCGGGAAAACATCCGCCACCAGGGAATAGAGCCGGTTGGCGTCCCCTTCGGCGCCGGGTGATTTTATCCGGGCGCAAAGATCTCCGTACGACCACCGGCGCATCAGACCGGCATACTCCAGAACCTGGGCGATGACTTCGCGCCGCGCCTGAGGATTGCGCCACAGCTTGCATTCCACGAGAACGGGTTTGCCTTCCGGCGTCATGCCGAAAATATCGAGAAAGACCGAACCTCCGGCCCTGGGGATGCTCAACTCGCGGCAGATCGGTACAAACCCCCGAGTGCCGCTGTCGATCTCACGAATGGGAATAAGGCCGGGGTTCTCGAACAGGAGTCCCTGGAGCCATTTTTCGTCATGGCCGGACTCTCCCGCCGCGAGAGACGTTCTTGTGAATGGTGTCTTGGCCCCAAGGGTATCCCCCAGCAAAAGTCCACGCATTTCCAGTAATCCTCGGCAGTTCGAAGGCGGCAATAGCCGGCGGCGTATTCCGACGAATGTGGTGCCTATGCTGCCATGTATGCGCCGGATTGCGCCAAGGCTAATTCGCCCTACCTTGCCAGTGGTCCGCCGTGGAGGTTGCGCGGACGCGGGGCGGCGGGGCATTAATGCGCGACGCTTTCGAGACCGGAATGGACGCGACCGAGACATGGATCCGCTGACACAGGGCGCGGTGGGGGCGGCGCTGCCGCAGGCCACCACCAACAGGACCCACGTGGGCGTCGCCGGCGTCCTCGGGTTCGTCGCCGGGATGGCGGCGGACCTGGACGTGCTCATCCGCTCCGACACCGATCCGCTGATGTTCCTCGAATACCACCGCCAGTTCACCCACGCGCTGATCTTCATTCCCGTCGGCGGCCTGCTGTGCGCGCTGGCGCTCCACTGGATCGTCCGACGGCGCTGGCGGCTGACGTTCGGGCGGACCTTTCTGTTCTGCACGCTCGGCTACGCCACCCACGCGCTGCTCGATACCTGCACCACCTACGGCACCATGCTGTTCTGGCCGTTCAGCGACGAGCGGTTCTCGTGGAGTTTCGTCTCCGTCGTCGACCCGCTGTTCACGGTGCCGCTGGTGGTGCTGGTGGTGCTCGCGGGGTTGCGGCGGAAACCGGTGTTCGCGCGCGCCGCCCTCGCCTGGGCGGGTTTCTACCTGGTGCTCGGCGCGATGCAGCACCACGCGGCGCTGGCCATGGCCGAGGAGATCGCGGCGTCGCGCGGCCACGCGCCCGTCCGGATCCAGGCGAAGCCGAGTTTCGCCAACATCCTGGTGTGGAAAACCATCTACGAGACGGAGGACCGGTTCTACGTGGACGCGGTGCGCGCGGGCGTGGCGCCACGGATTTTTCCCGGCGTTTCGCTGGCGAAACTCGACACCGCCCGCGACCTGCCGTGGCTCGATCCCGCCTCGCGGCAGGCGCGCGACATCGAGCGTTTCCGCTGGTTCAGCGACGGCTTCGTGGCGGAGGACCCGCATCGCCCCGACCGGATCATCGATGTCCGGTATTCCTTCGTGCCGAACGACGTCAGCGCGCTCTGGTCCATCGAGCTTTCGCCCGACGCCCCGCCGACCGCCCACGTCCGCTACCGCACCCACCGCGAACACGCCCGCGAGAGCCTGGGCACGCTCTGGCGGATGCTCTCGAGCGTCTATCCTTGAGGGATGGATCGGGCGAAGGATGGATCAGGCTGGCGCCGCCGCGCCGCCGGCGCCCTCAGCGGAACGGATCCGAGACCGGCCTTTGGAAGCCGCTTCCGAAGGGATCGTGTTTCGAATGATGCCGTTTCGGCGCATGGTCGGACATGGCTTGCTGGCACGACAGCATCTCCTCGATCGCCCGGCGGCTCCCCATCAGCGACAATCGCGCGATTTCCCGTCCCCGGTATCCGATCGATAGGGCGTTTTTTCGCGAAAACTCGGAAAAGAACTCGGCGCTTTCTATCGCCCCCATCAGATACCTCGGCCCCTCCCGATCGAAGGCGAAGCCCCTCGTCACGCCGCTCCAGGGCGTCTCGTCGTCGAACTGGAATTTGATCTCGTATTCCTTGCCGAGTTCGATGGACTTCCAGGATCCATTTCCGACGATGATGTAGGCGCCCTTGGCGTTGATGTCGAAACCGATCCTGAGCACGCTCCCCTCCTCGTACAGCGACACGGCGAAACAACCGTGGCCCAAGGTCTCATCGACGCGCACCTGCCACGAGCCCACTTTCTTCCACAGCGGCGAGCCCGACTCGCCCGCCGCCGGACCCGCGACACTCATGGTCATGATCGCAAAGAGAATGGAGATGATCAGTGGCCGCATGTGTCTCGCCTCCCGTGCGCCGGCCGCCGGCGTGTGGTACCCCTCTGAATTCTACTAAAAAGTGTATCACGCTCACGACTTCCCGTTAAAGATATTAGATTTCCCCGAACAGGTATTTTGCGGGCAATTTACTGGCGAAATGCCGGGTTTCGAAAGGCGCCCGCGGCGTCTCGCGCGGTCCTCGAAGCTCCGACCGCTCGACCGGGTGAAATCGGTCCAATTCATTTACCTACCGCGCCGAAATCGTGTAGTCTTTTGTCATCTGAAACGCGGGCTTTTCGCTCGATCGTTTGAGACGTCGTGAGTTTGCGATGAGCGGAGGGGGACCGTGAACGTCCGCGTGTTCATTTCAAGCCGTCGTCGACCTTCAATGTCGGCGCAACTTCGTCTGTCCTCGCGGTACCGTCTCCTCCCGTTCCGCCTCGAAAAACCACCTTGATACCCTGGGCGATCACAAACCCGCGGCCAGTGCGGCCCGAGGGGCACCTTACGGCACGATGTCACCATATGGATCCCGGCGAGCGCCGGGTAACAACGGAGAGGGAGTTAGAAAAATGGCAGAGAAAGAAAACGAAGCTCAAGGTTTTCTCGCGGCTTCGAGAATTTTTGAACCCGGCCGGCTGGTGATGGACCCGGCCATGCTGAAACTGTTGCCCGTGGAGAAGCTGCGGGACATCAGCGTGATCGCCATGAAGGCCAACGTATCCGCCACCGAGACCATGTTGAAGGCTCAGAAGCAGATCATCGAAGAACTGCAAAAGATGAAGATGTAGAGCCTTTCGGCCGATCCCCGCCCGGCGGGGATCGGCCCTGTTCCGTCTGGAGAATGGGTCCCCTCATGAGCGAAAAAATCGACGCCCTGCTCGTTGGATTCGAGAGCCAGGAAAATCTCGGCATGCGCTACGTCATGTCCTACCTGCAAAGCCGAGGATATTCCGTCAAGCTCGTGCCCTTCAATCCGAAGGATCCGGAAGCGGTGCTGGCCGCCGCGACCACCTGGTCGCCGTCGATGATCGGCTTTTCCATCATCTTTCAGTACACCATCGAGGACTTCAAGCGGGTGACCGAGTTGCTGCGCGACAACGGCGTCGCCGCCCACCTCACGGCCGGCGGTCATTTTCCGACGCTCAGGCCCGAGGACACCTTCGCGGAGTTGCCGGCGCTCGACTCCATCGTGCGCTTCGAGGGCGAGCAGACGGCGGCGGAGCTGCTGGCGGCCATCGACACCCCGGAGGCGTGGGACCGCATCGCCGGTCTGGCTTTCCGCCGGGACGGCGGCATTGTCGTCAATCCGCCGCGTCCGCTGGTGAGCGATCTCGACGAATTTCCCTGGCCGGCCCGGAACAGCGCGCATACGGAGGTGCGCGGGGTGCCGGTGGCGTCGCTTCTCGGCAGCCGCGGCTGCTGCTTCGACTGCGCGTTCTGCAGCATCCGGCAGTTCTACGGCGGCGCCCCCGGACCGGTCCGCCGCGCCCGCTCGCCCGAGGACGTGATCGCCGAGATGCGGCATCTCAATGACCGCCACGGCATCCGCCTGTTCGTTTTCCACGACGACGACTTCGCCGCGAAAACAATCCAGCAGCGCCGCTGGGTGGCACGTTTTCTCGATCTTCTCGACGAAACCGGTCTCGGCCGGCGGATCGGCTGGAAGATCTCCTGCCGGGTCGACGACGTGGAGGCCGACGTGTTCGCGCGGTGCAAGGCGCTGGGCCTGATGAGCGTCTACGTGGGCGTCGAGTCCGGCAGCCCCGAGGGCCTGGTCACCCTGAACAAGCGGGTGACGGTCGAGCAGAACCTGGCGGCGCTGACCACCTTGAAGGAGGTGGGTCTCGCCTACGACATGGGCTTCATGCTGCTCGATCCCGAAACCAGCATCACCGAGCTTCGCGACAATTTGCGCTTTCTCCGCAAGGTGGCGGAGTTGGGCGGCGTGCCCATTTCCTTCGCCAAGACCATGCCGCTGGCCGGCACGGCCATCGAGAAGCGCCTGCAAGACGCCGGCCGGCTGACCGGGACGCGCACCCGTCCGGACTACGACCTGCTCGATCCCCGGATCGACCAGCTGGCCGTGTTCCTCACCCTGCACTTCAGTTTCCGGAACTCCAGCACGCGCGGCCTGGTGGAGCGGCTGCGCGCCGCCGCGTTCGACCATTCCGTGGCCAGCCGGTTCGAAGACGGGCGCCTGGATCGCCTCCTACGGCGACGCCCTCGACGAACTCATGGACCGGGCCAACGTCTCGGCCCTCGACGCGCTCGAGGCCCTCGTCGAACGGGTCGCGGACCTGCCCGCGACGCCCGAGAGCGTCGCGTCCATCTGGTTCGAGCTGATAGCGATGATGGGCCCGGCGCACCAGGCGGAGGCCGACATCAACGCCGACCTCAAGCGGGTCCTGCTCCGTTTCAGCCCCGAGCTGGGCGAGGGCATGGTCGCCGAGGACCGGGAGGAACCGGAGTCCGTTTACGTCTACTGCTAGTGGTCCGTTTCTGACATATGGTCGCGCGACCGGCTGGCCCCGCCGCGCGTTCCAGCGTCGACAGGGCCATGCAAGTCGGCGCGTGATGGCCGGCGCGCGAAAGGATGAAAGATGTCTCCGCGGCTGAGATCGAAGATCGCGACGACCCTGGCGGTTCTGGGCATCGTCCTCCTGCCGTTCGGTCTGTACGCGCTGGTGGTGAACGACTATTTCGTCCTCATCGTGGCCAGTCTCGGACTGGTGATCGCCGGCGCCCTCGTCGGCAAGGCCGGCAAGCGCGGCTGATGCCAAAGACCGGAACGCGGCCATGATGGTCCTCGACGACGCGACTTTGCTCGGATACCTGAAAGAAGACGCTCCTTACGGCGATCTCACCACGCGCTCGCTGGGCCTGGACGACACCGCCGCCCGCATGCGCTTTCACGCGCGCGGCGAGATGACGGTGTGCGGCGTGGAGGAGAGCGCGCGGTTGCTGGAGCTGATCGGCGCCACCGCGCGGCCGGCTTGCGCCAGCGGCGACCGCGTGCCGGCCGCCGGCGCGATCCTCGACGCGGAGGGCGCCGCCGGGCCGCTCATGCTCGGGTGGAAGGTGGCGCAGACCCTGATGGAGTGGGCCTCGGGCGTGGCCACCGCGACGCGCGCCCTGGTGGACACCGCGCGCGCCGCCAATCCCAACGTGGTCGTGGCCTGCACCCGCAAGGCGGTTCCCGGCACCCGCCCGCTGTCGGCCAAGGCCATCCTCTCCGGCGGCGCCTCGCTTCACCGCGCCGGATTGTCGGACACGCTGCTGCTGTTCCCGGAGCATCGCAACCTCGACGGCGGCAGTGGCGGCGGCGGCGACGCGCTGGCGCGCCAGATCGCCGCCCTCAAGCGCGCCTGCCCGGAACGGAGCGTGGTGGTGGAGGTCAAGGACATCGCCGAGGCCCTGGAAGCCGCGCGCCATGGCGCCGATGTTCTACAATTGGAGAAGTTCGACCCCGCCCAGGTCGCCGAACTGGCGCGGAGCCTCCCCAACGGCACGCGCGCGAAAATCGCCGCCGCCGGCGGAATCAACCCCGCCAACGCCGCCGCCTACGCCCGCTCCGGCGCCGAAATCCTGGTGACGTCGTGGCCCTATTCCGCCAACCCCGCCGACGTGAAGGTCACCATCTCGCGCGCTTGAACCAGAATTACGCTATGTATTACGGATCTCGTGTGGGCGGATGGCAATTAAGCAGCATGTCTCCAGAACCCGGGTCATGATTGGTGCGCGCTGCTGGTTTTTGAATTGGATGGAAATGGATGGATAAATGGATGAACCTATGAGATGATAATCGGATGGAATTGGATGAAAACACGGATGGTGCGCTCAACACGGCGACGCTGAAAATCACGCCGGAGATTTTGGCGCTGATTGCCGAGATCGACGAGTTCAAGGGAGCGTGGCGGGCGCTCGGACGGATTGCGCCGGAGCGTCTGGCGGGTCTCAAGCGGGTGGCGACCATCGAGAGCATCGGGTCCTCGACCCGGATCGAGGGCGCGAAACTCAGCGACCGGGAAGTCGAACGGCTTCTGTCCAATCTCGACATCAAAGCCTTCGGCAGTCGTGATGAGGAAGAAGTCGCCGGATATGCCGATGTTATGGAGACGGTCTTCGCGCACTGGGAGGAGATCGCGCTCACCGAGAACCATATCCGGCAACTGCATCGCGACCTTCTGCGATACTCCGGCAAAGACCAGCGTCATCGCGGCGCATACAAGAACTCTCTCCAACAATGTCGAAGCCTTCGGACCGGACGGCGAAAGCCTCGGCATCGTGTTCGAGACCGCCTCGCCCCTTGATACGCCGCGCCGGATGGCGGAGTTGGTCAAATGGACGCGTAAGAGTCTGCGCGATAAAGCGCTCCATCCGCTGTTGGTGATCGCGATCTTCGTTGTCGTATTCCTCGAAATCCATCCATTCCAGGACGGTAACGGTCGCCTGTCGCGTATCCTGACGACGTTGCTCCTGTTGCGGGCGGGTTATGGTTATGTGCCGTATAGCTCTCTGGAGAGCGTGATCGAGCAAAACAAGGAGGCGTATTATCTCGCGCTCCGGCGCACGCAAGGCACGATCCGAACCGAACTACCGGACTGGGAACCGTGGGCCTTGTTTTTCTTGCGCGCATTGCAGCGGCAGAAGCAACGCCTGAATAAGAGGATTGAACGCGAACGGCTGGTCCTTGGCGATCTACCGGCGTTGTCCGTGCGGATTGTCGAATTGGTCCGTGAACGCGGACGGATCACCGTTGCGGAAGCGGCGAAGCTGACCGGCGCCAGCCGCAACACGATCAAGGATCACATGAAGGCGCTTGTCGGCAATGGGCATCTCACCCGGCATGGCGGCGGGCGCGGCACGTGGTACGCGCTCTCCTGAACCGTACGGGTTCCGGGGACCTCGTGGCCCTCCTGCGCCAAACCCGCCGACGTCAACCTCACCATCTCGCGCGCTTGAACCGACCCGCGTCGGGAGAAAGGCCGCGCTGATTAGGATCAAGCGGTACGCGCCGGTCTGACGATAGCGAGCGGCACGAAAGCCATGGAAAGGCGACATATCACAGTGCTGGAAGCGGCCCCTTGCTCGCGGCGAGCGGCGCGGAGGCCAGTCCGCCACAATGCTAGACCTGCTCCCAAAGCCCGGACCTTGCCCCACAAACGCATAACCCTGGAACGCGGAGGTCGAAATCGCTTTTTGGCGAAGGGGCGCTCGATTATGATCGGGCGGTCGACGGATGGCCGGTCCGGCCGATCTGGCAACGCGGTCAGACAAGAGAATGCGGGCAACGCGCGCCATAAGTGGGGTTTGGATACATGGGTACTCTGGATTGGAAATGGATCGGCATCGGCGTGGGCATCATGATCGTGCTCAACCTGATCGCCGGGCTGATCATCGGCTTTGTCGTGGCGCCGGCGATTGAGGGCGCCACCACCGTCCAGGAAGTGGAAGCCTCGCTCGGTGGCGGGACACCTGCTGCTGGCGGCGGTGCTCAACTTCCTGGCCTTCGCCGTCGGCGGCTTTATCGTCGGCGTGAAGTCGGCGGGCCGGACGATCCTGGAGCCCGGTATTTCGGCGGCGGTCGCGGTTCTGATCGCTCTGCTCATCGCCGGCAATTTTTCAATTCTCAACCTGCTCGTCGGCGGTCTGGTCCCGTTCGGCGCCGGAGTCCTCGGCGGCTGGCTCGGTGAACGCAAGCAGGGAAGCGCGTGAACGGCATTTTGGTGACAGGGTCGTGGTGATGTGGTCGCGTCGAGCTTTGCGGTTCGTTGGAGGAACTTGAAGCGTATTCCGACGAATGCTGTGGCGACACGATTGCACGCGGCAGATTGGGCCAAGCCGAATTCCGCTCCATCGCGGTAGGGACGCGGGTTACCCCGCGCCCCCCGCACAGATCCCGGCGTGCGCTGCTAACGCACCGGGCTCCTGCCTTGGGTGTGTGACGAGAACCTTGCGGCCTCTCGTACGCGGTCCAGCGCCTGTGACACGCTTCCCCGGCCCTGTGTCCGGCGCGTGCTTTGCCGGGCCGCGTTCCCCTCGGCCCCCTCCCTTCCCTCCACCGGCTCCGCCGCCGCTGGCGCGGCCTTGTTCGCCGGCTTCCCCGGTACTATGGAGGAGTCTGACTTCTCCCGCCCGTTCATCATCGGCTACGGCCTCTTCGGCCTTCCCGATGCGGACCGCCCCATCCCAGGGAACGGCCAGGCGGGAGACCTCCCGGTTTCCGCGCGAGGAGCTTCCATGCGTGCATGGGGTCTTCGACCACGCGAGGCCGGCGCGGGCGCTCGCCAATGCGCGCCCGTCCGTGTCGCCTTCCCCATTGTCCCACAGGGTCGGCGCCTCGAATGCATAACCTTTCGCGGCTCAATACCCAGCCCGCATGTACCCCTGTCAACGCTTCGCCGAAACCCTCGCGGGCGCCGACGCATGACTCGGGGCCGGTGTGGGCGGCTAACCCTTCACCGTACGGCTCTTTCATCCGCTACTCCTCGCCGGCCTCCCGGCGCACGGAACATGTTACTGATCGAATGAGAGGACGGTCGGGGACAAGACGAATGAGCCATAACCCGTTCTCTAATGCGCTATGCAGAAGGTTAAGAGAACACCTTCCAATAGCCCCAGAACCTGCGGCGTTGAATCAAGCGCCCGTCCGACTATTTGGGTTGTGGCCACCAAGCTTGTTCGGACAATTCGTAGGTTTCAGTGCCTCCATAGCGGTTTTGCCTCGAGAGAGTAGCCGAGCCGAAATTTTTCGACATTTGAAGACTGGATGGCATGTCGCGGATGAGTTCTGCATGCAACTACGTGCAGCACGAATTTACCGGATGGCATTAAGCTGTTTCGCCAACCTGAAAGACTGGTCTATTGGAACTCCTCGCGTACAACGGCGTAGCGGACGAAGGAATCGAGGACGCCGTAGCCTCCAGCGTAAAGAAGCAAGCGCGCAAAATCGCATCGCTGATCTGCGGTCAATCTCTTGACGCCTTGCTCCAACAGAATATCGCGAGCAGCAGCCCCCCTTTCATCAATCCAACCGAAGAACTTTCGCTCAAGAATGTCGGTAGGAAGCTTGTCACCCTTAAAGGTTAAGAGATCGTTTTCATAACAAAAGCTGCTCAAGCCGCAAATCTTGCAACGTAGTTCTGCCTTCCTCGAATCCCACCAATATCCATGCAAATTTAGTTGCTGAGGCAGACCTCCAACCAACCACGGCCTGAGTACAAGCTTTGGAACAAAATGGTGATTTCGAGCGAGCTGTTGAGCCATTCAAAATGCTGAAATGTAGTGATGGAAACGCACCCTATTGAAAGGATACATTCTTGAGTTGATCTTTTGTAGTGCAAGGGGCTGAGCGAATTTTTCGGAGAGCGACGGTTGCCGCCTTCCGACGCGCTCAGCGCCACTGTGCATTCCAGCAAGTGCGGTTTCATTCTTCCTTCCATCCGTTCATTCGAATTGCACCGGGATGTCCCGCCGCTGGTGCAGAATACGAACGACCGTGATCCCAAACTCCGCTTGCCGATAGAAGATGACATGGCTTTCGAAGGGAAAGCCGAGCAGTCCTTCCGCCAGATCATCCCGTTTGCGGCCAAGCCCGGGCTGGTGGGCGAGTTCCGTCAGACGGCCCTGGAGCGCGTCGGCGTAGACACGGGCCTGGCTTTTCCCCCACCGCTCCACCGTATCATCCACGATGCCGTTCAGATCGGCCACGGCTTCGTCGGAAAGGACAAATCGCTGTCACTCTTCAAGCCGTTTCCGGATGGCCTGAAAAGCGGCATCGCCGTCCACGGTCCGGCCCGCCTCGATGTCATCGAGACCCTTGCGAATTTCGGTCCGCAGGCTCGTCAGCTTCAGGGTTTCGAGGTCCTGATAGTCCTGGGCCGACACCATGACGGCGACGGGGCGGCCATGTTTCTCGATGGTCACCGGTCCGCGCTGGGCGGCATCGAGCAGCTCGCCGAAACGGTTCTTCGCCTCAAGGGCGGCCATGGTCCGCATCTTATCGTCTCCAGAAAACATTAAGGTCGGCTAAAATAGCTGTTTTAGCTGTATCTGTCAAAACAACCCCGGAGACATACCGGAGCGCCCGCCAAATCGCTCGCCGCGCGCCCCTCGCCATGGACGATCGCGCGATCATGACGGACGAAAAGGAGGGCTCGGGGAGACAGGGTGGCGCGTCCAGTGGCCGGAATCTAACGGAAAATGGCGGTGTCCAAAGTGGATCGTTGCTGGATCGAATCGGTATTTTCGTTTGATATCAATGGCTTAATCGTTACGAAACGGGAATGAGCCTTGACAAATATTCATATATTTCAATAGGTTACGGAGCAATTCTACTGTGCATGGGGTTGTTTTTCACTTTTTGCTTTCACCCCCCCCCCCCCCCCCGCTACGGCCATCGAACAACGCGGCGGACATGCGGGGCCGCGTCCGGCCCATCGAGGCGCGGCCGATGAAACCCGCCCGATCGGTTCGCCGGGACGCTAATATTTGATCTTGGCGTACTTGGTGGCGTCGCAGGCCTGCTTGGCCTCGCTGAGCGTGGTGATGCCGCGGGCCTTGAGCATGGGGATCAGGGCGAGGAACACCTCCGCCGTGGTCAGCGCGTCGCCGAGCGCGGTGTGGCGGCCGGCGATGGCGACGCCGAGGCGCTCGGCGAGCGCGTCGAGGCGCTGGTCCACGCGCTTGGGCTGCACCGCGCTGGCCAACAGCAGGGTGTCGAGCACGGGGTTGTCGAAGCGGATCCCCGTCGCGTCTTGCTTGAGTTCGAGAAAGCGCATGTCGAAGGCGACGTTGTGGCCGATCATCACCGTGTCCTCGACGAACCGCTGGAACCGGGGCAGCACCTCGTCGATGGTCGGCATGCCGCGCAGCATGGCCGCCGAGATGCCGTGGATGGCGGCGGATTCCTCGGAAATGGCGCGCCGGGGGTCCACCAGGCAATCGAAGATCTCGCGGCGGAGCACCCGGCCGTTGAACACCCGGACCGCGCCGATGGCGATGATCTCGTCGCCGCCGGTGGGGTTGAGGCCGGTGGTTTCGGTGTCGAACACGGTGTAGCCGAGCTGATCGAGCGGCAGGGTTTCCAGTTCCCCCGAGCTGGCCTTGGAATGGAACAGGGTGAAGTCGAAGTCGTGGTCGCCGGCGGCGCCGTTGCCCCGGCCGGCCTCGAGCGCGCCCTCCTCCGCCACCGGCACCATCAGGCGCAGCGCCGGCAGACCCGACGGGTTGTCGGCGTGGGTCCAGATGGCGCCGCCGTGCCGCTCGATCACCTCGAACAGGGTGATGGCGCCGCCCCGGGAGGCGGCCCCCGACCCCATCGGGACGTTCAGCATGCCCCAGGATTTCAGCGCTTCCACGTCCAGCCTGGCGCCCGTCCATTCCAGCGTCATCGACGCCAGCTCCCGTCCCCGCTCCAGGGTCAGGCGGAAACCCTGTCCCCGGCACATGTCGGTCAGCCGGCCGATCAGGAACACGATCGCCCGCGAGAGCGTGTAGCTGTCGACGTTGAGCCACAGCGGCTCCACCGGCGCGGCGACCTCGATGTGGACGCCCCGGACGTCGACCGCCTGGCGTTCCACGGTGGCGAGGAGATCGCTGCCGAGGGTCTCCTGCATCGTCCACTGGAACTTGAGGTCCTCGGCGTAATCCTTTTCCAGCGTGTCGAGCTGGCCGTGCATCTTGAGGGCCTCGTCGCGGATGGCCTCGAGGAACTTCTTGCGGCCGGCCTCGTCCATCTCGGGAAAGGAGAGCACGGTCTCCACCGCCGCGCGGATGCCGGTGACGGCGGACCGGTAGCCCTCGCTCATCGATTTCAGGAGCACGCCGAGGCGGTTCTCCGTGCCCACCCGCCGGGTGATGTCCTCGAGGGTGAAGATGTGGCCGAGCACGGTGCTGTCGCCGTCGAGCACCGGAACCAGGTGCACGTTGAGGAGCTGGCCGCCCGGACGCGCCACCGCGAAGGACGCCATCAGGCCGGTTTCGCCCTGTTGGAGGCGGAGGTCGATGTTCTGCAGGGCGTGGGCGATCCGGTTGGCGTCGAGCACGCCGTAGACCGAGCGCCCCAATCCGATCCACTCGCCGCCGCGCAGCTCCGATCCCTCCAGGAGGACGCGCGAGCGCTGGTTGTAGAGCAGGATCCGCCCCTCGAGATTGCACACCAGCACGCCCTGGGTGAGGTTGGACATCAGCGCCGCGAGCGTGTTGCGCTCCTCCTCCAGGGCGGCGTTGGCCTGCTGGATGCGCGCCTCCACGTCGTCGCGGAGCGTTTCGTAGCGGTTGGCGATGCCGTTGATGCTGGCCGCCAGGTCGACGATTTCCGAGCGGCCGTGAACGGTCAGGCGGTGCGCCGGGTTGCTGACGCAGATGATGCGGGTGTCGTCGGCGATGGCCTGAAAGGGCACCACGTACCAGTGGTACATCAGGTTGACGATGAACCCGATCAGGACCACCAGAAGAACGCAGCCGACGATCAGGATCCCCGCGTGCCGGTAGAGCGGCCCGGCCAGGGCCGCTTGCAGTTCCGGACTCAGGTCCACCCAGATGGCGCCGATGGTGATCCCGATGGTGCCGAAGGTGAGCAGGACCGTGGCCAGGAAGGCCAGCCAGGCATTTTTTTTCATGGCCGGCCGCCTCCCTTGACGGACCGCGACGGGGCGGAGAGGTTTGCCATCATCCCACCATGGCCAGCTTGAAGTGATGATCGAGCATTTTCCGGAACTGTTTCACGAGCTTCAGGGAGTCCCGCAACAACCCTCTTTCCAGTTTGGTCAGGTCGTCCGGTCTTACAAAATTGTCGCCGTCCGCGCCACTGTCCTGGCTCGCCAGTTGCGATCGCAGACGGATCATGGACATGAACTCCAGGGCCTCGATCAGGTCGGCGGTGAAGCCCACCTCGAAGGGCGGCTTGCCGTTCAGCAGCTGAATGCGGGCGATGGTGTTGGTCTCGGACAGGCAGTTTTCCAGCGCCAGGCTGCGCACGCCGTGGACGATGGGGAAGATGCCGCCCTTCTTGATGTCCAGCGCGCCGGCGTGCGGCGGCGCCTTCTCCAGGACGAACCGGTTGAACGTACCGATGGGCGTATCGAACGCCTGGATGGCGCGCGCGAAGTGGCGGACCACGTTCTCCTGGCCGCGGATCAACTGGAACAGATAGGCCTTCAACTGGTCGAGCAGCGTTTCGTCGCCGGCCACCGCGCTGGCGTCGAAGAAGATCGCCAGGTCCATGAAACCCTGCGTGCTGGGTTTATAGATCCACCGCCGCAGGTCCTCGCCATAGGCGTCCACGGACTTGGCCCAGGCCGGGTTGGAGACCATGACGTTGCCGGGACAGGGCGGATACCCGAGTTCCGTCAGCGCGCCGGTGAACGCCGCCGCGACCCGCTCGAGACCTTCTGGCGGCGTGCTTCCCCTGAAGATGATGCCGTTGTCCTGGTCGGTGCGGATCAGCTGCTCGCGGCGCCCCTCGCTACCCATGACCATCAGGCAGGCGTCGGCGAGCATCTCCCGGGACGCCTCGCGCTCGAAGATCTGGGCCATCATCTTGCGATTGAGATCGGTCACCAGTGGCGCGATGTAGCGGGGCTTGACGCCACGGTCGTACAGCGAGCGCACGAACCGGGGCATGCGATTGGCCGCCTCCTTGAGGTCGTCCAGCGACTCGGCCCGGTCCACGAGGTGGGCGATGAAGTGCGACGTGTTGGACAACTGGCTGAGCAGATCGGCCTGCTCCAGCACCCCTAGGACGCTGTCCCCGTCGGTGACGACCACGTGGCGGATGGCGTGCTTGGTCATGGTGACGAAGGCGTTGAACAGGAGGTCGTCCCGTTCCAGCGTGATCAGGTCGTAGGTGGCGAGATCGCCGATGGGCGTGGTATCGGGAAGCCCCATCAGCACCGACCGTTCGCGGACGTCGCGGCCCGTGAAGATGCCGACCCGGCCGCCGTTCCGCACCAGGATCGCCGACGTGCCGTGGGTTTTCATCAGCCCGACCGCGTCCTGGATGGTGGTGTCCGGCGTGGCGAACACCGGCGACGCGAAGCCCTGTTCGCCGATGCGCGCGGTGAGCAGGGACGCGGCCTCGCGCTGCTGCTGGACCGAGACGAAGGCGTCCAGCCGGCGGTCCATGTCGTCTTGGAAAAAGTCGCGGAACGGACGGTTGGTGCGGGTAAAGGTGAGAACCAGGGGAACGGGCAGCAGCAGGCAGACGCACCGCCCCTTGGCGACGAAACGATGCTGGCTGCGGCCCTCGATCAGGGCCCGCGAGTCGAAGGTCTCGCCGGAAACGAAGCGGCCCACCGGACCGATGGAGTCCAGTTCCTCCACCAGTCCCTCGGCCACCACGTAGAGGTATTCCGGAATGGCCCATCGGTCGAGCACGATCTGGCCGGGCGCGTAGTCGCCGGGGGACACGGCATTGGCGAGCCGCGTGAAATCGCCGTCATGAAGTCGATCGAACGGAGGAAGGTTCTGGAGAAACGCTTTTGGATCGGATGCGCTCAAAGACTGGGCCTCAAACGCCGGGATGCCGACCATGCCCGGCCCTGTTCAGGGAGACATGGTCGGCGAACCGGAGACCTCTTTCAAGGGGCGATCCCCGCGTCGCCGCGGGGCCGCCCGGAAGCGGAAAGAGACCGTTGCGCTTTAGTGGCTGGCGGCTCCCTCCGCGCCGATGCCCGTCTGGCACCGGACGTCCTGAGCCTCGAACGCCTTCTTCTCTTCCGACGGCCCTGGCACTCTTGTCGGTGATCGAGAAGAACCAGATGCTGATGAACGCCGCCGAGATGGAATACAACGCCGGATACTTCGACGGGAACGGCGCCGAACCCTTGGCGAAGCCGAGGACTTCCTCCCACACGGTGGGTCCGAAGAACACCAGCAGGGCCGCGGTGAGCAGGCCGATGGACCCGCCGATGAGGGCGCCGCGCGTGGTCAGCTTCGACCAGAACATGGAGCAGAACAGGATGGGGAAGTTGATGCTCGCGGCGACCGCGAACGTCAGCCCCACCAGGAAGGCGATGTTCTGCTTCTCGAAGGCGATGCCCAGAAGGATCGCGATGATGCCGAGACACACCGTCGCGATCTTGGAAATCCTGACCTCGTCGGCTTCCGTGGCCCGGCCGCGGGCGAACACGCTCGCGTACAGGTCATGGGAAACGGCCGAGGCGCCGGCCAGGGTCAGCCCGGACACCACCGCCAGGATGGTGGCGAACGCCACCGCCGAGATGAAGCCGAGCAGCAGGCTGCCGCCCACCGCGTTGGCCAGGTGGATGGCCGCCATGTTGTTGCCGCCGAGGAGCAGTCCCTTGGCATCGAGGAACTCCGGGTTCTTGGTGATCAGCACGATGGCGCTGAACCCGATGATGAAGGTCAGGATGTAGAAGTACCCGATGAAGCCGGTGGCGTAGAACACCGACTTGCGGGCTTCGGTGGCGTTGGGCACCGTGAAGAACCGCATCAGGATATGCGGCAGTCCGGCGGTGCCGAACATCAGCGCCATGCCCAGCGATATGGCGTCGATGGGATTGGTCACGAGCGCGCCGGGGGACATGATGGCGATCCCCTTGGCGCTGGTCTCCACCGCCTGGGCGAACATGTTCTGCAGGCTGAAGCCGAAGTGCGATAGGGCGAGAAACGCGATCAGTGTCGCTCCGGAGAGCAGCAGGACAGCCTTGATCAACTGCACCCAGGTGGTCGCCAGCATGCCGCCGAAGGTCACGTAGCAGATCATCAGGACGCCGACGATGATGACCGCATACGTATAGGGCAGGCCGAACAGGAGCTGGATCAGCTTGCCCGCTCCCACCATCTGGCCGATCAGGTAGAGGATCACGACGATCAGCGTGCCGGTGGCCGCCAGCGACCGGATGGGTGTCTGGCTGAGACGATAGGAGGCCACGTCGGCGAAGGTGTATTTGCCCAGGTTGCGGAGCTGCTCGGCGATCAGGAACATGATGATCGGCCAGCCCACCAGCCAGCCCACCGAGTAGATCAGCCCATCGAAACCGGCGACGAACACGAGCCCGGAAATACCCAGGAACGAGGCCGCCGACATGTAGTCGCCGGCGATGGCGAGGCCGTTCTGGAACCCGGTGATCCCGCCGCCCGCGGCGTAGAAGTCCTTCGCCGTCTTGGTGCGGCGCGCCGCCCAATAGGTGATGCCGAGGGTCGCGCCCACGAAAGCCAGGAACATGATGATGGCGGCGATGTTGACCGGCTGCGACTTGACCTCGCCCTCGATCGCTCCGGCGGCGGACGCGTCCGTCGCGAACAGCGCGACGGCGACAGCGGCCGCGCCAATCAGGATATTGAAATTCATAGGACTTCCCTCTTGAGCTCTTCGTTCATCCGATCGAACACGGTATTCGCGCGGTAGACGTAAACGCCGGTGAGCACGAACGCGAAAATGATGACGCCGAACCCGACGGGAATCCCGACGGTCATCACCCCATCGCCGCTGAGGGGACGCCCCAGAACCTCGGGCGCGAAGGCGATGGTCATGATGAACGCATAATACACGGCCAACATCAGAATGGCGCAACCCCAGCCAAACCGTGCCCGCTTCTTGACCATCTCATGGTACTTCGGATTGTTCTTCAGTTTTTCGACAATCGGATCTTGCATCAGCTCGTCTCCCTACGTGCTTCAACGCGTTGCTGTCGTGATTGAATGTGCGATGCCCGAGCGCGACCGGAGCGCCGGATCGCGCGTCTTGCCGCCTGTGCCGCTGTCGCTTTTTTAGCCTTCCCAAGATCCCCGCCGTACGCGGGGCCGTTTTATTTTTTTAGAAACCATCAAACCTGTGCGGCCATCTCGTAACGGTATCGTTCCGTACGGTCAATGTTGATTCGCACCGACCCAAGGTTGAAAATTCCCGTTCATTTATTTTTTTGATCTTGAAACCCGGCCGGCTTGCCCCGTTAATCATCCCAACGCTCCGCCCGAGGTGGCGCCGTTTGACAAGAACGACGCGTGTCCCGGCGCTAGCGTGTTAATCATTCGATACCTATTCAGGGGAGACGACAGCATGAGAACCGCCGCCTGGGTAGTGCTGGCGCTGATTGCCGGCACGGCGATGACTTCGGCGCCGGGCGCCGCACAACAGATCAACGGCGTGCCGGGCTCGCCGGACGCAACAACCACGATCGACGGACGCTATATCCCGCCACCGCCGCAGAAATTCGGCGGTCAGATCGAGCTGAACGCAGCGCAGTCCACGCCATATTGGCCGGCGCGGGTGGTGCCGCCGAAGGACGCGCCGAACATTCTCCTGATCATGACCGACGACGTCGGCTTCGCCGCGCCGAGCACCTTCGGAGGGGTCATCCCGACGCCGGCGCTCGACCGGATCGCCGCCAACGGCCTGCGCTACACCAACTTCCACTCGACATCGCTGTGTTCGCCGACGCGGGCCGCGCTGATTACCGGGCGCAACCATCACTCGGTGGGCTTCGGCGTCGTCGCGGAGCAGTCGACGGGCTATCCCGGCTACAACAGCATCATCGGCGTCGACAACGCGACCATCGGTCGCATTCTGCTCGAGAACGGCTACCGGACGTCCTGGTACGGCAAGGACCACAACACCCCCGACTGGGTGGCGACCCAGGCCGGGCCCTTCGACCAGTGGCCCACCGGCATGGGGTTCGAGCACTTCTACGGCTTCGTCGGCGGCGACACCAGCCAGTGGCAGCCCAACCTCTTCAACGACACCACGCCGATCTATCCATACGTCGACAATCCCGGGTGGAACCTCACCACGGCGATGGCCGACGACGCCATCCACTGGCTGGCCATGCTGAACGACATTGACCCCTCGATGCCCTTCTTCCTGCATTTCGTGCCCGGCGGTACCCACGCGCCTCATCATCCGACGCCGGAGTGGGTCAAGAAGATCGAAGACATGCAACTCTTCGACAAGGGCTGGAACGAAGTCCGCGACCAGATCTTCGAAAACCAGAAGAAGCTCGGGGTGATTCCCCAGGACACCAAGCTGTCGCCCTGGCCGGACGACCTCCTGCAAGCGGTGGGATCAGCTCACCGACGTGCAGAAGAAGCTCTTCATCCGCCAGGCGAACGTGTACGCGGCCTACCTCGCGTACACCGACCACGAGATCGGCCGGGTGATCGACCAGGTCGAGAAGATGGGCAAGCTCGACAACACGCTGATCATTTACATCAGCGGGGACAACGGCCAGAGCGCCGAAGGCTCGCCGAACGGCACCTACAGCGAGGTCGCGCAATTCAACGGAGTGGAGCTGCCAGCGGAAGAATTGATGAAGTGGTACGACGATTGGGGCACCGACCAGACCTATCCGCACTTCGCGGTCGGTTGGTCCTGGACCTTCGACTCGCCGTTCAAGTGGATGAAGCAGATCCCGTCCTTCTTCGGCGGCACGAAACAGGGCATGGCCATCTCGTGGCCAGGGCACATCACCGACAAAGGCGGTATCCGCTGGCAGTTCCATCACGTCATCGACATCGTGCCGACAATCCTGGAGATCACCGGGATCCCCGCGCCGGTGATGGTCGACGGCGTGGAGCAGAAGCCGATCGAAGGGGTCAGCATGGCGTACACCTTCCCCAAGTCGGCCGAAGGCTTCGACGCCCCCTCGCGCCACAAGATCCAGTATTTCGAGATGATGGGCGTGCAGGGGTTGTACAATGAAGGCTGGATGCTCTCGGCGGTTCCGGTGCGCCCGCCCTGGGAATTGCTCGGCACCGCGATCCTGGATCCGGCGAGCGCGTACAAGTTCGAGCTGTACGACGTCCGCAACGACTGGTCGCAGTACACCGACTTGGCGGCGCAATACCCGGAGAAGGTCGAGGAGATGACGAAGACTGATGTTCGCCGAGTTCGCCAAGTATCAGGTTCTGCCGCTTGACGCCTCGGTGGCGACGCGCCTTGTATTGCCGCGACCGAATCTCTCGGGCGGCCGACTCGTCTACACCTACGGCGGCGAAACCGTCACGGGCCTGCCGCATGGCGGAGCGCCACAGCTGTTGAACACATCGTACACCATCACGGCCGAGATCACGGTTCCGGAGGGCGGCGCCGAGGGCATGATCCATACCAACGGCGGACGCTTCGGCGGCTACGGCCTGTATCTGCTAAAGGGCAAACCCGTGTTCACCTGGAACCTGCTCGATCTCAAGCGCGTGCGCTGGGAAGGCCCCGACGTTCTGGCGCCCGGCAAGCACACCATCGAGTACGACTTCAAGTACGACGGGCTCGGCTTCGCGACGTTGGCGTTCAACAACATCAGCGGCATCGGGCGGTCCGGCACGGGCACGCTCAAGGTGGACGGGAAAGTGGTGTCCACCCAGAAGATGGAGCGCACCGTTCCGCTGATCCTGCCTTGGGACGAGACCTTCGACATCGGCGCCGATACCGGCACGCCGGTGGACGACAAGGACTACCAGGTGCCGTTCAAGCTGACCGCGAAGCTCGACAAGCTGACGATCAAGATGGATCCGCCGAAGCTGACACCGGAGGACATCAAGAAGCTGAAGGAGGCGGAGGCGAAAGCCAAGGACCAGCGGTAGCGGCCGGGGGTCAGGTCCCCGCGCGCCGGAAGGCGCGTGGGGGCATTCCGGTCCAGCGGCGGAAGGCGCGGGTGAAATTGGCCGGGTCCGAGTAGCCCAGCTCCCAGGCGATATCGATGAGCTTCGCGTCCGTATCGCGCAGCAACCGCATGCCGGTCTCGAGCCGCGCCGCGTCCGCCAGATGGTGGTAGTTCTCACCCTCCCGGGACAAGCGGCGCTGCAACGTTCTGACGCTGAGTCCGACCGCTTCCGCCGTCACCTGGATGGTGGGATAGCCGTCGCACAACAGCCCGCCGATAGCCTGCCGCACCGAACCCGCGAAATCGTCGGCCGGCGCGGTCGCCCGCAGGAAGTCTCGGCCCCTTCCCCGCCTCGCCGGCAAGGAAGCGCGGGTCGCCGGCGGCGCTGCCAGCAGCGATCGAGCGAACACGACCGCTTCGAACGCCGCCTCCGCAAATGACGGGCACGCCCAGGATCGTCTCGTACCGCTTCGCGTGCGGCCCCTCGGCGGCCGACAGTCGCACCTCATCCGGCATCCACCGCGGGCCGAGCACGGAACGGACCGCCTCGATCAGCATCATCGCCGTGAACAATGCCCCGTGCCGGCGGCCAGCGACATTGGGAAGCGTAAATTGGTGGCACAGCATCGCGCGGTCACCCTGGAGGACGAGCCAGTTCATGTCGCCGGAGTTGTGGAGCGCGCT
This sequence comes from uncultured Alphaproteobacteria bacterium, assembly GCA_963701445.1. Lineage (GTDB taxonomy): Bacteria > Pseudomonadota > Alphaproteobacteria > Rhodospirillales > Defluviicoccaceae > CAKZLS01. The sequence goes on from CAVPAM010000039.1 coordinate 147,317, forward strand.
CGCGTCGATCAACCGCTTCAGCGCCTCGTTCAGCGTCCGCGCGCCATGCGAGAGACGCGCAAACTCCCCAATAAGTCGAACCGGGTCCGCAGCCCCACCAGAAGCCCAAGGTCGGATAGTTTTTCCGCGCGGGCGGCGTGTTCCAAAAACGCCATCGCCTGGTGCAACGGCAGCAACCGTTCGGGATCCTCGATGATTCGTGGCGAAACCCTGACGGCTTCCATACAACGCTCGGCCGACGCGCCGGCGCTCTCGAGAAAATTGACGAACGGAACAATGGCGTTCGCCCGCACCATCGGTATCGGACGCATAGGATTACCCGTTCCCAGTTCGGATCCGGCGCCGCGCACCCCTCCCGGAACCGAGGTTCTGTTGGCCTTGCACAAGGCAAAGCGATCAAAGTATGGCGCCGATTGACAAGAAACGCCAATGCAAACCAACGACGAGGAAAAGAGGCAATTTCAACGGCGTTTTGCTCAGTGTGTCCTACATGGGCACCGTCTCTTCATGCCTGTCCGGCGCCAGACGCGCCCGGTTGTTTCCAGCCCGCCTTGCGCAGCCCATCGACGAGGCGCTCGACGATGGCTTCGTCGGCGCGGTGCATGCGATAGGCGGAGGCGGGGTCGCGGGCTCCTCGGTCCTGCTAGTCGGCACGCGCCCGCATCCGCGGATTGTCTGTCCGTCATGACGGATGGTGGCGCGTCGGATCACGATGCCGGTGGCGCCGGGGAGATCGCGAGACCGGCCTTGCGCAGGCCGTCCGCCATGTGCTCGATCTGCGGGTCCGGCACGTTCCAGACGCGCGCCATGTCCCAAAAGCGTTCGCGGACATCCGGCTTCAGCGCGAGTGCCGCTTCGATTGCCGGCCGCGCCTCCTCTGTCCGCCCCAGCTGCCCGAGAATCATCGCCCTGAACAATAACCGCCATAGACCGGAGACCTCTCGTGCTTGCGACTCGACCAGCGCCCGTTCGTAGTCGCCCGTTTGGTAGTAATAGTAGATGCGGGGACTCCGGTACCAATCCGGGAATTCGGGACTGAGCGTGATCGCCTTGGTCACTAATGCGAACCCGCGTTCCCACTCCCCCATGAAGACCAGACGCATACCGTAGTGAGCCAGGCTGTCCGGATCGTTGGGATTGAGTGCGATCGCCCGTTCCCCGGCCGCCTTGAACCCTGCGAGATCGCGCCGATCGAACAGGGCGTTCGCAAGCATCAGCTGGGCGGTCGGGTTCCTTGGCTCGATGTCAACGGCGCGCTCGGCCGCGGCAAGGGAACGCTCGCGAGAATCGTAGAGCTCCGGTCGCGGATTGAAACCATGCCGATGTTCCTGTGCGTAGACGTTGGCGAGCACGGCCCACGCGTCCGCGTAGTCGGGTTCGACCAGGACGGCGCGCTCGAGGCAGTCGCGCACCCTGGCGTGCTCCTCGGGCTCGAGAAACCTCTGATGATCATAGTAGCGAAGGACGCAATCGTAGGCCGAAAGCGACGTCGGCGGTTGGTGTTGCGCTTCGGTTTGTCCGGCTTCCGCGATCACGCCATAGTGGCTGGCGAGGATTGCCGACACCTGGTGCGAGACATCTTCTTGGATGGCAAAAACGGTGGATGGCGTAACCTCTCCGCCATAGGAGTCCGCCCATACGATAGTGCCGGACTCCGCGTCTATCAGACGGGCCAAAATTTTGATGTGGTCCTCGTCGCGTCGAACGCTGCCGATCAAAAAATAATCGATACCGAGCTCCCGTCGAAGGGCTTGAGGATCGGCCAAGTATTTCTGGTTATTCGCCGTGGATTGCATCGACAGAACGAACAGTGCCCTGAATCGGGAGAGATCCGTAATGATCTGGTCGGTAATACCTTGGGCAAAATAGGCTTGTTCGGGATCGTCGCTCAGACTCCGGAAGGGCAACACGGCGATCTTGGGTCCTCGGGGCAGTTCCGTCGCGGTGCTTTCGCCGCCGTCGGACCACCACCATGACTTGGACTCGAGCAAGCCCGCGCCAAGCCATCCCAGGACCGCGAAAAATACACCGGCGAGGAGGCCGATCGCGAGCCATTTCCGGTACGTCCGCGCGTCGCCGGATGGCGGCGCGCCTCGCGCCATCGCGACGTCCCGCTGCTCGAAATCGGGGACGTAGCCGCCTTTGGGAATCGAGATGCGCACCGGGTCGCGGTTACCGGCGGCGACGTAATAGCCGTCGAGATCGCGGCGCAGGCGCCGCGCTTCCAGTCGGACGATCGAGTCGGTTTGCGGATCGAACGTCTCGTCGCGGCCGAAGACGGCGACGGCGATGGCGAAGCCTTTCAAACGGTCGGCGCGGCCCGCCAACGCCTCCTCCACCAGATAACGGAGAAGCGCCTTCCGCCGCTCGCTCGCCTGGAACGTCGGGCTCGCCACCATGCGTTCGAGCTGACTACGCGTCTCGGACGGCGACGGTTGCGGGCGATCGTCGACCGTCTCCAAATTCAATGCTCGTCGGTCTGGTGCCACCGCTCTACCCATCATCTCCGGCACGCGTGGTGCGATAGCTAATTTAGGCTCCGCATGGAGGAAAGCTATAGGAGATACCTAAACGCCGGAAGGACTTTTCGGACGATCGCCGCAATGTCATTGGAATCCGTGTGTCGGTCAAGGAGGGTCGATGGACCGGCCCGCCTGCGTCGCGACGCGGCGTACGAACATGTTCGTACTCTCGGTTTTCCGGTGGCTTGGGCTATGTGTGATTTGATTCCGGGATCTTGAGACCCTTCGACGAGCGGGAGGCGAAACCGGCGTGCGAGAGATCGAAGCCCTCGTCAGCCGATTCCCACGGCACGAACTGGCGATGCGCCGGCTGTACGCGGCCGATCCGACGTTCAGGACGATCTGCGGGGACTACGACGAGGCTCTGCGTGCGCTCCGGTACTGGCAGGCGGACGGCGCTCATTCTGGTTGTAGGGTGAAACAATATCGTGAGCTGCTGGATGATCTCGAAAGGGAAATTTTGAACAATATCGGAGTTGCCGAAAGATATGGATCGGGCCAAAAGGTTGACTAGGCTCCCGCCCGGCCCGATCGGTTCCGTGGGTCTTTCACATGTCAAGGAGAGGGTAGCGATGAGAAAACGAGAAATGGGCAGCGCCACCGCGCGGCTCGCGGGCGGCTTGGGGGCGGCGGTCTTCGCCGTCGGCCTGGCGACGGTCGGTTCGCCGGCTCCGGCGGCCGCGCAGGAGAAGAAGCCGAACATCCTGTTCATCATGGGCGACGACATCGGCCTGATGCAGCCGCAGGTCTATCACCGCGGGTGGATGGTCGGCGAAACGCCGAACATCGACCGTATCGCCCAGGAAGGCGGTATCTTCATGGACTATTCCGCCATGCAGAGCTGCACCTCCGGCAGGGCGGCGTTCTTCACCGGCATGTACCCGGTGCGCGTCGGATTGACCGTGCCGCAGCTTCCGGGCAGCCCGGCATGGCTGCGCCAGGGCACGCCGAATCTTGCCAAGGTGCTGCTCGATCTGGGTTACAACACCGGGCAGTTCGGCAAGAACCACCTCGGCGACCATACCGAGTCCCTGCCGACCGCGCACGGGTTCCAGGAGTACTTGGGCTATCTCTACCACCTGGATGCCGTCCAGCAGGTGAGTTTCCCCGACATCAACAAGACGCCGACCGATCAGGCTGTCGCGCCGCCGTGCAAGAACACGCCGATCCCTGGCATAAACGAGGTGCCCGGCGCGGTCGATCCCAAGACCACGACCTGCTTGACGCCGCCGCGTCCGCTCATAGCATGCACCTCCAGCGACGGCAGTCTCAAGAACCAGACCTGCAAGGACGAGGGTCCGATCACGCTGGAACGGTCCAAGACCCTCCCCGAGGAGATTTCTACCGCGGCCATCGGCTGGCTCGACCGCAACGATCCGAAGAAGACCGGCAAGCCTTTCTTCCTGTGGTACAATAATGTGCGCATGCACGTCACGACGATGCTGCCGCCCAAATATGAGGCCATGTTGGGTGTCAGGAGCAACGGAGATTACGGCATCAACGAGGCCGGCATGCAGCAGATGGACGATAACATCGGCTACGTGCTGAAGAAGCTCGAGGATATGGGCGAGCTGGACAACACGATCGTCGTTTTCACGACCGATAACGGCGCCGAGAAAATCTCGTTCCCCGATGGCGGCGTGTCGCCGTTCAAAGGCCAGAAGGGCATGGCCTGGGAAGGCGGCTACCGCGCGCCTGCGGTCATCCGCTGGCCCGGCAAGATCAAGCCCGGAACGGTGTATACCGAGCCGGTTGCGGCGCTCGACTGGATGCCGACGCTGGTCGAAGCGGCCGGTGGACCCAAAGGCATGGAGCTTAAGGCCCAAATCGAGAAGGGCGGTGCCTACGGCTTCAAGAAGACCACGCTCGACGGGTTCAACCAGCTCGACTACATCACCGGCAGGTCCAAGGAATCCGCCCGCGACCACTTCATCTACTACCAGGGCGCGACCCTCTCGGCCGTGCGCTACAAGAACTGGAAGTTCTACTACACGATGGCCAATCCGCTGGCCGAGGGGTGGGTGAATCCCTCCGCGACCTACAACTTCACGTTGGTCCAGAACATCAAGCGCGATCCGTTTGAACAGGCGGTCGGTCCGGACCAGGAATTGTCCATGAGCATTGGCGGCGCCCTGGCCGCGCCCAGCACGGCGTTTATCTACAACTGGAATATGCTGCCGATCGGCCAGCAGATCGCCCTGCGGTATCTTGAGAGCTACGTCGAGTTCCCGCCGATGCAGGCGCCGCCCTCCTACAACCTGGCACAGGTGATGGAGGAGATCGAAGCTCAGAAGCGGGCGATCGGCAGCATGAAAGGGGGGCACCCGAGCGACTAGCAGGATGAGCCGTCAAGTGTGAAGTGATGAACCGGGCGTCCCTCCGCAAAAGGGGCGCCCGGGCGTCTCCCCGGGCAGAAAACTCCGGGACAAGGATTCGACGAACCAAATCTGATTTTTTCGCCCAACGCTCAGCTGGAAAGACTGAGCCTCGCCACCAAGGGAACGACACCATGCCCGACCACCGACGCCGCCGCTTCATTCTTGTTCTCGGTGCCGTTCTGATTGCCGTTTGGGGAGTGCCTCGTGCCAGCGCCCAAGACCTGTCCAGCGCCGACGCCGACCTCATCAACAACCTGCTCGGCGACGGCGTGCTTGGGGCGGCGGTGCAGGCAGGCCCGATCGCAGATCCAGAGAGCCTGCTGCCCCTGATCCCCTCGACCTGGACATTTCAGTTTGTCAGCGGTCCGAATCAGGGACAGTCCGAGAACGATGTCCTCAAAGCCACCTCCCAGTCCGACGCGCCAACGCCATGGCAGTACGCGGCGGGGAACACCACCATCTTGAACATTGGCACGTCCAGCGATGGGAGCATTGTTAGCCCCAGCGAGCAGGACCTCTCCCAAAGCGTCGTCACCAAGTATGACCCGCCTCGTCCGTTGCTGGTCAAGGGAATGAAGCCGGGTGAGAAACAAAGCACCACTCTGACGGTCAGCGTCTTCAACATCGGGGATCCGGATACGGTGGCCCACAGCGGCTCACTGACGCTTACCGTCAGCCACTTGGGCCGCTATCAGGTCAAGGTCCCCGCGGGAACCTACCCGGCCACGCTGATCAAGTGGGACTACAACGGAACGGTTGGTCCGGCGAGCGTTTCCGACGTCGAGTATCAGTTTTTTGCCGACGGCGTCGGTCCGGTCGCCGTCATCGAGAAGGAAGGCGTCTCTGCCTTCCTCGTCTACAACAAACATACCAAGGACGGAAAGGTTCTCTCCTCGGCAGGCAAATAAACCAAGTCCGTGCAAACGGCGGAAGGTCGCATCAATTCTGGCACATGAGTTCGATAAATATAAGGGAAGCGAGATGAAGCACGCCGCGCCCCGTCTGACGAGGGCAGCGCGCGGGAAGGGGAGCACCCACGGTGACCACACATGGCCGACCTTGGCGTCTCTCCGCCGTTGATTTGCTGTCCTCGGCACTACGGTGTCACCATTCTGGATCCTCGCCAACATCGGGATGCAGGTCTCCGTCGGCCACGAGGTTATCGATGGCAGCATCATCCCTAAGTTGGCGGCTCGCCTCCTATAAATCCGCGCCGGAGGGAAAGAGGAAAACAAACAAATGAGCCAACTGCTCGGGTTCGAACTGAATTTCTGGGATTATGCGACCTTCGTAACCGCTGCTCTGTTGGGCCTTTCGATGGTCGGTTTTTTTGTCTGGCTGGCGGGGCTGCCCGGCCGGATCGCCCTGGCCCGAAAGCACCCGGAGGCCGAAGCGGTCAAGCTGCTCGGCTGGGCCGGCCTGCTGCCGACGATCTACCCGTGGGTCCAGGCCTTCATCTGGGCGTTCAAACCGACGGATGTCGTCGACATCCGGCGTTTCCCGCGCGAGGAGATGAAATATATCGACGAGGAAACTGCTCGCCTCTCGGGTAAAGCGCCGCCCTCGCCGGCGAAAACCGAGCCCGCCAGCGTCCCGCGCGACAAGGGAGACGAGCCGGGCACTCCGGCTGCACGACCCGAAGGAACGGCGCAATGATTGCCGCCTTTGTCCTGCTGTTTGGCTTTGTGCTTGTTGTCTGGCTCGTTTTCTTCAAGTTCAAATGGCTGAAGTTCAATATCGCTTGGGGTGTCGTCTCGGTCTTCTTCGGACTGCATCTGCTCCTCATCTTCATGATCGGCCTGCGTTTTGTCGCGCCGTATTCGATTGACGCCAAGGTCATTCAACACACGATCCAGCTAATCCCGCGCCTGCCCGACCCGACGCTGGTCACGGCGGTGCTGGTCGAGCCGAACGTCCCGGTCAAAAAGGGCCAGCCGCTGTTCCAGTTCGATCGCCGCCAATACGAGCACAAGGTTCAGCAGCTCGAGGCTGAGCTCGCGAGGGCGAAGCAGGACACTCTCATTCTCGAGGCCGTCCTCGACGCCGCCGGGGACCAAGTGAAGGCCGCCAAGGCCTCGTTAGGCCGCGCCCGGACGGATCTTGGCGATTTCGAGATGGCGGGTCGGGCGGTCGCAGGGATCCAGGTAGAGAACCGAGTGCAACGTGTTCTGGAAACCCAGGCGGGTCTTGATCGAGCCGAAGCCGCGGCCAGAGCAAGCCAGGCTCAAGTACGAGTCGCGGATCAACGGCGTCAACACGACGGTCGCCGCCGTCGAGGCCGAGCTCGCTCAGGCGCGCTTTTACCTCGAAAACACGACCATGGTGGCGCCCGAGGACGGCTACATCATCAACCTGCAGGTGCGCCCGGGAATGGTGTCCGGCCAATTCCGCATCGGCGCGATCGCCTCGTTCATTTGCGACGCGGATCGCTACGTGCTGGCCACCTACTACCAGGAGAACCTCAAATACGTGAAGACGGGGCAGCCGGTGGAACTGGCCATCGACCTGTATCCCGGGCAGATCTTCCCAGGCAAGGTGCAGGCGATCTGGCGCGGAAGCGGCGCGGGACAGCTGCTGCCGAGCGGCACGCTGCCTGATTTTCAGCCTGTGACGAGGGAGTATCCGCAGGGACAGTTCGCTGTCGCGATCCACATCGACGATGCGGATCAGTCCAAGTTCCCGATCGGCACCCAGGGCCGGGCCGCCATCTATACCAATCCCAACAGCGGGTTCGTCATCCTGCGCAAGATCGGTATCCGGGCTTACTCCTGGTTCAACTGGCTTTATCCATTCTCCGGTTAGAGACCGATACCGGGATCTGAGGCGTCAGGACAGAAAGGAATAGGAGCTATGATCACACGTTATCGAGAAGGAATGCGAGCTATGGCCACACGTTATCGAGCATCTCGTCTGACCGCCATTGCCTCCTTGCCATTGCTTTTGTTCGTGTTGTTGGCCGCGGGCGTCACGGCCCCTCGACATGCCAACGCCGACGATCCGCTGTCCTCGTGGAACGACGGGCCGGCGAAGCAGGCGATCGTTGCCTTCGTGAAGGAGACCACGACACAGGGCAGCCCGAAGTTCGTGCCGCCGGCAGAGCGCATCGCCACCTTCGACCAGGACGGCACGCTGTGGGTCGAGCACCCCATGTATACCCAGGTCGTCTACTGCCTGGAGCGGGTTCCGGCGGTGGTCAAGGCGAAACCGGAGCTGGCGAAGGTGGAGCCGTTCAAGACCGTGCTGTCGGGCAACCGCGAGGCCATCGCCAAGCTCTCGATGGACGACCTTTTCAAGATCCTGGCCGCTACCCTTACCGGTATGAGTGTCGACGAGTTCAAGGCCGAGGCGGAGAAGTGGCTCGCAACCGCCAAGCACGCGCGCTGGAACCGGCCCTACACCGACCTCACGTACCTGCCGATGCAGGAGCTGCTCAAGTACCTCCGCGCCAACGGTTACAAGACGTACATCGTTACCGGCGGCGGTCAGGACTTCGTGCGCGTGTACTCCGAGCGCGTTTACGGGATTCCGCCGGAGCAGGTAGTCGGCACCGCCGGGGAGACCAAGTACGGCTATCGCAAGGACGGCAAGCCGTTTCTCACCAAGGAGCCGAAACTGCTCCTGGACAACAACAATGCCGGCAAGCCCGAGGGCATCCACCTGATGATCGGGCGTCGGCCCTACGCGGCATTCGGCAACTCGACCGGCGACCGTCAGATGCTGGAATACACGAAGGCCGGTGACGGCGCGCGGTTGTCGATGATTTTGCTTCACGACGACGCGAAGCGCGAGTACGCCTACGGACCGGCGCAGGGGCTGCCCGACACCCGGGTCGGCACCTTCACCCAGGCGCTGTACGACGAGGCGAAGAAGCAGGGCTGGATCGTCATCAGCATGCAGAACGACTGGAAACGGATTTTCGAGTTCGAGGAGAAACCTTAGTGAACAAGCGGCCCTCGATACAAGTTCACTATCTGGCCGCTTTGGGAGTTCTCCCAGCGTTATACCCAGCGGGAGTCGCGCTGGCGGACGGGGCCGCGCCGTCCGAATCGGGGGCCGAAGCCGCGATCCATGGCAGCTTCAATACGGGCGAGGACATCAATCAGATGACCCTGCATTACTTCGTTAATTACAACATCGCCGATGGCTGGTATCTCTCGACCGCGCCTGTCATCGCGGCCAACCGGGAGGCGAAACGTAGCGCCGACACCTGGACGGTTCCGATCGGCGGCGGTCTCGGCAAGCTGTGGCGGCTAGGGAAGCTTCCGGTCAACAGCCAAGTCCAGGCATACTGGAATGCCGAGAAACCGAGGTATGGGTCAGACTTGACATGGAGGACGCAGCTCCAGTTCCTGTTGCCGAAGTAGACATATTCAGTCCAAGGAGAATGACATGTTTATAAACATTGGATCGTGGGGTTCGGTCGGCCTAAGGCTGCTGGCCGGGGTGATGATTGCCGGGATGGTCGAAACCGAACCGGTTCGTGCCGACAATGATGGGGCCGCATTTCTTGGCGGGATCATGGCTGGCCATGCGCTCTCCAGATTCGGTGAGATACAGCGCCGGCGGAACGAGGAACTGGCCATGATGGCGCAGGGGGGGTACGGCCGCGGTTACGGCGGCGGCTATGGTGGCGGGTATGGTTCCGAACAGCCGGCGCCGCAACCCCAGGCTCCGTCCATGACCCCCGAGCAAAAGCTCAACCAGTTGGATAAGCTCGCCGCCGGCGGCTACATCACGCCGGCGGAATACAAGGAACGCCGCCAGGCGATTCTCAACACCTTGTGACAGGGGAAGTTTGAGTCATGATCAAGACGATCCGGTTGATCGCCGCCACGGCGTTCGTGGTTACAATCGGCTGCGGCGGGTTCGCGCCTCGGGACGCCCACGCGGCCCCTCTCACCGCGGCCGCGCTCCTCGGCAACTGGGTAGTGAACGAGGGCAAGTGCTCCGACGCCAACGCCGAGTTCATCCGCTTCGCCGAGAACGGCGCCGTGGAGAGCACGCGCAACGGCGCCGTCGACGCCGTCGGATTCTGGAAGGTGGAGAATGACAGGATTGTGCTGAACGTCCTCGCCCCGCCCTCGCGGTTCGACGAAAAGCTGAAGGACATGGCGGGTTACTACGCGTTCGATATCACCATCGCCACCTTCAACGTCACCGCCGACGCTTTCGAAGGCGTCGGAGTCCTCGGCGAACAGATTCGCTACGGGAGATTTTCGCGATGCGGCGCTTAACCCTCCGTCGGTTTTTCGTCCATGGCGCATGGTTCGGCGCAATGGTGGGAATGGTCGCCGCGACCGCCGAAACCCAGGCCGCCGGGTTGTTCCTCAGCGAGATGGCGACGCCCGATCTCGGCACCGCCGCCGCGGGACGCGCGGCGGCGGCCGACAATGCGGCAACCGCCTTCGGCAATCCAGCCGGCATGACCCGGCTCAAAGAATCACAACTGCTCGTCGGTCTCCAGCCCGCGTACGGGATCAGCGAGTTCAACAAGGGGGACGACACCACGGTCTCCGGCGGCAACGGTGGAAACGCGCTCGGCTTCATCCCGTCGGCGGGTTTCTACTACGTCCACGCCGTCACGCCGGACTTCAGGCTGGGCATCTCGACCGGCTCGAACTTCGGGCTCAGCGCCGAGTATGAACAAGGTTGGTCGGGGCGTTATTACGGCACCAAATCGGAACTGATCACCTTGGGCGCCTATCCCGTCGCCGCCTACCGGGTCAATGACTGGCTCTCGGTCGGTGCCGGTGCGCAGATCGTATACGGCCGGCTCAACAACAAGGTCGCGGTCCGCAACGTGTTCGGCGGCCAGGACGGGCAGATCCAGATAAAGAACGACGACGTCGGTTTCGGCGGCATCGGCAGCGTTCTCATTGAGCCGATCGAAGGCACGCGGTTCGGCGTGGTTTACACCTCGCAAATCGATCTCAACTTCAAGGACAAGCCAGACCTCAGTGGCGGCGGACCGGTGTTCAATGCCCTCGACCCGCGGATTTCCCAGGCCAAAATCAACCTCGGGCTGACGATCCCGCAGCAGGTGATGGTGAGCGGCTATCATGACCTCACCGAGAAGTGGGCGATCATGGGCAACGTGGTCTGGCAGGACTGGAGCCAGTTCGGTCAGCCGAGCCTCGAGGTTTCGTCGGAAAGGTCGCGCTCGGCGACCACCGACCTCAATTACAATGACACCTGGGGATTTGCCCTCGGCACCAGCTACAAATTCGCCCCGGGTTGGTCGTGGTCGTTCGGCGGCGGCTTCGACACCTCTCCAATGAGCAAGAGCCAGAGGACGCCCGCGCTTCCCCTCGACCAGCAGTATCGTATCGGTACCGGTGTGCAGTATGCGCTGAGCGACCGGATGACCATCGGCGGCGCATACCAGTATCTCAACCTCGGCGACGCCGACCTGGATCGCGACCGCGGGCCTCTGTCCGGCCGGCTCGAGGGTGACTACAAGACCAACGAAATCCACTTCTTTAACGTGACTCTCGGCTGGACATTCTAAAGCGAACGCCATTTGCCGCATCGAAAACCGTCCATAAGGGGCATTTCCGATCGGCGACCGAAACCGGGCGTGCATCCGCACACTTGTCCGCTCGCCCTCCCGCTCCGGATGACACCATGTGGCCGTTCGGGTAGTTTTCCGGGCATGATCACGATCACCAGCCATATCGCCATCGACGAGGCCGAAATCGAGGAAACGTTCGTCCGCGCGTCGGGGCCGGGCGGCCAGAACGTCAACAAGCTGTCCACGGCGGTGCAGTTGCGGTTTGACGTCAGGCGCTCATCCAGCCTTCCGCAATCCGTGCGCGCCCGGCTGGAGCGGTTGGCCGGGCGCCGGCTGACCCAGGACGGCGTGCTGATCCTCACCGCGCGGAACCACCGCACCCAGGAGCGCAATCGCCAGGAGGCCCGCGAACGCCTCGTCGACCTGATCCGCCAGGCGGCTGCGCCGCCCGCTTACCGCAAGCCCACCCGGCCGACGGCCGGCAGCCGGCGCCGACGGTTGGAGGCGAAGGAAAGGCGATCCAAAAAGAAGAAACTGCGCGGCCGGCCGGCGCCGGACGATTGAAGGCCGGAGGTCACGAGCCGACGGCGCTGTCCGTTACCGGGACGCCGGCGCCGCGAACCGGCTCCATCCGCACCTGGGCGATCAGCGGCAAATGATCCGATGCGATCTTGGCGAGTCCCGTCTGCGGGACATGGGACGTCTCCACACGCCAATGCGCGGTCAGGTAGATCCTGTCGAGGGCCAGTTGAGGGCTCCGGGACGGGTATGTAGGTTCCGATACGAACGTGGGAAAGTGCTCCTCCAGAAGACGCGACGCCCGCGACTGGCGGCGCACCACGTTGAAGTCGCCCAGAATGATGGTCGGCGGCATGACCGCGTCACGGGAAGCGGCGGGGTTTCCGGCGTCGCCGCCGTGTTTGGACGCTCCGGCACCCGACCCCATCGCTTCGGGGTCCGTGAGGGCTTCCATCAGGCGGCTCACCTGGATCCAGCGTTCCTGGGGCGTCAGGCCCAGGTGGGTGACCACGACGCGGATACCCGGCCCGTCATCCCGGCCGCCGAGATGGGCGGCGATGGCGGCGCGCGGCGCGTGGCCCCGCACCTTGAGGTCGACCCATTGCTTCCGAAGCACGGGAAGGCGCGTCAGGATGGCGTTGCCGAAGTGCGAGCGCAGCGGATCGCGGACCAGCCCCTCGATGACGTCATAGCCGGTGTGGGCGCGGAGGTACGCGAACTGGTCCACCTGCGGATGCTCCGGCCGATGCCAGCCGACCTCCTGCAGGCCGATGACGTCCGCGCCGGTCCGGTTGAGGACCGACGCGATGCGCTCCAGATCCATGCGTCCGTCGGTACCGATCCCGTAATGGATGTTCCACGTGGCAACCGTCAAGCGCCCCCGGGGCCGGTGGGTTTCAAGGTTCGTCAGCGACGTTCTTCTCCCTGATTGCCGGGGCGGCGGCGCCGGCCTCGGACGGAGGGCGGTTACGCGCCCCTTATAGAGCATCCCGCGCTGTCCGGAGCCAGCTTATTTCGGCGGGCGGGACAGAGCCGCGCGTTGGTCGCCTCGCGGCCGGGTTCGCGGGCTCTAACCCTCTCTCGCCGACCCTTCTTTCTTGAGCCATGACTTGTAGCGGCCCCAGCGGAACCAGTACACGCCATAGCCCACGACGCCGATGATCAACGCCAGGAGAAGGATCTTGAGAACCGGAATATGCGTATAGCCGGGCTCCACCACGCGGAGGTCGACCATGTTGGGGTACATATCGAGGTAGGTGATCCGCCAGCCGTAATAGGTGACGAGCGCGGTGGCTTCGGGCTCGGTCGCCGAGATGTTGTTGGCCTTCGCCGCGAGGTCTCCGGAATCGAACTTGAAATACGGCGGCCATCCCCAGCCCGTGTCCTCGTTGCGGAAGGCATAGTCGTTCCCGTCTTCCGTGCCCTTCGCGTACATGAACCGGACGTCCCGGGTGATGTCCTGGCCGGTGGAACTGTCCCTGCCCGTGTCCATCCGCTTCACTTCGTGACCGGTTATCCGCACCAGGGTCGTCGAGGGGAGGTAGTAGTCGACGAACAGAATGACGGCGACCGCGACCACGCCCGCCAAGGCTATCAGGATTCTCTTCAGCCATGACATCGAGCGCTAACCCCTTTCCCCTATTCGTTCGAAACGCGCGAAAACGGGCATGCAACCGCCCGACCGCCCCTGATACCATACCATCATACGTCGATATAGACGCGAAAACCAAGGACGGCCAGAGAACCCGCGCGTGGTGGCCGCCGCCGCGGCGGATTGCGGCGCGACAATATCCACCGCGGCGCCCGCGGTCTCCGCCCCGGAACCGCTCCCGAACGCCGGTTGCGGCACCGGAGGATAGACGCCCGGCGCGTGTTGCCCATGCCAAGCCTTTAGTTTATAAAAGAACTTGGAAATGTCTGGACAGATCATGGCTGAAACAAAGTCTCTCAAGGAACGAATTTTAGCTCACATTGTGTCTGAGATCCCCGACGAGTTGGCTCCATGCGAATTCGATTGTCCCGTGAAGGACTGCATGGAAGAGGATTGGAGACACTGCGGCAACCGGCTCAAGATGGTTGAGGCGATCCGGTCCTGCCGGCACAAGAGCGAGGGCGCCTCTTAAGCCTCCCCGCATCCAAGGGGGGCATCGAGCGTCGGCGGGGGTTTGGCGTTTCCCCGCGCGCTTGTGGTCTATCCGGATCTGTAAGAAAGCCGGGCGCCAGCCTTCGAGAGCGAGGCGGCGGTTCGGGGCGGCTTCCGCCGCCCCGTGTTGACGCCGACCGGCCCTTATTAAGCCAGCAAAAAATCCTCCGTGGTAAAGGCACTCGCCGTGGTGGCGTTGACCTGGATCTCGAAATCGGCGGCCGCGTCGCCGTTGAAGTCGCCGGCGACGAGGGTGTTGGCGCCCACCTGCACCACTCGCAATTCCGCCCCGCCGGTTCCGCTGAAGGGACCGGTGCCGATGAACGCGAAAGCCGCGATGTCCGACACGTCGATCAAATCGCCGGCGTCCGGCCCAGGATTGGCGAAGTCGCCGATGACGTCGCGGCCCGGGTTGGGCGAACTCTCCCAAACCGCGTCGAAGTCGAAGACGTCCTGGCCGCCGCCGCCCAGTAACGAGTCCAGACCATCGCCGCCGATCAGGATGTCATCGCCGTCGCCACCCAGCAGCGTGTCATTGCCGACGCGGCCCCTCAGAATGTCCTTGCCGCCGCCGCCTTCGAGCCGGTTGGGGCCATCGTCGCCGGAAAGCGTGTCGCTACCCTCGCCACCGGTAATGTTCTCGAAGCCATCGATTGAATCGATGCCGCTCGCGTTTCCGAACGCGGTGCCGGCCAGCAGGTCGGCGGTCACGCCGCCGGTGTCGTGCTCGAAGCTCAGCGTATCGTTGCCCGCCCCACCGATCAGGCTATTATTCTCGCCGTCGCCCACCAGCCGGTCGTCGCCATCGCCGCCGATGACATGCTCGATGCCACTGAAGCTGTCCTCGCCGGTCCTCGGTCCCACCGCCGTTCCAAAGGCCAGATCGACGAAAACGCCATCGGTTTCGGTCTCGAAGCTCAATGTGTCCTCGCCTTCGCCGCCCTCGTAGGTGTCACGGCTTGTAAACGCCGCGTAGCGGCCATCGGCCGACAAGCTGGCGTTCGTGCTCTCGTCAGTGGCTTGCGTTCCATCAGCGGCGGTGCTGGCGCGGCCGATGGATCCGGTTCCCAGGTTTTTGACGAAAACGTCACCCGAACCATTGGTTTCGCCCGGGACCAAGTTGTCGGCGTCGCTCTCAAACGCTACGAAGCGGCCGTCCGCCGAGAGTTCTGGGTTCACTGCCGTAGCTAAAACGCTTGCCTTGCGTTCCGTCGGCGGCGGTGCGGGCGCGGACAATGGTGCCGGTTACGAGGTCCTTGACGAAGGTGTCGTACTGGCCATTGGTGTCTTCTGGGACCATGCTGTTGGCATAACTCTGAAACGCCAGACAGCGGCCGTCCGCCGCTTGTCAAATGTTGATATCCCCAAAATTAGGCAATGTGCCCTGTTCGTGTCCGTGCCCGCGGGCACGGACACGAGCGCCGCGACGCAGCATCGGAATACTTGCATTTTTATTGCGCTTTTTCAACAAATGCGTGGTGGCCCGGGCAACCACATTCACGGGTGGGCCACGTAAACAAGTGGCACGACCGCTCGCCTGTCGCGGGAACAGGCGGCACCGGTACCCAGAGCCCGACCTTGTGATTATCTGCGGAAAGTCTTTTCGGAAGCGGGCGTGGCGGTGCGCCCCGCGAGCGTTTCGGCCTCGCGGTCGCCAATGAACTCCATGGCGGTGTCGAGCACGCCGCCGTCGCGGCGGAAGGGTTTGGCCAGCGCCAGCACGATGGCGATATGGCCGGTGTCGTCGATTTCCACGTACCGTGCCTCGCCGCCGGCGGCGTTGATCTTCTGGGCGAGCAGGCGGGAGTTCATCGGGTACACGGTACCGTCGTCGCCGCCGTGCAGCAGCAGCATCGGCGGCGCGGAGCCGTCGGCGAAGTTGATGGGCCGAAGGTCCCTCGGGTCCGGATGACCGGCGAAAATGTCGCGGACGCTCCTGTATTCGAGCGGGTTGAACGCGTAGGGCCCGGAAATGCCAACCATGCCGCTTATGATGTCCCGCGACAGGCCCTCGCCGTTCAGGTAACGGGGGTCGAGACTCAGGTGCGCGGCGATGTAGGCGCCGGCCGAATGCCCCATGACGTAGACCCGCCGGGGGTCGCCCCGGTAGTCGCCGATGTTGTCGTGAACCCAACGCAGCGCCGCCGCGCCGTCCTCCACGAAGGCCGGGAAGGTGACCTCCGGATAGACCCGGTAGTCCGGCAGCACCGCCACGAAACCACGGCTGGTGAGCGCCTCGGCGACGAAGCGGTACTGTTGCCGCTGGCCGTACTTCCAGCTTCCGCCGTAGAAGAACACCACCACCGGAGCCGGACTCCCGGACATCCCTCGGCGTGTAGACATCGAGCGCCTGGCGATCGTCCGCGCCCGTAGGCGATGCCGCTTGCTGGCCTCGAAACCGTCGGTCGGGACGAACGCGTTCAGCGTCTTCAGCGGCGAACACGCGCCGAGCCAGGATACCAGGGCGGCCATGGCGACGATGGGAGCGGCGCGGCCCATGGTCAGGAACGCGCCACCGGTTCGTCGACCCTGGCCGTGTCGGCGGGGCATGCGACACCGGTGCCGCCCAGGCCGCAGTATCCGCCGGGGTTCTTGGCGAGATACTGCTGGTGGGCGTCCTCGGCGTAATAGAACTCCGGCGCGTCAACGATCTCGGTGGTGATCTCCCCCGCTCCGGCGTCACGCAGGGCTTGCCGGTAGGCCGCCCGGGACGATTCCGCCTGGGCTCGCTGGTCCGCTCCGTACGTGTAGATGGCCGATCGGTACTGCGTTCCCACGTCGTTGCCCTGGCGCATCCCCTGGGTGGGGTCGTGGCCCTCCCAGAACAGCTTCAACAGGTCCGGATAGCCGATGACGGTCGGATCGAAAACCACGCGAACCACCTCGGCGTGACCCGTAAGGCCGGAGCATGTCTCCTCGTAGGTGGGGTTGGGGGTGTGTCCGCCCGCGTAGCCCACCATGGTCGTGTAGACCCCCGGCGCCCGCCAGAACATGCGTTCGGCGCCCCAGAAACATCCCATGGCGAACAGCGCCATCTGGAGGCCATCGGGGAACGGGGGCTTAAGCGGGTTGCCGTTGACGAAATGGGCGCCGGCCACGGCCATGGGGCTCGCGCGCCCCGGAAGCGCTTCCTCGGCCGACGGAATGATAACCTTGTGTCTGGGGGTGAACCACATGCCTATTTTCCTTGCGTAACAATATTTTTACGCGCGTGACCATGATATGGATCTTGACCGTGTCCCATTAAAGACATCGCGCCGGTCCCGCCGCATAACACTTTTGTGATCGGAGTTTGAACGTGCGGGCCCGTGTGCTAAGCAGATATCCAAGCGCGTTCAGCCACCTGCCGAAAAGGGGAGTGTCCGAATGTACACACTGGTTCCGGAGGGCGGCGACAGTATCGTCGTCACCTTCAAAGCGGTCGGCATGCTCAGCGATGGCGACTACGATTCCCTGAACGAACACATGGAAGCCGTCATGGCCGGGCGCGGTTTCGTCCGGGTCCTGGTGGACTGGGAAGAACTGGAGGGCTGGGAGCCGGGAGCACGCACGGTCAGCTCCTGGTTCGGCCGTGTTCACCACGACCGGATGCAGCGAATGGCCATTGTCGCCGACACCCGATGGACCGACGAAGTCAAACGGATCCAGGACGTGTTGGCGCCCACCGAGGTTCGCGCGTTCCCGCCGTCCAAGCGGGAGGCCGCGCTGGCCTGGCTCAAGAAAGAGTGATCCCCGCAACCGAGCGACCGCGGTCCTGGATATCCGCGTATTAACCGTCCACGGTGTACACCGTCACCGGCTCGACCCGCCCCCGAACCGTCACCATGCCGATGCTCCTGAACGGAAACGCTCCCGCCAGTTCGGCGGTTCGCTCGTGGACCAAAATCTGGGTCGCATGCTCCTTGTTCATCTGCTCCAGGCGCGACGCTAGGTTGACGGTGTCGCCGTAGACCGTGAAGGTGAGCCGGTCGCTGGCGCCGACGCTTCCGGCCACCACCTCTCCGGTGGCGAGGCCGATGCGGCAGGTGAGCGCGTGGCCGGCGAACGGCCGGGCGCCCACCGCCCTCTGGATCTCCAGGGCCGAGCGGACCGCCTCCGCCGCGTGGTCGGGATCGGCGACCGGCACATTGAACATGGCGAGCAGTCCGTCGCCCTGGAACTGGGCGATGACACCGCCATGATCCTCCAGGATACCGGCCATTACGGTAAAATACTCGTTGAGCATGTCGACCATCGCTTCCGGCGTAAGCGACTCGGAGAGGGTCGTGAACCCGGCAATATCCGTGAACATGATGGTGGCTTCGGTGGAGATCGGCTCGATCACCCCCCGGTCCTTGATCAGGTTTTTCGCGACGTCTTCCGGCACGTACTTTCCGAGCAGTCCGCGCACCAGGTTGCGTTCTTTCAACCCCTCGACCATCGCGTTGAATGACAGGGACGCGTCGGTGATTTCGCGAAACGCCGTGCGCGGGAGGGGCTCGAAGCGGTCCAGATCGCCGCGCCGGATGTTCCTGGCGGCGTCGGACAGGCGAAGGATGGGGCGTCCGATGGCGCGCCCCGCCAACACGGCGGCGATCAGCGACAGCACCAGGATCGCGCCACCGGCGTAGGCGATTCGTCTCAGGCGCGCCACATGGTCGGTTTGCGTCACGATGTCGCCGCTGAAATAGACGCCAACGGTCAGCGGCTTGTCCGCGTAACGGCGAAACTCCCGATACAGAAACACATAGTCATGTCCATCGACCTCGATGGTTCTCGCCTTGACCGCCGAGTTGGGACGGACCAGATCGAGCGCGCTCTGTTCTGACGCCCATATGTGGCCGACAACGCGGTCGCCGAACGCCGCGAGCGGGGGCAGCGGTTGCTGGTCGGAAAACGCCGCGCGCGTATCCGAGAGCAGCGGATGAGCGAGAACCCAGTCGCGGTCATACAGAACGAAAGAGACGAAACCGTCCTCGCCGCGCTCGATCGCAAGGGTGCGGGAGAGGCGCCCGATGCTCACGCCCTGCACAAGGGCTCCCAGGAAGCGCTCTCCCCCGAACAAGGCGGTCCGCAGGTTGATGACCGTTTCGCCCAGGCTGTCGACCCAGACGGGAGGCCCCCACGACGCACCGCGCTGTTCGCGAACGGCATCGACCCAGAGCCCCAATTGCGCGTCGGACGATCGGTCGACCACCTCGACGCCGTCGCTTTCCCTCGAATAGCGGCGCTGACGGAGATCCGGCGTGAACAAGCTCAGCCCGGTCAGTTCGGGCGTCGCCGCCAGCGTCCCCTGGACGAACATGTCGAGCCGCTCCGGATCGCCGAAACCGATATCGCCGGAAGCGAAGTGTCGCGAGATCCAAATCGCCTGATCGACGACGGGATCCAGCTCCCGTTCAAGAACAAGAACGATCCCGTTGATTATGGTTTCGGCGGAGTCGCTGAGCAGTTCGATGGTGGTATCCCGGGCGCCCCGGTATCCGAGAAAAAGCACCGTCGCCACCGCCAGCAGCATCAAGCCACCCGAACCGAGAACGAGGGCCGTTCTCAGGGGAATCTGAACGCCGCTTTTCTTGCCTTCCGCCCCCATCATCCGACCCTCAAGGCATCCTGGTCGTCACGTAATCGGCCGAAGCATCGCATAGTCTTGCCGGCGCAGGGCATCGAGGAGATCGCGGACGTCTCCATCGGGCGACCCCACCCCCCGCAGCACGGCCTTGCCGAGCTGCAAGCTGCCCTCCGCGACTTCCGGCATCGCATGGGTGACCCCGTGCGCGAGTAGGCTATCCCGATTGCTCAGGTTGCGGACCCGGGCATACACGGGAACGCCAGGATAGAAATTCCGCACCGTGCTGACCAGTTTTTCGGTCTGATGCATGTCATAAAGCGTCACCACGAGAGCCGCCGCGTCACCAATTCCGGAGGCGTCCAGGACATGGGGATCGGTCATGTCGCCGAAGCGGACGTTGCGGCCCTCCCGTTTTCCCAGCCATACCCGGTTCGGAT
This sequence comes from uncultured Alphaproteobacteria bacterium, assembly GCA_963701445.1. GTDB lineage: Bacteria > Pseudomonadota > Alphaproteobacteria > Rhodospirillales > Defluviicoccaceae > CAKZLS01. The sequence continues at coordinate 167,378 of CAVPAM010000039.1, forward strand.
CCATGTCGAACGCCACGAACGGTATGCCGCTTTTCTCGAGCATCAGGCAGATGACCCGTCCGCCCCGGCCGTAACCGGCGACCACCACGTGCCGCGCGAGATCCACACCCGCCTCGTCGGCGGGCGCGCCGGCTCCCGGCGCGCCCGCGAGCCGATTAGCGAGGAAATCGCCCAGTTTGGTCATCAGGGGTGTTACGATCATGGTGACGGTGATCAGCGAAAGCGAGACGGCGAACATCTCGGCGCTCAGCAGTCCCGCTGCGTGGGCCGCGCCGAACAGGACGAATCCGAACTCCCCGCATTGCGAGAGGATGAACGCGGTCCGCGCCGCCACGCTGCGGCCCAGCCCGAAAACGAGACCGAGCACAAACAGCGTGGCGACCTTCAGGATCAGCAAGGCGAAGACCGCTTCCGCCACCGCCCCCGAATAATTCCAGAGCAGGTCGACGTCGATGGACATGCCCACGGAGATGAAGAATAGGCCGAGCATCAACCCCTTGAACGGTTCCACCGCCGCCTCGATCTGGTGGCGGTATTCCGAGGCCGACAGGGTCATGCCGACGAGGAACGCGCCCAGCGCCATGGAGACACCGACCAGTTCCATGACGTAGGCGGCCCCCAGGGCGGCCAGCATGGTCACGATCCCGAAGGCTTCCATGTTCCGGCTCTGCGCCGTCTTGGCCAGTAGCCAAGGAATGACGTACCGGCCGACCGCGAGCACGCAGCAAATCAGACCGGCAACCGCCAGGACCTCGAGCCAGAACGGCTGTTCCGACGCCATGACCGGGGCCTCCGCCAGCACCGGCACCATGGCGAGAAGCGGCACGATGGCGATATCCTGCATCAACAGGACCGCGAACGCGGCCTTGCCGTGGGGCGTCGCCATGTCACCCCGCTCCGCCAGCATCTGCACCACGAACGCCGTGGACGAAAGGGCGAACCCGAGACCGAGGATCAGCGCCACTTTCCATTCGAAGCCGTTCAGCATGACGTAGCCGGCGATCACCATGCCCGTGAACAGCACCTGCGCCGAACCCAGGCCGAACACCGCGCCGCGCATGGACCAGAGCTTGCTGGGCCGCATCTCCAGGCCGATCACGAACATGAGCAGTACCACCCCGAGTTCCGTGAAGTGGCGGAGCTGATCGACCTCGGTGGTGATGGCGAACCCCGAGGGACCGGCGATTATCCCGGCGGCGAGAAAGCCCAACACCGATCCCAGTCCGAGGCGCTTGAACAGAAAAACAAAGACCGCGGCGCCGGCGAGGAGAATCACGGCGGCCAGCAGAAATTCGTCCAAATGCATTATCGAAACCCTTTCGGGGGAGACATAAAGGGCACGGGCGACGGTGCCTTTTATCAACCGGAACCGTCGGGAGTTCAAGCCGGGCATGCCCAGCCCGCCGCGCGCCGTGCGTTCATTTCCTTCGTGCCACGGCATGCGTCGGCGTGGTTTTTTCCATGGAATCACATTGCCGTCATAGTATTCGTGCTATTATTGTGCAGTGCACACTTGAGGGCCGAACAGGAGCGTTTCCGATGCCCGCGATGCTTGAAAACAAGACCTTCGACGAGATCCAGGTCGGTGACTCCGCCGCGATGACCCGGGCGCTCAGAAAAGACGATATCGAGACCTGGGCCGCCATCACCGGGAATATCAACCCGGCCTTTGTGAGTGACGCACTCGCCAAAAAAGGCATCACCCGCGGGGAAGGCAGTGGTTCTGGGATGTGGGGCGCGTCGCTGTTCGCCACCATCGTTGGAACGCAGCTTCCCGGTCTCGGAACCATAACGAAGAATACGGAACTGCGGTTTCACCATGGATTGCGCGTGGGCGTCCCGGTAACGGCGACGGTCAAGGTGAAGGAAAAGCGCGCGGCCACCGGAACCCTCGTGCTCGACTGCCGGTGTGTCGACCCCGACGGGACCGAGTTGATCACGGGGATCGTCGAGGTCGTGGCGCCGACCGAAAAGATAAGGCAACCCGTCGTCGACCTGCCCAAGGTGCAACTCCGGCGCGAGGACCGCTATCTCGAACTCATCAAGCAATGCGAGGGGCTTGCCCCCGTCACCACCGCCGTCGTGCACCCGTGCAGCGACGACGCCCTCCTCGGTCCCATCGAGGCCGCCCAACGCGGACTGATCGAGCCGATCCTGGTGGGGCCGGAAAAGAAAATCCGCGCCATAGCCGCGCAAGAAGGGCTGGATATTTCCCCCTACCGCCTGATCTCCACCGAGCACAGTCACCACGCGGCCGAGCAGGGCGTGGCCCTGGTTCGCGCCGGCGAGGCGGACGCGCTGATGAAGGGCAGCCTTCACACCGACGAACTGCTGCATGCCGTCTTGAGCAAGGACAAGGGCCTTCGAACCGAGCGGCGCATCAGCCACTGTTTCCTGTTGGCGGTTCCCACCTACGCCCGGCCGTTCATCGTCACCGACGCGGCCATCAATATTTTCCCCGACCTTGCGACCAAGGCCGATATCTGCCGGAACGCCATCGATCTCGCGCGCGCCATTGGTATCGGGAATCCCAAGGTGGCGATTTTGTCGGCGGTCGAGACGGTGACGCCCACCATTCCCTCCACGCTCGAGGCGGCGGCGCTGTGCAAGATGGCCGACCGGGGCCAGATCAAGAATGGTCTTCTTGACGGACCGCTGGCCTTCGATAATGCCATCGATCTCGAAGCCGCCGAAACCAAGGGGATTGTCTCTCCCGTGGCGGGGCTGGCCGACATTCTCGTGGTTCCGGACCTCGAAGCCGGCAATATGCTGGCCAAGCAATTGACCTTCATGGCCGACGCCGAAGCGGCCGGCATCGTGCTGGGCGCCCGCGTTCCCATCGTTCTCACCAGCCGCGCCGACAGCGCCCGTACCCGCTTGGCGTCGTGCGCCGTGGCCGTGCTCCTCTTCGAGCACCGGCGAAAGGCCATGGCGGCCGCGGCTGCGGCGGAGTGACCGCCATGCGGAACGCCATCCTCGTCATCAACGCCGGCTCGTCGAGCATCAAGTTCGCCGGCTTCACGGAGTCGGAGACCGGAGAACCCGATCTGTTGGGCAAGGGGCAAATCGAGGGCATCGGGACCGCACCCTACTTTTATGTGAAAGACGACAACGGTTCGCTCGTCGGCGAATACCGTTGGCCGTCGGGGTCGGCGGTGGGGCACGCCGAGAGTCTCCACCACCTGATCGAATGGATCGAGAAGAACGCCACCGGCGTCAGGGTCGCGGCCGCGGGTCACCGGGTCGTGCATGGCGGCCTCCGCTACTCAGGCCCCACGCTGATCGACGACACCGTGATGACGGAACTGGAAAAGCTGGTGGCGTTGGCGCCGCTGCATCAGCCCAACAACCTCGCCGGCATTCGCGCGCTCGCCAAGGAGCATCCGGAACTGCCCCAGGTCGCCTGTTTCGATACCGCGTTTCACCGCACCCAGCCGGAGGTGGCGCAGATGTTCGCGCTGCCGCGTTCCATGTGGGACACGGGCGTGCGCCGTTACGGCTTCCATGGCCTATCCTACGAATACATCGCCCGCAAGCTTCCGGAGTATGCCCCCGGAGCCGCGCGGGCGGTGGTCGCTCATCTCGGCAGCGGCGCCAGCATGTGCGCCATCCGGGACGGCAGGAGCATCGAGAGCACCATGGGATTTACCGCCGTGGACGGCCTGCCCATGGGCACCAGGACCGGCGCCCTCGATCCGGGCGTCGTGCTTTATTGCATCCAGAGCCTCGGGATGGATGCCGGCGCCATCGAACGGCTGCTTTACAAGGAGTCCGGCCTGCTCGGCGTCTCGGGCATCAGTAACGACATGCGCGAACTACTCGCCAGCGACGATCCACGGGCGGTGGAGGCCATAGACTTGTTCGTCTATCATATCGCCAAGCAGGCGGCCGCGCTGGCCGCCGTCCTGGAAGGGCTCGACGCGCTGGTTTTCACCGCCGGCATCGGCGAGCACGCTCCGGAGATCCGGGAACGGGTCTGCCGGCGCGCCGCCTGGCTCGGGATCGAACTCGATCCCGAGGCAAATCGCCGGGGCGGTCCCCGCATCAGTACCGAACGCAGTCGCGTCGGCGCATGGGTGATCCCCACCAACGAGGAACGGATGATCGCCATTCACACGCTTCGCGTCCTGGAGGAAAGGAAGGCAACCCATGACTGACACGACCATCAACACGGAACTGCTCGATTTTCTGAGAAGCCAGCGCCAACAGGGAATTCAGCCGCTTGCGGGAAAAAAGGAAATCGTCATCGGCATCGCCAACGACCAATCCATCGCATGGGGCTGCGCCCAAGCGTTCCGGGGGATCGGCGCCGATCTGTGCATGACCTACCTGAACGAGAAATCCAAGAAATTCACCGAACCGCTCGCACAAGCACTCGACATTCCGCCGGCGCTCTACCTGCCTTGCGACGTCCGTGAAGAAGGACAGTTGGAAGCGGTCTTCGAAGCCATCGGCAAGCAGTGGGGCCGTTTGGACTTCGCCCTGCACTCCATTGCCTTCGCGCCCCGGGAGGACCTGCATGGCCGGGTGACCGATTGCTCGCGGGACGGGTTTCTGATGGCCATGGACGTTTCGTGTCATTCCTTCATCCGCATGGCGAGGCTCGCCGAACCTCTCATGACGAACGGCGGCGCGCTGTTCACCATGAGCTATTTCGGCGCCGAGAAGGTGGTCGAGAACTACAACGTCATGGGTCCGGTAAAGGCGGCGTTGGAAGCGACCTCGCGATACCTCGCGGCCGAACTGGGGCCGAAGGGCATCCGGGTGAACCCCATCTCTCCGGGTCCCATCAAGACCCGGGCCGCGTCCGGCATCGGCCGTTTCGACGAACTCATGGAAAAAGCGGCCGAGCGAGCGCCGTCCCGCGCCCTGGTGACCATCGAGGACGTGGGCATGGCGACCGCGTTCCTCGCCACGGATTACGCCAAGCTGATCACCGGCGATACCATGTACGTGGACGGCGGCTACCACGTGGTCGGGTAGACGGCCGAACGCGCATCCAAACCCGGCTAACGGCCTCGGCCCGTCCGTCTATCGGAGGGGCCGGAAGTACTGTTCGTCGAGAGCGTCGAACATGATGACGAATTGGCAGCCGAGGGCCATCGTGTCGCACTGGCGATGGGGGGCGTGTTCGGCGGCGCTTATCAGTCGCTCGCGACGAACGTCATACAAGGTTGTCTGTATGGGTCCCTCCCCCGCCACGTCGATGACGGGCTGGCAGCCAACCGTCCACGGATCGCACCCCGCGCGCGTGTCGGCACCGAACTCGTGATAGGCCAGTTCGCAAGCCGACAGGGCGAATACCGCGCCGATCAGGGCCAGTGGCGATAGCAGCGCCGCGAACCGGCGAGTGGCGGGAGGCGTCATGGTCAATGCTCCGCGAAATGGGGATCGCGCGGATCTTACATGGAATGGCGGGCGGGGGAAACGTTAACCGTCCACCCGCGAGCCCGCCGTCAAGGCATCAGGCTCGATTGCCGCGTCCGTCTCCGGCGGCTCCGCCGCCGCCCCCTCCGCCGGTTTGGCGACGGCTCCGAACCCGAGGATCAGGAAGCCGGCGGCCGCCGACAGGACGGAGCCGGCGATGACGCCGAGGCGCACCGATGCGTCGAAATCCGCGTGCTGCCACGCCAGGCCGCCGATGAACAGGCTCATGGTGAAGCCGATGCCGCACATGACGGAAACGCCATACAGTTGGATCCAATTGGCGCCTGCGGGCATTCGGGCAAGTCCGAACCGGATCATCAGAAACAGGACGCCGAACACGCCGATCTGCTTGCCGATGAACAGGCCGGCGGAGACGCCCAGTTGCACCGAATCCATGAAGCTGTGCAGACCGATACCGTCGAAGGATATTCCGGCGTTCGCGAACGCGAAGATCGGCAGGATCGCGAACGCGACCCAACGGTGAAGACCGTGTTCCAGGTGGCGGAGCGGAGAATGGCCCTCGGCGTCCGTGGCTCGGAGCGGAATGGTCAGCCCGATGGCCACGCCGGCAAGCGTGGCGTGGACTCCCGACTTGAGCACGCACACCCAGATGAGTACGCCGATCACGATGTACGGCGCCGTCCTGGTGACACCCAACAGGTTCAGAGCCACTAGAATCGCCAGCCCGCCCAACGCCAGGTACAACGACAGCAGGGACAGGTCGGCCGTGTAAAACAGCGCGATAACGATGATCGCGCCAAGGTCGTCAAAGACGGCGATCGCGGTGAGCAGTACCTTGAGCGACAGCGGCACCTTGTTTCCGAGCAGCGCCATGACGCCGAGCGCAAAGGCGATATCGGTCGCCGCCGGAATGGCCCAACCGTTCAGGTTTTGGGGCTGCCCGAGGTTGATGAGCACGTATATCAGGGCGGGAACCGCCATTCCGCCCACCGCCGCTACCGCCGGCAGGGCCGCCTGGGAGATCGTCGACAACTCGCCTTCCAGCAACTCGCGCTTGATCTCCAGGCCCACGAGGAAAAAGAAAACCGCCATCAGGCCGTCGTTGATCCACAGCAACAACGGTTTGTCGATATCCAGGGCGCCGACGCGGACCTGCGTGGGCAGGTTCAGAAACGAGTCGTACAGACCGGCGAGCGGGGAATTGGACACCACGACGGCAAGGGCCGCGGCGATCACCAAAACAATCCCGCCGGCGGCCTCCATCCTGAAGAAGTCGCGAATCGCATTCAACGGCATGACGTCTCCCCGCCCGTGGCTCTCCGATACCCGATCGACGGCCGGCGATCTTCACTGTCGCGTTTCCGTCGCTGCCGATGGACGACAATGCCAAATCCGGCCCACCGGGACGTCGAGAGGGCAAACCATACAGGGCTGGGCCAGGCGTGGTAAGTCAAGACTTCCCGGAAACGCGGTTGTGGCGAACAGGGTCGAATAAATTCCCCCGGTCCGCGACCCATCCATCGACGCCCGCGCCGAAAACAGCTAGTGTTGCGCCTCCTTGATCAAACTCGCCCCGATCCCTCTGGTTCCGGTCACCTTTTCCTTGTCCACACACCGCGCTCGATCTCTCGCCTGGACCCTGGTGCGCCTCGCCGTTTGTGCGGCCCTCGTCACATATGTGGTCATGGCGCTGTCGTGGTACGATCAGGTGCATCTGGTCGATGGGACCGAGGGCCGGCTGCTGTCGGTGTCCGAAACGAGCCGCGAAACCACGCTCCGGGTCGACGGCCATGCCATCACCGTTCCGGACGCGGACGTGGAGTCCATCGAGCCCGGGCTGGTGTCCCTGGTCAAGAGCGCGTCGCCGCGCGAGGCCCTGCTGGCCATCCTCCTGGCCCTGCCGACTCCGTTCGTGGGGGCATACCGTCTCTATCTGCTTCTGGTCGGCCTTGATTTGAAGATCGCCAGGGCCCGCGCCATGGGCATTTCGCTGGTGGGCAATCTGGTGCAACTCGCCATGCCCGGCGCCACCGGGGCCGACATCTACCGGGGCATCATGCTGCGTAGATGGACGGGATCGTGGCGTCCCGTGCTGGTCGCACTCCTTACCGATCGTATTCTCGGATTGCTGGCGCTCCTTGTGTTGGCTGGCGTGGCCGCCGCCATCTGGATCGACGACGCGGAGTTTGCCACCATCGCCCGCGGAGTCCTGGCCGCCTGCGTGACGGGATCCCTGGCCATTTTTGTGGTTCTCAGGTTTCGGTTGTACCGGCTTGTTCTTGGATTGCTGAGACTCTTCCGCAAGGATCCCGCCGTCACCTCCGACGGCATGATCGCCATCGGCGAACGGCTGCTCGAAAAGCGCCGCATACTGACCCAGACCTTCGCGCTGAGCCTGATCGTCCAGGCCTTGATCGTCGCGTCGACGGCCGCCATCGGGATTTCCCTGGGCATCGACCATGCGGTCGAGGCGGCGGCGCTGATCATTCCGACCGCCATGGTGCTGGCCATATTCATACCGACACCGCAGGGTTTCGGCGTGCTGGAAGGCGTGCTCGTCCTCGTGCTTGCCCCCCACATCGTCGGCGGCGCCAATGCCTGCGTTCTGTTGGCCCTCGGCTTCCGGTTCCTGCAGGTGGTTTGGGCGATCCCGGGCGTGCCGCTGATTTTGAGCGGCGACACCTGGAGCGCTTCCCGGAGCGAGACCACGACGGGGCCGTGAGCAGGGATCGCGCCCCGGCCGCCGGCGACCGCGTCCGAACCCTTCAACAACGGCGCGGAATAGTCTAAACGCGAGGCTCATGGCTCCACCGCTTCTGTTTCTTCGCGACATCCATCTGACCTTCGGCGGCCAACCGCTGCTGGAAGGCGCGGAACTGTCCGTGTCCGAGGGCGACCGGCTGTGCCTGGTGGGACGCAATGGTTCAGGGAAGTCGACGCTGCTCAAGATTGCCGCGGGACTCGTGGAAGCCGACACCGGCGAGCGTTTTGTTCAACCCGGCGCGACGGTGCGCTATCTGCCCCAGGAACCGGATCTCTCCGGCCACGCGACCACCGGCGACTACGTGGAGGCGGGCCTTGGCCCCGGCGACGATCCCCACCGGGCGCGATACCTGTTGGCGCAATTGGGACTCACCGGCGACGAGAACACGGCCCGGCTCTCCGGCGGCGAGGCGAGACGGAGCGCGCTGGCCCGCGTCATGGCGCCAGAACCCGATATCCTGCTGCTCGACGAACCCACCAACCACCTCGACCTGCCGGCCATCGAATGGCTCGAAAGCACGCTGAACGGTATCGGTTCCGCGCTGGTCCTGATCAGCCACGACCGGCGATTCCTGGAAAACCTCTCGCGATCCACCATCTGGCTGGATGGCGGGATCACCCGGAGGCTCGACCAGGGCTTCGCCCATTTCGAGGACTGGCGCGACGACGTGGTGGAACAGGCGGAACTCGAGCGCCACAAACTCAATCGCAAGATCCTCCAGGAAATCAATTGGCTCCACTACGGCGGCGTGACCGCACGCCGGCGGCGCAATCAGGGGCGCCTCCGCGCGCTCAACGCCATGCGCCGGCAACGCGGCGAACAGCGCCAGCCGGAAGGACTGGTCAGGATGACCGTCACCGAGGGCGACGTCTCTGGGAAGCTGGTGATCGAAGCCAAGGGCATCACCAAATCCTACGGCGACCTCAAGGTTGTCGACGATCTTTCGCTGCGGATCCAGCGCGGCGACACGGTGGGGATTGTCGGTCCCAATGGCGCGGGCAAGACCACCCTCATCAACCTGTTGACCGGCGCCCTGCAACCCGATTCCGGCACCGTCCGTCTTGGCGCCAACCTTCAGATGGTGTCTCTCGACCAGCGGCGTGAGAGCCTCGAGTCCCACTTGACCCTGAGCGAGGCGCTCACCGGCGGGCGCGGCGACGTGGTGTTCGTCGCGGGCAAGCCCAAGCACCTGATCGCCTACATGAAGGATTTTCTGTTCGCGCCCGAGCAGGCGGGCACCCCCATCGGCGCGCTTTCGGGTGGCGAACGCGGCCGGTTGATGGTTGCCCGCGCCCTGGCGCAACCCTCCAATCTGCTGGTGCTCGACGAGCCCACCAACGATCTCGACCTGGAGACCCTCGACCTGTTCCAGGAGATGCTGGACGAGTATTCCGGCACCGTCCTTCTGGTGAGTCACGATCGCGATTTCCTCGACCGGGTGGTCACCTCGGTCATCGCCTTCGAGGGGTCCGGACGCTGGGTCGAGTACGCCGGCGGTTACAGCGACATGATCGCGCAGCGTGGCGGCGCCGCCACGGCGGCCAAACAGACGGCGAGAACCGGGAAAGCGAAATCGGCCGCGTCCACGGCCTCGCCGGACTCCCCGTCCGCGCCGGGCAGGAAGCGCAAGATGTCGTTCAAGGACGAACATGCCCACAAGATCCTGCCGGCGCGGATCCAGGCCCTGGAATCCGAAATAGCGCGTCTGCAAGCGGTTCTCGCGGATCCGGCCTTTTATGCCCGCGACCCCGACGGCTTCGCCAGGGCGGCGGCCGACTTGGAAGCCGCCGGCGCCGACCTCGCGGCGGCGGAGGACCGGTGGCTGACCCTCGAGATGCTCCGGGACGAACTGGAAAACGGATCATGACCCTGGTCAGCCGCTTCGCGCCGAGCCCCACGGGCGACCTCCACCTTGGCCATGCCTATTCCGCGCGGTACGCATGGGACGTGGCGATTGGCGCGGGAGGCCGCTTTCTCGTTCGGATCGAGGACATCGATACCGGGCGGTGTCGGGCCGAGTTCATCGAGCGCAATCTCGATGATCTGCGCTGGCTGGGGCTGACGTGGGAGGAACCGGTGGCGCGCCAGTCGGAGCGCATGGATCTGTACCGCGATGCCCTCCGCCGGCTGGACGAACTCGGCGTCACCTACCCGTGCTTTTGCACCCGCAGGGAAATCCGCGCGGAAATCGAGGCGGCTGCGGGAGCCCCGCACGCCGTCGCGCCCGACGGCGGCATCCTCTATCCCGGAACGTGCCGCGGCCGGAGCGCCACCGAACGCGACGCGTTGATCGCCGCCGGCCGTCCGTATGCCATCCGCCTGAACATCGCCCGGGTGCGCGAGCTGACCGGACGGCTGTCGTGGACGGATCGGCGGCTCGGGCCGCAAGCCGCCGCGACCGGCCGGTTCGGCGACGTGGTGATCGCCCGCAAGGAGGTGGCGGCGAGCTATCATCTGGCGGTGGTCGTGGACGACGCGGCGCAGGGCGTGACGGAAGTGACCCGGGGCAAGGATCTGTTCGACGCGACCCACGTGCATCGCGCGCTCTATGCGTTGCTGGATCTTCCGCCGCCGATCTGGCATCACCACGACCTGTGCCACGACGAAAACGGCAACCGGCTTTCCAAGCGCCGGGGCGACGAGACGATCCGGTCGCTGCGGGAGCGCGGCCACATACGGGACGACGTGCTGGCCATGGCGACAGCCGCCGCGGCGCGGCCGGGCCAAGCACCGGATCCAAGGGAGAGGAAACCGTGAGATGATCGAGATACTGGACATGGACGCTCCCGACGTCATCGGGGTGCGGATATCGGGCAAGATCGACAAGGACGATATCGAGCGCGTTATCGCCGCCGCCCGCGCCAAGTTCGACGTGGCGGAAAAACTCGGCGTCTACGTGGAAATGGCCCATTTCGACGGCATATCCTTCGAGGCCTTGCTGGCCGATCTCAAGTTCGCGTTTCCAAACCTCGGCAGGTTCAGAAAGAAGGCCGTCGTATCCGACCAGGGATGGGCGGAAACGGCGTCGATCATCGGCAATCGGCTGTTTCCCCATGTGGAGATCCGGCATTTCTCCCCCGATCGCGCCGGCGAAGCCAGGGATTGGATAACCGCCCGGCCAAAGGGAGCGCCGGTGATGCGCCGATGGAGACAGACCAAGATCGTCGCGACCATCGGCCCGGCCAGTGGTGGCGAGGAGCAACTGGTCGACCTGTTTCACGCGGGGGCGGATGTTTTCAGGTTCAACTTCTCTCACGGCACGCACGCGGAGCACGCGGCGCGGCTCAGGACCGTCCGCAACGTCGAGAAGCGGGTCGGCCGCCCGATCGGCGTGTTCGCCGATCTGCAGGGCCCCAAGCTCCGGGTGGGCAATTTCGCGGCGGGGCCCGTCCGGCTCGAAACCGGTCAGCGGTTCCGGCTGGACCTGTCGGACGACCCCGGTGACTCCCGAAGGGTGCCGTTGCCTCACCCGGAGATTTTCGCCGCGTTGCGTCCCGGCTCGGAACTGCTCGTGGACGACGGCAGGCTGCGCCTCGAGGTGATCGCGAACGGATCCGATTTCGCCGACACGAGAGTGGCCGTGGGAGGCCCGCTGTCCGACAACAAAGGCGTCAATTTGCCCAATGTGATGCTCGATGTTTCGCCCCTGACCGAAAAGGACCGGCGCGACCTGGAGTTCGCCCTGAGCCTCGGGTTCGACGCCATCGCCCTCTCTTTCGTTCAGCGGCCGGAGGACGTGGAGGAGGCGCGGCGGCTCATCGACGGGCGCGCCAGGCTGATCTCGAAGCTCGAGAAACCGTCGGCCGTCGAGCATCTCGACGAGATCATCCGGCTGACGGATGCCGTCATGGTGGCGCGCGGCGATCTCGGCGTGGAGCTGCCCCCGGAAACCGTGCCGGCCATTCAGAAACGCATCGTTCGCGCGAGCCGGAGAGCGGGCCGGCCGGTGATCGTGGCGACGCAGATGCTCGATTCCATGATCCGGTCGCATACCCCGACGCGCGCCGAGGCTTCCGATGTGGCCACCGCGGTCTACGAAGGCGCCGACGCCGTCATGTTGTCGGCCGAAACCGCGGTCGGCGATCATCCGGCGCTGGTCGCGGGCATGATGGACCGGATCATCCGCCACACCGAAAACGACCCCGCCTACCGGGACATGATCAGGGCCGGGCAGGCCAGACCGGCCGCGACCATGGCGGACACCATTACCGAGTCCGCGAGCCAGGCGTCCCAGACGCTGCCGGCGGCGGCCATCGTGACCTTTACCAGTTCCGGCTCGACCGCCGTGCGGGCGGCGCGCGCCCGACCGTTGGTCCCGATCGTGGGCCTGACGCCATCGCCGAGGGTCGCGCGCGAATTGACCCTGGTCTGGGGCGTTCACGCGGTCCAGGTCAAGGAGCTGGACGACTACGAGCACATGGAGGCCGTCGCCGTGCGCCATGCGTTGGACGCGGGCATCGCGGTCGCCGGCGACAATCTCGTCATCACCGCCGGCCTGCCCCTGCATGTGGCCGGCGTGACCAACGTCCTTCGCCTCGCCAGGATCGAGTCGGCCGATTAGTTGACCGCTCGACGGGCCCCGAGGACGCCCGCCGGGCTCTTTTTCGCGGCCCATTTCGCGCGTCGCGGAATTCCTGTTGACAACGGTCGAAAACCAGCCATTTAACGCTCAAACGGGAGAGATACCGACACGGCGATGGGCGCGCGACGATCTCTCCGAAATCATTGGAACCCAGCTAAAATGGAGAAGATCGTCGACGCGGAGGCCGCCGAGCCTCCCGACACTGGTTGTGAATCCGCCGCAGGCCTGTTTTTTCCGGAGATTCCGGATTCCGGCGGTTCCAGTCGCCCTTCCTCCCGATCTCCGCAATTCCCCCTAACAACCCCGACACCACGGCCCGCACGGCGAATCGAACGGTTCCCCGCGAGCAAACGCAGTCACGCCTTTCTGCGGGAGATCTTCCCGGACGCCGGTATGGACTCCTGGAATGACTGGCGGTGGCAGGTACGCCACAGGATTCGATCGTTGCCCGAATTGGAGCGGGTGTTCGATCTCTCCGAGGACGAGCGCGCCGCCATCGCGCGGCATCAGGGCGCGCTACCCCTCGGCATTACCCCTTATTACGCGAGCCTGATGAGCCGCGAGAATCCCGCCGAGCCGTTGCGCCGCACCCACATTCCCGTGGGCGATGAATACATCGAGGGCCCCGGCGAATCCGGCGACCCGCTCGGCGAGGACAATCACAGCGCCGTACCCGGTTTGGTGCACCGCTATCCCGACCGCGTGCTGTTTCTCTCCACCGGGTTCTGCTCCACCTACTGCCGGTATTGCACCCGCGCCCGCATGGTCGGAGAACCGGGAGGCGAGTACGAGTTCGGCCGCTCGCAGTGGGACCAGGCCATCGCCTATATCGAGGAGCACACCGAGATCCGCGACGTGCTGATTTCCGGCGGCGACCCCCTCACGCTCTCGGACGACAAGCTCGATCATCTGCTGGGCCGGCTCCGCGCGATCCGCCATGTGGAATTCGTGCGTCTCGGCACCAAGGTCCCGGTCGTCCTGCCCATGCGGATCACCCGCTCGCTGGTCCGCATCCTCAAGAAGCACAAGCCGGTGTGGATGAGCATCCACTTCACCCACCCCGCGGAACTGACCCCCGAGACCACGGAAGCCTGCGAGCGGCTCGCCGACGCGGGCGTGCCTCTCGGCAGCCAAACCGTGCTGCTCAAGGGCATCAATGACGACATCGAGGTGATGCGGCCGCTGATGCACGGTCTTCTTCAACGCCGCGTCCGGCCCTACTACCTCTATCAATGCGACCCCATCCTCGGTTCCGCCCATTTCCGGACGACGGTGGACAAGGGGATCGAGATCATTCGCGGGCTGCGCGGTCATACGACGGGCTATGCGGTCCCCAACTTCGTGATCGACGCTCCGGGCGGCGGCGGCAAGATCCCGCTGCTGCCGGATTACGTCGTCGGCCGCGAGGGCGACGATCTCCTGCTCACCAATTTCGAGAACGGCCTCTACCGTTATCCGGATCCCGGCGGCACGCTGGGAGGGAAAACGGCCCGGGTGGAGAGGGCGGCGTGATGCGGATCGGCTTCACCTTCGATCTCCGCTCCGACTATCTGAAAGCCGGTTACACGGAAGAAGAAACGGCGGAATTCGACAGCGAGACGACAATCGAGGCGATCGAGTCGGCGCTGGTTCGCCTCGGCTTCGAGGTGGATCGGATCGGCCACGTGCGGCGATTGACCGAGAGGCTTGTCGCCGGAGATCGCTGGGATCTCGTATTCAACATCGCCGAGGGCCTGCGCGGCCGATCCCGCGAGGCACAGGTGCCGGCGATCCTCGAGGCCTATGACATCCCCTACGTGTTCTCCGATCCGCTGACCTCGGCGGCGACCCTCGACAAGGCCGTCGCCAAGCGTCTGGTCCGGGACGCCGGCATCCCCACCGCCGGCTTCGCGGTGCTTGAGACCGACGACGACGCCGACACCGCCGACATCGCGTTTCCGGCTTTCGTCAAACCCCTGGCGGAAGGAACCGGCAAGGGCTGCGCCAACGCCTCGCTGGTGGAAACGCGGCCGGCCCTGAAAGCCGCCGCGCGGGCCTTGCGGGCGAAGTTCCGTCAGCCGGTTCTCGCCGAGGCCTACCTGCCCGGCCGCGAATTCACGGTGGGCATCGTCGGCAACGGCCGGGATGCCCGCGTGCTCGGCGTCATGGAGATCGCCTTCCTCCGGGACGACCAGGGCACCATCTATTCGCTCGAAGCCAAGGAGCATTGGCAGACCACCGTTCGCTGCACGCTGGCCACCGACAACGAGGCCATGCAGGCGGGCGCGTCGGCGCTCGGGGCCTACCGCGCGCTCGAATGCCGGGATGCCGCCCGCCTCGACTTCCGGTCGGACGCGGACGGTGTTCCCCAATTCCTGGAGGCCAACACGCTTCCGGGTCTCCGTCCGAAGTATTCGGACCTGGCCATCCTGGCGGATCTCGTGGGACTGTCCTACGACCGTTTCATGGGCGAAATCATGGATGCGGCCATCGCCCGGGTCGGCCCGCGCGCCGAGTCTCGGCCGGCCGAAGCGGCCTCGCGACGATGAAACGGAGGGGCCGCCGCGCCGTCGTGCTCCACGGCGCGACGGACATCGAGGACCGCCCCGACGAAGCCGATACGCGGGACCAGGCCGAACGCGTCGCCGCCTCCCTTCGCCGTCTCGGTTTCGACGCCGAAATCCTGGCGGTCGCCGACGAGCGGGAGACCGCGCGTCTCCTTGCGGCGGAAACGGTCGATCTGGCCTTCAACCTGGTGGAGACCCTGCGCGGCGAGGGGCGCCTGGCGGTGGAGGTTCCGAGGATGCTGGACGCGCGTGGCCTGCCGTATACCGGCTGCGGCGCCGACGCCCTCGCCGCGACCTCGGACAAGACGGAGGCCAAGCGGCTCATGCGGGAACGCGGCATCCCGACTCCGGACTGGTCGGCCGACGGCCATGGCTTGGCGCCGGCGGGCAAAGTCATCGTAAAGCCCGTTTGGGAGGACGCCTCGGTCGGTATCGACGCCGGCTCGGTGGTCCCATCGGCCGCCGCCGCGCAAGAGCTGGCGGGCCGCGCCGCGCGCTTCGGCGGAACGTGGTTCGCCGAACGGTTCCTCGACGGCCGTGAGTTCAACCTGTCGATTCTCGAAGGGCCCGACGGACCGGAAGTGCTGCCCGCCGCCGAAATCGTGTTCCAGGATTTCCCCGCCGGGAGACCCCGGATCGTCGATTACGAAGCCAAGTGGATCGCCGACGGTTTCGCCTACCACCACACGCCCCGGCGTTTCCTGTCCGGCGGCGAAAGTGACCGGCTGACGGCCCGGCTCCGCGACCTCGCGCTCCGGTGCTGGTCGCTGTTCGAGCTTTCCGGTTATGCCCGCGTCGACTTCCGCGCCGATCCCGACGGCCGTCCCTTCGTCATCGAGGTCAACGGCAATCCCTGCCTGTCGCCGGACGCCGGCTTCATGGCGGCCGCCTCGCGCGCGGGGCTCGGTTTCGATGCCGTCGTGGCGCGCATCGTCGAGGCGGCTCTTCCGGGCGTCCTCCCCTCTCCCGTGGCCTGATCCATGATCCGCATCCGAAAGGTGGTGGACGACCGGACGCCGACGAACCAGACGGCGATCGCCGAAGCCCAGGCAATCCTGCGTCACCAGTTCCCCGGAATGCCGGCGGAGGACATCGACAAACTCCCGGCGCAACTGCGGGATCCGCTCAAGTATCGCTTCATTTCCGAACTCCTGGTCGCCGAAGACTCCCGCGACCGGGTGCGCGGCATGGCGCTGCTTGCTTTACGCCTCGGACCTCAACTTCTGCTACATGGAGGTCCTGTCGGCGGCTCCCGGCGAAACCGGCGGCGGTATCGGCGCGATCATTTTCCAGCGATTGCGGGAAGAGGCGGCCGCGGTCCTCGGCGCCGTCGGGCTGTTCTTCGAGTGTCTGCCCGACGACCCCGCGCTCAGCCCGGACCCGGACACACGCGCTCAGAACGAGGCGCGGCTCAGGTTCTACGAACGCTACGGAGCCCGCCCCATCGCCGGGACCGCCTACGAGACGCCACTTTCCCCCGAAGACACCGATCCGCCCTATCTCGTCTACGATGGTCTCGGCCGGCCCGAGCTTCCCGGCCGGGATGCCGTGCGCGAAATCGTCCGCGCGATCCTGGAGCGGAAATACAAGACCGTCTGTTCGCCCGACTACATCGACATGGTCGTGCAATCGATCAAGGACGATCCCGTACGGCTGCGGCCGGCACGCTACATGCGCCGCACGAAGCCGCAACCGGTCAAGACGACGCACGTCATGGCGAAGGCCATTCCGCTGATCGTCAACGACAAGCACCAGATCCATCATGTCCGGGAGCGGGGCTACGTGGAAGCGCCGGTCCGCGTGAAGTCGATCCTCGGCGAGTTGGAGCAGACGGGCCTGTTCCACCAGGTCGCGCCCCGGCGGTTCAGCGAGCGTTTCATCGCCGCCGTTCACGACGGCCGCCTGATCGACTACCTGGAAAAGGCGTGCAAGGGCGTGCCCGCCGGCAAATCCATCTACCCGTATGTGTTCCCCATCCGCAACGCCGCGCGTCCGCCCAAGGAGAAGACCGTGCGCGCCGGGTATTTCTGCATCGATACTTTTACGCCCCTGAACCAGGAGGCCTTTCTCGCGGCCCGGCGCGCCGTGGACTGCGCCCTGACCGCGGCCGAAACGGTGCTCGAGGGAGCGGCCGTCGCCTACGCCCTGGTCCGCCCGCCGGGGCACCATGCCGAGCACAAGGCGTTCGGCGGGTTCTGCTATTTCAACAACTCGGCGATCGCCGCCCACTATCTCAGTCGGTTCGGCCGGGTCGCCGTCCTCGACATAGACTACCATCACGGAAACGGCACGCAGGACATCTTCTACCAGCGCTCCGACGTGCTGACCGTCTCCATCCACGGCCACCCCAACTTCGCCTATCCCTACTTCTCCGGGTTCAAGGACGAGGGCGGACGCGGCCGTGGCGCCGGTTACAACCTCAACATCCCGCTCCCGGAGACGATCACGCCCGACGAGTTCAGGCAGGCCCTGAAGAAGGCCCTTCGGCGCGTTCACCGCTTTGCCCCGGCGTATCTGGTACTCGCCCTCGGCCTCGACACGGCCAAGGGGGATCCGACGGGAACGTGGAGCAACGGCGCCGACGACTTCGAAACCATCGGCCATATGATCGGCGCCGAGGGCTATCCGACCACGGTCGTGCAGGAAGGCGGTTACCGGGTCAGGACCCTGGGGCGCAACGCCCGCCGGTTCTTCATGGGATTGGCCGCCGGTGTCGCGGTCGCGAAGCGGCCCGTGGGTTGGCGCTCGCCGGACCGGGGATCGGGCGAGGGCGGCGGGCTGACCATGCTGGAGGATGTCCGCGAGGAGGATATCGAACGCGTTCGGTCCCTGGTCGCGGCGACGCGGTTCTTTTCCACCGAAGAGGTCTCCATCGCGGCCGAACTCGTCGAGACACGCGTGAAGCTCGGCGCCGCCAGCGGTTACTCCTTCATTCTCGCGGAAGAGCCCGGCGCGCGCCTGGCCGGCTACGCCTGTTTCGGCCCCACGTCGGGCGCCCCGGGACGCTTCGACCTTTACTGGATCGTGGTCCGCCCGGCGCGCCAGGGAACCGGCCTCGGAAGCGAGCTGCTGCGGCTGGCGGAAGCGGCGATGTCCCGGGAGGGCGGCGAGCGCGTCTACGTGGACACGTCCAGCAGCGATCTCTACGCGCCGACCCGCTCGTTCTACCGCGCGCGCGGGTATCGCAAGGTCGCCGAACTGCCGGACTTCTACCGCGACGGCGACAACAAGGTGATCATGGTCAAGGAAGTTTCCGGGTAAAGCCCGCCACGAGGCATGTCCGGCCCGGCATCACGGATCGGGGCTGCGGCCGCTGCCGAACGAAAAGGCCGAATCCATGGGCGCTCGCCCGCCGAATTGCTGCTCGCAATAGCTTTGCGAGGCGAACTGGGTGCATCGCCGCCAGCGCTCGTTGAAGGACGCCTCGTTGGCCGCCGTACCCGGCAATGTAAATTGCCTGGTTCGCTCACCGGTCTGGCGATCGACGGTAAATTCGCACGCGGTCACGAGACCGATAACCGCCACCAGGCACAAGACAACGCCGACCGTTTTTGTCATTCGCACTCCGTTCCTCCCGCCGGCGATGATCATCGCGGGACCATGGCCCGCATGGTACAATTGGATGGGATATATGTCTGTTTCTTTCGACCGGAAGCAACCCTCGACGGGAACAACGCCGAAATCACGCCACGCGCTTCGCCGCGAATGCGGTGTCGCGTGGTCGGCCGATGCCTGGAACCCGGGAGGACGCGGCGCGTAATCGGCCCCAGTAACGATCGCGTCTCGCAAACCCCTCCCGGAACACCTCCTGGAGGGGTTTCCGTTTGGCCGGGAACAGCCGGGAAAGCAAGGACCCATGAGTAACCCGATGAGCAGTTATGATACCATCCTCACGGACGGCGTGCCCATCAAGGCCTGGACCAGGGGCGTGCCCGTCGCCGAAAACGCCGAACAGCAGCTTCGCAACATCGCGGCGCTGCCGTTCGTCCACCACCATGTCGCGGCCATGCCCGACGTGCATTGGGGCAAGGGCGCCACGGTCGGCTCGGTCATTCCGTGCACGAAAGCCATCATCCCGGCGGCGGTGGGCGTGGACATCGGCTGCGGCATGATGGCGGTCCGGACCTCGCTCACGTCGCACCAGCTGCCCGAGACGCTCGCGGATCTCAGGAGCGCCATCGAGAAGGCCGTGCCGCACGGGCGAACCGGAAAGGGAAACGTCAAGACCGACCGGGGCGCGTGGGGCGAGCCGCCCGAATGCCATCGCCTCGGTCTGGAAGAACCTCCCGTTCCGTCAAGGCACGCTGCAACAGGGTCTCGAGGAGATCGTCGAACGGCACCCCGCGCTCGGCAAGGCCAACAGCGTCCATCATCTCGGAACGCTCGGCACCGGCAACCATTTCATCGAGGTCTGCCTGGACGAGGCGGACCGCGTGTGGGTGATGCTGCACTCGGGTTCGCGGGGGATCGGCAACCGTATCGGGGCGTACTTCATCGAGCTGGCGAAGGCGGAGATGGAGCGGTTCTTCATCTCGCTTCCGGACGCCGACCTGTCCTATCTCCCCGAGGGAACGGCGTACTTCAACGACTACGTGAAGGCCGTGTCCTGGGCCCAGGCGTTCGCGCGGACCAACCGCGAAGTGATGATGGCGGCCGTGCTGGACGTCATGTCGCGCATGTTCACCGGCTTCGAGGCCGACGAGACCGCCGTGAATTGTCATCACAATTACGTGGCGGAGGAGGAGCACTTCGGGGCCAGGGTCTGGGTGACCCGCAAGGGCGCGGTGAGCGCCCGCGAGGGTGAACTCGGCATCATCCCGGGATCCATGGGCGCGCGGTCGTTCATCGTCAGGGGCAAGGGCAACCGGGAGTCGTTCTGCTCGTGCTCCCACGGGGCCGGCCGGGCCATGTCGCGCAACGAGGCCAAGAAGCGCTTCACCCTCGAGGACCACGCGAGGGCAACGGAGGGGGTCGAATGCCGCAAGGACGCCGACGTGATCGACGAGACCCCCATGGCCTACAAGGACATCGAGGCGGTGATGAGGGCGCAGGAGGACCTCGTCGACGTGGTTCATACGTTGAAGCAGGTGGTGTGCGTGAAAGGATAGCACCCGGCCCGCGATAGCGGCTGGTGAGGATGGGTTGTCGCATTCGGGACAGCCGTTAGCGCGATAGTGCGCCATGGTTCCCCATGGCGGTGCGCGATCGGGATCGTCCGCGCAACCGGAAAGGGAGTGGCACCATTGGCCCGAGCACGTTCTCCAAGGAAGGCGGCAGTCTCGCGTAAGGCGGAGACTTCCCCGCCGTCGCTCCACGAACATCCGAAAAACGACATCGACATCGCCCGGTCGGCGGCCATGCGCCCAATCACGGGGCTGGCCATGGAGCGGCTCGGTATACCGGCGGAAGCGTTGGAGCCGTTCGGGCATTTCAAGGCCAAGGTGTCGCTGCCCTACATCCAGTCGCTCTCCGACCGGCCCGACGGCCGGCTCATCCTGGTGACGGCGGTGACCCCCACGCCCGCCGGCGAGGGCAAGACCACCACCACCGTCGGGCTCGGCGATGCCCTCAACCGGATCGGCAAGAAGGCGATGATCTGCCTGCGCGAGCCGTCGCTCGGCCCCTGCTTCGGCATGAAGGGCGGCGCCGCCGGGGGCGGTTACGCCCAGGTCGTGCCGATGACCGATATCAACCTGCATTTCACCGGCGACTTTCACGCCATCGGCGCCGCCAACAATCTGCTGGCGGCGCTGATCGACAACCACATCTACTGGGGCAACGCGCTGGGCATCGACGAACGGCGGATCGCCTGGCGGCGGGTCGTGGACATGAACGACCGGGCGTTGCGCGGCATCGTGTGCAGCCTCGGCGGCGTGTCCGACGGTTTTCCTCGCCAGGAGAGCTTCGACATCACCGTCGCCTCGGAGGTGATGGCCATCTTCTGTCTCGCCACGAACCTCGAGGATCTCGGCAACCGCCTCGGCAACATCATCGTCGCCCACACTTTCGACCGCAAACCGGTGTTCGCCAGGGACTTGGCCGCCCAGGGCGCGATGACGGCGCTGCTCAAGGATGCGTTCATGCCGAACCTGGTGCAGACGCTGGAGAACAACCTGGCGTTCATCCACGGCGGTCCGTTCGCCAACATCGCCCACGGCTGCAATTCGGTGCTGTCGACCAAGGCGGCGCTGAAGCTCGCCGACTACGTGGTCACCGAAGCCGGGTTCGGCGCCGACCTCGGCGCGGAGAAGTTCTTCGACATCAAATGCCGCAAGGCGGGTCTGAAACCCGATATGGCGGTTCTCGTGGCGACCGCGCGGGCGCTGAAGATGCACGGCGGGCTCCCCAGGGAGAAGCTGGACCAGGAGAACATGGCCGCCCTGGTGAAGGGAGCGGAGAACCTCAGCCGCCATGTGGAGAACGTCCGCAGCTTCGGCGTCCCGGTGATCGTCGCCATCAACCGGTTCAGCACCGACAGCGACGCCGAGATCGATCTGTTGCGCCAGGTCTGCGCCGAGATGGAGGTGAAGGCCGTGGTCGCCGATCACTGGGCCGTGGGCAGCGCCGGCGCGGAGGACCTGGCAAACGCGGTGGTTCGCGGGATCGAGGAGAACGGATCCGAATTCCATTGCCTGTACGAGGACCACATGCCGCTGTGGGAGAAGGTCCGGACGGTGGCGCAGCGCATGTACGGCGCCCAGGGGATCATCGCCGACAAGAAGATCCGCAACCGGTTCGCCGAGCTGCAGAAAGCCGGTTTCGGTCACTATCCCGTGTGTATCGCCAAGACCCAGTACAGCTTTTCCACCGATCCGAACCTGCGCGGGGCCCCCACCAACCACGTGGTGCCGATCCGCGAGATCCGGCTCTCGGGCGGAGCCGAGTTCCTGGTGGTTATTTGCGGAGACATCATGACGCTGCCCGGATTGCCAAGAACTCCATCGGCGAACGGCATCGGCGTCGATGAAAACGGCGAGATCTACGGCATCTTTTAAAGCCGCCCGTTCCTTGGGACGCCATGTACATGTCAAAATCGCCTTTGTCGTTTCTTTCGCGTACTGTATCCTCCCGGGAGGGTTGATTGTGAATTGCTTCGGGAGGCGAAAACTCATGATCAATACTCCCCCCGGAGGCGAGCCGACGCGGGTCGGATTGTTTCTGGTGCCGGGGTTTTCGATGATCGCGTTTTCCGCGGCCGTGGAGCCCCTGCGGCTGGCGAACCGCGTCGCCGGACGCAGTATCTACACCTGGGAGTGCTATTCGATCGACGGCATGCCGGTCGAAGCCAGCAACGGCCTCCGCGCCATGGTCCACGGCGCCATCGGCGACATCGCGTCCGTGCCGGTGCTGGTGATCTGCGGCGGGATCGGCGCCGAGCACTACCGCAACGCGGCCCTCTACGCCAAGCTCCGCCGGCTGGCCTCCCATGGCACCGTTGTCGGCGCGGTCTGCACCGGCACGTACCTGCTGGCCAGGGCGGGACTGCTGGACGGATACCGGTGCACCATCCACTGGGAGAACATCGACGGGTTCCGCGAGGAGTTCCCGGATATCGAGATGGTTTCCGAGCTTTACGAGATCGACCGCAACCGGTTCACCTGTTCCGGCGGAACCGCCGCGATCGACATGATGCTCAATTTCATCGCCCTTCACCTGGGCCACGACATCGCCGCCAGCGTCGCCGATCAGCTCATCCACCACCGGATCCGCAGCGGCTACGAGGGGCAGCGGATGGAGTTGCGGGCGCGGCTCAACATCACCAACACCAAGCTCATCGAGGCGATCGGGGAGATGGAGGCGAGCCTCGAGGAACCGATGAGCTGCGCGGACCTGGCACGCAACGTCGGCCTCTCGCCGCGCCAGTTGGAACGATTGTTCAGCAAATACTTCAACCGCTCGCCGACACGCTATTACCTCGGACTGCGTCTCGACCGGGCGCGTTTTCTCCTATTGCAGACCAGCCTCTCGATCCTCAACGTGGCCCTCGCCTGCGGCTTCGTATCGGCCTCCCATTTCTCCAAGTGCTATCGCGAGTACTTCGGTTGGACGCCGAGCGACGAACGACGGTCCTCCAACGCCTCGCGCGCGGACACCACCGTCTCCCTGCTCACCTGGCCGGACGCCCTCCCTGGAACACCCGACCTCGCCGCCGCCGCCACCGCCGCCCCGCCGGAAACCGAAACCGAGCCCACGCGGCACTGAAGCGGACGCGGAAGGGACGGAATATCGGGCCCCCGCGGCCTCTTTACGCCCGAATTTCTACTGTGCATGGGGTTGTTTTTCACTTTTTGCTTTTACCCCCCCCCCCCACAAATCCCGATATCTCGTTCAGGCCCCCTGGGACCGATCCGGGGAGAGACGGCGGCGGCGCCTGCCGCCCGACGGGGCCGGCGAGGAGGCGGAGGGTGTCCGGCCTTGCGGCAACGCGACCGCCGCGCCGAGATGGGGAAACGCCAGGGACTTGTGCGGGATCGCCATGGCGTCGACGAAGTGGGCCTGAAAGGCCGGTTCCACGGCCGTTTCCACCTTCTCGATCCACCGCGCCAAGGTCTCGATCTCGTCGCCGCGCGCCCTTATTGACGAGCGCGATGCGCGCGCCCGTGCCGGCGGCGTTTCCCGCCGACGAGACGCGGGCCAGGTCGCAATCGGGGATCATGCCGAGGACCATGGCATGCTTGACGTCGATGTGGCTGCCGAAGGCCCCGGCGAGGACGATCCGGTCCACCGTATCCACTCCGAGGCGATCCATCAGCAGCCGCGCGCCGGCGAACAGCGCCGCTTTCGCCAGTTGAATGGCGCGGACATCGCCCTGGGTGACCGTCAGCGCCGGCGGCCCGTCGTAAAGCCGGTACGAGAAGGTGCGTCCGTCGGCGGCCACCCGCTCGCTTCTGGAAGCCAGGGCGCCGTCGATCAGTCCGTCGGTGGTGACGATACCGGCCAGGTACATTTCGGCGATGGCCTCGATGATCCCCGACCCGCAGATGCCGGCGACACCAATTCCCTCGATGCTCTCGGCGAACCCCTCCTCGTCCGACCAGAGGTCCGAGCCGATCACCCGGAACCGGGGCTCCAGGGTTTGCGGATCGATCCGCACGCGCTCGATGGCGCCCGGCGCCGCGCGCTGGCCGGAACTGATCTGCGCGCCCTCGAACGCCGGGCCGGTCGGGCTCGACGCGGCCAGCAGACGGTGGCGGTTGCCGAGCAGGATCTCGGCGTTGGTTCCCACGTCCACCACCAGCGAAATCTCGTCCAGCAGATGCGGCCCCTCCGAGAGCAGCACGGCGGCGGTATCGGCGCCCACGTGACCGGCGATGCACGGCAGCACGTAGACGCGCGCGCCCGGGTGGAGACGAAGCCCGATGTCGCGGGCGGGAAGATCGAGGCCATGATCGACGGCGAGAGCGAACGGAGCGCCGCCCAGTTCGGTCGGATCGATCCCGAGCACCAGATGATGCATGATGGGATTGCCGACCAGCGTGACGTCCACGATGTCCTCGACGGCGATGCCGGCGTCGCGGGCCACCTCGCCCGCCAGGTCGTTGAGCGCCGCCCTGACCAGCGACGTCAGTTCCTTGTCGCCGCCCGGATTCATCATGACGTACGACACCCGGCTCATCAGGTCTTCGCCGAGGCGGATCTGCGGGTTCATGACGCCGGCGGCCGCCGTCACGTCGCCGGTTTCGAGATTGCACAGATGCGCGGCAATGGTCGTCGAGCCCACGTCGATGGCGAGCCCGTGGACGGTGTCGCGAAAGCCGGGCCAGACCGCCAGCAGCCGACTTGCCGTTGCGAACCGCGACGGTAACCGACCAGTCCCCCCGGCGAAGCGCGGACTGAAGGACCGGGAGCACGGTGGGATCGCAGGCGAGACCGGTCAGCCCCCACTGCTCATCGAGGGCCTGCTCGAGCCGGCGCAGATCCGACGAAGGATCGTGCATGTCCGGCATCCGCACGTCCACGTAGTGCAGCTTGATCACCGGATCGATGGCAATCTCCCGGGCCTCGGCGCGCTTGCGCACCACCTGGCGGTGAACCTGGCTCTCCATGGGAACGTCGATCACGAGGTCTCCCCGGATCAACGCCTGGCAGGACAGACGGCGTCCCGGTCCGAGGCCGCGCCGCGCGGCGAAGCATGTCTCGGCCTCGTTCACCGGCGAGACGTTCGCCGAGCGCGATTCGATCTCGTGCTTGGCGAACCGTCCTTCCGATACGGTGATCTGGCATCGGCCACAGAGGGACCGCCCCCCGCACACGGAGTCCACGTCGACGCCGAGCGAGCGGGCCGCCTGGAGCAGCGGCGTGCCCACGAGAAACCGGCCCCGCCGCCCGGACGGCGTAAAGATGACGACGGCCTCGGTGGTCCCCGCCCGTCCGGTCCTGGTTTCGACCGATGGCTTTCTCCTCAGGCACTCGGCCGTCCCTCGCGCCGCCGCCGACGCCGGCCGCCTCCTCCCTCACCTTCCGCCGCCGGCTCGCGGAACCGCTTGATCCAGTTCTGGCAGTTGGGATCGTGGCCCATGACCACGTTGGCGCCAAGGACGCCGGTCATCTCCGGCTCGTGCAGGGGATTGGTGATCGCCGAGGTCATCCCGGCGCCGATGATCATGGGAAGAAAGCACGAATTGAGGCCGTGACGGTTGGGCAGGCCGAAGCTGAAGTTGGAGGCGCCGCAGGTGGTGTTGACCTTCAACTCCTCGCGCAGGCGGCGGATCAGGCGGAGCGCCATGAGCCCGGCGTCGTTGAGCGCGCCGACCGGCATGATCAACGGATCGATCACCACGTCGGCCTTCGAGATGCCATGGTCCTGGGCGCGCTCGACGATTTTCCGGGCCACCTCGAAGCGCACATCGGGATCCTCGGAAATGCCGGTTTCGTCGTTGGAAATGGCGACCACGGCGGCGTTGTACTTCTTGACCAGCGGCAGGACGGTTTCCAGACGCTCCTCCTCGCCGGTCACCGAATTGACCAGGGCCTTGCCCTGATAGACGGCCAGCCCCGCCTCGAGGGCGGCGACGATGGACGAGTCGATGGAGAGCGGCACGTCGGTGATCGACTGCACAAGCTGGATCGCCTCGGCAAGAATGCGCGGCTCGTCGGCCATCGGGATACCGGCGTTGACGTCGAGCATCTGGGCCCCCGCCTCCACCTGTGCCCTGGCGTCGGCCTCCACGCGGCTGTAGTCGCCCACCGCCATTTCCGCGGCCAGCAGCTTTCGGCCCGTCGGATTGATCCGCTCGCCGATGATGACGAACGGCCGGTCGAAGCCGATGACCACTTCGCGGGTCGCGGACGTGACGATGGTTTCGGTCATTAATGTCGTCTCCCCTTGTGTTCGAGTTTTCCGCCGGCCACGTTGGCGGCGATAGTCTGGCCGGATCGGGACGGTTGCCCGGAATCGCACCTCCGCGCCGCGCGCTCGATGGTCTCGGCGCGCAGCCGCCGCCACGGCTTGCGGTCGCGCAGAACCCCCGACTCGCCGATGATGTCCGCGACCAGTTCTTCCTGCCGGTAGGCCATCACGTGCACGCCGGACACCCCCGGAATCTCGCGGATTTCCTGGATCAGTTCGATGCACATCTTCTTCCCTTCAAGCGCCTGGTCGGCCGCGCCGTCGAGACGGGCGATGACGGAGTCGGGAATATGAACACCGGGCACATAACGCCGGATCCAGCGCGCCGTGCGCGCGGACTTGAGAGGGCCGACACCGGCGATGATGAAGCATTTTTCGTGAAGGCCGAGATCGCGGACCCGGTCCATGTAGTCGCGGAACATGGGGAGATCGAAGACAGTACTGGGTCTGCACGAACTGCGCGCCGGCCGCGATCTTCTTGGCCAGCCTCAGCGGCCTGAAATCGTGGGGAGGAGCGAACGGGTTCGCGGCGGCGCCGAGGAAAAGCCTCGGCGGCGTCGTGATCCGGCGGCCCGAGAGGAACCGGGAGTTGTCGCGCATGGTGCGAATGGTCTCGAGCAGCGACATGCAGTCCAGGTCGAACACCGGTTTCGCCTGCGGCTGGTCCCCCGCCTGCACCCCGTCGCCGGTCAGGCAGAGAACGTTGCACACCCCCATCGCCGCCGCGCCGAGAACATTCCCCTGGATGGCGATCCGGTTGTGATCGCGGCATGAAATCTGCATCACCGGCGCATATCCCACCCGCGTCAACAGGGCGCAGGCGCCGACGCTGGACATGTGACAGTTGGCGCCCGAGCCGTCGGTGGCGTTGATGGCGTCGACCCAGCCGTCGAAGATGCCGGCGCGCGCGATCACCTCGTCCGGGTCCGCGGAGTCCGGCGGATCCAGTTCGGCGGTGACGGCGAATTCGCCGGCCCTCAACACCCGCTCCAGCCGGCCACGGGACGAATACCCCGGCAGGTCCGGCAGCGGATCGCCGGGCGCGGCGAACTCATGATCCTTCATGGCGCCGGCTCCCGGGCATCGCGGCGTTTCCGGCTTCCCGCTCGGCGGCGGCCTCGCTGGTCGCGCGCAACCACGAAGACGTGCCGCGACGGCTGTGATCGAGCGGTTTCCGCACCACGTTGATGAGGTCGCCGTTGACCATCGACCGGCTGCCCTTCCAGGCCTCGACCCAGACGCAGGGCATGTCCGGCTCGACCTCGCAGGTCCCGTCGGCCCGCACGCCGCCGCAGGGGCCGTTGCGCATGCCCTTGGGGCAGTTCATCGGGCACGACATTCCGGTGGAGGTGAGCAGGCACTCGCCGCACATCCGGCAGTCGAACATGAACCCCTTGATCGCCCGCTCCACCGGAACCATCGGCTTTTCGACCCTGTGGTAACCGATGGCCCGCCACAGCCAGTGCAGCCGCAGAAGACCGTCGGCGAAGATCCCGTAGAGACGCTCCAGGAGACGGGCATGGCGAACCGACCAGCGCCGGACCGAGAACCGGTTGGCGGAGCGGCGGACGGGTCCCGTTCCCGCCGGCTCGTAGGCATGGGACGACGCCATGTCAGGGCTCCTCCCGGCCGCCGGACCTCACCAGACGTTCCAGGCGGGAGCTCATCGTATTCGGCGTCGAGGCGCGTGCTCGCGACGTCGGCCTCGGCCTCGATGTCGTCACCGCACGGGCTCGCATCGCCGCGCCGCCAGTCGGCGAGGTAGGCGTCGCTGGCGTGAGCGCCGGCGCGCATCGCGGCCCGGTCGATGGCCTCCTGAAAGCGCGGCGGCAGGTGTCGTTTTGCGTTCTTCCGGCCCGCCTTGACGGTCACCTGGGCCGGAATGTCACGCCAGTAGACGATGGTCAGGGCCGCCATCGCTGTAATCCTCGGAAGAAGTCCGAATCGAGAAACCTGGATAGACCGTGGAGACCGGTGAAGCGGCGTTCGTACGTCAAACCCAGCCGCAGCGCCGCCTCCTTGGCGGCCGTGTCCAGGGCGGGGTCGTCGACCTGCGCGAGATAGACGAGCAGCCGGTAGTTGCCGAAGTAGTCTCCGAGAAGCTGCGGATAGCGGTCGAGACCCAGCCCCTTGATGATCAAGCGGTCGAAATGCCGAACCAGGTAGTCGGTCAGGAAAAACGTGCCCGGCTCCCGCTCGGCGAGAGCGGCGAAGTCCGTTGCCCCGGCATAGAACTCGTAGCAGTGCGCCCCCGCGATCCGCTCGACGCCTTCCTCCGCCAGAACGGCATCGAGGGTCCCACCGGTCCCGCAATCTCCATAGAGAACCAGGATATGATCGTATTTGCTTTTCGCCGCCCGGATCTTGTCGCGCACGGCCTCCGGAATCCGGGCGGGACGGTTGTGCAGGTCCGCCGGCAGGCATTGCAGATCCATCCGGCTCCACCCGTGGGCCCGTTTCAGCGCGACCATTTCCTGGGCGAGCGCCCCGCAACCGATGACCAGGGTTCGCGGCGGCGCGCCCCGGTGAACCGTCATCCCACGGCTTCCAATGCCGCGAGCGATCCCTGGCGCCGCGCCATGAACGCCTTCGCCGTCTCCACCGCGACGGCCGCGTCGCGGCAGTAGGCGTCGGCTCCCACGCTCTTGGCGAACTCCTCGTTCAGAGGCGCCCCGCCGACGAGAACGATGTAGTCGGAGCGGATGCCTTTCTCGACCATCGCGTCCACCACCACCTTCATGTACGGCATGGTGGTGGTCAGCAGCGCGGACATGCCGAGGATGTCGGGCTGATGTTCCTCGAGCGCCGCGAGGTAGTTCTCGACCGGGTTGTTGATGCCCATGTCGATGACCTCGAAGCCGGCGCCCTCCATCATCATGATGACGAGGTTCTTGCCGATGTCGTGGATGTCGCCCTTGACCGTGCCGATCACCATCTTGCCCATCTTCGGCGCGCCCGTCTCCGCCAGAAGCGGTTTCAGGATCGCCATCCCGGCCTTCATGGAGTTCGCCGACATCAACACCTCGGGCACGAACAGGATACCGTCGCGGAAATCGATACCGACGATCCGCATCCCCTCCACCAGGGCCTTGGTCAGGACATCGTATGGTTGCCAGCCGCGTTCCAGGAGGATCCTGGTGCCGTGCTCGACCTCTTCGGCGAGGCCGTCGTAAAGATCGTCGTGCATCTGCTCGACGAGTTCGTCGTCGCTCAGCGCTTCGAGATCGACGTCTTCTTCTTCATGTTCCATTTCCGAAGCTCCACTCAAAGCCCCCAAAACGCATTTGTCACAGACGCAGATTAGTTGGCTTCCCGCATCCTTCTGTCGTGCTACGGACACGGTTTATGCCGTTTGCGACACTCCTTGCCTTATCGTGCCCTCGGGCCGCCTATGTCACGATCGCAGCCGGGCATTCTCGGGATCGTGAGGCGATTCGGGGATCACCGTCGCCGGATACCGTTTCCCCAGGATCTCGATTTCCAGGCTCGTGCCCGGCGTTTCCAAACCGGTCTTCACGTATCCGATGGCGAGGCTCTTCCCGACCCAATGGCCATAGGCGCCGGCGGTGGCGCGGCCGATCATCTCGCCGTCCCGGTAGAGGGGCTCGTTGCCCATGGGATCGGCGTCGGTGACATCGTGCACCTCGATGGTCACGAAGCATTGCGGCACGCCGTCCTGTTTCTGTCGGATCAACGCGTCGCGGCCGATGAAATCGCCCTTGTCGAGATGGACAAAGCGGTCCAGGCCGGCCTCGAACACGGTGTAGTCGCGGGTCAGGTCCTGGCCCCACATGCGATAGGTCTTCTCCATGCGGAGCGAGTCCATGGCGCGCATGCCGCATTGACCGATCCCGAATTCCTCGCCGGCCTTCATCAGGGCCTCGAAAAGATGCCGCTGATACTCGATGGGGTGGTGCAGCTCCCAGCCCAGCTCGCCGACGAAATTCACCCGCATGGCGCGGACCGGAGCGAGGCCGACAAGAATGTGCTGGCCGGTGAGCCACGGGAACGCCGTGGCGGACAGATCGGCGTCTGCGAGTTTGGCGAGAACGTCTCGGGCGCGCGGGCCGACCAGCACCAGGACCCCGTGCGCGGTGGTGACGTTGTCCAGCCGGACGCCACCGTCCGCCGGAAGGTGCTTCGTCAGGAAGTCGTTGTCGTAGCGTTCGGCCGCTCCCGAGCTGACCAGGTAGAACCGGTCCGGGCCATCGCGCATGATGGTGAACTCGCTGCGCACCCCTCCCCGCGTGGTCAGCGCGTGGGACAGGTTGATGCGTCCCGTCTTGATCGGCAGTTTCCTCGCCACCAGGCGATTCAGGTACGCCTCCGCCCCGGGACCGCTCACTTCGTGCTTGGTGAAGCTGGTGATGTCGATGATACCCACCCGTTCGCGCACCAGCCGGCATTCGTTGCCCACGTGCTCGAAGTATTTGCTGCGGCGGAAACTCCAGTCGTCCTCGCGCGCGACCCCGGGCGGCGCGAACCAGTTCGGCCGCTCCCAGCCGTAGCGCTGGCCCCATACCGCGCCCAGCGCGTCGAGGCGGTCGTGGATGGGGCTGGTCTTGGCGGGCCGGGCGGCCGGCCGTTCCTCGTCCGGGTAGTGGATGACGAAGACGTGCTCGTAGCACTCCTCGTTCTTGATCCTCGTGTAATGCTTGTTCGCGTATCCGCCGAACCGCCGGGGATCCACGGGAAGCAGGTCGATGCCCGGTTCGCCCTCGACGATCCATTCGGCGAGCTGCCAGCCGGCGCCGCCGGCCGCGGTGATGCCGAAGCTGTGTCCTTCGTTGAGCCACAGGTTCTTCAGGCCCCAGGCGGGACCGATCAGCGGCGAGCCGTCCGGCGTATAGGCGATGGGGCCGTTGATCACGTCCTTGATCCCCACCTCGCCGAAGATGGGCACCCGATTGATCGCCGCCTCGATGTGGGGCTCCAGCCGCTCGAGATCGCCGGGCAGGAGTTCCTGGCCGAAATGATCGGGGACGCCGTCGGCGAACACCGCCGGCGCGCCCTTCTCGTAAGGCCCGAGGATCAATCCCTGGCGCTCCTCGCGCATGTAGTAGGACGCGTCGGACTCGCGCAGGACCGCCATCTCCGGCAGCCCCTTTTCATGGCGCTCCACCAGCACCGGATGGGGTTCGGTGACGATGAACTGATGCTCGACCGGGATGCTCGGGAATGTCGAGCCCCACCATGGCGCCGGTCTGGCGCGCATAGTTGCCGGTGGCGAACACCACATGCTCGCACGTGATGTCGCCCTTGTCGGTGGTGACCACCCATTCGCCGCCGGGCTTCTGCCGGAGAGCGGAAACGGGCGTGTTGCGATAGATCTCCGCGCCACCCGCGCGGGCGCCGATCGCCAGCGCCTGGGTGACGTCGGCCGGCGCGATGTGCCCGTCGTCGGGATGATAGAGCGCGCCCACCAGCCCCTCGGTATTGCAGGGCGGCCACAATTCCTTGATCCGCGCCACGTCGATGATTTCGAAGGGAACGCCGATGGTGTTCGCGGTGCCGCAGTACTTCTGGTACTCGTCCATGCGCTCCTTGTTGGTGGCGAGGCGCAGATTGCCGGTGACGTGGAAGCTCACTTCCTGTCCCGTTTCGGCGGGCAACCGCTTGTAGAGGTCCACCGAATACTTGTGGAGCTGGCCGACGCAGTAGCTCATGTTGAACAACGGCAGCAGGCCCGCCGCGTGCCAGGTGGAGCCGGCGGTCAACTCCGTCCGTTCGCACAGGACGACGTCGGACCAGCCTTTCTTGGTCAGGTGATAAAGCGTGCTGACACCGACGATACCGCCACCGATCACCACCACCCGAGCGTGGGTTTTCATCGCCTTCTCCCTGCTGCTACCCCGCCATACTCGGATCCGCCGCCGTTTCGATCTGTCGAAAATGCGACAGGTGTGGACACATGAGCGCCAACTTTCGGTTTCGGCGGCGCTCTCGGACAACAATGGGACGGCCTTTGATTAGTTGGACCGCGAAAGTGGGCTTATTTTCCGGATGGATGCCATCGACAGAGAGGCGGGAGCGACATGGGCGAAACAGACAAGCGAACCGTTCGGCGAGGCCGCGAAGCGCGGCGCACGGCTCGTCAGGAACGCATCCTCACCAAGTCGCCGTTCATCAAACGCCAGATCCCGCCCATGGAGGTCCTCGGGCTCGAGGGTCTGGCGATGATCGAGGACAATGCCGAAACCATCCTCGAGGAGATCGGCATCGAGTTCCGCGACGACCCCGAATCCTTGCGGCTGTGGCGCGACGCGGGCGCCGATGTCGACGGCCAGCGGGTGCACATCCCGCGCCGCATGGCGTGGTCGCTGCTCCGCACGGCACCCAGGGAGTTCGTGCAGCACGCCCGGAACCCGGCCCGCAGCGTCACCATCGGCGGCGACAACTCCGTGTTCGCGCCGGTCTATGGACCGCCGTTCGTGCGTGACCTGGATGGCGGGCGCCGCTACGGCACCATCGAGGATTTCCGCAATTTCGTGAAACTCGCCTACCTGACCCCGATCCTCCACCATTCGGGCGGGACGGTATGCGAGCCCGTGGACCTGGCCGTCAACAAGCGCCACCTCGACATGGTCTACAGCCACATCCGCTATTCGGACAAACCGTTCATGGGATCGGTGACGGCCGGCGAACGCGCGGCGGATTCGGTGCGCATGGCGGAGATCGTCTTCGGTAAGGAGTTCGTCGACCAGAACACGGTGATGGTCAATCTGATCAATTCCAACGCGCCGCTGACCTTCGACGGCGCCATGCTGGCATCCCTGCGCACGTACGCCGCCGCCAACCAGGCCTGCATCGTCTCGCCGTTCATCCTGTCGGGCGCCATGAGCCCGGTGACCATGGCCGGAACGCTCGCTCAACTGCTGGCCGAAGCCATGGCGGGGATGGCGTTGACGCAACTGGTCCGTCCCGGCGCGCCGGTGGTGTTCGGATCCTTCGTCAGCTCCATCTCGATGCAGTCCGGGGCCCCCACCTTCGGCTCGCCGGAGTCGATGCTGATGCTGAGCGCCGCCGCCCAACTGGCCCGGCGCCTGGGCGTTCCCTTCCGCTCCGGAGGATCCTTGACCGCGTCCAAGGTGCCCGATGCCCAGGCGGCCTACGAAAGCGCCAACACCTTGCTGCCGACCATTCTGTCGGGCGTGAATTTCGCCCTGCACGCGGCCGGCTGGCTGGAGGGCGGCCTCTGCAGCAGTTACGAAAAGTTCGTCATGGACACCGATCAGCTCGGGATGATGCAGGTCATCGCCCAGGGCATCGATCTCAGCGAAGCGGCCCAGGCGATGGATGCGATCAGGGAGGTGGGCCCCGGCTCGCACCATCTCGGATCGGCCCACACGCAATTGTATTTCGAGTCGGCGTTTTATCGTTCGACGATTTCTGATAACAATTCGGTGGAACAATGGCAGGCGGAGGGGAGCTTGGATGCCGCTCAGCGGGCGAACAAGCTGTGGAAGGAAATGCTGGCCAGCTACGAGGAACCCGGTCTCGATCCGGGCATCGACGAGGCGCTTCAGGCGTTCATGACGGAGCGCAAGGCCTCCATGCCGGATTCCAATGTCTAGCGGCGCGCCCTCGGCTCGACGGTGCCGGCGGCCATGAACCGGTATTCCCTCTTCGGCCTGGCGAGAGGGGCTCTCGGAGGGCATCGCGTCTGGAAGCGCGCGTGGCGTCGCCCGGACCCGAAGGCGGCGTATGACGTCGTCATCGTCGGCGGCGGCGGCCACGGCCTCGCCACCGCCTACTACCTCGCCAAGGAGCACGGCATCACCAACGTCGCCGTTCTCGAAAAAGGCTCCATCGGTCTCGGCAACACCGGACGGAACACGACGATCATCCGCTCCAACTATCTGTGGGACGAAAGCGCCCGGCTCTACGAGAAGTCGCTTCAACTGTTCGAGGGCCTCACCCAGGATATCAACTACAACCTGATGCTGAGCCAGCGCGGCGTCATCAATCTGGCGCACACCCTGCACGATCTCAGGGAGCTGGAGCGCCGGGTCAACGCCATCCGCCTGAACGGCATCGACTCCGAGATCCTCACCGTCCAGGACATCAGACGCATGGTCCCCATCCTCGACACCTCGCCCGACGCCCGCTATCCGGTCTTGGGCGCGTCGCTCCAGCGCCGGGGCGGCGTGGCGCGTCACGACGCGGCGGCCTGGGGCCTCGCCCGGGCGGCGGATGCCCGCGGCGTCGACGTGATCGAGAACTGCGAGGTCACCGCGATCCTCCGCGACGGCGACCGGGTCACCGGCGTCGAGACCACCCGGGGCATCATCAAGGCGGCCAAGGTGGGGATCGTGGCCGCCGCCCATACCAGCGTGCTCGCCGCCATGGCCGGGATCCGGCTGCCCATCGAGGTCCACCCGCTGCAGGCCCTCGTCTCGGAACCCATCAAGCCGATCATCGACTGCGTCGTGATGTCCAACCAGGTGCACGTCTACGTCAGTCAGTCCGACAAGGGAGAGCTGGTGATCGGCGCCGGCATCGATCCGTACAACAGCTATGCGTCGCGTGGCGGCCTCGCCGTCATCGAGGAGCAGATGCGGGCGATCGTCCAGCTCTACCCCATCTTCAGCCGGCTTCGCATGCTGCGCCAATGGGCGGGCAACGTGGACGTCTGTCCGGACGCCAGCCCGATCATCTCCAAGACCCCCGTCCAAGGGCTGTACATCAACGGCGGATGGGGCACCGGCGGATGGAAGGCGACGCCGGGGTCGGGCTGGGTGTTCGCCCACACCATCGCCCAGGACCGGCCGCACGCGCTGAACGAGGCCTTCGCGCTCGACCGCTTCACCACCGGCGCCTTGATCGACGAGCACGGCGCCGCCGCCGTCGCGCACTGAGAGGGACGACAGATGCTGCTGATCCACTGCCCCTGGTGCGGTCCCCGCGACGAGATCGAGTTCAAGTACGGCGGCGAGGCGCACATTGTCCGGCCCCTCGAGCCCGAGGCCCTGAGCGACGCCGAATGGGCCGACTACCTGTTCATGCGCTCCAACCCCATGGGCCCGCACCTGGAGCGCTGGGTTCACGGCGCGGGGTGCCGGCGGTGGTTCAACGTCGCCCGGGACACGGCGACCAACGCCATTCACGGAAGCTACCGGATC
Source organism: uncultured Alphaproteobacteria bacterium (assembly GCA_963701445.1). Taxonomy (GTDB): domain Bacteria; phylum Pseudomonadota; class Alphaproteobacteria; order Rhodospirillales; family Defluviicoccaceae; genus CAKZLS01. Next base: position 203,130 of record CAVPAM010000039.1, read on the forward strand.
GGCGAGAAGCCGCCGGTGGCGCCGCCGACGGAGCCGGCCGAGCCCGGGAAGGACGACGCGTGAGCCAGAAAAACCGCCTCGCCACCGGTGGCCGGATCGACCGGACTCAAACCTGCGCGTTCTCCTTCAACAATCGCCGCTACGAGGGACACCCGGGCGACACCCTCGCCTCCGCGTTGCTGGCCAACGCGGTGTCGGTGGTCGGCCGAAGCTTCAAATACCATCGTCCCCGCGGCATCGTCGCGGCCGGCGTCGAGGAGCCCAACGCCCTGGTGCAGTTGGCAACTGGCGCCCGCACGCAGCCCAACGTGCCCGCGACCGTCATCGAGCTCCGCGACGGGCTCCGCGCCGACAGCGTCAACTGCTGGCCAAGCGTCGACTTCGACGCGGGCGCCATCACCGGGTTGTTCGCGCCGATCATGCCCGCCGGTTTCTACTACAAGACCTTCATGTGGCCGGCGCGCTACTGGATGGCCTACGAGCACGTGATCCGACGGGCCGCCGGTCTCGGCAAGGCTCCGGCCCAGCCGGACCCCGACATCTACGACAAGATGAACGCCCATTGCGACGTGCTCGTGGTCGGCGCCGGACCTGCCGGGCTCGCCGCCGCCCTCGCCGCCGGCCGCGCCGGCGCGCGGGTCATCCTCGCTGATCAGCAACCCGAGCCCGGCGGTCAACTGCTGGCCGAGCGCGCCCGGATCGACGGCGCGCCGGCGCTGGACTGGGCCGGCGCGGCCATGGCCGAAATCGCCGCCATGGACGAGGTCCGGGTGCTGTCGCGGACGACCGCGTTCGGCTACTACGACCACAATTACCTGGCGCTGGTGGAACGGCGCCAGACCGATGCGTCGGACGCCGCCAGGGGTTCGCGCGAGCGGCTGTGGAAGGTTCGCGCGAAACAGGTCGTGCTGGCCACCGGGGCCATCGAGCGGCCGCTGGTTTTCGCCCACAACGACCGCCCCGGGGTCATGCTCGCCGGCGCCGTCCGCCACTACGTCAACCGCTACGGCGTCGCGCCGGGCCGGAACGTCGTGGTTTTCACCAACAACGACGACGCCTATCGCACCGCCCTGGACCTGGCCGACGCCGGGGATCGCCGTCGCCGCCGTGGTCGACGCGCGCCCCGATCCGGCCGGCGCGCTGGCCCAGGAAACCGCCGGGCGCGGGATCGAGGTGATCAAGGGGTCCGCCGTCGTCCGGGCCGTCGGCGGCCGGCGCCTTCGCGCCGTCGACGTCATGACCCTGGACGCATCCGCCCAGGCGGTGACCGGATCGGCGCGGCGGATCCCGTGCGACGTGGCCGCGGTCTCCGGCGGCTGGAACCCGGCGATCCATCTGTTCTCGCAATCCGGCGGCAAGGCCCGGTTCGACGGAGACAACGCCTGTTTCGTCCCCGGCCAGTCGGTGCAGGCGGAGCGCTCCGCCGGCGCGTCCAACGGCGCCTTCGGTCTCGGCGATTGCCTCGCGGAGGGCTTCGCTGCCGGTGCGGCGGCCGCCGCCGCCGCCGGTTTCACCCGCAAATCCCGGCGCAAGAAGCCGCAAGCGGAGAGCGTCGACGAGGCGCCATTGAGGCCGCTGTGGGTGAGCCCCGCCACGGGCGGTAAACGCCGGAGCAAGCATTTCCTCGATCCGCACAACGACGTGTCCGTCGCCGATGTGGAACTGGCCCAGCGCGAGGGCTACGAGTTCGAGCGAGCTCACCAAGCGGTATACGACCCTCGGCATGGGCACCGATCAGGGCAAGACCGGGAACATCCATGGGCTCGCGATCCTCGCCGGAATGCGCGGCGTCGATATTCCGATGGTCGGCACCACCACCTTCCGCCCCCCCTACACGCCGGTGACCTTCGGCGCCCTGGCCGGACGGGATATCGGCGATCTGTACGATCCGGCGCGGATGACCCCCATGCATCCGTGGCACGTGCGCGCCGGTGCCCGGTTCGAGGACGTGGGCCAATGGAAACGCCCGTGGTTCTTCCCCCGGCCCGGCGAAACCATGCGCGAGGCGGTGGACCGCGAGTGCCTGGCCACCCGCAACGCCGTCGGCATCCTCGACGCCTCCACCCTCGGCAAGATCGACATCCAGGGGCCCGACGCCTCGGAGTTGCTCAACCGCGTCTACACCAACGCCTGGAAGCAGCTCGCCGTCGGCCACTGCCGCTACGGGCTGATGTGCACCGAGGACGGCATGCTGTTCGACGACGGCGTGACGACGCGGCTCGGCGAAAACCACTACCTGATGAGCACCACGTCGGGCAACGCCGCCCGGGTGCTGGCCTGGATCGAGGAGTGGCTGCAGACCGAATGGCCCGAGCTCAGGGTCTACGCCAACTCGGTGACGGAAACCTGGGCGACGGCCGCCATCTCCGGCCCGCTCGCGCGCACCCTGCTCGGCGAACTGACCGACATGGACCTCGCCAACGACGCCTTCCCGCACATGAGCATGCGCGAGGGCCGCGTCGCCGGCCTCCCCGCCCGCGTCTTCAGGGTCAGCTTCACCGGCGAGACATCCTTCGAGATCAACGTTCCCGCGGGTTTCGGCCTCGCGCTGTGGACGGCGCTGATGAACGCGGGGGAACCCTTCGGCATCACGCCCTTCGGCACCGAAACCATGCACGTGCTGCGCGCCGAGAAGGGCTTCATCATCGCCGGCCAGGAAACCGACGGCACCGTCACCCCCATCGACCTGGGAATGGACTGGGCGGTGAGCAAGAAGAAGGACTTCATCGGCAAGCGCTCGCTCGCCCGCGCCGACACCGTCCGCGCCGACCGCAAGCAACTCGTCGGCCTTCTCACCGAAAACCCCAAGGACGTTCTACCGGAGGGCGGCCAGATCGTGAGCGAGATCAAGGACCAACCGCCCATGCCGATGATCGGCCACGTCACGTCGAGTTATCACAGCGCCAACCTGGGCCGGTCCATCGCGCTGGCGCTGGTCAAGGGAGGACGCGGACGGATGGGCGAGCGGGTCCACGTGCCGCTGGTCGGCGGAACCATCGCCGCGACCATCGTCGAACCCGTCTTTTTCGACCCCGAAGGAACCCGCCTCCATGGCTGACCGTCCCGCGCGCCGAAGCGCGCTCGCCCATCTCGGTCTCGCCGCCCGCGCGCGTGCCGGCCAACCGGACCACGCCGGCGTGCTGCTCTCCGAGGCCGCGTTCCGCCATCAGGTCGCCGTGCGCGGCGACGCCGGCGACCCCGAATTCGCGCGCGCGGTGGAACGGGCCATCGGCCTCGTTCCCCCCACGGAACCCAATACCGCCGCCGGCCCGGCGGACCTCGCCGATGGGCCGCGCATCCTGTGGCTGGGACCGGACGAGTGGCTCGCCGTCGGGGCCGGAAACGGTCAAACCGATCTCGCCGCCGCCCTTGCATCCGCCACCCAGGACCGGCACGCGGCGATCGTCGACGTGTCCGACGGTCGCGCGGTCATCAAAGTCACCGGCCGCCATGCCCGCGACGTGCTGGCCAAAGGGTGCCCGCTCGACCTGCACCCGAGGGTGTTCTCGGCCGGTCGTTGCGCCCAGTCGCTGATCGCCCACGCCCACGTCATTCTCCACCAGGTCGACGACGCGCCGCGCTACGAGGTGTATGTCCACCGGAGCTTCGCCGACTACCTCTGGCGCTGGCTCGAGGACGCCGCCCGCGAATACGGCGTCGACGTCGCCGCCGGCTGACCCCAACCAAATATCCGGTCGGTCGAGGTTATTGCGCCACGGGGCTTGGCGACTTGACGCGGTAGAAGATGGCGTACAGCACCGGGATCAGCACCAGGGTCAGGACCGCCCCGACGGCGAGGCCGCCCATGATGGTCACCGCAAGCGACCTGAAGAACACGTCGGTCAGCAACGGCACCACCCCGAGCACGGTGGTGGCGGCGGTCAGCAGCACCGGCCGCGTCCGCGAGATGGCGGAGTTGACGATCGCCTGGTGAGGCGGTTTTCCCTTCGCCAGCTCCAGGTTGATTTCGTCGAAAAGGACGATGGCGTTCTTGATCATCATGCCCGACAGGCTCATGGCGCCGAGCAGGGCGACGAAACCGAAGGGCGCCTGTGTCACCAGCAGCGCGGGCGCGATGCCGATGAACACGAACGGGATCGTCAGGATGATGATCAACGGCGGACGGAAGGCATTGAACAGGGCGATCAGGATGAACAGGATCACCGCCGCCGCCGGCACGATGCCGGGAACCAGGCTGGCCTGCGCCGCCTTGGAGTCGGCGTATTCGCCGTCCCAGAACAATTCGTAGCCGATCGGCAGTTCGATCGCCTCGAACCGGTCGCGCACCGATTCCATGAAATCCGCCAGGGTCACGCCGGGTATGGGCTCCGCCTCCACGGTCAGCGTCCGGCGCTGTTGATAGCGGGCGATGATCGGATTTTCCCAGTTGATCCCCACGCCGCTGGTCACCTGCGAAAGCGGCACGGTCGTCGACGAGCCGGACGGCTGGACCTGGATGGTGTCGAGAGCGGCGAAATCGGCGCGCTGGTCCTCCACGTGTCGCAGCTTGATGGGCAGCAGGGAGTTTCCTTCCCGGTAAAGACCGATGGTGCGGCCGTCGAAGGCGCGCTTCGTCGCGTCCGCCAGGTCCTCCCTGGATACGCCCGCCCATCGGGCACGCTCATCGTTGAACTCGGGCACCACCTTGCGCACCCGCTCCCGCCAGTCCAGCCGCGCCTCCGCCACCCACGGATGACCCTCGAGAATGTCCAAACCCTCGTTTCCAAGGCGGCGCAGCGCTTCCGGATCCGCGTCCGCGGGCCCCATGATCCGCGCCTGGAAGGACCAGGGATTGCTCGGTCCAAGCGCATAGAGGCGGACGCGGACCAGAGCCTGTTTCACATTGTCCTCGAGCCACGTCCGGGTCTCGTCGGCGACGGCGGGAACGACGTCGCCGGAGGTTGTGTTGACGATGATGTTGGCAAAGGATTGAAATGGAGATTCGGAATCGACCGGAAGGTAGAAGCGCGGCGGACCGCTGCCGATGAAGGTGCTGACGCTGACCACCCTCGGATCCTCGAGGAGTCTTCGCTCGATCTCGCGGGTGTCGGCCTCCACCTGCTGGATGCGCGTGCCCTCCGGCGCCCAGTAGTCCATGAGAAACTGGGCGCGATCGGCATCGGGGAAGAACTGTCGCGGCACCGCCTGGAACGCGCCGACCGCCAGGACCAGAAGCCCGACCAGGCCGGCGACGAAGACCAGGCGGAAGCGGATCGCCTTGATCAGAATGTTGCGGAAGGCCCTGTAGAAGCCAGGTTCGCGAGCCGCCTGCCCCTCCTTGTCCTTCTTCGGGGCGGGAATCATGTAGATCAGCTGCAGGGGCGTCATGGTGAGGGAGATCACCCAGCTGAGGAGCAGCGAGACCCCGACCACGGTAAACAGCGCCTGGCAATACTCGCCGGCGCTCTCGTCCGAGACGAAGATGGGGAAGAAGGCGAGCACCCCGATGATGGTCGCCCCGAGCAGGGGCCAGGCCGGGATATCCGCCGACTCGATCGCCGCCTGTTTGCGCTCCATGCCCTGCCCGAGCCGAACCAGGTAGTTATCCGCGACGACGATGGCGTTGTCGATCATCATGCCGAGCGCGATGACCAGCGCGCCGAGCGACATCCGGTGCAGATCCTCGCCCATGATGCCCATGACGATGAACGTGGCGAGCAGCGTCAACAGCAGCGCGGTGCCGATGACCACGCCGATGCGCCAGCCCACGGGCAGCAGCAAGACGAACAGGACGATGACGACGGCGAGTCCGAGACTGATCATGAACTCGCTGATGGAATCCACCACCAGATCCGACTGCCAGGCGATCTTGTGCAATTGCACCCCGAGCGGCAACTGGGCCTCCAGCTGGGACAACCGCGCGTCGACGTTGTTGCCGGTCCTCACCACGTTGCCGCCGGCCTCGTTGGCGATGGCGATGCCGATGGCGGGCGCGCTGAGGAACTGGCCGTCGGCGGTGCGCTCGCTGAACCGCAGCAGCCGGATCGGCGGCGCCGCGTAGCCGACCCTCACCTCGCCGAGGTCGCCGATGGTGATCAGTTCGGTGGTGCGCGAGGGCGTTCCCGAGGGCGCCACCAAGGTCTGCGATCCCGACGGCGTGGTCACGGCGGTCGGCTCGTTGCGGAAGTCGGACAGCACCAGCCGTTCGATGTCCTCGGGGGAGGCGAAGGTGCCCGTGGGGGCGACGCGAAACCGCTGGTCCTGGGCGTCGATGCCGCCGGCGTCGACCACCATGTTCTGTTGGCGGAGGGTCGCGACGATGGCCTGCGGGGTCAGACCGAGTTGGGCGAGCCGCTGCTCGGATACATCCACATAGATCACGCGCTGCTGCACGCCCCAGAGCTCGACCCGCGAAACGCCGTCGACGACGGCGAGCTGGGTCCGCAATCCCTCGGCAAGGTCCTCCAACTCGGCGTAGGTGTAACCGTCGCCGGTCATCGCCATCAGAAACCCGTAGACGAAGCCGAAATCGTCGCCGATGTTGGGGGTGCCGGCCCCGGGCGGCAAGCGGCGCTGGGCGTCGTTGATCTTCCGGCGCATCTCGTCCCAGACCTGCGGCAGTTGGTCGGCCCAGTATTGCGGCTGGATATCGACGCGGATCAGCGAGGAGCCGGCGCGGGAAAGCGAGTAGAGCTCGTGAACCTGCGACATTTCCTGGAGCGCGGTTTCCAGGACATCGGTGACCTCCTTCTCCACCTCCTCGGCGCTCGCGCCCGGGTAGGGGGTGACGATGACCGCCGTCTTGACCGAAAAGTCCGGGTCCTCCAGCCAACCCAGCTGGAAGAAACTGAACACGCCGCCGACGACGATCAGCGCCGCGAGAAACAGGGTGACCGCTTTGTTGTCTATGGCGATCCTGGCGAGGCTCATGATCGGCGATCCCGCTCGCGATCCAGGTCGGGGAGACGCACCTTCTGGCCGTCGCGCAGGACATGCACGGCGGAGGTCGCGATCCATTCACCGGGCCCGACACCGCGAACCCGCATGCCGAGAGCACTCGGGGCCACCGCCTCCACCTCGCGTTTCGACGCGGTCATCGTCGTCTCGTCGATCACCCAGACCAGCGAGCGTTGACCGTCGTCGGAAAAGATCGCGTTCAAGGGCAGATCGAAGCCGTCGGCGGGCGCGTCCTCGGGCGGCGCCACCCGGCCGCTTGCCCGCCCCGCCATGCCGGGCAGGATTTCCCCGTCCTCCGGCTGATCCATGACCAGGGTGATCGGAAAGGTGCGGGTCGTCGCCGAGGCCTCGCGGCCGATCTCGGCGATGGCCGCGGGAATCGGCCGGCCAGGGAAGGCATCGAAGATCACCTGGATGTCCTCCACGTAGGGCGCGGAGGAGATCAGGCCCTCGGGAATGTTGACGACGCATTCGATGCTGGAAATGTCGAGGACGCGCATCACCGGCTGCCTGGCCTGGACGTTCTGAAAGTTCTCGACGAACGTCGCGGCGATGACGCCGTCGAACGGGGCGCGCAATTGCGTGTCTTCCAGCGCCTTGGCGCGGATCTCCACTTCCGCCAGGGCTTCGTCAAGGTCGGCCTGGGCGTTTGTCAGGTCCTGCCGGGCGACGGCGCCCGCTTCGGCGGCCCTCGCCACCCGGTCGCGCATGGCGCGCGCCCGCGTCGTCCGGGCCTCGGCCTGCATCAGGGCGTTCTGGAAATCGCTCGGATCGATGCGCGCGAGAAGGTCGCCGGCTTCCACCTCCGAGCCGACCCGGGCCGGTCGTTCGATGAGGCGGCCCGGCACCGAGAACGCGGCGTTGATTTCACCCACCGCCTCGGCGCGGCACGGAAACGCGCGCCCCCCGAGGACGCCGGCGGCGGCCACCCGCATGGCCCGGATCGGTCTCACCACCTCTTCGGGCTCGGGCGGCTCCTCGCAAGCGCCCGCCAACAGCAAGACCGCGACCGCGACCAAGCCAACTCTGTAAACGGCACCGCGTGTCACTGGTGGATACTCCCTCCTACCTCGCGCCGCGGCGTTGCCACCGCCGACCAGCGCGCTCATCCCTACTCCGGAGCCGAGGCTGGGTAAATTGCTTTTTGCGATGGATTGCGAACCCGGGCGGCCGGGCGAACCAAGTCCCATACCAGAAACCCCGGCCGCGAGGGCCGGGGTTTCTGGTTTGGTTGCGGGGGCAGGATTTGGTCAAGGACGTACGAAATCCGAGTTGAGGAAAGCCGTGTGACGGTGATTGCCTGGGCAGGATTTGGTAAGGACGTACGAAGCCCGAGCTGAGGAAAGCTGTATGACGGTGACTGCCTGGCCTCGACTAAGGCGTTGTTTCCCTCTTCTTGAAGCCAGAAACCTACGAGCCTAAAGTGTACATAGAGCAGGTTCACCTCATTGTCATGCAATCGGCCCAAATTAAATCCCATATTCCGCGTCGCAGAAGCGTGGGCAGTGCAACAGAGATTGATTCAGTGGGCTGCTCAACCCTGGCGATAATCCCAAGCCCGTAACCGCCTTAACCCGCGATTTTCAGCGCTCGGATTGTCCTCCAGGCCTTCCACTCACGGTAGCGGTGGCTCGGGATAGGACTTCGGGACATAAGAGGGCGTGAATATTCACCACTCTCGATTTTCGCAAAGGAATGAAAATCAAAAAATATTGATAACATAAATTTCAAAAAATAAAACATTTAAAATAATGAATAAATATTTAAATAAAATGTATTAAATTAAAATTTTAATGTTATGCGCTTTTTTAATTTAAACGAGTTTTATGCCTCTGAAACATTTGTCGCCTTTACTTCATCTCTTCGCATTTTTATCTTTCGTGGAATGACTCATTGCGCAGTTTGAGGACCGGCTTCATCAGGTAAGACAAGACGGATCTCGTCCCCGACCGGACATCGATTACCGCCTCCATTCCCGGCATTATCGAATAGCTCTCACCGCCGGCACGCAGGATCTGGTCCGAGATGTCGACAATCAGCTTGAAGTACTGTAGGCCCTGCGCATCGACACTGCGATCGGCGGCGATGTGGCGAACAGTGCCTTCCAAGCTGCCATAGCGCAGATAATCGTAGGTCGACAATTTAACCTTCGCCGGAAAGCCAGCTTTAACGTGGCCGACATCGTTCGGTGAGAGTTGTGCCTCGATGACCAGTCCATCATCAATTGGCACGATCTCCACGATGACTTGCCCTGCGCGGACCACACCGCCAATCGTACTTACGGCAAGATTTTTGACAATTCCATCGATGGGGCTAACGGCTTCGTTCCGGTTGCTTTGCTCGGATGCCCGAGAAAGCAACTCCTCCTGGCGCTGGATTTCAGAGCCACCCCAGCCGCGTTCGGACGCCGTTTGACTTCTAAATCGAGTGATCTCCTGATCGTGACGCTCACGCACTTCTTCCAGCGCCACGGCCGCTCTCTTGTGCTCGACCTTCAAGTGTTCGTATTCGCCGCGCATGTGCTCGACCTCGCGCTCGAACTTCAACACTTCCGCTCGTGAAACCCACTTGTCTTGCGCCAGCTTATGTTTCATGGATAGCTGCTCTGTGGCGAGGACCATCTCTTTTTTCAGCGATTTCAGGCGAGCATGCGTCGCCGCCACCTAGAGTTTACGCTGACGGATACTTTTGACCAGAACACCAAGTATGCTTTGAAGTTCCTTCTTGCGGCTCTCGAAAGCTGCCTGCTCGGCCGCGGCAATTCCCGGTTGCCGTGCCGCTTCGTCTGCGGGAAGGGACAGCGAAACGCCATCCAATTCGGCCGCGAGACGGGCTTCCTAATTCGCAAACCATCGAGCCGCACTTGCAGTTCAGGTCCGTTCAAAGCGCTGCTTGCAAGATCGAGGCGGACCAGTCTTTGACCGGCGCGTACGCGCTCGCCTTCGTGCACGTAGATCGCTTCGACTATACCACCTTCAAGATGCTGGATCTGTTTGACTTTTCCCTCTGGAACGACGATGCCCGATGCGACCACGAACTCGTCGATTTCGGTCAGCGACGCCCAGATGCAGGCACCGGCGATCAATGCCAGAACAACCCAGGCAATGGATCGCCATGTAGGAACCGGATGGCGGTCAATTAGCTTATCAATCTGCTCCACCCGAACGTCTCCTTATACCAACGGTGGTTGACAATGACCCCTTGTGACGGTCTTTCGGGGCGTCCGGACCGCTTGACGATGGGTCCCCATCGCCGGCGCGGGGCCTCCTGCCGAGGATGCGGGTGACGCGATCACAAAGGGTCATTATCAACCGCCGCTGGTATTACGCCAGCCTGTCCGAGCCTTCCAGGAGCATCGCCACCCGATGCCCGTGCAACGCTTCCCGCGACGAGTGCTTGCGATCGACCCGTTATCGAGAGTTAAAACCATGTCGCAGGCGCGCAACAGCTGCCTACTGTGGCTAGCCGCAATGATCGTGCCACGTTTTGACATCCAGCGGAGCTGGGAAATCAGCCGCCGGCTTGCCTCTTCATCAAGGTTGGCACTCGGCTCGTCCAGCAGCAGAACAGACGGTTCATGGAGCAGCGCACGGCGAGAGAGCGATGAGTTGACGCTGTCCAGATGACAGATACCGGCCGCCCTCGCCCACATCTGTCCCATATGCGTCGGGTAGAGCGTCGACAAACACATCGGCGCCGGCTCGCTTCGCCGCGGTCAAAATCGCCGCGTCGTCAATGCCAGCGGCGAAACCGGTGATGTTATCACGGATGGAACCCGAAAGCAGAAAAGGCTCTTGCGGAACATAGCCGATCCAGCGCGAAAGCTCGTCGCGACCGAACTGGGCCATATCGGCGTTATCGAGCAGGACGCGGCCATTTTGGGGCGCGTACAAACCCTGCATAATCTTTAGAAGCGTCGACTTGCCGCTCCCGTTTCGCCCGACAAGTCCATGCATTCCGCCGGATCCAACGACGATGCTTAGATCGTCGAGGACCAGTGCCGCGCCGTCATCATAGCGGAAAGAGACGTTTTCGAGCATCAAAAGCCCCCGCGGCTGATTTCGCGACACAGAGCTTTTCATCGCATTGACGGGTAGCTTCAACACATCTTCAAGCCGACGAACGGCCACGCCGAAGCCTGGATACTGTCGGCACCGCCGTCGTTTTCCGTCGAAGGATGAGACAATTCAGTTGCCGGCATCTTGGCGGCGATCAGGCCACCGATCGTCATCTGCTGCTCGACAATGGCCATGGCCCCATACGATGTAATCAGGACAGTCGTCGCCATGCCGAGCGCGACCGATAGGTTTTGGAAGGTATCGGAACGAGCGCCGCGGACGATTGAGCGTTCGACGAGCATCGCATGGGCGCCACCCCAGCGCTCGGAGAGCACCTTCCCGATACCGATGGATTTGACCGACAGGCGCCCCGCGATAATTTCGGTCGTCAGAGCGTTGCAGTCAGGCGCCTTGTTCTGCTCATCGCGTGCCGCCCTGGCCACGGCCCACGATGACATCGCGGCAAAGGCGACATACAGAGGAACGATGAGCAGCAACAACCCTGCGATTGGCGGCGCAACCATCCATATTGCGCCCAGAAACACCAAGATGAATGGCAGATCGACAATCAGCAATGGCAACGTGCTGGAAACCGTATCGCGAACCAACTCATGGTCGTGAAACAGGGTCTGCCACTGAGTATTCGACTGCTTCTCCAAGCTGCCAAGGGGCAATCGGAGCAAACGTCCGACGAGCGCCTTGACCAAGCTGGCATCGACACGCAAGCCAATCATCTGCACGAGTGGGCTGCGAGCCTGGCGGAGCAGGAAGTCGAAGCCGATGGCAAGCAGGACACCGAAGATTAGTCCAGCCAACGTCGTCAATCCGCCATGGAAGATGACCCGGTCGTAAACTTGTAGAACGAAAACCGGTACCGCCAGGGAAAGTAGGTTGATCGCCAGCGACAGCACCGCAAGTTCCCCGAACCGGTTGAAGAACTGCTTTGCTAGCAGGCCCAAAACGTTTGCGAACTGGGAATAGTTTTGTTGTCGGAGACTTCGGCGCCGGTTGAATGGCCATGGGTTCCCCGCAGACCGAAGACTCGTGCCGCCCTGTTCCGCAACATGGATTGGAGACGGTCAAAGGCTTCGGAGACCGTCTTCATTTTCCGCTCATCCTCAACTCACAACCACCTTGGCCGGTTGCCAAGCGTTGCATGTGGAAAGCAATCAACGTGTCGGCCGGATAGGCTTCCGTAAGCTCACGAAACGCGGCGACCGCTCCCGGGAGATCATCACGCAAGAGATTGAAGGCGTTGCAGTAACTGGAAACGTACGAATGTTTCGGCTCCTCGGGCGCGATCGGCTCGAACGCTTCAAGTCCCTGCTCCTTGCCTTTCAGGTAAAGTGTGCCAATCGGCCGGAACGTGAAATCGGGGCTATCCTTCATCGTAGAAGCGGCGACGCAGATTGTCGTTCCAAGAAATTTGTTGGCGCCCTCGAGACGGGCGGCGGTATCGATCGCGTCGCCGTGGGCTGTGTAATCGAAGCGGCCATTTCCACCGAAGTTGCCGATGATCGCCGGGCCCGTATTTACACCAATCCGTGTTTCGCCGAAGTTGATACCCTCGGCCTTTTTTTCTCGGCGAATTTGCGGCAGAAGGCATCCATCTCAAGGGCACAAGCGACCGCGCGGGCGGCGTGATCCGCCTGATGGATCGGGGCGTTAAACAGCGCGTGAACAGCATAGCCGACGATTTTGTCGATCGTACCGCCATGGCCCATGACGATACCGCACATCGAAATCGAGATACTCGTTCAAAACACGGACAAGCGCCTCCGCGCCGATACACTCGGTCAGTGACGTGAAACCGGCGATGTCGGTGAACAGAAACGTCAGCTCCCTTTTCCTCCCCACCAAGGCGGAGTTGCTCAGGGTTCTCTGCTAGGCTCTCGACCAGCGCCGGAGCGGGATCGTGGCTGAATGCGGTTCGCACGTGATGTCTCAAATCTCTGATCGAGAGTAATTTCCCAAAATCAAACAGAGAAATATCATGCTACCTGTTATTGAAGTGTAAACTACGTCTAAAATTATAGCGTGCATTTCGAAGAGGTAGAAGGCTCCGGCCGCCAGGGCGGCAAGATGGCGGCGAATAACGGCAGGCTTGTCCAAGGCGTAAATCGTCGTGCGAGCCATATTATCTAACCCAACAGCCAACGTGAGCGTAAGCTCAATACCCAGCGCGTAGGCCGGGCGCTTTAGGAAATCGACGCGGAGCATCGAGTCAATCAGTTGCGCGTGTATTTCCACGCCGGAGATAAGCGAGTGGACCGGAGTTGCCCGGAGATCGCGTAAACCCGAGGCCGACGTGCCTACGAGCACAAGCTTGCGGTGGAATAACGACGGATAGAAACTGCCCCTTACGACATCGACCGCCGAAACATAGAGCCTCGGATCGTGCTCGGCGAAGCGCAGCCAAGTCAGAGCATTTGCGTCGGTCGGCACTCTTAATGGTCCTACACGTACACCTTTCACCCCACTCCCGAACGGATCGACATCAATAGAAATAAAGGGAACGCCTAAGGCAACGCGCATCATTTCCAAGGACAGCGCCGGATAGATTTGATTGCCAACTCGGGTAAGCATCGGCACGCGGCAAATCAGGCCGTCATGCTCCGACGTCAAAGTCATTAGCCCGTTCCCCGCCGCTGCCCGGGACAAAACGTAAGAATGGGGATAACGGCTGGAAACTGGTTGAGAAAGGGCCGAAGTCGCCACCATATTCGGCGACGGGGACGGTCGCCGCTATTCGCTCCGCATAAGGATGCTCCAAATCATGGGTGCCGCTAATTCCCAAAACCACCGGTGCACCGCGGATGATATCGGCAAAGCGCTCGTCATTGCTGGGCTGAGCGGAGAGAGCCGCAGCGATATCCGGCGCCAGACCTGGAGATGCAGCGGCGAACAAGGCTGGCGAGAGTCGGTCCGGCTCCGCGAACAACACGTCGAAACCGACCACCCTGGCGCCCGCCGCGCGAAGATTTTCGACCATGCGTCCGATTTGCGTGCGCGGCCAAGGCCACTGGCCAAGTTCGGCCAAGCTTCGCTCGTCGATATCGACAATGGCGACCGGGCGGTTAGCCACCGCCACGGGTTTCAATCCCTGGAACAGGTCGAAGCCCTGCAACCGCATCGACCTCGCGAATTGCGGGTCTTCGACACGGACCGCCAACACGAGCAATAGCATTACGCCGGCAAGGAGTCGCGGGCG
>CAVPAM010000040.1:0-62077 GCA_963701445.1 uncultured Alphaproteobacteria bacterium
CGGGTGTGGCCGACCAAATCATCATCCCGAGCGCGATGGCCGCGACGCCCAGCGGGAACGATTTCCCGTTGTAGCGCCGGGGATCGTAGGTCTTCCAGCCGTGGATGCGATCCACGGTGCGAAGGATTTCCTCGTCCTTCTCGCCACCGGTCAGCATGCTGACCACGACCACGGTGAACCAGGCCGCCGACGCACTGAAGATGGCGGTCACCAGGAAGCCCAGAGGGCCCAACTGGATCACCTGGAAGCCGAGCGACTCACCCTTGGTCCACCAGAGCGCGATGGACAGAACGCCGCCCACAAGCATGCCGGCGATGGCGCCGAGCTTGTTGGCTCCCTTCCACCAGATGCCCAGGATCAGCACCGGGGTGAAGGTCGATGACGCCACCACGAACGCCCAGATGACGCTGGTGAGCAGGAAGTCCGGCGGATTGAGAGCCAATCCGATGGTCACCGATCCCGCCGAGCGCGGTGAAGAAGAACCCGGCCTTGACCTTCTTGTTGTCCGGGGCGTTCGGCACGACGGTGGAGTAGATGCGTGCCGAGACCGGTGCCGATCACCATCAGCAATCCACCGATGGTGGACATGCCGGCCGCCAGGGCGCCGGCGACGGGCAGGGCGGCGATCCACGACGGGGTGAACGCCTGGTTCATGACGACCACCAGCAGGTCGGCTTCCTTTGCCGCGATGTCGATCCCGTTGGCGTTCGACCTGGACCGTGTTAGGCTTCGCCGCGAAACCGATGGCGAAGGTGGTGAAGAACACGATACCGATGAACAGGATGCCCCACAGGGTCGAATCCTTGGCGTCTCGCACCGACGGAGCGGTGAAGTAGCGCATGGCGATGTGAGGCAGACCGATCGTGCCGAAGGCGATGCTGAGCATGATGCGCGGTTAGAACTTGAAAGTCAGCGGCACGGTGCCGTCCATCGTGGTGAATGAATCGAAGTAGGAGGGTATGGCGGCCACCATGTCGGGCACGAGTTTGGCGTATCCGAACGGCGGGAAGAAGCTGGCCGGGCCGGCGCCCAGTTTCCACAGGATGATCGCGGCGGGCACGAATAGCGCGATGCCCATGATGATCGCTTGAAGGGTCTGGTTGTACGACAGGCCGTACATGCCGCCGATGGTGACGTAGGCGGTCACCACCAGGCCGCCGACAAACGAGGCCGGTGGTGTAATCCCAGTGGAACATCACCTGGAACACGTTGCCGACGCCCTTCATCTGCCCGATCAGATACAACTGCGCGAGCAGGATCATGCACAGCACGGCGATGACCTTGGCCGTCGAGCCGTAGCGATCGCCGATGAACTGCATGCTGGTGAATTTACCCCAGCGCCGCAGCGACGGCGCGATGCGCGATGGAGATCATCACGAAGCCGCCGAGGAAGCTGAGGACGATGGCGACGAGAAAATACTGGAGCTTCCACAACAGCGCGGTGAAGCCAAGGAACGTGGCGAGGCTCATGTAGTTGGACGTCATGGCCAAGCCATTGGACAGTCCGCCCACTTTGCGTCCGGCGGCGAAGTAGTCCTCGCTGGACGCCACCCGCTTCTTCGACATCCAGCCGACGTAGAGGAACAGGACCACCATGGCGACGGTGTAGATGATCCCGAGCAACGACATCATGCTGTCGGGCTCGAAAACGTAGGTCTTCATCTCGGTGGTTTCGGCGGCCTGAGCCCAGGCCAGGGTCGGCGTGATCAGCAGCGCGAGGGCGAGAAGAAGGCGGTTCATTCGGCACCTCCCCGCGCGCGCTTGCCCGCGGGCGTGGCTTCGAGTTCTTCCGTTGCCTGGATCTCGTCGTCGATTTTTTCGGAGACGTTGATATAAATCCAGTAAACCGGCATCAACGCCCAGCCAACCGATGATCAGAGTAAGAAAATAATCGACAAATTCGAACATACGATCAGAATTCAGTATCCGGGGAAGAGGAAGATGCATCGGATAATATGAATAGTGAACATTTCGAGCAAGAGCTCTGGAGGAGGCCGTCACTCCTTTTTTATAGGCTGAATTCATCTGGACCGCTCTCCCTAATCCTTGCGGTTTGAGGCGCGGATCGCTCCCTCCTCGGAGGTCACCGTCGCCCGTCGAAAGTTCGTTCCCTCTCGGGCTCTTCGGTTTCCGCTCGCGCCGCACGGGCTCTCCGTCTGGATGGCCGATTGGCAAGCAAAAACCGTTCGTCTTTTCAAAGGCAAAAGTGAAACACTGATTGTCAGCGTGTATTCGACCAACGTCAGCCGCTAAATACGACAATCATGTTTCAAACGCCACATGATCGCGCATTCGAATAAGCTCTTCGCAGGCTACGGCAATTTACCTGTCTTGATTTTTCATACCTATACTAAGCATGGCATGCAACTGTACACTCTTACCATCCCCTGGTATGGGAACGTCCTTGTACGGTCATGCAAGTCCGAAATCCAGAAAAAACGCCATACAAATGTAACTATTTAGCGGGAAAGATAGAACTTTTCTTTCCAAGGCGTGCGGATTGACGAGCGGCAATCCGTTTTTCGCGCGCAACAATCTGCAAAGTTCAATCGGGGGCGACCGCGTTCATCCTGCCGTCCAGTTGCCGCCCGTCACGCCGATCGATCATGGAGACCGAACGTCACCGGTCGTTTGTATCGGCGAACATGTCCCGGGTGACCTGGCGTATCAGGCGCGAGAACCGGGGATCGTCCGTTCCGCCGGTTCGGGCGACGCGACCGCGGACGTTCGCCAGCATGTCCTCGCCGTCGCAGAACGTGGCGGCGATCCGGATCTCGCCGTCCGGGAGCGGGCCTCCCCGGTGGAGACCCCGCGGCATTGTTCGGCGCCGCCGATGCCTCCCGTGCCGTTGAAGGTGATGACCACCCGGATGACGGATTGGGGCGACGCGGATCCGTCGGCGGCAAATCGCGGATTGGCTGTCCACGTGATCGCCTGGGTCATCGCCCGAATGACGGCGTCGTTCCGAGCGTCGTCGTCGTCGCCATGAGGCCGTCCGCGAATATCCACCGGCAGCGGGCCGGCGGCCATGGCTCCCTGGGCAAAAGTCCAGACATCGTCGAGCCGGAAGGTGACGACCGACCGGGGCGCGTCGTCGCAGGCCGCGAGGAAGCCCAGGCAGACACCGAGGGCTATCCAAGATCCGCGGGAAAAGTGCTTCATGAGATACTCCGGGTGGCGGCCGGCAATTGTGGGCTCGAACCCGCAAATCGCTTAGCCGAGCCGAAGCGGAAATTCAAGGTTCCGGCGGCGCGGGCGATTATGCCGGTTGCCGCAACGTCCGCCGACCGGCTAAGAGTCGCGAGGGCGACATCGAACCAATGATGGCGGACGCGGCGAGGACTCATCGATGGTACTCCTGATCGAAGTGGCGATCTTTCTGGGCGCGGCGGTCTTGACGGTGCCGCTGTTCAGGAAACTGGGACTTGGCTCCGTCCTCGGGTATCTCTTCGCCGGCGTGGTCATCGGCCCGTGGGGCTTCAAGCTGATCGGCGATATCGAGAACGTGCTGCATTTCGCCGAGTTCGGCGTCGTGCTGCTGTTGTTCGTCATCGGCCTGGAGCTTCAGCCCAACCGGCTCTGGACATTGCGGAAACCGGTGTTCGGTCTCGGCGGCGCCCAGGTGGCGTTGACCGGCGCGGTCATCGGTATCGCCGCGTACGGGCTCGGCCTTGGCGCGCCCGCCGCCGCGCTGGTCGGCGTGACGCTGTCGCTCTCGTCCACTGCCCTCGCCCTGCAGATGCTCGCGGAGAAACATCAACTGACGACGCAACATGGCCGGTCGTCGTTCGCCATTCTGCTGTTTCAGGATCTCGCCGTCATCCCGTTGCTGGCGCTGGTCCCGCTGATCGAACTCAAGGCCACGGGGCCCATGGACAGCTCCGGAACCATCGCCGGCATCGGCACGGTCGTCATTCTCGTCGTCGTGGTCTCCGGCGGACGTTACATTCTGCGCTATCTTCTGCGCATCGTGGCGGGGACTCAGATCCGCGAGGTCTTTACCGCCATGGCCTTGTTGACTGTGGTCGGCATGGCGTTGCTGATGGCCTGGCTGGGGCTGTCCATGGCCCTCGGGGCGTTCCTGGCCGGCGTGCTACTCGCGGACTCCGAATACCGGCACGCCCTTGAAACGGATATCGAGCCGTTCAAGGGGCTGCTTCTCGGCCTGTTCTTCATCGCCGTCGGGATGTCGCTCAATGTCGGCGTCGTCATCCGCGATCCGGGCGTCATCACGCTACTGGTCCTGGGGCTGATCGCGGTGAAGTTCGCGATCCTGTTCGGCCTCGGCCGGTTGTTCGGGCTGGCCAACGCCTCGGCCCGATCCCTCGCCGTGGCCATCTCCCAGGGCGGGGAATTCGCCTTCATCATTCTCACCGTGGCCGTCGGCGGGCGGATCATCGAACGGGAAGTCGCGGACCTCCTGATCGCGGTGGTCACCGTGTCCATGGCGGTGACGCCCCTGATGTTCCTGTTGAACGAGACGGTGCTGAAACGGTGGCTCGAGAAACCGGCGGCGCGGGAATTCGACGCGCTCCCCGACGAGGAAAGCCCGGTCATCATCGCCGGCTTCGGCCGTTTCGGTCAGATCGTCGCGCGGATCCTGAGGGCAAAGCGAATTCCCTTCACCGCCCTGGAAATCAATCCGGAGCACGTGGATTTCGTCCGCAAGTTCGGCAACAAGGTATACTACGGCGACGCCTCGAGGCTTGATCTCCTGCGCACGGCGAAGGCGGAAACGGCGGCCGCGTTCGTGCTCGCCATCGACGACGTGGAGGCATCGCTGCGAACGGCGGAGACGGTCAGAAAGCATTTTCCGAGGCTCACGATCTATGCGCGCGCGCGCAACCGCAAGCACGCCTACCAACTCATGGACCTGGGCGTGACGGTCATCCGCCGCGAGACGTTTCTCTCAAGTCTCGATCTGGCGGGATCGGTACTCAAGGGCCTGGGCCTCTCGAACTCGGAGAGCCAGAAGACCGTGGAGACCTTCGAGCAGCACGACGAGATCCTGTTGTGGGCGCACTATTGGCACCACAACGACGAAAACACCATGCGGGCGCTGACGAAGGAGGGCGCCGAGGAACTCGAGGAACTGCTCGCCCAGGACGCCGCCAAGGACGCCGCGCACAAGAGCTGAGACGAGACCGGCGTTTCAGGCCACGCTGCCGTGGCAGTGCTTGTATTTCTTGCCCGATCCGCAGGGGCAGGGTGTGTTGCGGGCGATACGTCCCCAGGTGGACGGATCGCCCGGATCCAGGTCTCGCGTCGCCTGTCGGGAGCGGACGGGCGCCACCCCGGCCTCCGCCCCTGACCCCGGCGAGGACCTTGGCGCGGCCCCGGCCATCTCCGGTTCCGGTTCCGCGGCCATGGCGCCATCGAACGCCGGATCCACCCGGGTCTCGTGCATTTCCGGCCCTGGCTGACGCGGGAGCATTTCCGCCTGCGGCGTCGACTGCAGTTCCACGTGCGCGAGTACGAGCGTGACCCGCTCGCGCAACCGGTCCAGCAGCCCTTCGAACAGATTGAAGGCCTCGCGCTTGTATTCGTTCAGGGGATCGCGTTGCGCGTAGGCGCGCAGGCCGATGCCCTGGCGCAGGTGATCGAGGTTGAGCAGGTGCTCCTTCCAGATCTGGTCGAGGATCTGCAACAGGGAACTTCTTCTCCACCATGCGCATGACGCCGGGACCGTAGTTCGCCGCCTTCTCCGCCATTTTCCGGTCGGCGAGTTCGATCAGCCGTTCGCGGATCTCGGCGTCGGCGATGCCTTCCTCCTTGGCCCATGCCTCCAGCGGCAGGTTCAGGTTGAAGATCCGCAGCATCTCGGCATGCAGGCCGGCGATGTTCCACTGTTCGGCGTAGGCCTTCTCGGGAATGTGCCGCGCCACCAGCTCCTCGATCACGTGATGGCGCATGTCGTTGATGGTGTGACTGACGTCTTCCTCGGTCATCAGTTCCTTGCGCTGCTCGTAGATCACCTTGCGCTGATCGTTCATCACGTCGTCGAACTTGAGCAGGTTCTTGCGGATCTCGAAGTTGCGGGCCTCGACTTTCTGCTGCGCCTTCTCGAGCGCCTTGTTGACCCAAGGATGGATGATGGCCTCACCCTCCTCGAGTCCCAGCTTCTGGAGCATTCCGTCGATGCGCTCGGACCCGAAGATCCGCATCAGGTCGTCTTCGAGCGACAGATAGAACTTCGATCCGCCCGGGTCGCCCTGGCGGCCCGACCGTCCACGCAACTGATTGTCCACCCGCCGGCTTTCGTGACGTTCGGTGCCGAGGATGAACAGCCCGCCGGCGGCGAGGACCTTCTCTCTGTCGGCGGCCACCTCGGCGCGGATGCGGGCCTGACCGTCCTCGTCGCCGGGGTCGTTCAGCTCCTGCTTGATCCGCATGTCGGGGTTGCCGCCAAGCTGAATATCGGTGCCGCGGCCGGCCATGTTGGTAGCGATGGTCACGGCTCCGTGGCTGCCGGCCTGGGCGATGATGAACGCCTCCTGCTCGTGATAGCGCGCGTTCAGCACCTTGTGGGGGATCTTCCGCTTCTTGAGCGCGGCGGCGAGGGACTCGGACTTTTCGATGCTGACCGTGCCCACCAGAATCGGCTGGCCGCGTTCGCGGCAGTCCAGGATCTTCTCGACGATGGCCGCTTCTTTCTCCTTGGCCGTCCGATAGACCTCGTCATGCTCGTCCTTGCGGATGCAAGTGACGTTGGTCGGGATATCGATGACCTCGAGACCGTAGATTTCGGCGAACTCGCCGGCTTCCGTCATCGCCGTGCCGGTCATCCCGGCGAGTTTGGGATAGAGCCGGAAGTAGTTCTGGAAGGTGATCGAGGCCAGGGTCTGGTTTTCCTGCTGGATGGTCACGCCTTCCTTGGCCTCCAGGGCCTGGTGAAGACCTTCCGAGTAGCGGCGCCCCTCCATCATCCGGCCGGTGAACTCGTCGATGATCACCACCTTGTCTTCCTTGACGATGTAGTCAGTGTCGCGGCTGAACAGGACATGCGCCCGAAGCGCCTGGTTGGCGTGATGAACCAGCGACACGTTGGCCAGGTCGTAGAGGCCGCCCTCGGACAGAAGTCCCGCCTCCCGAAGCAGCTCTTCCATGCGCTCCATGCCGGTTTCGGTGTAGGAAGCGGAGCGGCCCTTCTCGTCCTTTTCGTAATGCTCCTCGGCAAGCTTGGGGATCAGCGTGTTGATGCGCGTGTAAAGCTCGGACGAATCCTCGGCCGGACCGGAGATGATGAGCGGCGTCCGCGCCTCGTCGATCAGGATGGAGTCCACCTCGTCGACGATGGCGTAATGGAAGGGGCGCTGGACCATTTCCTCCAGCCGGAACTTCATGTTGTCGCGGAGGTAGTCGAATCCGAGTTCGTTGTTGGTGCCGTAGGTGACGTCGCACGCATAGGCTTGCTGGCGGCCGGCGTCGTCGAGGCCATGGACGACGCACCCGACGGTTAGGCCGAGGAAATTGTAGATCGCGCCCATCCACTCCGCGTCGCGCCGGGCCAGGTAATCGTTGACGGTGACCACGTGGACGCCGTTGCCCGTGAGCGCGTTGAGGTAGACCGGCAGCGTCGACACCAGGGTTTTGCCCTCGCCGGTCCGCATTTCCGAGATCATGCCGCGATGGAGGACGATTCCGCCCAGCAACTGGACATCGAAATGGCGCTGGCCCAGGGTGCGCTTCGCCGCCTCGCGAACCGTGGCGAAGGCCTCGACCAACAGGTTGTCCAGCAATTCGCCGGCCTCCAGGCGTTCGCGCAGCCATGGCGTTCTCGCGCTCAGGTCCTCGTCATCGAGGCCTTCGAGCTCTTCCTCGAGAGCGTTGATGGCATGGACTTGCTTTTTCAGGCCTTTTAGAAATCGCTCGTTGGCGGAGCCGAATACCCGCCTGGCAATGGCGCCAAACATCAAAGATCCTTATGAGGTTTCGCGGTTCGCAGATCGCCGGCCGAGCCGTACGCAACCGTTGAGCAAGACATAGAAGCAGGCACAACTCCTGTCAATGTATGCGACCGGGTACGCGACCCGCGTCGCGGACCCGTCCCGCCGGTCGCTTCAGCCCGCCCTTGTGCGTTTCAAGCCGATGTGCATTATCGCGCAAACAGTTCCACGTATGGCCCGCGGATACCCCTCGCCATATCGTATTTGGGAGAACTCCAGTGAACCGTGTCCTCGTTACCGGGGCGGCGATGGCCGCCGTCCTCATTTCCCTTCTGTCCGTCGCGCCGGTGGCGTCCGCCGATGACGATCCGGTGCTCGCGACGGTCGACGGAACCGAAATCCGCCGCTCCCGCGCGCTCGAGGAGAAGGGCAGGATGCCGGCGCAGATGCAACAGGCGCCGGACGAGATGATCCTGCCCGTGCTGGTCAATCTTGTCATCGACACCAAGCTGTTGGCGGCGGAAGCGGGCCGCAAGAACTTGCGGGACGATCCCGAGGTGCGCGACCAGATGGCGCGCGTCGAGGAGATCCTGCTGGCGCAGGTGCTGCTCAGCCGGGCCGTCGAGGGCGAGATCACGGACGAGGCGGTGGAAAAGCGCTATCAGGCGCTGGTGGCGGAGGCGGCCGAAGAGGAAGAAATCCAGGCGCGCCATATCCTGGTGAAGGAGGAAAGCGAGGCCCGGGAGGTGATCGCCGAGCTCCAGAAGGGGGCCGACTTCGCCGAGCTGGCGAAGGCGAAATCCATCGGTCCGTCCGCCCCCACCGGCGGAGACCTCGGCTACTTCGGCGCCGGCGCCATGGTGCCCGAGTTCTATGAAGCGGCGGCCGCCTTGAAGACGGGAACGTTTACCGAGGAACCGGTGCAGACCCAGTTCGGCTGGCATGTGATCAAGGTGGAGGGGCGGCGCGAGAAGCAGCCGCCCGCGCTGGAAGAGGTCTCCGATGAATTGCGGAGCGAACTGGTGCGCGAGGCGCGCGCCGCCTACATCGAGGGGCTCCGCGAGAAGGCCACCATCGAACGGTTCGATACGGCGGCGGCGCCAACCCCCGAAACAGGCAAAGAGGCCGCTGAACCGGCCAAGTAGGCATCTCAAGCGGACCCGCGTCCGCGAATCAAGGCAGTTCGACCATGAGCAAACGTTCGCCCCTCGCACCGACTTCCTTTCCCGAAATGCCGGCCATCGCCGGCGTGCGTCTTGGGACACGCGCGTGCGGCCTTCGCTATGTGGGCCGGGACGATCTTTTCGTCGCGGAAATGGATCCGGGAACGGCCGTCGCCGGCGTTCTCACCCGCTCCCGGACCGCGGCGGCGCCCGTCGAGTGGTGCCGCAGGGCCCTCGCGGGCGGGCGGGCGCGGGTGCTCGTGGTTAACAGCGGAAACGCCAACGCCTTCACCGGCGGCGTCGGCGAGAGCGCGGTATCGCAGACCATCGAAGCCGCGCGCGGCACGTTTTCCGCCGACTCCAACGAGGTTTTCATCGCGTCCACGGGCGTGATCGGAGAACGCCTGCCGGTGGAGAAGATCGTCGATGCGCTGGGCGGGGTCCGCGAGACCTTCGCGGAGACCACCTGGGAAACGGCGGCGCGGGCGATCATGACCACCGACACCTTTCCGAAGGGCAGCGTCCGCCGGACGAAGGTCGGCGACGCCGTCGCCACCATCTGCGGCATCGCCAAGGGTTCGGGAATGATCGCCCCCAACATGGCGACCATGCTGGCGTTCGTGTTTACCGACGCGGCGATCTCGCCGGGCGCGCTTCACGTCCTGCTGTCCTCGGCGGTGGATCGTTCGTTCAACTGCATTACCGTCGATGGCGATACATCCACCAGCGACACCCTTCTGCTGTTCGCCACCGGCGCCAACGGAGGCGAGACGCTTACCGATCCCGCGGATCCGCGATTGCGGGAGTTCCGGGCCGCCCTCGACGACGTCACCCTCGACCTCGCCCACCAGGTGGTGCGCGACGGCGAGGGCGCCAGAAAGTTCATCACCGTCAGCGTCACCGGCGCGGAGCACGACGTCGCCGCCCGCAACATCGCCATGACCATCGCCAATTCGCCGCTGGTCAAGACGGCGATCGCCGGCGAGGACGCCAACTGGGGACGGATCGTGATGGCCGTCGGCAAGGCGGGCGAGGAGGTGGATCGCGACCGGCTTTCGATCCGCGTCGGCGGCATCGTCGTGGCCGAGAAGGGCGAAGCGGCGCCGAACTACGACGAAACGCCGGTGGCCGCCCACATGAAGGGCACGGAGGTGGCCATCGGGGTCGATCTGGGCATCGGCACGGGACACGCCACGGTTTGGACGTGCGACCTCACCCACGGCTACATCGATATCAATGGCGATTACCGGTCCTGATCCCGGTTGCCTGGGAGCGGAGGTTCGGAGAACCCGGGACGCGCTGCCCATCCTTCTTGTCGCGGCGGTGGCGATGGTGGATCCCGACGGCAGGGTGCTGCTGGCCCAACGCCCGCCCGGCAAACGGATGGCCGGCCTGTGGGAGTTCCCCGGCGGCAAGGTCGAACCGGGCGAAACCCCGGAGGCCGCCCTGGTCCGCGAGCTGCGCGAGGAATTGGCGGTGGATATCACCGAAAGCTGCCTCGCGCCGTTCACCTTCGCGTCGCACGCCTATGACGATTTCCACTTGCTGATGCCCCTGTACCTGTGCCGGGTCTGGAAAGGCACGCCCACGGCGCGGGAGGGGCAGAGCGCTCAGGTGGGTGCGGCCGCTGGCCATGGCGTCGCTCGCCATGCCGCCGGCCGACGTTCCGCTCGTGGCGATGATCCGGGATTTCCTGTGAGCGGGACGCGAGTTCGCCTATTTCAGGCTCCGGATGTAGCCGACCAGGTCGTCGATCTCCCGGCGGCTCAGCGATATTCCGGACATTCCGCCGTGAGGTTCGGTCAGGAACGCCGAGAGCCGGTCGGAGGAAACATCCGGATTTTTCGCCAGGGCGATGAACGACGGCGCGGTGTCTGTTGCCGTGTTCGACTCGGCGGTGAGGTGGCACGAGGCGCACCATTTTTCCGCCAGCAGCTCTCCGGCCGCCGCGCTCTCCTGGGCGACAGCCGCTGGCGTGAACAACAACATGACCCCAGATAGCAGAAGGACGGTGCGCATCTTACAACCCTCGTGTGACGATCCTGTATGACGATTGGCGGCAACCGTAGCAAATCGATGGCCCGCGAGCGAGCCCGCCGGTAGAGTGTGCCACGCCAATATATCGAGCAAACGCATGTCCATGAAAACGCCCGTCACCGCCTGCGTCATCATCATCGGCAACGAGGTCCTCTCGGGGCGCACGCCCGACGCCAACCTGAGCTTTCTCGGGCGCGCGCTCAACGATCTTGGCATCCGCGTGATGGAGGCGCGGGTCATCCCCGACGACGTGGAGACCATCGTGTCGGCGGTCAACGACTGCCGCGCCCGCTTCGGCTATGTGTTCACCACAGGGGGCATTGGGCCGACCCACGACGACATCACGTCGTTTTGCATCGCCCGGGCCTTCGGGGTGCCCCTGGAACGCAACGCCGAGGCCATGGCCATGCTGAGGCTGCAATACGCCGACGACGACCTGAACGAGGCGCGCCTGAAGATGGCCGACGTGCCGGCCGGCGCGACCCTGATCGAGAACCCGGTCAGCCGCGCGCCCGGATTTCAGATCGAGAACGTCTTCGTGCTTCCCGGCGTGCCGGGGATCCTGCGGGCGATGTTCCAGGGACTTCGCGACCGGCTTCACGGCGGCGCGCCCATGGTGTCGCGCACCGTCGCCGCGTTCACCCGGGAGGGCAACGTGGCGACGGGACTGGCGGCGGTCCAGGAGCGGCACCCGAACGTGGAAATCGGCAGCTATCCCTTTCTCCGCGGCGACCGCCTGGGTGTCAGCATCGTGCTCCGCTCCGTCGACGCGGGCGCGCTCGAGCCCGCCGTGGCCGACGTCCAGGCCCTGTTCCAGTCCATCGGCGTGGAGCCGTTCGAGGACGCCGACGCCCCCGGGCCCTGAAGGCCCGACAGCCCGCGCGGGCGTGTTGACCCGCGCCGGTCCGTGAACCAGATTATGGGATGGGGACGTTGCCGCGGAGTCTATCGGTCATGCAATCTTACCACCGGCCGGCCATCGCCTTTCTGTTGAAGCACCTCCTGTATGGAACCGTCGGCGGGGTGACGCTGGGCGTTCTGATCCTGTGGTTCGACTTCGCCGGCCTGGCGACGATGATCTTCGCCTCGTCCGAAAAGTACCTGTTCCTGACGATGCTGTTTTTCGGGCTGTGGATCACCTTCGGCAGCATCGGCATGGCGGTCGGGATCATGAACCTCGGGGAAGAGCGGGATTCCGACCCGTTTTAGACTGCTCCCGATGGGAGATCGGTGTCCATTTTCTGTGCAACCGGAGACATGGGTAACAGAGTTCCTGTTGCATTCACGTCTCGTCATGAGGGTGTTGCGCCGGTGGGGTTGTGGGGCGACGGGGTTTCGTCGTCCACAAATCCACGGGTGTCGCGGCAGGGGAGAATGATCGGCCGGCCACCACGTTTGACCAGGCGGGCGATGGGCAGATCGGCGAAGTGGATGACCCAGCCCTTGGCGTCGGCATCCTCGGCGATGCCGACGATCTCGCCGCCCAGGACCTCGCTTAGGAACACGCGCTCGCCGTGCCACTTGATCTCCCCGCGCGAACGGACACGACGGATGTCCATCGTGTCGGGATAGACCGGTTCGCGCAGCCGCGACGGCATCGGCAAGGCCTCCTCGCCAACATAGAAACCTGTCACCCATGTCCCCGGTCCAGTTTGTTACCTATCTAGCCGGTCTGTACCGCATCGTCCGCGCACGTTGCGGGGGGGGGGGGGTAAAAACGGTTTTTTGCAAAACAACCCCATGCACAGTAGAAATTGGGGCCCTGTAATAGCAATATCGGTGCCATCTGGCGCCCGGAAAAGCGGGTGAATATCCCGCCAACGAGCGTCGCTTCTTGCGGCTCCGAAGCGGTCCCGGGCCTCCGCCCGTCGTCACCGCGAGGAGCGTAGCGACGCGGCGGTCCGGTGCCGTGCATGGCGCAAGAGGTGGAACTGGATTGCGTCGTTGCTTCGCGCCTCGCAAGTACGGGGCGAGGGGACGCTCGCAAGGACGGAGGGAGGGCGGTCGGCGGCGGTCCGGCCCGCGCCGTGAGTTCCGTCCGCCGCCGGGAGTTGTCGTCATCGAGCGGGAACTGACCAAACTCATCGGCCGCAAGGTGGATCTCAAAACCGCCGGGTTCATCAACAAGCGGTTTCGCGATCGCGTCCAAGCCGAGGCGCAGGTGGTCTATAAAACAGCCGGATGATCGGGGGCGCCCGCGGGACATGCTCGAGTCCGCCGAGGAGGCGGCTTCGGTCTCACACGGCCAGACCCGGCCGGACATGGACTCCGACCGTGCCCTGAATCTGGCGCTGAAGCGAGGCGCCCGAGGACGACTGAACGGGGCAGTGGAAAGCCGCGCCGCAGTATGAAAAAAAGATCAACTCGATCTGACCGAGGTGATCTCATTGTTGAATCTAAAGGTTGTCCAACAACCCACGAAGCTGTTTGATCGCTTCTGGCCCGAATTGCAGAGACTGGCTTTTCTTGTCTCTCAGTTTTCGCCTGTCTGAGCCATACGTGTCCAGTTGCAGGAATGTGCGACCGTCTTCATCCTGGAAAACGCAAAAAGTACAGCGCACTGGATCGTGCACGGTATTCCTATCCATTTTAGCAAGCTCGAATGACTTCACTAGCGCCATGATAAAGAACCCGTTTCTACGTTAAAGCTGACGCAATTCCTCTAGGAAGCTTCTTAGGACGTCGTCCATATCCTTAAACACATGCACCCGTAAAAAGTGTGCGCGAACATCGTCCATTATTGTCTCTTTGGACCGGGCATCAACCATGTTGGAATCTCTATGTGCCCAATCACGGCCGAGATGAATAGTGTCCCACGGAGATCGCTTATTTCCCCGCGTTGACGGTGCGTCTCCGTGCTTGCCAATACCGTAGCAAATATCGGTTTCCTTGTTCCAGACCGGTTTGAATAATCGAATCAAATACTCCTCCGCGGCTCCTTGCCAACCACTTTGAACGACCAGGGCTCTCCGTTCAAAGTCATCCAAATCTAGTGTACTACTGGCCTTTTTTATGCTCCGTAGGTGTTCCTTTAACCTACCAAGAAGCTTCGTGCCTTGCTCCGTGGGCGTCTTGGCGGTGTCCGCTTGGGGATCGGCCTTGCCCACGTATATCGGTGTTTCGGTTCCAGATATCGGCGCGTAAGCCCCAAAATCGCCCTTGTAGTACAGTGCATAAATGCCAGAGCCATAGAACTGCTCTACGTCACTCAGGGGGACGCGTGGCTGGCCAATCATGGCTAGGGCGACGAACCGGCCCACAACCGCGGGATTACCTGGATCGAACATAAAGCGAGGCTGCCGAACTGGGTCAAGCCCGCTTGACAACACGTCCATTCGCTCGATCAAGTCGCGAATGTCGGCATCAAGCCGCCGCCTGACTTTTGCGGAAGGCCGTTGAGCGGCGGTCGCTTCGGAAAGCGCGTTGATGTCGGCTTTAAGGCGATCGAGGATTTCGTAGGTCGGCTGAGATGTTCGAGCGCGCCTGGTCATGGCGTGGCTAAACGCCTTTCGAGTTGGTCGGAAATGCTGGTGGCGACAATCCGCGCGAGCGCAACTGGCACGGCGTTACCAAGCTGACGCATGGTCTCCGACCATGAACCGTGAAATAGAAAATCATCCGGGAACGCCTGCAATCGAGCGCTTTCCCTGACGGAGAAATAGCGGATCGAGCCATCGGGCCTGCGAAGCATGTTTTCGCCGCCCGGCACGCCGTGGTCACCGGCCTTGAGGGTCTTGGCTGGCTCGTCGAGTGGGCTTCCGGTATGACCGGGATAGCTTCGAGCGCCGGGCTGGAACACGTGATTGAGGTATTCCCTCGAAGCGATCGGATCTTGTTCGGGGTCGGGAAGGTCCTCAAGGGCGTCGCGCACGGTCACCCACGGTTCCAATATTGGCTTTTGGGTCAGGCGCCTGGCCGCCGCGCGAGCCCTTGGTTCGTCTGGACGACCGCGCTTGGACACCCGGCGAAGGTCCCAGTAGTCACCCGATCGCCATTGCTCCCACAGAAGGGCCTCGCGGGAGTGAGTCGGCCTGGGAAAATTCCATTCGATGTTCAGGTCGGCGCGGAACCCGACGAGGAACACCCGTTCCCGCTTTTGCGGGACACCATAATCGGCCGCGTTCAAAACGCGCTGCACGACACGGTAATGGAGGCCAAACGGCTTGCCATGAAGATGGTACTGCTCAAGCCGATCGTGATGGTCCGACCACTTCTCGTCGGCGCAAGCCGGCAATTCCGGATACGTGAGCTGAAGCTTGATGTATTCCAGGTAGTTGGCGAAGGTCGGACGTGTCAGTCCCTTCACATTCTCGACGAGGAAGGCCTTGGGCGCGAGTTCGCGTACCGCTCGGATCGCCTCGGGAAACATGTCGCGACGGTCCTGGTGGCCGCGGTGCTTGCCGCAAATCGAAAACGGCTGGCAGGGGGGGCCGCCCGATACGAGATCCACGTCTCCGCCTATGGAGCCGAAATCGAACTCCCTTACGTCCCCCTCGACAAGCGGCCAATGACGCAACGGCTCGAATCCGCGCTGTTGGTTCTCGCGGATCGTATCGCAGCAATAACGGTCCCATTCGATAACCGTCGCGGGCGTAAAGCCGGCGCGGCTCACGCCAATTCCTAGACCTCCCGCCCCCGCGAATAGTTCGACCGACCGCATGGTGTCTCCCCGAGAAACGCCCTTATTTTGTTCACTACTTGTTCTTTATCGCCGATTTGACACTCCCAGACAACCAAAATCCGCCACCCTTGGTCCTTGAGTGCTCGCTGGTTCAAGCGGTCTCGTTCCCTGTTTCCCTCCAGTTTGGTCAGCCAAAAATCCAGCCGGGATTTCGGCAGGCGGGCAAGTTTGCAGGTTGGATCCGGATGCCGGTGCCAGAAGCATCCATGAATAAATATCACCTTTTTCCGACTTGGGAACACTAAATCTGGTATGCCGGGCAGATCGCGGCGATGCAATCGATATCGGTATCCCATCGAGTGGACCAAGCGACGCACCACCATTTCCGGTTTCGTGTCCTTTCCACGCACCCGGCTCATGCGTTCACTTCTCTCGGGAATCGATAGCGTGTCCACCACGTTGGTCCCAGTCATATGGCCACCGTTATTGATATCCAATTCGGCCCTCGTCGGGAAACCTGTCGTTGCGGCGCAAGGCCATTGGACACTCGGAAGTGAGCGGAAGCATTCAGACGAGCGGAATCATTGAGCCTTGAGGGCGGCCCGATCTTCGAGCCGCTTGGCCGGTATTACCTCCCCGCGGGCAGCGTGAAGACCTGGCCGGGGTAGATGAGGTCGGGGTCCTTGATCTGGGCGCGGTTGGCTTCGTAGATGACGGTGTAGGCGGCCCCCGTGCCGTAGCGGTTGTGGGCGATGCGCCAGAGGTTGTTGCCGGGCTCGATGACGATGGCGCCGGCAGCCGCCGCGCGGCCGGCGCCGGTGGCGAGGGCCAGGGGCTCTAGGGGGACCTCGACCCGCGCCACCACCTTGCCGCCGCCGTCCACCTGGTCGGCGCGGAGTTTGTGGTCGCCGGGGGGCGGGGCGGGGCGGGGCGGGAGATACCAGCGGCCGTCGGCGCCGGCGACGGCCTCGCCGAGCAGGGCGTCGTCGAGATAGACCCGCACCGACGATCCCGGCTCGGAGCGGCCGCCGATGCTCACCTCCCCGGAGGGTTTGGTGTCGGTGGCGGCCGTGGTGGCCGTGGTGTCGGTGGGGCCGGGGGCGTAATCCACGGCGTCGATGCCGAGCGGCCCGGCGGACCCGGAGCCACCCGGGGTCTGCAGCACCACCGTCCGGCCGTCGGCGCCGCGCGGCACGGAGAGGGCGAGGGCGCCCCCGCCGTCCCCGGCGGGGCGCCCGGCCACGTCGCGGCCGTGCTCCGGGACCACCAGCACCACGTCGCTCTGGGATGGGGTGGCGGGCTCGCCCTCGATTCGCATTTCCAGGCTCAGCCGGCGGGATCCGGGCGGCAGCGGCGTTTCCGGAACGAACACCCATTCGCCGCGCTCGTCGGGGGTGGCGAGGCCGATGACGTCGCCGCCGTCGAGGATCGCCACCTCGCTGCCGGGCTCCGCTCGGCCGGCGAACACCGCGTCGCCCTCCGGGTTGACCCGGACGACGTCGAAGGTGGGCTGGGGTATGCGCGGCGGGGCGTCGGGCGCGGGGGTGGCCGGGTCTCCGGCCGCCTGGCGTTCGGCGGCCGGCGGCCGGCCGGTGTCGTCGGCGGGCCGGGGCAGGAAATTCAGCGCGATGGCCACGGCGACGATGACAACGCCGACAAAGGCGACGAGAAGCGACCGGCTCACCTGTGCGAACGACTCCGTTGAACGATCATCGATGGGTTGCCGGGGAGCGTAGTACGGGACGCACGCGGGCGCAACAATGCGGCCATGCGGCGCGCCCGCCGGCGGATCGGTTCCGGTATCCCGGAATCGGCGACGGCGCGGGGGCTTGCGCCGCGCAAGCTTTTGGTTTTCATTGACTCTGGACGTTCGAACAAACGCCGGCCCGGGTTCATGGCCGTGATCGAGGAGGACGCGTGACGCAGCATTTTGTGACCGCCCGGCGAGGATCGCGGGCGGGCGTGTTGGCCGTGGTCGGGGCCATCGTTCTGTTCGGGACGGTTGCGCTGGCGCATTCCCCGGCGGCGGCCCAGGGCGCGGCGGTTTTGAGCGCCACGGCTTCCAAGACGGCCGACGCCCCGGCTTCGGCGCCGGTGACGCTGCCCGAAAAGCTGACTCGCGAAGAGGTGCGGGCCCTTCTGTCGCGGATTTCGGACGAGGAGGCGCGGCAGCTTCTGCTCCAGCAGCTCGACAAGGTCGCCGCCCAGGACGCCGCCGACGATCCGGCGGCGATGATGGACGTTTTCGAGCAGTCCCTGCCGGCGATCAAGAACCGCCTCACGCTGATGGTGTCGGCGGTCGGGGACCTGCCGTCCCTCGGCCCGCTGCTTGTGAACAAGCTCACCCGGGACGATCCGTCGCGGATCTGGATGATCCTGCTTTACGGGGCCTTGATTTTCGCCGGCGGTCTGGCCGTAGAGTGGCTGTTCCGCCGGCTGTTCACCAGCAATATCGTGCATCCGCAAGGGGAGAGGACGTCCGGCATTCAGAAGGCCTGCGTGCTGGGTCTGCGGCTGATCGTGGATCTGCTGGGCATCGCCGTGTTCGCGCTGGTGGCGCTGGGGCTGTTCTTCGTCTTCTACCAGGGACACGAGCCGGTCCGCCAGGCCGTCGGAGCCCTGTACTGGATGATCGTTTCGATCCGCGCCTTCGCGGCGGTGGCGCGGTTCGCGGTGGCGCCGCGCGCGCCGCTGCTCCGGCTTCCGCCCATCGGCGACGGGACGGCGCGCAAGCTCTATTGGCGGATCGTCTGGGTCGCGGCATCGGTGATCGTCGCCGTGCTCTTCCTGGACCTGCTGGAAGAGTTCGGCGTGGAGGAGGGGCTGTTCCTGCTGGTGGGACAGATTGTGAGTCTGGCGGTGATCGGCCTTGTCATCGGGATCATCTGGTACGACCGGCGCGGGATCGCCCACATGATCGAGCCGGCGGTGGACGCCGGCGACGAGCCCTCCGGGCCGGTGAAGCGGCTGCTGGCCGCCAACTGGCACATCCTCGCGACCTGCTACCTCGCGGGAATTTATGTGTTCAGCACCTTTCAGATCCTGTTGACGGGGCAACGGAGCACCGGGCCCGCGATCACCAGCATCGCCGTGCTGATCGCCATTCCGTTCGTGGACTGGATGATGCAGGCGGGCCTCCGGAGGCTGCTGCGGGCGCCGGCGAAGACGGCGCCGGAGACGGCGCCGGAGATGGGCCATGAGACGCTCCCCGCGACGCCCGGGGAGACGGTTCCGGACGGCGGAGATGCCGGCACCGCCGCCGAGCCGACCGATTCGGGGCCAGACGGCGCCGAAAGCGAATACTTCGGCGTTCTGCTCCGGAACTTTCGCGTCGTCCTCGCGATCGTTGTGGCGGTGGCGATCGGCGAGATCTGGAACATCGACATGCGCGGGGCGGCGGCGGCGGGCGTGGGCGAGACCGTCGCCAACGCCATCTTCGATATCGTCATTACGCTCGTCCTGGCGTCGGCGATCTGGGGAATCATCAAGACGGCGATTTCCCGGCAGCTGCCGGAGAAGAAGGCGGTCGCGGAGGGCGAGGCGGCGGAGGGCGGCGACCCGGGCGGGACCGGTGGAACCCGGCTGGAGACGCTGCTGCCGCTGTTCCAGAAGTTCCTGTTCGTCACCCTGGTGGTGATCGTCGGCATGATTATCCTGTCCGAGCTCGGCGTCGACATCGGGCCGCTGATCGCCGGCGCGGGGATCGTCGGCATCGCCATCGGGTTCGGCGCCCAGACGCTGGTGCGCGACATCGTCTCGGGCGTGTTCTTCCTGATCGAGGACGCGTTCCGGGTGGGCGAGTACATCGACATCGGCGGCGGCATCCGGGGCATGGTGGAGGACATCTCGATCCGTTCGTTCCGTCTCCGCCACCACAACGGACCGATCCACACGGTCCCCTTCGGCGGCGTCAAGACGCTGACCAACTTCAGCCGCGACTGGGTGATCATGAAGCTGGAGCTGCGGCTGCCGTTCGAGACCGACATCGAAAAGGTCCGCAAGATCGTCAAGAAAGTGGGCCAGGAACTGATGGATCATCCGGAACACGGAAAGAACTTCCTGCAGCCGCTCAAGTCCCAGGGCGTCAACCGCATGGACGACTCGGCATTCATCTTCCGCGTCAAGTTCATGGCCAAGCCGGGCGAGCAGTTCGTGCTGCGGCGCGAGGTCTACCGGCGGGTGCAGGAAGCGTTGGCGGAAAACGACATCCACTTCGCGCCCAAGCGGGTCATCGTCGACACGTCCGGCTTGAGCCCCGAGCAGGCGAAGACGGCGATGGCGGCGGCGGCGGACGCGGCCGAGGATGATGTTGCTCGGGCTGGGTGAAGTTGCGGCCGCCCAAAAGAATTATGCGGACGGAGCCAGGGGGGGTGGCTCCGTCCGCCGCACCGTCCGCCTCGCTCTGGGGGACCACCATGAAAACGGACGGCTTGATTAAGTTTACGGACAGGGAGACGGCGCGGATCAGAATTGAATGGCGCCGGCCGAAAAAACAATTCGGGCCCCAAGACGGAAAACGCCCGGCAACCCTATCGGGCCGCCGGGCGCCTTGCCCAAGGAGAGTGCGTTTAGTTGGGCAGCAGAACGGTATCGATCACGTGGATCACGCCGTTGGACGCCATGACATCGGCGCCGACCACGGTCGCGTTGTTGACCATCACGCCATTCGTGGCGTCGATCTTCACGGTCTGGCCTTGCACCGTCGCGGCCTCGAGCTTCTTGCCGGCGATGTCGGCGGAGGTCACCTTGCCGGGAACCACGTGGTAGGTGAGGATCGCCACCAGCTTGTCCTTGTTCTCAGGCAACAGAAGGCTTTCCACGGTGCCGGCCGGCAGCTTAGCGAAGGCTTCGTCGGTGGGGGCGAACACGGTGAACGGACCGGCGCCTTGCAGCGTCTCGACGAGGCCGGCGGCCTGGACCGCCGCGACCAGGGTGTTGAATTGGCCCGCCGAGGAGGCGGTCTGGACGATATCTTTTCCGCTTTCCGGGCTTGCGGCGCGCACGGTCTGTGGGGTGAACAGGCCGACAGCGGCGACGACGACAGCAGCTATGAAAGCGGAGCGGAACGAAAGGATGGACATCAATGTCTCCCGAGTTGCATGTGAACTTACACTAACACCTACGGGAGACATTCAGCCTTGGATCACATGCCTCGGGCACGGGAACCGGCGTCACGGAGAGACGGCCGGCCGCGCGATCGATTGGTCGCGTTGCCCCTGGACATCCGGCGTCTCCGGTTGGACGGCGATCAGTCGTCGTGGTGGATCGCGCTGCCCCGGCCCGACAGGCTCGGGTTCTCCATGGAATAGACCTGGGCGGAGAACGCCCCGGGTTCGAGTGAAATCCGCTTGTAGACGCCGTCGGCTCCGAGGATCCAGCTCTGGGCTTCGTCCCGCAGGCACGCGCCCATGATTTCGTCCAGCACTTGCTGATGCACGGTGGGGTTCTCGATCGGCACCAGGGTTTCGATGCGCCGGTTGAGGTTGCGCGGCATCCAGTCGGCCGATGAAATGAACACCTTGGCCCGCCGGGACGGCAGCGCGTGTCCGGCGCCGCAGACCAGGATCCGCGAGTGCTCGAGGAAGCGGCCGACGATGCTCCGGACCCGGATGTTTTCGGAGAGGCCCGGCACTTGCGGCCGCAGGCAGCAGATGCCGCGCACCACCAGGTCGATCCGCACGCCCGCCTGCGATGCCCTGTACAGCGTGTCGATCACCTT
The DNA here is from genome assembly GCA_963701445.1 of uncultured Alphaproteobacteria bacterium. GTDB lineage: Bacteria > Pseudomonadota > Alphaproteobacteria > Rhodospirillales > Defluviicoccaceae > CAKZLS01. The sequence continues at coordinate 21,427 of CAVPAM010000040.1, forward strand.
GCTGTCGGCGATGGCGTTGAACTTCGCCCAGATGGCCGCGGGACGGCCGGCCTCGGCGTGGGCGATTTCCTCGTCGATGAGTTGCAGCACCTGGCTCTTGAGCGTGTTGGGCGCCAGGAACAGTTTTTCCAGCATGTGCGGCTGGTCGTGTCCGGTCATGTAGTTGAACGCCCTGGCGGCGTCGCGGCAGAGCGCCGGGTCGGTGGTGAAGAAGGACAGGTCGGTGTAGATCCCGGCGGTGATGGGATGATAGTTGCCGGTCCCGAAATGGGCATAGGAGCGAAGCGAGTCGCCCTCGCGCCGCACCACCAGGCTGATCTTGGCGTGCACCTTCTTGTCGAGGAAGCCGTAGACCACCTGGGCCCCGGCGTTTTCCAGGTCGCGCGCCCAGTTGATGTTGGCTTCTTCATCGAAGCGGGCCTTCAGCTCCACCATGGCGGTGACCGACTTGCCGGAGCCCGCCGCCTCCATTAGCGCGGCGACGATGGGCGACCCCCGGCTGGTGCGGTAGAGGGTCTGCTTGATGGCGACCACCGAATCGTCGCGCGCCGCCTGGCGCAGGAACTGGACCACCACGTCGAAGCTCTCGTAGGGGTGGTGGACGATGAAATCCTTGGCCCGGATGGCGGCGAACACGTCGCCGCTGAAATCCCGGACACGTTCCGGATAGCGCGGCTCGTAGGGCTTGAACAGCAGATCCGGGCGCTCGCCGACGATGAGCTGGCGCAGGTCGCCGAATCCGAGGATGCCCTCGCGCTGGTAGACGTCCTCTTCGTTGACGCCGAGGTGCTGCACCAGAAGCTCGCGAAGCTTGGGATCGATATCGGCGTTGATGGACAGCCGCACGGCCGATCCCTGGCGCCGCCGTTTCAACGCGGTCTCGAAGGTGAGCACCAGATCCTCGGCGCGCTCGTCCAGTTCCATGGCGCTGTCGCGGATCACCCGGAAGCAGCCGCTCTTGGACAGCGCGAAGCTGGGAAACAGGGTGTCCACGAACAGGCTGATCACGTCCTCCAGCGGAAGGAAGCGGTGCCCGTCGCCGGGAAGCCTGACGAACCGCGAGACCTGCGGCGGAACGGGGATCAGCGCGTACTGCTCCTCGTCCTCCGGTCCCTCCAGGTGCAGGAACATGCACAGTCCGAGGTTGGTGATGAACGGAAACGGGTTGGCGGGGTCCACGGCCAGAGGCGTCAGGATCGGAAACACGTTGTCCATGAACCAAGTGTCGATCCACTTGCGGTCGCCCGCCGACAGGTCCTTGGCCCCGAGCACCCGGATGCCCTCCCTGGCCAGGTCCTGCTGGAGGTCCAACCATGTGCTCTGCTGCTTCTGCATCAGCCGCGAACTGGCCTCCAGGACCGCTTCGAGCTGTTGCGACGGCGGCCGTCCGTCGATGCCGGGGGAGGTGACGCCCTCGGCGATCTGCGCTTTCAGACCGGCGACGCGCACCATGTAGAACTCGTCCCAGTTGGTCCCCGAGATGGACAGAAAGCGGAGCCGTTCCAGCAGCGGATGGTTGGGATTGGTCGCTTCCTCCAGCACCCGTTCGTTGAACGCCAGCCACGAAAGCTCGCGGTTGATGTATCGCTCCGAGGCGGCGATGGCGGCCGCCGCGGGCTGGCTGGCGGACGCCTTGGTTTTCTTGGTGGTGCTGTCCACTGATCTTCCTTCCGGGGGCTGGCAAACCATGGGCAGACCCGGCGCGAGGGGGCCGGATCCGACGTACTGGTAGCATATGTCGGACGCTGGCCACTAGCACCGGTTTCGGTCCCGGTCGTCGACCGGACGAGGGTGCCTCGCGGGTCGCGACGATCGTTGACGGCGGCGTCGGCAACGCCTACGGAATATGGCGGTACATCGACGTCACGACCTGGAGTGGACCGACATGGAGATGCGGCCGATATTCTTCATCGTCGGGATCCTGCTGGTGGCCCTCGGGGCCGTCATGATGGTGCCGGCGGCGGTGGATTTCCTCTATCACGATTTCGACTGGCACGTGTTTCTCACGGCGTCGGCGTTGACCTCGTTTGTCGGCATCAGCCTGTCCGTGTCCTACCGGCCGGCGTCCATGTACGGCTTGACGCTGCGCCAGACCTTTGTCCTGACGACGCTCAGCTGGATCGTTCTCGCGATCTTTTCCGCCTTGCCGTTCGCCTTCTCGAACCTGCCGGTTACGTTCACGGACGCGTTCTTCGAGTCCATGTCGGGACTGACCACCACCGGTTCCACCGTCCTGGTCGGTCTCGACGAAGCCCCCGTGGGCATTCTGCTGTGGCGGGGCATCCTGCAGTGGATCGGCGGCATCGGCATCATCGTCATGGCGGTGGCGGTCATGCCATATCTGCGGATCGGCGGCATGCAGCTTTTCCGCACCGAATCCTCGGATCTCTCGGAAAAGGTGTTGCCGAGGATCTCCCAGATTTCGGGCGGCATATTGGCGGTCTACGTGGTGCTGACGGTGTTCTGCGGGGTCCTGCTTTGGGGCGCGGGAATGGGCCCCTTCGAGGCGACCGTCCACGCCATGACGACGCTGTCGACGGGCGGCTTCTCCACCGTCGATGCGTCGATCGGATATTTCGACAGTGGCCTCATAGAGTTGATCCTCACCGTGTTCATGCTGGCCGGCGCGATCACCTTCACGCTGTACCTGAGGGCGTGGCATGGCGAACGCATGGCCCTCTGGCGCAATCGCCAGGTCCGCTGGTTCCTGTGCATCGTCGCGATCGCCGTCTTCCTGCTGTCGGGCTGGTTGTTCGTAGTCGACGACCTGGCGCTCGTCCCCGCCCTCCGGCTTTCGCTGTTCCACGTGGTTTCGATCATTACGACCACCGGCTTCACGGCGGCCGACTACAGCCAGTGGGGCAGCTTCGCGGTGGTGCTGCTCTACTTCGTGACCTTCCTCGGCGGCTGCACGGGGTCCACCGCCGGCGGCCTCAAGATCTTTCGCCTGCAAGTGCTCTACGCCATTGCCTTTTCCCAGCTCCGGCGCGCGCTTCATCCGCACGGCATGTTTCAGCCGACCTACGAAGGCCAACCCGTGACCGAGACCGTGGCGCTGTCGGTCCTCGGTTTCTTCTTTCTGTTCGGCGCCACGTTCGCCGCGTTGTCGCTCCTGCTCTCGCTGAGCGGTCTGGATCTGGTGACCAGCCTTTCGGGCGCGGCGACCGCGCTCGCCAACGTGGGGCCGGGCCTGGGACCGGTAATCGGCCCGGCGGGAAACTTTTCGGCCATACCCGATTTCGCGAAATGGGTCATGGCGTTCGGCATGCTGCTCGGCCGGCTCGAACTGGTGACGCTGTTCGTTCTGGTGCTGCCGTCGTTCTGGCGAAGCTGACACGGCGTGGCACGGTTGCGAGTTGACCGGGGGAGGACTCGACGATGAAAATCGCGATTTTCGGCGCGGGCGGCGTCGGCGGTTATTACGGCGCGCGATTGGCGGTGGCCGGCGAGGACGTGCATTTCATCGCCCGCGGCGCCCATCTGGACGCCATCCGCGCCAACGGCCTGCGGATCCGGAGCGCCAAGGGCGAAGTGCATGTCCGGGCGGCGCACGCCACCGACGACCCGGCCGAAATCGGTCCGGTCGATCTGGTGGTGATCGCGGTCAAGCTCTACGACACCGAGGCGGCCACCGCCGCCTGTCCGGCCCTGCTCGGACCGGGGACGGCGGTGGTCTCGTTGCAGAATGGCGTGACCGCCATGGAAACCCTGGCCGCCGCGCTGGGAGCCGGGCGGGTGTTCGGCGGCCTCACCTACATCCTCGCCACCATCGAGCAACCGGGCGTCATCGCCCACGTGGGCGACATGGCCAGGATCCGCTTCGGCGAGATGGACGGCAACCGCACCCGGCGCGTGGAGGCCTTCAGGGCCGCGTGCGTGGCCGCCGGCATCGATGCCGAGGTCAGCGACGACATCACCGTGGATCTCTGGACCAAGTTCGCGTTCCTCGCGCCGGTGAGCGGGGTCACCTCCATGGTGCGTCTTCCCCTCGGTCCCATCCGCGCCGACGCCCATACCCGCGCCCTGCTGCGCGCGGCCATGGACGAAGTGGTGGCCGTCGCCCATGCCCGCCACGTCGGGCTTCCGGGCGACATGGCCGACCGGCACATGGCCCTGGTGGACAGCCTGCCCGAGACCATGGGCTCGTCCATGCTTCACGACCTGACCCACGGCAAGCGCCTGGAGCTGCCCTGGCTGTCAGGAACGGTGGCGCGCCTGGGCCGGGAGGCGGGCGTTCCCACGCCCACCCATGACACCGTCGTCACCGCCCTCAAGCCGCACGCCGGTGGTGGATCGTAAGGGAGGGTCCGATGAATCGGGAGGATCTGGAGCAGTTCCAGCGGCTTTCGTCGTCGCCGATACGCACCGAGGAACGTGAGAACGCACTTGAAGCCTGGGAAGCCTACAAGCATTCGAGACAGGTCGCGTTTTGGCGCGGGCGACCGTCCGGCGAAGGCAGGGAGGGCGGCGCGAAGCAAGGTGTGTGGACGAAGGGAGACTATGTGCGGTGCCTCACGGCGCCGGTCATCGATCTGCGGGGGGCGACACTCACGGACGTGTGCGTGGGATACGCGGATCTGCGCGGCGCGCGGCTGGACAATGTCACTTTCAGCCACGACGTGCTGCCATGGACGGCGTTGAAAGGCGCCAGGCTGGAGGCCGCGAGCCTCAGGCACGCCGAGATGCCCGAAGCGCGATTGATGGACAGCGACCTTCGCGGCGCCGATCTGTCGGGAGCCAATCTCGTCGGGGCCGACCTGAGCGGCGCCAACCTCGCGGGGGCGATGCTCGGCGGGACACGACTCGGGCGCGCCAATCTCGAGGGCGCGAACCTCGTGGGCGCGCGTATCGAAGGGTGCGAGCTCGACGGCGCGCGGGTTTATGGCGTGGCCGCGTGGGATCTGACGGGCGAGCCGAAATCCTCCAAGGATCTCGTCGTCACGCCCGAAACCCTGCCGACGATCACCGCCGACGACATCCGCGTCGCGCAGTTCATCTATCTGCTGGTGAACAATCCCGGAATTCGAAATATCCTGGATACGGTCACGCGCAAGGTGGTGCTGTTGCTGGGACGGTTTACTCCGGAGCGGAAGGCGGTGCTGGACGCCCTTCGCGATGACCTCAGGACGAGAAATTTTGTCCCCGTCATGTTCGACTTCGAGCCGTCCGCCAATCTGGACATCACCGAGACCGTGACGCTGCTGGCGCGGATGGCGCGCTTCATCATCGCCGATCTTACCGAGCCGTCCAGTCTGCCGCAGGAACTGCAGGCCGTCGCCCCGCATGTGGCCGTGCCCATTCGGTTGATCATACAGCAAGGCCACGAGCCCTATGCCATGTCCCGGGACCTGAGAAAGTACCATTGGGTCATCAAACCGTATGAGTATCCGGACATACAGGGCCTGCTCGCCAATCTGCGGACGCACGTGGTCGAGATTGCCGAGGCCAAGCGGAGGGAAATCGCGGACAATCGCGAAGACGACGGGAATTGATCGCGCCGACCGCGCCGAATATGACGATGCCGAGGGTTCTGAAACCATGAACCCGCAACCATCGAGGCCACATGCCCCGCGTTAATCGCTATACCCCACTCGCCGAGTTGAGCGTCGTCGTGTTCGATACCGAGACGACGGGGCTCGACGTGTCGCGGGACCGGGTGGTTCAGATCGGGGCTGTCCGGGTCGAACGCGGCCGCGTGCTTGCCGACGAAACCGTCCTCGCGCTGGTGAACCCGTCCATGCCGATCCCGCCGGCATCGACGGCGATCCACGGCATCGACGACGCGGCGGTGGCGTCGGCGCCCCGGTTCGCGGATATCCATGCCGATATCCGGGCGTTCGTCGGCGACGCCGTCGTTGTCGGCCAGAGCGTCGGCTTCGATCTCGCCATTCTGCTGCGCGAGACGCGGCGGATGGGCGCCGTCTGGCGGCCGCCGCACTTTCTCGACACCAAGCTGTTGTACGCGGCGCTCGGGGACGATCCCGAGGAGCGCTCGCTCGACGACCTGGCGGCTTTGCTCGGTATCGCCATTGCCCATCGCCATACCGCCTTGGACGACGCCATGGCGACGGCCGAAATCTTCGTCCGCCTGCTGCCCCTGCTCGCGGCGAAGGGGATCGTCACGCTGGGCGACGCCGAGGCCCATTCCAACGCGCAGAGCCGTATTCTCGAACGCCAGGCGCGCGAGGGCTGGTACGACGCCACGTTCGTCCGGCCGGCGGAGGCCTGGACCGACGGCCGCGACCGCGAGGCGCTGGCGCCGCTCGATCCGTTCCTGTACCGCCACCGGCTTTGCCACATCATGAACGCGCCGGCGGTGTTCATGCCGCCCCACGCCACGGTGGCCGAGGCCGCCCAGCGGCTGGATGCGGAACGGCGCGCCGCCCTGATCGTCGGCGACCGGGCGGCCGGCCAGGTCTGGGGGATCGTCACCGAGCGGGACCTGCTGCGCGCGCTGGCCCGTGACGGCGGCGCCTGCGCCGACCGCCGCGTCGAGGGCATCATGACCGAGGCGGTGGTCTCGTTGCCCGGGGACGCGTTCCTCTATCGCGGCCTCGCCCGGATGCAACGGCTGGGGATCCGCCATCTCGCCGTCACCGACCCGGCCGGCGCGATCGTCGGCACGGTTTCGGCGGGCTCGTTCCTCGGCGAGCGGGCGGGGCAGGCGATGCGCCTCGGCGATGAGGTTTCCGAGGCCAGCCATCCCGCCGACCTGGCCCGCGCCCGCGCGCAACTGCCGTCGGTCGCGCGCGAACTCCTGGATCAGGGCGTCGACGCCGTCGACATCGCCCGCGTGCTGAGTTTCGAGTTGCGGGAATTGATGGGGCGGGCGGCGGTGCTCGCCGAAAGGGCCATGCAAGGCGAGGGCGCCGGCCGCCCGCCCGTGCCCTATGCGCTGTTCGTGCTCGGATCGGCGGGCCGGGGCGAAAGCCTGCTGGCGGCGGAACAGGACAACGCCCTGGTCTACGACAGCGCGGACACGGAAGGCCCCGCCGGCGACTGGTTCGGACGCTTCGGCGATCACTTGGCCCGTATCGTCCACGACAGCGGCGTGGCCGCCTGCGCCGACGGCGTGATGGTGGAAAGCGCCGCTTGGCGCGGCAACCTGGACCGCTGGCGGGACCGCCTGCGGGGCTGGGCCAACCATCCCGAGGATGCCCTGGCCGGGCACGCGGATGTGCTCCTGGACGCGCACCTCGCCTATGGCAATCCCTTGCTCGAAGCCGACTTTCTATCGTTGATCGGCGCCGAAACCGGCGGCAACCGCGCGTTCGCGATGGCTTTGGCGGCGCCTGCGCTGGCGCCCGAACGTCCACCGGACCTGGCCTCCCTGGACAGGGCGGGGACAGGCGGCCGCGTGGATCTCAAACGATACGGCCTGTTTCCCCTGACGGTGGCCGCGCGGGCGCTGGCGGTGCGTCACGGCGTGAGCGCCGTCTCCACGCCGGAACGGCTGGCCGCCGTGTGTTCCGCCGGTGGCATCACGCCGGCGGTTCGCGACCGGCTGGACGAGGTGCAATCCCGTCTCAAGGGGTGGCTCCTGCGCCAGCAGATCGAAGACCTGGAGGCGGGCCGTCCCCCCTCCAAGGACGTGGACGTGGCGGCCTTGCCCGGGATGGAGCGGCGCTCGCTCGACGACTGCCTCGCCCGGATCGCCGATCTGCCCGGGATTTTGCGCGACGGCCTCGCCTGAACGGCCGCCCCGGATCAGCGTTCCGTGAGGGTCATCAGGATGTCGGCGTACCAGGCACAATTCAATCCGAGCGCCTCGTCCAGCTTCTCGTCGCGGGTTCCGACATCGAGGCGAGACGAGTGGACGCCCAACAGCATCCACGGCAGGTCGCCGAGCGCCGGATTGCTCTTGGAAACGCGGGTCACCACGGGGGCGCCGCTGGTGCCCCTGTGGGTGCGGGCGTCGGTGAGGAAATAACCCTCGCCCTGGAAGCGCAGACCGAACGACGACGCGATGACGGCTTGGCGCACCACCGGCGTGTGGTGCAGCGTGTCGTGGAAGCCGAGCGGAAACCCAACCACCAGCAGCGAGGTGCCGACCTCCACCTGGTCGAGCGGATCGTGCAGGTGGTCGGGCGTGAAGGCGTGGAACACGGCCGTCACCGGAAGGGCCGCGCGCTGGATCTCGATCACCGCCACGTCGATCTCTCCGGCCCTGTCGATGCCCTGGCGCCAAATGGCCTTGCCGCCAGCGTACAGCGGGATGGAAAACCCGGTCGACCTGGCCATGTTGTCCGGGTCGATATGAATTTCGATCTCGATGCGGTTCGGGAAGTGCCGGCTCGGCTCGTCGACGAGGACGTGCTGGCTGGTCACCAGGAACAGCCGTTCTCCGCGCTCGAAGAAAAACCCGGTGGCGTTGGTGAGCCGGCGCTGTCCGTCGAAAGTCAGGACGCGCGTGGCGGAAAGCAGGATGGGTTCGATCATCGGCGTTTCCGCCCTTTCCGGGATGACCCCACGCCGGGGTGTTTCGATCGATCCCAACATAGTGCTTCGGCGGGCCGGGTGCTATCGTCGAGGTGTTCGGTCCATCGCGGGTTTGCGGGCGGGGGCCGCCGGTTCCATTTATCCGAATAGATGATTGCACGGTTTCGGGCCGGACGGGAGCCGGGGGGCCTTGGAATGCCGCGGTCTTGGAGAGCGGGAGGTGGAGAGATGAGCGAGAAACCGGACCATAGCTATCCGCCGGTCGTGATGCCTTCGTTGGAGCAGCAATCCATCCTGTCGGGCCAAAAGGCCCTGGTCACGGGCGCCAGTTCGGGAATCGGCAAGCAGGTTGCCATCGCGCTCGGGCATGCCGGCGCCGACGTGGTGGTCAATTACGCGAGCGGGCACGAGAAGGCCGAGGAGACGGTTCACGAGATCAAGCGCCGCTGCGGAATCCATGCGATGGCCGTCGCGGCCGATGTCTCCAACGAGGACCAGGTCCGGGCGATGTTCCAGACCATGCTTGAGGAGTTCGGCACCATCGACATCCTGGTCAACAACGCCGGCCTCCAGAAGGACGCGCCGTTCGACGAGTTGACCCTGGCCCAATGGAACAGGGTCATCGACGTCAATCTCACGGGGCAGTTCCTGTGCGCCCGCGAGGCGGTCCGCGAGTTCAAGCGCCGGGGGGTAGTTCCCGAGGTCTCGTGCGCCGCCGGCAAGATCATCTGCATGAGTTCGGTGCACGACGTCATTCCCTGGGCCGGCCACGTCAACTACGCGGCGTCCAAGGGCGGCGTGTCGCTGATGATGAAGTCCATCGCCCAGGAGGTCGCGGCCTGGCGGATCCGGGTCAACGCCATTTCGCCGGGCGCCATCCGCACGCCCATCAACATGGATGCCTGGGACACGCCGGAAGCCTACGCGGACCTGATGAAGCTGGTTCCCTACAAGCGGATCGGCGAACCCGAGGACATCGGCCGCGCGGCGGTATGGCTGGCGTCCGACTACTCCGACTACATCAACGGTCACACGCTCTACGTGGACGGCGGCATGACCCTGTATCCGGGGTTCGAGACCGGCGGTTGAGATCGGGAGGCTGGCGGCGCGATCGGTTAAGGACGGCGGGCAGCGGGCAAGGCGGGAGGAGCGCGAACCATGGCCAAGACTGCACCCTATCGCAGGAAAACGGCGGAGCACCGCCGGCTGGCGGAGGCGGACGGCGGCGAGGCCAAGTGGCGGCGCTGGGGACCCTATCTCAGCGAGCGCCAGTGGGGCACGGTCCGCGAGGACTACAGCGCCGACGGCAACGCCTGGGCGTCCTTCCCGCACGACCACGCGCGGAGCCGCGCCTACCGGTGGGGCGAGGACGGCATCGCCGGCATCAGCGACGACCGCCAGCGCCTCTGCCTGGCGCTCGCGCTGTGGAACGAACGCGATCCGTTCCTCAAGGAGCGGCTGTTCGGACTGACCGGCGCCGAGGGCAATCACGGCGAGGACGTGAAGGAGCTCTACTACTACCTCGACGCCACGCCGACGCACGCCTACCTCAAGATGCTCTACAAGTATCCGCACGCCGAATACCCCTATCAACGGCTGCGCGACGGCAACCCGCCCTCGAACAAGCGGGAGCCGGAATTCGAGCTGATCGACACCGGCCTGTTCGACGAGGACCGCTATTTCGACGTGTTCGTGGAGTACGCCAAGGCGTCGCCCGACGACATCGTGATGACCGTCACGGTCCACAATCGCGGACCCGAGGCGGCGCCGCTGCACGTGCTGCCGACGCTGTGGTTCCGCAACACTTGGTCGTGGACGGAGGACGCGGTCAAGCCGTCCATCACCGCAGCAGGCCCTTCGGGCCTGGTGGCCAGCCACGCCAAGCTGGGGACGTTCCGGCTGTACTGCGACGGCGGGCCGGCTCTTCTGGTGTGCGACAACGAGACCAACGAGCGCAAGCTCTACGGCGGCGGCCCGGCGGACGGCTATTTCAAGGACGGCATCAACGATTTCGTGGTGGGCGGCGACACTTCGGCGGTGAACCCCGACGGCGTGGGGACCAAGGCGGCCGCGCACTTCCGCGCCGACGTTCCGGGCGGCGGCTCCGCCCGGTTCCGGCTGCGCCTGACCTCCGCCGAGCTGTCCCGGCCCTTCGACGACGCCGACGCCATCGTGGCGCGGGCCCAGCAATCGGCCGACTCCTTCTACGCCGACCTGCAGCGCGACCTGACCGACGCCGATGCCCGGCTGGTTCAGCGCCAGGCCCTGGCCGGCATGATCTGGACCAAGCAGTTCTATCACTACGACGTGCGCGACTGGCTCACGGGCGACCCGGCCCAGCCGGCGCCGCCGGCGGAGCGCCGGCGGCGGCCGCAACACCGACTGGCGCCACGTCAACACGGCGGACATTCTCTCCATGCCCGACAAGTGGGAGTATCCCTGGTTCGCGGCCTGGGATTCGGCGTTTCACTGCCTGCCGCTGGCGCTCGTGGACCCGGAGTTCGCCAAGGGCCAGCTCGTGCTGCTCACGCGCGAGTGGTATACCCACCCGAACGGCCAGCTGCCGGCCTACGAGTGGAACTTCGGCGACGTCAATCCGCCGGTGCACGCCTGGGCCACCTGGCGGGTGTTCAAGATCGACCGCAAGCGCCGCGGCGACGCGGGGGATCTCCGGTTTCTCGAGCGGGTGTTCCACAAGCTGCTTCTCAACTTCACCTGGTGGGTCAACCGCAAGGACGTGGAGGGCCGCAACATTTTCCAGGGCGGATTCCTCGGGCTCGACAACATCGGCGTGTTCGACCGCTCCAAGCCGCTGCCGGCGGGCGGCCACATCAACCAGGCCGACGGCACCTCGTGGATGGCGATGTATTGCCTCAACATGATGCGGATCGCCCTGGAACTGGCCCTGCACAACGACGTCTACGAGGACATCGCCACCAAGTTCTTCGAGCACTTCCTGGAAATCGCCGAGGCGATGACCGACTTCCAGGGCTGCGGCACCGGGCTGTGGGACGAGCGGGACGACTTTTATTACGACATGCTGAGCACCGACGACGGCCAGGTCTATCCCATGCGGGTCCGCTCCATGGTGGGGCTGATCCCGTTGTTCGCCGTGGAGGTGCTGGAGCCCGAACTGCTCGACGCCCTGCCGAATTTCCACCGGCGGCTGAAATGGTTCCTCAAGCATCGCCCCGAGCTGGCGGCGCTGGTCTCGCGTTGGGCCGAGACGGGCGACGAGGACCGCCATCTGCTGTCGCTGCTGCGCGGCCACCGCATGAAGCGGCTGTTCGCGCGCATGCTGGACGAGAGCGAGTTCCTGTCGGACCATGGGGTGCGCGCGCTGTCCAAGGCGCACGAGGCCCAGCCCTTCGAGTTCGACTTCGGCGGCGAGCACCATAAGGTCGGCTATGTGCCGGGCGATTCCGACAGCTACATGTTCGGCGGCAACTCCAACTGGCGCGGACCCGTCTGGATGCCGGTGAACTTCCTGCTGGTGGAATCCATGCAGCGTTTTCATCATTATTACGGCGACGACTTCAAGATCGAGTGCCCGGCGGGCTCCGGAAACCTGGTCACCATCCAGGATGCCTCCGAGGAGATCACCCGACGCCTGCTGCGGATCTTCATGCGCGACGACGACGGCCGCCGCGCCGTGTTCGGCGATGTGGAGAAGTTCCAGACCGACCCGCATTTCCGCGATCACATTCCGTTCCACGAATACTTCCACGGCGACAACGGCCGTGGCCTCGGCGCCTCCCACCAGACCGGCTGGACCGGCCTGATCGCCAAACTCATCCAACCCCGCCGCCCGCCCGGTTGATGATCGCCAAGGGAATGTTTAGAAAGACCGAATGATGATGAACAAACGAACCGTGCATCCCGGCGAGGTCCTGGGCGAGGAACTCCAGGAGCTTGGGATTTCCCCGACCGAATTGTCCCGGCAGATCGCCGTGCCGCCCAACCGGATCAGCCAGATCATTCACGGCAAGCGCGACGTAAGCGCCGACACGGCGTTGCGTCTGGGCCATTGGTTCGGCACCAGCGCCCAATTCTGGACCAACCTGCAAAGCCAGTTCGATCTCGCCGTCGCGCGGGAACGGGCGGGAGAGGCCATCGCCGCCCTGCCGACGCGGCCCGAGGACCCGAAACCCGACGCGTTGGTCTGATTACGGGGGGGCTGATTACGCGGGGGCTTCCAACCGGCCGGACGAACGGGCGGCGGCGGTTTCGGCGAGGAGCATCGTGTACGCCTGTCGGTACGCTTCCCGCCGCGCGGCGCGGAGATCGTCGGGTTCGTCCTCGCCCCGCCTTTCGCCGGTTTCCCATTCCGCCGCGCGGGGATCCGCCGGGATGGGAAAGTCGATCGTCTCGCTCAGATCGCGCCACCCCCGGCGTTCCCGCATCGGACCCGTCCGGTCGCCTGCAAGCAGAAGCGACGCGTCGTTTTCCCTCGCGTAATCCTCGGCGGCCCGCACCACGTCCTCCATGGCGGGCGACCATCCCATGGCGATGATGTCGCTTGGCGCTTCTTCCGCCAGGATCAGGCGCGGCGACGAGGCGTCCCCACGCAGCCATCGGCCATCGACCAGTCCCAACGCATCCAACTGGTCCAGCAGGCTGCTCCGGCTCCGGTCCTCGCCGTCCTCGCCGCCGGCGCCGATGACGGGGGCGAACAGCGCGGACTCCGGTCCCTCGCTCCACGTGGCCATGGGCATCAAGATTATGGGATGGGGCTGGCGCCCGGCGCCCTCGACGACGAGGGGCGCGCGGGCCGCCTCGGCCGCGAACAGCACCGGGACGGCCAGCACGGGATCCGCGTGCAACAGGACCCGTTGCCGGTGAAGCATCAGAGCGACCGCGAAGGCGACGGCATCGCGCGCCATCCGCGCGGTTCCCCCGGCGCCGGGCGAATGGACGATGAGGGCGACGGTCCGGCCGGTCATCGCGGGAGCACTCCACTCGCCAGTTTCCGGCAGGCGCTCAAGACCTCGCCCTCGGCCATGAGGCCCACGTTCAGCCGGTCCACGAGCCATCCCAGATCCCGGCGGCGGTCGGGCGCGAGAAAGCGGTGGGGCCCGAACACGACGGCCTCGGCGCCCAGGCCCGGCGCCCTGTCCGCCGCGCGCCGGACATCGGCGAGGCCCGGCGCGCGCTCGGACAGCCCGACACAAAAATTGCGGCCGCTCCCGCTCACCTCGAACAGGCCTCCCCCCTGGGCTTGCGGCGTCAATCCCTCGAGACGGAGCCCGAGCCTCAGCAAATCCTCAAGGTAGAGGCGGCGCTGCATCATCTGCCGGGGATAGGCGCGGCGGACGAACGAAATCACGTCGTCCACGCGCGGCTTCGGGATTTCACCGGCGGCGTCGGTCGTGACGTCGACCCGGTCCGCGGGATCGATCAGATGCAGGGGCGGCGCGCCGTCCACGTTGACGGCGATGAGGCCGATGCGGAAGAGAAAGGCGAGGCCGGCCTCCGCGAGAGTCCAGGGCGACTGTCCGAGTCCGCCGCTTTCCAGCAGGAGAACGACGCCCTTGTCGACGATTTCCTCGCTGAGCTCGTTGGGGAACAGTCGGCCCGGCGTACCGGAGAACCGGTCGAGGAACACGTCGAAGCCGCTTCGCGAGAACGCGTCGAAAAGCTGGTCGGCGAGCGCCCGGCAATCGCGCCGCCGGTAGGATATGAACAGCCGACGCTCGACGCCTCCGAATCCGGCGCGCTGCAGGACGGCGTCCGCGAGGGAGTCGGCGTGACCGACATCAACCAGGATGTTGGTGTGCTCGATCCGGTGACCGAGAACCGCGCGCGGGTCGGCGCCCGAGGGCAGAACGGGCAGGACGATGTCCTCTCCGGGGCCGCCCCGGTTCCATCGGAGCACGACGTCGCGCACCGCGGGGTCGATCGCCTGTCGCCCGGTCACGACGACCAGAACGCTCCGGCAACTGGGTTCGTCGCGGGCGAGACAGTCGAGGCCCTGGGGGCCGTCGCAGGGGTACGGCGGCGCGGCCGTGCCCGCCACCAACCCGCCGACGCGGTGCCGGATCACATCGAACAGGGTCTCGGCCGCGCCCGCCGGCGCGCCGTCGTCCTCCAGGATGGCCACCTGAACCGCGTCGATGATGGCCAGTCCCTCGAAGCGCAGGCATTCCTGGCGCTGTCGAGACTTCAACTGGACAATGGCGTTCCACTTTCCCTTAAACACTGACTTTACCGATCCGACCGAGGGGTTCACGTCCGACGTATGGTGGCGTGTTCATTGACGGGTCGAAACTACATCACAGAGCGCGGTCGCCGACAATCGGTCATTGAACAGCCACTCGCCGCGCCAGCATTGCGGTTTGCGCATGGCTCTCATGCGCATTTCTGTATCCAAGGGAAACCGTCGGGTAAGGATGGGCGGAGATGGGCCGGATTTCGCTGAAAACCCCATGATTTTTCTGCGGAAACGAGGAACTCGCGGACGGGTTTCCTTGTGCCGCGCTTTTCCCTATTATTCTTCTGGTTAATTGTTGCGAATGGTTTGCATTTGCAGTAGGGTTTCGTTACGGGAACGGTGCGGGACTGAGATGACGGTTTTGAGCCTCGGCGACATGGCGGTGGGAGACAGGGGGCAGGTGGTTCGGCTGGTGCGCGGCAACCGGTCGTACCGGGAGAAGCTCCTGTCCATGGGGCTGTTGCCCGGGACCGAGTTCACGGTCACCCGGCTGGCGCCGCTGGGCGATCCCATCGAGATCAGCGTGCGCGGGTACGCCATGACGCTGCGCAAGGAAGAGGCAAAAATGCTCACGGTGATGAGGGTGGAACCATGAACCGCATCACCGTCGGAGTCGTCGGCAATCCCAACTGCGGCAAGACCACGCTGTTCAACGCGCTGACCGGCGCCCGCCAGCGGGTGGGCAACTGGCCGGGCGTCACCGTCGAGCGCAAGACCGGCGTCTGCCAGTGGCCGGGCGCGGAGGTGACGCTGGTGGATCTGCCCGGCGTGTACTCGCTGGGGGTGGTGTCCACCTCGTCGGTCGACGAGCAGATCGCCCGCGACTACGCGCTGTCCGGCGAGGCCGACCTGATCGTCAATATCGTCGATGCCTCCAACCTCGAGCGGAACCTCTACCTGACGACGCAACTGCTCGAAATGCGCGCCCCGATGGTGGTCGTTCTCAACATGATGGACGTGGCCCGCGAGCGCCGCATCGACATCGACACCCGGATGCTGGCCAAGCGGCTGGGCTGCCCGGTGGTTCCGGTGGTGGCGTCGCGGAGCGAGGGCCTGGCGGAGCTCAAGACGGCGATCGAGCGGGCCGCGGCGTCGCCGAACCCTCCGGAAGCCGACCTCGGCTTCGTGACGGAACTGGAGGACGCCATCGCCGAGCTGGTTCCGCTGGTGGCGCCGATGGCGGCGGCCCGGAACGTCGAGCCGCGCTGGCTGGCCATCAAGCTTCTGGAAGAGGACGCGCTGGCGGTCAGCCTCTGCAAGGATATCGACCGGCACGCGCTCGCCAGGATCAAGCACACGGCGGAGGAGAAGGCCGACGAGGACGTGGACATTCTCATCGCCGACGGCCGCTACGGGTTCGCCAACGCGCTGATCCAGGACGCGGTGCGCCGCCGGGGCGTTGTGATGCGGACGGTTTCGGACAAGATCGACCGGGTGGTGCTCAATCGCGTTCTCGGCATCCCGATCTTCCTGGCGGTCATGTATCTCATGTTCATGTTCACCATCAACGTGGGCAGCGCCTTCATCGATTTCTTCGACATCCTGTTCGGTACCGTGCTGGTGGACGGGACGCGGGAGCTTCTGAGCGGCGCGGGCAGCCCAGAGTGGCTGACCACCATCGTCGCCGATGGCGTCGGCGGCGGCATTCAGACGGTGGCCACCTTTATCCCGGTGGTCGGATGCCTGTTCCTGTTCCTGTCCTGGCTGGAGGATTCCGGCTACATGGCTCGGGCCGCCTTCGTCATGGACCGGTTCATGCGCACCGTCGGGTTGCCGGGAAAATCCTTCGTGCCGCTGATCGTCGGCTTCGGGTGCAACGTGCCGGCGATCATGGCGACCCGCACCCTCGAGCACCGCCGCGACCGGATCATGACGGTGATGATGGCGCCGTTCATGTCCTGCGGCGCGCGCTTGCCGGTGTATGCCCTGTTCGCTGCCGCGTTCTTTCCCGTGGGCGGCCAGAACGTGGTGTTCGCGCTCTACCTGATCGGCATCGCGTTCGCCATCATGACCGGCTTGGTGCTGAAGACGACGGTTCTTCAGGGCGAGACCACGCCGTTCGTCATGGAATTGCCGCCGTACCGCCTGCCCACCCTCAAGGGCCTGCTGCTGCGCACCTGGGACCGGCTCAAGTCCTTCGTCATCCGGGCCGGGCAGGTGATCGTCGTTGTCGTGGTGGCGCTGAATTTCCTCAATTCGTGGGGCACCGACGGCACCTTCGGCAACCAGGACAGCGAGCGCTCGGCGCTGGCGGCCATCGGCAAGTCCATCACCCCGGCGTTCGCGCCCATGGGCATCCAGCAGGAGAACTGGCCGGCCACGGTGGGCCTGTTCACCGGCGTGTTCGCCAAGGAGGCGGTGGTGGGTACCCTCGACGCGCTGTACACCGCGCTGGCGGAGGAGGGCGGGACCGACGCGGCCGACGATGGGCGTTTCGACCTCATGGCCGGTATCGGCGCCGCCCTGGCCTCGGTGCCCGCCAATCTCGCCGCGCTGGTGGATCGGGTCACTGATCCCCTGGGCCTGAGCATCGGCGACACGACCGACGTGACCGAGGCGGCCCGCCAGCAGGGGATCTCCGTGGGAACCATGGGGGCGATGGCGCAGCGCTTCGACGGCGCGATCGGGGCCTTCGCCTATCTGCTCGCGATCCTGCTCTACATGCCGTGCGTGGCGGCCATGGCGGCCACCTACCGCGAGACCGGCGCGGCATGGGCCACCTTCGCGGCGGTCTGGACCACCAGCATGGCCTATGGCAGCGCCGTTCTGGTCTATCAGGCCGGCACCTTCGCCCGTCATCCGGTGTCGTCCGCGTGGTGGATCGCCGGCGTGGTGATCGTGTTCGCGACCATGGTGATGGTCCTGCGTTACTTCGGCGGGCGGCGGGCGGAACCGGCCGTGGCCCTGGCGGCGGAGTAGGGTGCGATGATTCTCTCCGATCTCCGCGACTATCTGGCCGAACGCAAGCGGGCGTCCATGGCCGACATGGCCAACCACTTCGGCATCGACCCGGAGGCGCTGCTGGGCATGCTGGAGCAGTGGGAAGTCAAGGGACGGGTGCGGCGCATCGACGCCGCCGGTTCCGATCCCCGCGCCTGCGGGTCGTGCACGGTGTGCGCCGACGGCGATCCGAGGATCTACGAATGGGTCGGGCGTCCGAACGCGAAACGTTAACCAAATCATGATACCCAAGGTGTGGTGGCGGTAGCTAAAGTTACCGCCGGTTGCTATACGAGTCTCTCGGAGCAACGATGAAGTGTTCCGCATCGGCGCGCGGAACCGCTCGGTATGGTCACCAACCAGGGGGATTAGCATGCGCGTGAGCGTTTTCGGTCTTGGGTACGTGGGAAGCGTGTCCGCCGCCTGTCTGGCCGAATCCGGAAACGAGGTCATCGGGATCGACCCCAACGGCACCAAGGTCGACCTGATCAACGCCGGCCGGTCGCCGGTGATCGAAACCGGGCTGGACGACCTGATCGGCGCCAACGTGGCCGCCGGACGGCTCCGCGCCGTCCGCAACGGGCTCGACACCCTGCCGGCGACGGATCTGTCGCTGGTGTGCGTGGGCACGCCGAGCCGGAGCAACGGCAGCCTCGACTTGCGATACCTGGAGCGGGTTTCGAGGCAGATCGGCGAAACGCTGCGCGACCACGACGATTTTCATGTGGTCGTCATCCGCAGCACCATGCTGCCGGGGACCATGAAAACACTGATCGTCCCGACACTGGAAACCGCGTCCGGCAAGCGGGCGGGGGTGGATTTCGGGGTCTGCAACAACCCGGAGTTCCTGCGCGAGGCGTCGGCGGTGCACGACTATTACCACCCGCCCAAGACCGTCATCGGCGCCACCGACCCGAGAAGCGCCGATCTGCTGGCCGGCCTCTACCGGGATCTGGGCGCGCCGCTGATCAGGACCTCCATCGAGGTGGCCGAGATGGTCAAGTACACGGACAACGCCTGGCACGCGCTCAAGGTCGGTTTCGCCAACGAGATCGGCAACATCGCCAAGGAACTGGCCATCGACTCCCACGAGGTGATGGAGATCTTCTGCCAGGACACCAAGCTGAACCTGTCGCCCTACTATCTGAAGCCCGGCTTCGCCTTCGGCGGGTCCTGCCTGCCCAAGGATCTGCGCGCGCTCACATATGCCGCCAAGCACATGGATCTCGACGTGCCGATCCTGAATTCGGTTCTGGAGAGCAACCGCGTCCAGGTCCAGCGCGGTCTCGACTTCATCACCGCCGGCGGCGGCAGGAAGGTCGGCGTTCTCGGACTGAGCTTCAAGGCCGGAACCGACGACCTGCGGGAAAGCCCGATGGTCGAGGTGGTCGAGACCCTGATCGGCAAGGGCTACGACCTCCGGCTGTTCGACCGCAACGTCAAATTGAACTGGCTGATGGGCGCCAACCGCGAATACGTGGAAAGCCGGATCCCGCACATCGCGAGGCTGATGGTCGACGGCGTCGATGGCGTTCTCGACCATGCCGACGTGGTGGTGATCGGCAACGACGCGCCCGAATTCCGGGACGTGGCGGGCCGGCTCAAGGATCACCAGCGTCTCGTGGACCTCGTCCGCGCCGTCGACGGCGCGAGCCTCGGGGAGAGATATCTTGGCATCTGCTGGTAAACCCCGGCGGGTCCTGATCATCGTCGAAAACCTGCCGGTTCCCTTCGACCGGCGGGTATGGCACGAGGCGACCACGCTGAAGGCGGCCGGTTACGAGGTTTCCGTCATCTGTCCCGTCGACAAGGGGTATGAGAAACGGCGCGAGACCATCGACGGCATCGAGATCTACCGCCACCCGCTGCCCATCGAGGGCGCGGGCGCGTGGGGATTCCTTGTCGAATACACCGCCGCCCTGTTCTGGGAGACCGTGCTCGCCTGGCGGGTGTTCCTGACCCGGGGGTTCGACGTCATCCACGCCTGCAATCCGCCGGATCTGATTTTTCTGGTGGGCGGGGTCTTCAAGCTTCTGTTCCGCCGCAAGTTCGTGTTCGACCACCACGACATCTGCCCGGAATTGTTCGTGGCCAAATACGGCCACAAGGGGCGCCTGTACAAGCTGCTCGAGGCGGTGGAACGCTGGACCTTCCGGACGGCGGATATCTCCATCGCCACCAACAACTCCTACCGCGATATCGCCATCGCCCGTGGCGGCATGGACCCCTCCAGGGTGTTCGTGGTGCGCAGCGGTCCGAAGCTGGAGCGGGTCCATCCGGTGCCGCCGGTGGAGGCGCTCAAGAAGGGGCGGCGCTATCTGGTGGGCTATGTTGGGGTCATGGGCAAGCAGGAGGGAATCCAGTATCTCCTCCAGGCCGTGCGGCACATCGTGTTGGAGCTCAAGCGCACGGACGTGCACTTCGGCATCGTCGGCGGCGGACCGGAATTCGAGAGGCTTTGCAAGCTGGCCGGGGAGTTGAGAATCGCCGACTACGTGACCTTCACCGGTCGCGTCCCCGACCGGGACCTGCTGGAAATGCTCAGCACGGCGGACATTTGCGTCAATCCCGACGAACACAACGAGATGAACGACAAATCGACCATGAACAAGATCATGGAGTACATGGCGCTGGGCAAGCCCATCGTTCAGTTCGACCTCGCGGAAGGACGGTTCTCGGCCGGGGAGGCGTCGCTGTACGCCCGGCCCAACGACGCCGTCGACCTGGCCGACAAGATCCTCGATCTGCTGGCCGACGAGCAGGCCCGCGCCCGCATGGGCGCGTTCGGCCGGGAGCGCGTGGCCAAGGAGCTTTCCTGGTCCCACGAAGCGCCCAAGCTGCTGGCGGCTTACGACGCGCTGTGGGCGGACCGGCCCCAACGGACTTCCGCCGCCGAGCCCGAACGGAGCCTTTAAGGCATTCTCCGGACCCGGTCCGGTGCCGTTTGCAAAGGAGTTCGTCCGTACCAATATCCGCGCCGAAACCGGCTATCGAGGCGCGAACAGCGGCGCGAAAGTGTAATGTAACGATTACGAAACGATGGTATAAACCGAGCCGGGGACTAAGAAATAAAGAAACGCAGGAGGTTTCAACAATGATCATCGTGTGTTCCTCGAAGGACATGCCCGCGTCGGCCGCGTCGGCGCGCGCCAGCCATATCGTGTCGCTGATTCCGGAGGCCGACATGCCGGATCCGCCGGCCAACGGGATCAAGCACCTCAGGATCGCCGTCGACGATATCACCGAGCCCGTGGCGGGCAAGACGGCGCCGAGCGAGGGTCACGTGGCCCAGTTGATCAACTTCGTGACGGATTGGGATCGCGAGACGCCCATCGTGGTGCATTGCGCGGAGGGCAACGGCCGGTCCATGGCGGCGGCCCTGACGCTGCTCAGTCTGGATCGGCCGGGCGACGAGATGCTGGCGGCGCGCTGGCTCCGGCGGCGGGCCGCGTACGCGCTGCCCAATCGGCTGATCGTGACGCACGCCGACAAGCTCCTCGGCCGCAAGGGGCGGATGCTCGCGGCGCTCGACGCCATGGGCCCCGCGCGGCCCGAGGCCGCGCCCGCTCCGGTGACGCGCGTACCGGTCAACCTGGAGCTACAAATACAATATTGAGCACGCCGGCGTTCCTGCCGGTCGTGGAAATTTTTTCCCTCCGACCCTATGTCATTACGGGATAGGCAGTTTCCCGTGTAAGAGGCCGTTGGCATGCTCAATCCCACAACGTTGATGGCGGAGGCTCTCGGCGACCATCTCGAGGCCTGCTACCTCCGGATGTTCGGACCCGAGGAACCGACATGCGCCACCCGCGTGAACCTGGGGGCCCGGCTTGTGATCGAGCAGCTGGCCAACAGCGACGCGCTGTATCACAACGTCCAGCACACGATGATGGTCACGCTCGTGGGCCAGGAGATCTTTCGCGGCCGCTTCCTGAAGACGCGGCAAGAGCCCGAGGACTGGCTGCATTTCATCACGGCACTGCTGTGTCACGATATCGGCTATATCCGGGGCGTCTGCCCGGGCGACACGGCGGACTCCTACGTCATCGACGACGCCGGCAACCGGCTGGCGGCGCCGCGCGGCGCGTCCGATGCGTTCCTGTCGCCCTACCATGTGGACCGCGGCAAGATCTTTGTCCGGCACCGGTTCGGACCGGTGCCGTTCATCGACGAGGAGCGGATCGCCAGGGCCATCGAACTGACCCGCTTTCCCGTGCCGCTCTCCACCGACCATCAGGAGACCGACACCGAGGCCGGCCTGGTCCGCGCCGCCGACCTGATCGGCCAGCTCGCCGACCCGAACTATCCGCAGAAGCTGACGGCGCTCTATTGGGAGTTCGTCGAAACGGGTGTGGCCGACACACTCGGATACGACAGCGCGGCCGACCTCGCCGACGCCTATCCGGCCTTTTTCTGGACATCCGTCAAGCCCTACATCGGCCCGGCCGTCGACTACCTCCTGCTCACCCAGGAGGGCAAGCAGTGGGTGGCCAATCTGCATAGTCACGTGTTCGCCGAGGAACACCGGCAACGGCCGTTCGGGCCGAGTTCCAGCGTTTTCGATCGCACGGCGTGAACGGCGCGGCGGGGATGCGGTGATGGACAGAGAGGGCGGAAGCGATCCCATCTTGCTGGTTGAACGGGATCATAAAATCCTGATGGAACGATGGAAGGCGCTGACCATGGCGCTGGAGAATTCCGGCGATCGCGGTCTTGTCCGCGATTGTATCCGGGGGCTGATCGCGTGCGCGCGCGAGCATTTCCGCAACGAGGAATGGGCCATGCGCGAAATCGCGTTTCCCGGATACCTGAAGCACCAGACCGACCACAAGCGGCTGCTGAAGGAAGCCGAGGACATGCTGCGCAATTTCGACGGCGCCTTCCAGCACGAGGACTGGCCCGCCCTGGCGGCGTTCTTCCGCCACTGGATCTCGCGCCACCACGACAGGCACGACAAGGCGCTGCAAGCCTTTGTCCGGCAGTTGAAAGCCGATACCTGAGACGGGGATACCCGAGGCGGGGGCCGCTCTTGGGTTTCCGGGAGCGGCGCGATCCGCCGCCGTGTTGACGAAGGAAACGTCATGAGCATCGATTTCCGTTCCGCCCATTGGCTCAACGCGCCGACGGTGTTTGAGATCGCCGAGCGTTCGGTGACCATTGCCACCGAACCGAACACCGATTTCTGGCAGCGGACCTACTATGGATTTCGCAACGGCAACGCCCCGGCGCTGCTGATTGACCACGGCGGCAATTTCACCTTCACACTCAGGGCGTCGTTTCGGTATCGACGGACATACGACCAGTGCGGGGTGATCGTCCATCTCGACGACGAGAACTGGTTCAAGGCGTCCGTGGAATTCGAGACCGAAAGCTTTTCCCGGTTGGGCAGCGTCGTCACCAATCTCGGGTATTCCGATTGGGCCACCACCGACATCCCGACGCCAACCGCCATGTGGTACCGGCTCAGCCGCCGGGGCCCCGATTTCCTGATCGAGTCGTCACCGGACGGAACGGCCTTCCGGCAGATGAGGATCTTTCATCTGCGCCGTCTGGGCGAAACCTCCGCCGAAATGGGCACACTCGATCCTCCGGCGCCGCCGGCGCATCCCGTCCGCCTTGGCCTGTATGCGTGCAGTCCGATGGACTCGTCGTTCGAGGCCACGTTCGATCGCTTCCGGCTCGACCCTTGTTCCTGGATGGCCCACGCCCCGGCATGATCGTTATAAATCTGAGTCACGATTGGTCATCGTTGTTGTAAACTTGGACGAACTGCCTGGAAAAGACGGCAAAAGCGAAGACAAGGGGAGGCACATGTCATGACCGTACGCATCGAGAAAGACGGCCCGGTCTGGACCGTCATTCATTGCCATGACTGTACGCATCGAAAAAGACGGACCGGTTTGGACGGTCATTCACGACCGGCCCGAGGCCCGCAACGCCATGGATCCCGGGAGCGCCGACGCCCTGACGGAAGCCTTTCTCCGGTTCGATGCCGACGACTCGGCCTCGGTTGCCGTTTTCTATGGTGCCGGGGGCGCCTTCTGCGCGGGCTGGGACCTCAAGTTCGTCAGCTCGCTCAATGCCGACAGCCCCCTCGGCGAGCTCGATATTCCGCCCGCCAAGGGCCGGGGCAACGGCGGCGAGATCCCGCGAGGCCCGCTGGGCCCGTCCCGGCTGGAGCTGGACAAGCCGGTCATCGCGGCGGTGGCCGGGCCTGCCGTCGCCGGCGGCATGGAACTGGCGCTCTGGTGCGATTTCCGGGTGATGCAGGAGGACGCCTATTTCGGCGTCTATTGCCGCCGCTGGGGGGTGCCGCTGATCGACGGCGGCACCGTGCGGCTGCCCCGGATCGTCGGCCAGGGCCGGGCGCTGGAAATCATCCTGACCGGCCGCAAGGTGCCGGCCGAGGAGTGTCTGCAGGATCGGTCTCTGCGAGTACGTGGTGCCCAACGGTAGCGTCCGCGAGAAGGCCGAGGACCTCGCCCGCCAGATCGCGCGGTTCCCGCAGGTGTGCGTCCGCGCCGACCGCCGGTCGGCGATCCGAAGCCACGGCCTGCCCGTCCGCGACGCGTTGATCCAGGAGTGGTACAATGGCCGCGAGGCCCTCTCCACGGACGGCATCGCCGGCGCCGCCCGGTTCCGCGACGGTCTCGGCCGCCATGGCGATTTCGATAAAATCGATTAGCGGCCGGACCGTACTTTTGCGCTTAACACCATGCGCGGGTCACGGAAACCAGAGAAAGCCGCTTCCGCGGAAGCGGTGATGGCTCAAGCGGCCATCATGTCCTTCGCGACGCCGAACAGTTCCTTCACCGAGCTCACCGAGTGATCGAACATGGCGCGTTCGTCGGCATTGAGCTGGATTTCCACGATCCGCTCGACGCCGCCGGCGCCAATGATTACCGGCACGCCGACGTACAGCCCCTGGATCCCGTACTGGCCGGAAAGCTGGGCGGCGCACGGCAGCAGCCGCTTCTGGTCCTTCAGGTATGCTTCCGCCATGGCGATCGCCGCCGTCGCCGGGGCGTAGAAGGCGGAGCCCGTCTTCAGAAGGCCGACAATTTCGCCGCCGCCGTTGCGGGTGCGCGTGACGATCTCCTCGATCCGGCCCTTGGTCGTCCAGCCCATGTCGATCAGGTCCGGCAGCGGGATGCCGGCGACCGTCGAGTAACGGACGAGCGGCACCATGGTGTCGCCGTGGCCGCCGAGCACGAAGGCGGTGACGTCCTCTACCGACACGCCGAACTCGGCCGCGAGAAAGGTGCGAAAGCGAGCGGAGTTGAGAACGCCGGCCATGCCGACCACCTTCTCCGGCGGCAGGCCGGAGACCTGTTGCAGGACACCCACCATGGCGTCGAGCGGGTTGGTGACGACGATGACGAAGGCGTCGGGGCAGTGCGCGCGGACGGCGTCGCCCACGGCGACCATTACCTTGGAATTGATGCCGATCAGATCGTCGCGGCTCATACCGGGTTTTCGCGGCACGCCGGCGGTCACGATGACCACGTCGGAGCCGGCGATATCGGCGTAGTCGCTGGTGCCGGACGCCGCGACCGAGACGCCTTCCACCGGCGTCGATTGCAGAATGTCGAGTGCCTTGCCTTGCGGGATGCCGTCGACGATGTCGAACAGGACGACGTTCCCCAGCGATTTCAGGCTGATCAGATGTGCGAGCGTGCCGCCGATGTTACCGGCACCGATCAACGCGATTTTCGTGCGCGCCATGTTTGAATCCTCCTCCTTAATGTACTGATTTTTGAGTTTTCGGGGCCGGCGGACCCGGATCGTCCGGGGGGCGGCAAACAAGCCGCCCCCCGGTGGAGCCGAAACGTCTCCGGCCAGATTTTCCGGCTACCGCGGCGTCAGGCCGCCGGCCGGACCACGTCTTCGCGCGCCAGTTCCCAGCGCTCCGGCGACCGCCACAGTCGTGACCGCAGAAGTTCGCGCTCGAAGATAAACTCCTTCGGCAAGCGGTCGAAGAACAGGTCGAAATGGTCTTCGTGGGCGTGCGCCTCCGAGGTGCCCGCCGCGCGGCCCACCGCCATCAGCTCGTAGAAGATATCCGCCGGGTAGTCGAGGCCGGTCCAGTTGATATCCTCGTGCCGAGGCATCCAGCCAACGGGGCTCTCGACGGCGTAGCCGTGTCCATGTACCCGGTCGACGATCCACTTCAGGACCCGCATGTTCTCGCCGAAGCCCGGCCACATGAATTTGCCGTTCTCGTCCTTGCGGAACCAGTTGACGCGGAAGATGCGCGGCGGATTAGGCACGTTGCGGCCGACGTTCAGCCAGTGGCTGAAGTAGTCCGCCATGTTATAGCCGCAGAACGGCAGCATCGCCATGGGATCGCGGCGCATGGCCGCCTGGCCGATGGCCGCCGCCGTGGCTTCCGAGCCCATGGTGGCGGCGAGGTAGACGCCGTGGGTCCAGTTAAACGCCTGATACACCAGCGGCATGTCCTTGCTCATCCGCCCGCCGAAGACGAAGGCGCTGACCGGGACTCCATCCGGGTTTTCCCACTCCGGATCGATGCTGGGGCACTGAGAGGCGGGCGCGGTAAAGCGCGCGTTGGGGTGCGCCGCCGGCCGGCCGCAATCCGGTGTCCAATCGTCGCCCTTCCAGTCGATCAGATGGGCGGGCGGTTCGCTCATGCCTTCCCACCAGATGTCGCCGTCGTCGGTGAGCGCCGCGTTGGTGACGATGCAGTTCTCGGTCATGGACAACATGGCGGTCGGGTTGGACTCCATGTTGGTGCCCGGGCCGACGCCGAAGAAACCCGCCTCGGGGTTGATTGCCCGCAACGATCCGTCGGGGCCCTTCTTGATCCAGGCGATATCGTCGCCGACGGTGCGGATCTTCCAGCCCTCGAAACCCTTCGGTGGCACCAGCATGGCCAAGTTGGTCTTGCCGCAGGCGCTGGGGAAGGCGGCGCCGAGGTAGGTCTTTTCGCCTTGCGGCGATTCGATCCCCATGATCAGCATGTGCTCGGCGAGCCAGCCTTCGTCGCGCGCCATCACCGAGGCGATGCGCAGCGCGAGGCACTTCTTGCCGAGGAGCGCGTTGCCGCCATAGCCGGAACCGTAGGAGATGATCTCGTAGGTCTCGGGAAAGTGCACGATGTACTTGCGGTTGATGTCGCCTTCGCAGGGCCACGGTACGTCGGCCTGTCCCGGCTCCAGCGGCGCGCCGATCGAGTGCAGGCATGGGATGTAGAAGCCATCATCGCCAAGCACGTCGAGAACGGCTTTTCCCATGCGCGTCATGATCCGCATGTTGACCACGACATAGGCGCTGTCGGTGATCTCCACGCCGATCTTGGCGATGGGCGAGCCCAGCGGGCCCATGCTGAACGGGATGACATACATAGTCCGCCCGCGCATGCAGCCGTCGAACAGACCGTTCAAGGTTTCCCGCATTTCCGCCGGTGGTGCCCAGTTGTTGGTGGGGCCGGCGTCGTCGGGGTTGACCGAACAGATGAAGGTGCGGTCCTCGACCCGTCCGACGTCCGAGGGATGCGAACGCGCCAGGTACGAGTTCGGCCGTTTCTCCGGATTGAGGCGGATGAACGTTCCGCCGTCGACCATCTGTTGGCACAGCCGGTCGTATTCTTCCTCCGAACCGTCCGCCCAGACGACGTTCTTGGGCTTGCACAACGCCGCCACCTCGTCGACCCAAGCGCGCAGCTTGCTATGGTTGGTTGGGGCACTTACGGCAACTTGCATTGGATTCTCCTCTCTTCGCTACGGGCCCCGTGCCCGTATTCACTAGCGTGGCGCACGAAAAAGCGACAACGATTTTGAAATCAATAATATAACCCAGACATGGCTGCTGTTTTTGGCCACCAACGTTGCCACATGCTAGAATCAAGACTATGAAAGTGCAACAGTTTTTTATAGTATTGTCTGTTCGTTATTGTAATTTTCCTAACAAATATTGATATATAAAAAAGTAGTATTTGTTAGGTATTTGGAAAAAAATTGTGACACGGACCCGGAATAACGCAAGCAAAGCAATAGTAAGCAAGCTTATGTTATGCTCGCTTATTGGCCCGGAGTGTGATTCAATTGACACCTCGAACGCGCTCGGCGCTGGCGTTGCCCGTCTAATCTGTGGAGAATGGCGGAATGATTATCCATGAAGAAGATAAGGGATTCGGCTTCCTTCTCAGCGACACCGCCCGGCTGCTTCGCAGGCTGATCGATCGCAGGCTGCAGCCGTTCAAGCTGACCCGCGCGCAGTGGGCGATCCTTGCCATGCTCGCCAGCCGCGACGGGCTGTCGCAGTCGGAACTCGCGGACGAACTGGAGATCGAGAAATCCACGGTCGGCCGGCTGATCGACCATGTGGAAGCCAACGGCTGGATCGAGCGGCGTCCAAAGCCCTCGGATCGCCGGCTATGGCTGGTTCATCTCACCGACCGGGCGAAGCCGATGATCGGGGAGATCATGGAGGTGATCCTCGAGACCCGCGCCGAGATCCTCCGGGGGCTGACGGTCGACCAGCAGCGCCAGCTCGCCGATAGCCTCGCTTTCGTCAAGGCCAACCTCGTCGCCGCCTTGGACCCCCCGCCGGCCTCGCCGGCGCCAAACAGGGTTGCCGGTGGCCCCGATGCGCGTCATCCTTCCAATGTCATCGAATGACGTTGGGAGGGAGCGATGCCGCAGGATAACGAAAACAAAAAGAAGACATGCTTCGTTGTCATGGGGTTTGGCGAGAAGACCGACTTCCAGTCGAACCCGCAGCGACTGCTGAACCTGGACAAGACTTTCGAATACATCATCGAGCCGGCCGTCGTGGAGTGCGGCCTCGAGTGCATCCGGGCGGACAAGATCATCCACTCGACGGTGATCGACAAGCCCATGTACGAACAGCTTCTCGACGCCGACCTGGTGGTCGCCGATCTCTCCACGTCGAACGCGAACGCCATCTACGAGCTGGGCGTGCGTCACGCCCTGCGTCCTCATACGACCATCGTCATGGCGGAAAGCGGCTTCAAGTTCCCCTTCGACCTCAGCCACGTGAGCATGCTGCTCTACGAGCACCTGGGCCAGGAGATCGGCTACGGGGAGGTGCTGCGGGTCAAAAAGGCGCTGAAGGAAAAGATCCAGCACCTGGTGGAAAACCTGGAGGTGGACAGTCCGGTGTTTCTGTTCCTTCCGTCGCTGGCGGATAAACTCAGCGGCGGCGGCACCCTCAAGATGGCGGCCGCGCGGGCGCCGGAGCCGGAGGCGCCCGCCGTGAGCACGGAGAGCTATGCCGAGCTGATGGACCTGTTCCGCAAGGCGAAATCCGAGGTGAAGGCGCCGAGCGATTGGATCAAGGCGTCGGCCTTTCTCGAGACGCTGCAGAAGATGCAGCCGCACGACCCCTACCTCGTCCAGCAGCTCGCGCTTGCGACTTACAAGTCGGAGATCCCGGACAAGATCGGGGCGCTCAGGAAGGCCGAGGACATTCTCCGGCAACTGGCGCCGGAAACCTCCAGCGACGCCGAAACGTCGGCCTCTGGGGAGCCATCCACAAGCGCCTGTGGGAGGAAGGCCACAAGGAGGCCGACCTCGACCAGGCCATCCGGGCCTACGAACGCGGCTACTACTTCAAGACCGACTACTACAACGGCATCAATCTGGCGTTTCTGCTGAACGTGAAGGCGTCGCTGTCGACCGGCGACGAGGCCGTCGCCGACACGGTGCGGGCGCGGCGGATCCGCCGGGACATCCTGGAGGACTGCGAGAGGCGGCTCAACGGCGGCACGTTGAGTCCGGACGACGCGTTCTGGGTGCTCGCCACCAAGGTGGAGGCCTATGTGGGCCTGCAACTCCCCGACGCCGAGCGTTTGCTCCAGGACGCGGTCGCCAAGGCACCTCAGCCGTGGATGGCGAAATCCCTGATGGAGCAGGTGGAAAAGCTCAAGAAGCTGCCGCTGTAACGGCCGGCGGTTCCGGTTTCTACACTTCGGACCAGACCGCCAGCTCGTAACCGTCGGGGTCGGCGAAGTGGAAGCGGCGGCCGCCCGGGAATGCGAAAACCGGCTTGACGATCGTTCCACCCGCGGCCTCCACGCGGCCGAGGGCGTCCTCCAGATCGGCGGCGTGGAGAACGACCAACGGTCCTGCGGGCTGTCGTTGGGGCGTCGCCGTTCCAGTGGCGGCGAATCCCCCCCTCATGCGGCCGTCGGAGAATCCGCAGTAGTCCGGTCCATAATCGGTGAACGTCCAGCCGAACGCCCCGCCATAGAACGCCTTGGACCGGGCGATGTCGGCCACGTTGAATTCGATGTAGTCGATGCGCAGGGCCGCGGATGGATGTTCCGCCGGCGCCGGGGATCGCGCGTCTTCCGGCGATGGCGACTTTTTGCGCCCGAATATCGCGTCCCAGTTGCTGCGATAGGCGTCGGTCACCAGTTTCTGGTTCTCGCCGCGGCTGTAGCCGGCCGGCGCGTCGGATTTCGAGGGCGCCGCCTCCGCGCCGGATTCCGCGCCCGCGCCAGATCCCTCGCCGGTCGCCGGGGCGTCCTTGGCCTCGCTCTTCGTTTCCGGTTTCGCGTCGGGTTTTGTCGCCGGGGCCGCCGGGGCCGCCGTGGTCGTCGTGTCCGTCATGTTCCGCCTGATCTCCGATGGTCGCCGATATGAGGTCCGCTGTATAGGACGGGACGCCCGGCGTATCAAGCGGCCGGGGCGCCGCGTCGCTCCTTGCCCTCTTGATTCGACCGGGGTCAATCCAAACATGCACGGAACGGCGTGGATCGGGGTCGCCGCGCGATCCGGATCGACCATGGCGGGATGGGAGAACCGGCGGTGCCCTTGAGTGTGTTCGACCTGTTCAAGATCGGGATCGGGCCGTCGAGTTCGCATACCGTCGGGCCCATGTGGGCCGCGCACCGCTTCGTGCTTCAACTGGAGGCGCGTGGCCTGATCCCGCGTGTCGCGCGGACGCGGGTGCACCTTTATGGATCCCTGGCGCTCACCGGCAAGGGACACGCGACGGACAAGGCGGTGATCCTGGGCCTCGCCGGCGAGGTCCCGGACCAGGTCGATCCGGACGCCGCCGACGAACGGGTGGCGCGGATCCGGGCCGACGGGCGAATGAAATTGTTCGACCGCCATGAAATCGCCTTCGATCCCGAGGCGGACGTGGCGTTTCATTTCGGCCAGTTCCTGGACAAGCACCCCAACGGCCTGCGCTTCGCCGCCCACGATCCGTCGGGAACCGCTCTCCTCGAGGAAACCTACTACTCGGTGGGCGGAGGTTTCGTGCTCGGCGAAACGGAGATCGGCGAGGGGGCGGACACCGGGGGCAGCAATGTCCGGGTTGCCTATCCCTTCGGCTCGGCGGCGGAACTGCTCGCCATCGGCGGCCGGACCGGCCTGCCGCTGGCCGAGATCGTTCTCGAAAACGAAAAGGCCTGGCGCGATCCGGAGGAGACGCGCGAGGGTCTTCGCGGGATCTGGACCGTCATGGAGGGCTGCATCGAGCGGGGGTGCCGGGAGGCGGGCGTGTTACCCGGCGGGCTCGGGGTCAAGCGGCGGGCCAAGCGTCTCAGGGACGAACTCCTCGCCCGCCCGGAAAAGGCGCTCGGCGACGTGCTCACCGTGCTGGACTGGGTCAATCTCTACGCGCTCGCCGTCAACGAGGAGAACGCGGCCGGCGGCCGGGTGGTCACGGCGCCGACCAACGGCGCGGCGGGGGTCATCCCCGCGGTGCTCACCTACTACATGCGGTTCGTGCCGGGCGCGCGCGAGAACGGCATGTTCGTGTTCCTCGCCACCGCCGCCGCCATCGGCATGCTGTACAAGACCAACGCGTCGATCTCGGCGGCCGAGATGGGGTGCCAGGGCGAGGTGGGCGTCGCGTGTTCCATGGCGGCGGCGGGCCTCTGCGCCGCCCTCGGCGGAACCAACGAGCAGATCGAAAACGCCGCCGAGATCGGCATGGAACACAACCTCGGGCTGACCTGCGATCCCATCGCCGGGCTGGTTCAGATCCCCTGCATCGAGCGCAACACCATGGGAGCCGTCAAGGCCATCAACGCCGCCCGCCTGGCGCTGCGCGGCGACGGCCTGCACTTCGTCTCGCTGGACAAGGTGATCGAGACCATGCGCCAGACCGGCCAGGACATGAGCAACAAGTACAAGGAAACGTCGCTGGGCGGCCTCGCGGTCAACGTGGTGGAGTGCTGAGGCCGGCCGGCGCGCTATTCCGGCCAGGCGAACGGCTCGCCGGCGTGGCCGAGGGGGTAGAGGCGGGTGGCGTGGCCCATCTTGCGGCCCTTGGCCATCTTGCGCTTGCCGTAGAGGTGCAGCGACGTGCCGGCGGCGGCGGCGAGGTCGCGCCAGCGGGCGGCGTCCTCGCCCAGAAGGTTGTCCATGACGGCGTCGTGGTGGCGGGCGGTCGAGCCGAGCGGCCAGCCGCAGATGGCGCGGATGTGCTGCTCGAACTGGCTGACGGCGCAGGCGTCGAGCGTCCAGTGGCCGGAATTGTGGACCCGGGGCGCGAGTTCGTTGACGGAAAGATGGACGTCTCCGGCCAATGTCATGAACATCTCGACGCCCATCACGCCAAGGTAGTCCAGCCGGGCAACGATCTCCCCGGCCAGCCGGGTGGCCTCGCGGGCGGTCTCGTCGGGGATGCCGGCGGGCACGATCGAGCGCGCCAGGATATGGCGCTCGTGGATGTTCCGCGCCGGATCGTAGGCGACGGTCTCGCCGTCGAGGCCGCGGGCGACGATCACCGAGATCTCGCAGTCGAACGCCACGAAGGATTCGAGGATGGCGGGCGCGCCGGCGATGGCCGCCCACGCCGCCTCGGCGTCCCCGGCGGCCCGCAGGAACGCCTGGCCCTTGCCGTCGTACCCGAGGCGGCGGGTCTTGAGCACCGCCGGCGGACCGATGGCGGCGATGGCCTCGATCAGCGTCTCCCGGCTGTCCACCGCCGCGAACCGGGCGGTGGCGATCCCCGCGTCCCGGAGGAAGCGTTTCTCGCGAAGGCGGTCCTGGCAGACGCAGAGCGCCTCGGGCGACGGCCGGACGGGGACGCGCCGGTGGAGATAGGCGGCCGTTTCCGCCGGCACGTTCTCGAACTCGTAGGTGACCACGTCGACGGCGGCGGCGAAGGCGTCCAGGGCGGCGGTGTCGTCATAGGCGGCGACGGTGGTGGCCTCGGCCACGTGGGAGGCGGGGCGCTCGGCGTCCGGGCAGTAGACGTGGCAGCGGAGGCCGAGCCGGGCGGCGGCCATGGCGAGCATGCGGCCCAGTTGTCCGCCGCCGAGAATCCCGACGACGCCGCCGGGCGGCAGGGGCACGCGCGCCGGATCGGTGCTCACGTCGCGACGGGGCTCTCGCCCACCTTCCGGGACTGCTCCGCGCGCCACTCCTTGAGCCGCCGGGCGAGGGCGGGATCGCCGAGCGCGAGGACGGCGGCGGCGAGCAGGGCGGCGTTGATGGCGCCGGCCTTGCCGATGGCGAGGGTGCCGACCGGCACGCCCGCCGGCATCTGCACGATCGACAGCAGGCTGTCCTGGCCCTTGAGCGCCGCCGATTCCACCGGCACGCCGAGCACCGGCAGCGTGGTCAGCGCGGCGACCATGCCGGGCAGGTGCGCGGCCCCGCCGGCGCCGGCGACGATCACCTTCAGGCCGTTGGCCTCGGCGGACTTGGCGTAGGCGACCATGCGGTCCGGCGTGCGGTGCGCGGAGACGATCCTCGCCTCGAAGGCAACCCCGAGGCTTTCGAGGGTGTCGGCGGCGTGATGCATGGTCTTCCAGTCCGACTGGCTCCCCATGATCAGCCCGACGGCGGCCGGCTGCCGCTCTTTGGTCATCGTCACGTTCTCCGCGCTCGACTGTCGTCAAAAACGATGGCGTGCAAGAGAGCACATCCCGGACGGGGTATGCAACGCCCGCACGGTTCAGGCAAGCACCGACGCAAGCGCCACCGCGAACGGTACCGGAGAGCGGCCGGACCCGCCGGCGCCGCCCCCCGTCTCCGGCCTCCGCGCAACGGATGGAAGGGCGGCGCGGGGGGGGGGGGTGTAACGCGTTTTTGCAAAACAACCCCATGCACCGTAGAATTTCTCCGCAAGCCATTGAAATATAATGAGTTTCTCAAACGCTCGTTGCCGTTCCGCAATGACCTAAGCTATTGATATACAAACGAAACATTCCGATGCGATGCCGGAAAGACCGGCTTTCGGTACCGCCATTTTCCATCGAATCGGGGGGCAAAATCACGAAATATGCGCCGCGAAACGCGATTCGCGGCGGTCTTTCAAGGCGCCGGACGGCGCGCGCGACGGGAGACCCGGGCATGGTCGCGGCACCGGACATCGAGGAAACGATGGGTCACGGCCCGCGTCGATCTCCGGCGGGAGGGCGCCCGGCGGTCATTTCCGGTTGTTCGTGTACACTTCCGCGGGCCGGCCGAAGAGCGGCCCGGCCATCTGGTCGAGGCTTTCGAACCGGAAGACGCCGTATTCGCCCATCTTGGCGAGAATGCCGCGCGCGTCCCACAGCGCGGCGTGTTCCGGCGATCCGGCCGGGTTTCTGAAGATGATCACCCGTTCCTCGCCACCCGTCGGGTTCGCGGTGCTGTTGAGGATCCGGTCGGCCGTGCCGACGTCCGCGCGCCGCCACCCCATTCCCTCGATAAAGGCGACGAAGTCGCGGTACGACGCGCTCGCGGGCTCCCCCACGCGCGCGCCGAACCACGTTTTGCTCGGGTCGTACGGAGACACCGCGTAGGCATAGCAGTTGTATCCCCGGTTCGACCGGCCCCAGGCTTCGTACTTTCCCCGTTTCAGCCTGGGCATGTCATGCGGGTAATGCGCGGTCTCCAACAGGCATTTTTCGAAGGTTCTCCAGTCGGCGAGGTAGGGGCGGCAGGCCTCGGGCGGGGCGACCGATAGCGATTGGTAGGGCTCCGGCCAGTTCGGCCAGGGCGGGCCGCCCGCCGCCGGTCCCGTCGGGACCTGCGCCGGGTTCTTTTTGAAAACACTGTTGATTGCCGGTCGGACAGGACCAGTTCTTGGGCTTTATCCCGCCGGGCAGGGTGGGCTGGGGGCAATTGGGATTGCCGGCGAGGGCGTCGCTCGCGGCGGCAAGTCCCACGGCCGAGATCAGGATCGCAAAAACAAGCTTGCGCATGGAACACCCCTTCTGAACCAACAGCCGGAGTCAAACCTTCCGCGTGCTTCCATCGCGTGGACGGCGGTTTTCGAGAATAGGCGATCCGGCCGGGACGGTAAACCACGCGGAACGCAGGTTCCGGGGCACGGGTCCCGGCGACGTGTTAGCTAATTTGCATCCGCCCGGTAGACCCATGGACCCACGCCCATGGCACGGCTCGCGCGCGGCGTCGCTCCCAGTAGATCAATAACATGTCGCCAGAACCGTGTCCCCAGAACCGTCCGATCCGCCAACATGAGCAGAGGAACCTGCATGCAATCCACTTCCACTCTTATCGGTGAACTGCTCGCTCATTGGCGTGTTCGCCGGGCTGGTGGCAATGCGAGCTGTTAGCTGATTTCGCAGCCTCGTTTAAAGTGCGAGCAGCTTCACAATCCAACCGGCCGCATAGAGACCGACGCCGAAAACCGCATGTGTGACGAGGCTGCGCAAACGCGCGGCGCGAGGATCGGATGTGCGGCGCGCGGCAATGCCGGCGCCCATGCCGGGCTGCATCAGAAGGAACGGAGCCGCGACGCTGCCAATCCCGACGATCAGCGCCGGGATGAGGGTTGGCTGATGCACCCATGCGGGCCTGGCGGTCAGTAAGATGCCCGCGAAGGCAATGCCAATAACGTAATGGGCGCCCCAGCCGATGACGCGCTCGTACGCGACGGCCGGTGATTTTGCGATCGCGTCGTGGATGAAACGTCCGCGCCTCATATGGGCGAGCCAGCGGCCTACCAGGCCATAGTCGGGGAATGGGGCATTGAAGAACCGCGTGCGGACCGCAGACCAGATATCCAGGAAGGCCGTCGCGCCCGCGCCGATCAGAATTGCATAAAACAGTGTCATGACCTTGTTTGTGTCGATACCCGTGAAGGGGTCAAGTCTATCATCGTAGCATGGCAGCCTTCCGGGCGGCGCGGACGATGCGGCCGACGGTGGTGAAGTGCAGGCCGAACACCTCCGCGATCTGTTGATAACTGTAGGCGCCGGTGGCGTGGGCGGCGGCGATGGCGGCGTCGCGGTCGGGATAGCGCGACGCGAACGCGTCCAGGGGTGGGGCCGGCGGGCGTTGCTGCGCCCTGGGAATGGCCGTGTTGGGGGGAATGGCCATGTCTGGCGAACCGTGGCGCCGCAGTGCCTGCATGCGGGCGACGAACCCGTCGTCTCCGAGAAAGACCTGGCGGTTGAGCTTCGTCCAGATGGAGTCCGCGTTCCTGCCCTCGGCGACGAAGCGCCGGTAACGGCGAACCGCGGCCGCCCGGTCATCGGCGAAACGGGCCAGCAGGGCATCGGCCGCCAGCCAGGACGGCGCCTTGGCCCCGCCGGTCGTCGCGCGATAGCTGCTCCATCGCCACGCCCTTGGCGCGTCGACCATGCCGGCGCGAACCGGGTTGAGCACCACGTAACGCGCCAGTTCGAGCAGGTGCGCGTCGGCATCGACAAGGACGGCGGTGTATCGGCCCTGGAACACGTGGCCGGAGCGGCGGTGACGGCGGTTGATCTTTTGGGTGTACACGCCGTTGAGCTGGCGCATGCCCTTGGCGAGATTTCCGTCCGGCGTCTCGACCATCAGGTGGTAATGGTTGGTCATCAGGCAGTAGGCGTGGCACAGCCAGTTGAAACGTTCGACGACATCGCCGAGAACGTCGAGAAACAGTCGGCGGTCGGCATCGTCCTCGTAGATGGCCTCGCGGCGGTTGCCACGCGCGGTGACATGGTAGAGCGCGCCCGCAAATTCGATCCTGAGAGGTCTGGACATGCGAGAAGTCTAGCACATGGATTGCTGCGAAGATAGACCTGACCCCGACCCCGTTGCTGCGAAGATAGACCTGACCCCGACCCCGTTGGAGGCAAAGTCCCGATGATTGCCGCTTGACTTCGGCTCAACGTGAGATAGTCACAGTTCCATTTTGGATCTTGAGGAGCGGTTCGATGCCTGAAATGTTCCCGAGCCCGGCTTCCGGCACCCCCGGGACCTCCGCCAACGGCCCCGTCAGGGGTGTTCGCGGTTTTTTCCTGTCCATGCACCGCTCGTTGGTCGCGACAAATATCGTCATCCTTCCCGTCCTTTTTCTCGCGACTTCGGCGGCGCTCGTTCTTCTCCTACTGTCCGCGTCCCATGCGTATGTTTCCATCATGCTGAACGACACGTTCACCATCCTGGACGGTGCTTATCGGTTTTCCCTCGGATACATCCCTCATATCGATTTTCACACCGAACTGGGTTTTCTCAACCTCGCGTTCCCGGCGATGGGACTGTCCCTCGCCAATAACATGGGAACCGCGATTCCCACGGCCTTGGCGCTTTATGTCGCCGTTCTTTCTCCATTTGCCATCTACGTTTTTGCCAGCAGACTTCACTACTGGGTCGCCTTGCCGTTCTACCTCTACGTTGTCTTTATGGTGGCCACGCCGTTCCTTATAGGATCAACGCCGGCACAGATTTCCCTTGCATACATTTACAACAGGCTGGGATGGGTCGGACTGCTGATCATATTTATTCTCTTTATGAAGCCACTTTTTCATTACAAAAAAGCATGGATATTAGATTCCGTCACAGCGGCCTGTATCATTTTCTTCCTGTTGTATACGAAGATAAATTATGGACTTGTCGCTCTGGCATCGATTGTCCTGATGGCGATTTTGGACGAATCGTGGCGCAGGAGCGCCCTGGTTGGTATCGTGCTCCTGATCGCGTTCATCGGGATCGTCGAGATCACGCTCGGACTAAATCGTGGATATTACAACGATATCCGTGCACTGATCGCGATAAGAACGATGTTCGGCGGCGGCGTTTCCGGCTTTCTCGCGGCGCTGATGAAGAATGCCGAATACGTCTCGGCTTCTGTCCTGGCTGTTGTTTTAATTTGCGGCGTTCACCGAAAGGCTTGGCGATACGCCATATTCTCTTCGTACATCATCCTCACCAGTATTCTGTTATTCATGACAAGCAGTCAGGATGAAAACCTTCCAGCGGTCATCGCCGTTATCGTTTTGGCTTGCGAGCTGTCGATCCGCGAAATGAAGGAAAATAAGGGCGAAAAATACTGGGTACTGCCAGCCGCGCTGTTTTTTGTTTTCCTGATCATGATCTCCAAGCCCTTTACCTACAGCGTCGCCGCTTTCGCGCTCAACCATATCAAATCCACGCAGGAACAACCCGACGCCCGAGCGGGCGCCGGTGACGCGGCCGACCATTTCTACGTGGAAGATTGGCCCATCGGAAAGAATAGTGGGCGCATGAAAGAAGCAATAGAGCGTTTCGGCGAGGACAATTTCGATCAGATCGAAAAATACGTCGACACTCGAATGGTCATTTCTCAGCAGCACTACTTCCGGACGATCGAGGCAGGCGAGCGCTTTCTGAAATCCTATGGCGGCGCGTCCGATACCGTCGTGGTTTTTGACTTCGCGAACCCCTTCTCGCTGCTTCTGGGCCTGAAGCCGCCCACGGGGGATCAGTTGACGTACTATTACGGCTACACCTTCACGGATGACATCCGGCCTCCCGCCGAGGCCCTGTTCCGCGACGCGACGCTGGTGATGATCCCGAAGACCGCCATAACGCCGCAGACCCGCGATGCCATGGCGAGGATCTATGGCGATTACGTTGAAGCTCGATACGACCGGGTCCATGACGACCAGTATTGGACCGTGTGGAGAAAAAAAGGGTCGCGCGCCGAAAACCCCGCGTAGCCACGAACGGCTGACGATCGCGCGGCTCGTTTCGATCATCCGCGCCAATCGCGACATTCTCCAGGTGCTGCCGCGGGAACTTGTTTCGCAAGGTCGCGCGCGCCGGCACGGCAAGGCGCGCGCCACAGGGTATTCGCCATGAGCGCCAAGCCCCCAACCAACGTACCCGGCCCCATTCACGGGCATCATCCGCGACCGGCCACGCAATTTTGCATGGTTTCCTGATGCGGCGTGCAACGACCGATGAGGCGCGGGATACCACAATGCTGGACGCAACCCCTTGCGCCCACGGCACGCTTGCCCGATGGCGGCTTCTGGATAACATAGCGGAAGGTTTCATGAGGAGCGGGTACGGCGGATCGTGATCGAAGCGACATTCCAGCCACCCCGACTTACGTGATCGCCCGCTACGCTCTTTAAACCGTATGGTTGAAGTGTTACGTTTCTTCTCTGGTGGCGTGCCGCCTGGAGGCGGGGGGATATGGAACGTAAGCTAACGGCGATTCTCTACGCGGACGTGGCCGGTTACAGCCGACTCACTGGCGACGATGAGAAAGGCACTCACGAATCCCTCAAGGCCCATCTCGGCGCACTGACCGAGGCGATCGAAAGCTACGGAGGGCGGGTTTGTCACTTCGCTGGTGATGCGGTGCTCTCTTGACGTGATCCGCGGTACCTGATTCCTTCTTTCCGGGACGGCGGCGAGGAGGCGGGACATGGCGA
This sequence comes from uncultured Alphaproteobacteria bacterium, assembly GCA_963701445.1. Classification (GTDB taxonomy): domain Bacteria; phylum Pseudomonadota; class Alphaproteobacteria; order Rhodospirillales; family Defluviicoccaceae; genus CAKZLS01. The sequence goes on from CAVPAM010000040.1 coordinate 60,603, forward strand.
ATTTTTTCCGGGAGCCGGACCGGCGGCAGCGATTTCTTCTTCCGGTGGACATGAAGGACTGGGTTCCGGAGACGGACATGGTGCACCTTCTTTTGGACGTGGTGACCTTGATGGAGCTCACGGCCTTCGAGGCCCATTACACGAAGCGAGGCACCGGCGCCCCGCCGTTCGGCGCCCTCGATGATGGTGTGCGTGCTGATCTACGCCTATGCCAATGGCCATCGCTCCAGCCGCAAGATCGAGCGCCTGTGCGAGCGCGACGCAGGGGTTCCGGATGATCGTCGGGCACGAGGTTCCCGACCACACGGTGATCGCGCGGTTCCGCAAACGCCATCGCAAGGAGTTCGAGGCGCTGTTCGTGGAGGTTCTGAAGCTCTGCCATGCGGCGGGCTTGGTCCGCCTTGGCGTGGTGGCGCTGGACGGGAGCAAGATCAAGGCGAACGCGGCGCTGTCCGCCAACCGGACGGCCCGGTCTTGGAAGCAGAAGTACGGCCATGGTGTCGGAGGCGGACGCGGTCGATGCCGCCGAGGACGCGCTGTTTGGCGACGAACCGGGCGACGAGATACCCGGCGCGAGATGCGCGATCCTTCCGACCGTCCGTCCCGGCTGCGCGCCTGCTTGGACCGCCTGCGCGCCGAGGCACACGCGCAAGCCGCCTGCCAACAGGAGAAGATCGACGCCCGTGCGGCCGAGGAGAAGGCCACCGGCAAGGCCAAACACGGCCGCAAGCCAAAACCGGCCGAGGAGACCGTCGCGGACGACGCCAAGGCTAACGTGACCGACCCGGCGAGCCGGATCATGAAAGACCGCAAGGGGTACCTCCAGGGCTACAATGCCCAGGCTGTCGTGACCACCGTTGCGGTTCCTTCTTGCGAGCGATGTGACGCATGAGGCCAACGACGTCCATCAGCTGTCGCCGATGATCGCCAAGACCCTGGCCATGATGGAGGCGGTGGCGGGCGAAGAGGTCGCGCTGGGGACCGGCCTGTTCGACGCCGGGTACTGGTCCGAGGACAACGCCGCCACCGAGACGGCGGAATGCGAATACCTGATCGCGACCACCAAGGACTGGAAACAGCGCAAGGCGACGCGCGATGCGCCTTCGCCCCAGGGGCCGGATACCAAGGAGATTAGCTCCCGGGACCGCATGGAACGCAAGCTGCTCACCAAGCGTGGCCGGGCGCTGTACCGCCTGCGCGGTCAGACCGTGGAGCCGGTGTTCGGCCAGATGAAGGAAAACCAGGGCGCTGACCGCTTCATGATGCGGGGCGAGGCGGAGACCAAGGGCGAATGGAACCTGCACTGTTCCGCCCACAACTTCAAGAAACTGCACTCGCAGTCCGTCCGCGCCGAGAAAGGAAGGGCGGAAAACACCACCGGAACTGAGGCTGAAGGCCGGAAAAAGCCGCTGAGAGGCGCGACAACTATCATGTCCTGCTCCTCCTCAGCCCCTCGGCCCATTCCGCAACAGGTT